>JBHELX010000008.1:0-110340 GCA_046262875.1 Gemmatimonadaceae bacterium | reverse complement strand
TTGAATGCCATCGCTCCTCCACGTTAGCGATAGCATGCACCTTTCCCCAGTTTTCCCGGAAGAACCCAAAACTGGCAAGAGCATCCTCCAATCCTTCCCATCCACTATCCCCCTGCGAAACGGATCTGGATTTATGAGGTGCGACCCAACTCGTAGATCATGATGCGCTGATTAATTTCGCCGGCAACGAAGGGAAACGTTTCCTGGTGCAGCAGCTCGAGCCCGGTCTTCGCGCAGTGTTCGAGAAATTCCGCAGCGGCAACGCGGCCAGGATCGGCGATCAGCGCAACTCCGTGCAGATTCAAAGCTCCTTTCAAAATCTTCGGCAATAGTTTCGCGTATTCGCTCTCGTACAGAACGTCCGACGCAATAATCTTGTCGAAATCTGTGGCGTCTGAGGGAAAACGCCGCCAGTTCATCATCCTCGCTTCCGGAGATTTGCCGAGGTTTCGATATGCATTCGCCCGGGTGAATGCGAGAGCGTCTGTGTAATAGTCCGTCGAGGTGACATCGTAACCCGCGGCCATCGCCGCAGTCGTCGAGAGTCCAACACCGCAGCCGAGCTCCAGGAGTCGCCTATTCTTTGCGGGGCGAGAGAGAATGTGGGCAGCGAGGATTGTCGATGATGGCCAGATGTCCGCCCAGTATGGAAGCCGTTCGTCCTCGACAAAATCCTCCTCTTTGATCAGATCGTCCGTATTGCGCGGGCGCAGAATGCTGAACGTACGATCGCCGATGTCAACGTCATCGATGACAGTATCGAATCGCCGCTCGAGCGCCGTCACCAGATCGAAGCCCGAGAGATCCTCGAGAGCAACAAGAGTATCGGTCATTTAATCTCGAAAGTTTCCGACGTCCATAAATCATCCGAAAGAGGAAGTGCGCCCAACATGGTTCCGACGGGACTCGATCTACGATCAGCAGGCACAACGAGCAAAGCGTTCGCGCGGGCCATTGCGCTCAGGACGGCTGAGCTTTGCAATCCGGCAAGGCGTGCAACAAACGCTCCGTCGTCCCCTCGACTAATCGATGCACGAAGAAAATGCGTGAGTGGTGCGGCAGTCTCCACGTTTTCTTCGAGCCGCACCTCGATCAGTGCGCGATGGAGCTTCGCGTGCCCGAGCATTTTACGAATCGCCGGTCGGCCGAATACCTCAAAACTAACCACGGCCGACACCGGATTGCCGGAAAACCCGAGCCACGGGATTCCGTGAAGTGTTCCAAATGCCATCGGCGCGCCCGGTCGCATCCTGACCTTCCAGAACACGAGCTCGCCTCCCAGCTCCGCAAAGACTGAGCGCACGTTGTCGAGATCACCGACCGACACGCCTGCAGAAGTGATTATCAGATCGCATCCTTCGGTCTGTTGAAGCTTCGAGCGTAGCGATGCAGGGTCATCCGATGCGATTCCGAGATCCTGAACGTCGCCACCGGCGTCGCGAATCAATTGCGGTAGCGTCCACGAATTCGACGAGACGATTTTCAGCCCCGCGACCTTATCTGAATAATCGCGCAGCTCTACCAGCTCGTCGCCCGAGCTGATTACTGCGACGCGAGGTCGACGATGAACGTCAACAGCTCGAATTGCCGCTGCGGCGAGAACCCCAAGATGCGCTGCGCGAATTTCAGTCCCTGCTTCGAACAAAACATCGCCTTCGCGAAAATCCTCACCGGCTCGGCGAATGTTCTTCTGCAAATCACGGAATTCGCGAATCGTCACGCGGTCGCTGGCCCCATCAGTGTCTTCGATGCGAATGACGGAGTCCGCACCGATCGGCAGTGGAGCGCCAGTCATGATGCGCATCGCTTCGCCGGCGCCGAGGGGGCGCGATGCAATACTTCCTGCTGCGATCGTGGCTACTACTTTGAGCGTTGTCGCCGAAACAACATCGGTGCTTCGAATCGCGTAGCCGTCCATGGAAGAGTTATCCCACGGCGGTACAGTCGTGGCAGCGACAACTTTCTTTGAAAGGACGAGACCGGCGGCACCTTCGAGCGCTATTGTTTCTGTATCGAGCGCGGAAATCGCATCGAGAATTTTCGCACTCGCTTCACCAACCTCGAGCATCAGCGCCGTTTTGCGCGGTAGCTGGCGAGTAGCGCTCCGACTTCGTTCTGAAATTTGCTGACGCTGTCGACGGGCGCGGTGAAGTGATTGTGCAGCAGACTGAATACAAGTCGGTCACCATCGGCGTCGTTCACGTATCCCGACAGCGAGCGCACGAACTGCAACGTCCCGGTTTTCGCATGCATGTTTCCCGCGGCAGGCGTGCCGAGCATTCGAGTGCGCAAAGTGCCATCGACTCCAGCGATCGGCAGCGCGTCATAGAAAGCCTGAAACGCGGTATCGCGTTGAATCGCGACCAGGGTGCGGACAATCGTCTCCGGTGAAACGAGATCGTGTCGCGACAAACCACTGCCATCGTAAGTGCGGTGCCCATCCGTCTCCACACCCCACGTTAGCAATTGTCGCCTAATGACTGCGGCGCCGCTGTCCGCTCTTCCGACTCCAGTCTTCTCGAGACCGATTGTGTGAATGAGAATTTCGGCAATCTGATTTTGCGATGGCTTCTCCAAAAGCTTGAGGATGTCTCGAAGTGGCGGTGAGGTAACCACGAAAAGCGTGTCGAGACGTGGCGCATTGATTTCAGCAATGCTGTCGGAAACTCCTCGGGCGACCGTGATTCCTTTAGTCGTCAAAGCTGCTGCAAGCGCATCGAGATACGTACGCGCCGGCGTACGTGTCGCGATGGCAACGGTGGTGTCGCGTCCATTCACGCGCGTTGGCATCGTCGTCATGCCTTCGTCGTAAAGCAGCTCATCCACGGGTGCACCGCTTTCGGTGTCGAGGTCATCCCACTCCCATCCGTAGCCGTAGATGCCATCGGGGAAGGCATCTCCCCCTCGCACGAGCGAGCCGTTGACTCGTTTTATTCCGCGCGCCGCCAGTGAATCGGCAACGCGCGCCATCCACGACATCGCATTTCCCTGCTGCGCGTGATTGCTGACTGTGGGATCGCCTCGGCCGATGACGATCAGATCTCCGTCGAGAGCACTGTCGCGAATCGCACCGCGACTGACGAAGGTTGTCCTATAGCGATAATCGGCACCGAGAAGTGTGAGTGCCACGGATGCAGTGATGATCTTTTCGTTCGACGCCGGCATGAACAGCTTGCTCGCGTTTCGCGAGAAGAGTGTGTCACCCGTCGCGGGATTCACGACGAGAATTCCCATGAAGGAATTTCTGAAGATAGGCTTTGACGCGAGTGAATCGATCGAGTGACGCAGCTGTTCCCGCGGATTCAGCGCCGGAGAAATTCCGCCGGTTTGTGTCGAAGGTGCGCACGCGGCGAGGAGAAGCAACACAAACGCCCGAAGCTTGAGCGATGTCATTAGTCGGCCCGGTAAGTTGCGCTCAACGTTTTGTCTTCGGCGACTGTCACCGACGAAACGCTGGCTGATCCGTTGAGCGCAGAGGATACGCGCTCGAAGATGTAGCGCGCGAGATTCTCCCCTGTTGGTATGAGCTTTCCGTCGGCGAACTCAGGGACTTCGACGTTGATGTTGCGATGATCGAATCGCTGTCGCACCTCTCGATCGAGAATTCCGTCGAACACGGCGAGGTCAATGACGAATCCAGTGGTTGGATCGATTTCGCCGTTTACCGTTACCTCGCACGCATACGTATGACCGTGAAAGCTCGGCCGCGCGCACGCGCCGAAAACTTCCTCGTTCTTTTGATCACTCCACTCTGGACGTCGATAACGATGGGCCGCTGCAAAAGCGACGCGCCGTGTCAGATAGGCGGTTGGCATGCGGGAAAAGTGTCACCGGCTGCCAGCTACCCGCTACACCCTGCGGCTACCGGCTACCAGCTTCGCGAAAAGCCGGTGGCCGTCAGCACGTAGCCGTCAGCAAGTGCGGTCAATGCTGGGCGTCGATTCCGAAATTTCCTTCCTCGCCGCCGAGTCCTTCGGGAGTTGGACCCTCCGGCGGAATCCACGGCTCGGCTTCTTCGATTGCCTCTGAAACGTCGTGAGTAGCGTGCGGATTCAGATTCCGATCCGCAACAATGTGCTCGGCCTCGGGATCCTGCTGACTCGGCTTGTCGCCTAGTAAAAGTCCCGAGTGTTCATCCTCATCGACAAGATGTTCGTCGATCGCTTCGGGACTTTCCGCGCGCCGAATCTCGTCGACCACGAGATTGTTCTTGAGGTTCGTGAGGCCGAGGTTATCGGTGAGAATGTGGTCGACTGTGCGAAGCTCCATCTCCGTTCCGATGCGACCAGTCACGCGCACCGTTCCTTTCTTCACATGCACGATGACGTCATCAGCGTCGATTGTCTTGTGCGCTTTGAGCTCTTCGATGACTCGCATCCGAAGCTCATCGTCTGAAAGATTCGCTATTTCGTCGATGTTCTCATAGTCGTCGGCCATTTCAACCTCGCGCGCTGACCGGCCGCGCGAGGCGCTGCCGGCTGTTATCGGAAGAGCAGGTACGACAACCCGAGCGTATATGCTCCGTTTCTCTTCCAGAAAGATTTTGCCTGCGAATCGTCCAATACCCGGGTGTTGTCTGATGCGTTGATGTAATACGCGCCGGGGTACTTGATCTGGTACATGTACGTCCCCACATCAGCGCGCATCTGAAACCGCCCACCCGGCACGAATCGCAATCCAGCACCGTATGTCAGGGCAAATGTGGTGCCGAGTCGGTATGGGTCGGTGTCGATTTTCTTGCCGCCGTCCGTTGCAATGCCGGCTCCAATCGCGGTAACCGGCACAATGCCATGCCAACTTCGCTGTCCAGTGAGATTGAGCGAAAATCCAAAATCGGCGAGGTAAACCGGCCATGAGACCGAGCCGAGGTTGCGTGTCGCCTTCGGCTTGGTGGGATCGACGATGTTGCGATCGCTTCTCGCCTCAGCGAATCGCGCGACGAGCTGCAACGGGCCGCCAATTCCGATCTCGTAACGAATGCCGCCCATTGGCGCAGCTTTCGGGGCGACACCGGCTGGATCATCTGCGGCGTGAAAGTATCCACCGAAAGCAGTGAGCTCACTGTGATACTCGAGGTCACGATAAGGGCTGTTTGACGGCGGATAGCCAACGCTTACCTGAGCGCGGGCTGTCGCAGCAATCGCGAGTAATCCCAAAACGCACAACGTCTGCTTCATCCAGTCTCTCCCAAAGAGGTTCCTGTCATCTCGACCGGCTGATCGATGCCAAACATGTCTAATATAGTAGGGGCAACATCGCACAAAGCTCCTTCATCGCGGAGCGAATGCACTGTTTCGTCCCCAATTGAAACGATCGGAACCGGGTTCGTTGTATGCGCGGTGTGCGGCCCCCCAGTTTCCGGATCGATCATCATTTCCGCGTTCCCATGATCCGCTGTAATCAGAAGACGATAACCTGCGCCTTCAGCGGATTTCATTACACTCGCCAAACATCGGTCAACGGTTTCGACAGCTTCAATTGTTGCGGGTATCGAGCCGCTGTGTCCAACCATGTCGGCATTCGCGTAATTGCAAAGAATGAAATCGTGAGTCTTTCCGGCGATTGCCTTGCACAACACGTCGGTGATTCCGGGAGCGCTCATCTCGGGCATCAAATCGTACGTCGCAACTTTTTGACTAGGCACGAGAATGCGGTCTTCTCCATGGAAAGGCTCCTCTCTTCCTCCATTGAAGAAGTAAGTCACATGCGGATACTTCTCGGTTTCCGCCGTCTTCAACAACGTTTTGCCGTGGCTCGATAAAACCTCGGCAAGAATCCGAGCCATCGATTGCGGTGGAAACGCAACGGGGACCTCGAACGTTCGATCGTACTCGGTGAGTGTGGTGACGGTGACTTTCGGCGCGTCGGAGACTTCGAAAGAGTCGAAGCTCGGGTCGATCAGCGCACGTACCATCTGTCGCATTCGATCCGATCGATAATTGAAGCCGATGATCGAATCACCATCGCGCATGGTTGCGATCGGAGCACCCTTCTCGACTATCACGACCGGCTTGATGAATTCATCGGTGACACCCGCGTCGTATGCTTGTTGAATCGCAACCAACGGATCGGTCGAGGTGGGTGCGACTCCGTGTACGATTGCGCGATACGCGAGCTCGGTTCGTTCCCAGCGTTTGTCGCGATCCATTGCGTAGTAGCGACCGCTCACCGTCGCGACTTTGACGACAGTCGAGCTTCCTTCGTTCGATGTATGGATATTCTTGAGCAGCTCCCGCATGAATTCGAGTCCCGATCGCGGAAGTGTGTCGCGCCCGTCCATGAACGCGTGGATTGCGACTCGCGGAACTTTCTCACGACGGGCGAGCTCGATGACGCCGAGAAGATGGGTATTGATTGCGTGAACACCGCCGGTGCCGATCAATCCAAGCAGATGAAGCGTTCGACTATTTTCCTTCGCCTGCTTACAGGCGCCGACGAGCGCGGAATTCTTGAAGAACGATCCATCGGCTATAGCAGCGGAAATTCGTACGAGATCCTGCGACACGACGCGTCCAGCGCCCAGGTTCAAATGGCCGACTTCGCTGTTGCCGATCTGGCCGACCGGAAGACCGACGCGAGTCCCTGATGCTGCGAGGAGCGTTCGCGCGGGGTGACTCCAGATGGAGTCCCAGGTTGGAGTATTGGCCATTGCGATTGCATTTCCATCTTTCGCTTGGCGGTAGCCCCATCCGTCGAGTACGATAAGGGCTACGGGACGCGATTTATCCTGTGCCATTGGGGCTCTTCTGGTGTAGAGTGTAGGTTGGGCGCGGGCCGGCCGATTCGCTCGCCATCAAAGCTACAATAAGAGGACAAGCTATTGCGCTACGTTTTTCTTTTTTCCCTCCTCCTCGCTCGTAAGGCAATGTCGCAGGATGCGCCGATGTACAATGCAGCACATCCAACGGTGATTCGAACGGCACCAAGCGACACTCCGGCACCGGCGGTTGGTCAGGTGAACAAAGGATCGACGGTCGAGATTCTGGCGCGGGATCGCGGTTGGGTGCGAGTGCGGCTCGAGGGATGGGTGCGGGAATCGGATTTGATAGTCGCCGACAGCTCGCTTCGTCCTCTAAGCGCCGCCGATGTTCGCAGCGATCCTGCGGCTGCACAAGGAAAACTCGTGCGCTGGCAAGTGCAGACGGTCTCGTTACAGAACGCAGATGCATTGCGCACAGGACTCTCGGTTGGCGAGCCCTACCTTCTAGCGTTAGGTCCCGGAGTTGAGAAGACGTTAGTCTATCTGGCTGTCCCGCCGGGTCTTCTCGCAACCGCGCGCAATTTGCCCGCGATGACCCAGGTCGTGGTTGTTGCCAGAGTGCGCAACGGACGAAGCGAGCCCGCGGGTGTTCCGATTCTGGATCTTCAGAGTATCACAAGACAGTAAATGGCGACTGACGATTTGAAGACCACTGATTCGTACGATCCGCTCGAGGGTCCGGGCGATCGTCGCGATCCGACAAAGGGACGTCCGGGCGACAGGCGTCGTACTGGATGGCGCGATTTCAGACGCGCCTATCCAGGATTTGTTTTCACGCTGATCATCGCGCTGATCGCGATTCTTTCGCTCGATGGATTTCTCGTCTACAAGCGACGCGCTTACACGGCGGAAGTCGACAGATTGCGCGGCACTATGACAGCGGCAGAGCGCGCAAAGACGGACGCGATCGTCGAAGCTGAGCACGATAAGGCGCGCATCGCATTGGAGCTTGCGAAGCGACAGGCGCATATGGCGTCAGCCCTTCATCTCGCGGTATCGGTGGACAGCGGACGAATCTATCTCGAGCGAGAGGGCGCGGTGCTTCGCGAGATGGCCGCGCGGTTCGGTCCCGAAAAAGGAGTGACTCCCGGATCTGACTCAGTGCCGGTTGTTGTCCCGCGCGGGGAAATGAATGTCGCGCGCGTGGAAGACACTCGAATAGTTCTCGAGGGAGGAAATGCAATCGAGGCTTCCGAGACGCCGGTTGCGAGCGCGGACGCATCGCCGATCGCGCCTGGAAACGTGCGCATTGGAAAGACCGACATGGATGCGATCAAGCCAAATCTCACCCCGGGCATGCGGGTTTATTTCTACTGATGGGATTCGTAAACACAGTTATCCACGGCAGCAAATGGGTTTGGCTAACCCTGCTTGGATTCGCAGCTGCGACGTTCGCGAGCGCAACGCTGCTCACCAAGACTGCGGACCTCCGCTACCAGCGCGACGTCAATCGCATGGTATTCAACGACAACCTCGGCGTCCTTCAGGAAGTGAAGGGAAAGCTGGGGATGATGAGTGATAGTCTCAACAGGCTAGTCAGCAATCCCTCAGCTGCGCCAAATGCGCCGTACATCGTAGTGAGCATCAACGAGCGGGAGCTTTGGTACAAAAAAGGGGACGAGATTCTCTTTCACACGCAGGTCGCGACTGGAAGTGGAAAGACTCTCGTATCGACCGCAGGTGGAAAGGAATACAAGTTCGACACGCCTCGAGGACGCCTCGTTGTCCAGTCAAAGGAAGAGAACCCCGAATGGGTTCCACCCGATTGGCATTTTCAGGAACAAGCTCTGAAACGTGGGCTGGGCGTGATGCGTCTAGACCGTGGGAGCGCGATCAGACAATCAGACGGATCAACGATCAGCGTTCAGGGAGCTGATGTGGTGAGGCGATACGCGAATGGCACGGTCGAGCAACTCTCGACGACCGAGGGTCACGAAATTATCGCGAACGGCAACATCATCATCCCTCCCTACGGAACAACTCAGCGCCGATACAAGGGAGTACTCGGCACGCGTCGATTGTATCTGGGCGATGGATACGGGATTCATGGCACCGATCATCCCGAAACAATCGGACATGCTGCGAGTCATGGCTGCGTACGGCTGCGTAACGAGGATATCGAGAAACTCTACGACATGGTTCCTGTTGGGACAGTCGTCTACATCTACTAAGTTCAACAACCCGGGTCACCGGTGCCCGCTGGCCGGTACCCGATGACCGAAAACCGATAAATACTAAAGTTGACTGCTACCAGATTTCCGCTATCCGCTGAGGCCTACCCGCTATCCGAAGAAGAAACTGCCGAGGCGGTTTTTCGACGCCCTCGGCCGGCTCTTTGGGTTACGATCCTGTTATTGATCGGCGCCACAATCGGCGCCTTTCAGTTCAGGGATAGCATCTCGCCGTTTGCGGTAAAACCGTTCGGCACCTATCTCGCAAAAAAACTTCCATTCGCCGAGCCGTCGGCAACCGCCTTCGGATCGAGCGGCGGCGTGATGATGCGATTCGCAATGCCCGCATCGGACATCGAATACCCACTCGATGTTCACGGAGACCCGGCAGGTCTTCGTTACGAATGGATCCGCCTGGGCGAGACAGTGCCGACCGAAACGACTCGACCTTTGCGCGGCGCAACCGTACGTGTTCCAAACAAGGCAGGATTTTATCGTCTCGCGCTCGCGAACGGAGATCAACAGAGGATTGTCGAAGGCCTCACTGTCGCAGTGCTCGTTCCCTTCAAGGAAAAAGAAGGGTCGATGCTAAACGGTTATAAAATCGGAACGTACCTCGCGGAAAAAATCGAAGGTAAACAGCCGCCGCCGGAAGGATTTCTCGAGATCACTGAACACGACGTCGACCTGCCCGTAAGCAAACATCTCAAGGTCAGTGATTTTCTGACGCACGATGGCCAGGAAACATGGCCACGGTACGCAGCGGTGAGTCCGCGACTGCTTGATAAGCTCGAGCTCGTCGTCTCTGAGATCACACGGTGGTACGGAACCAACGCGCCATTGACTCTGGCCCTCGACGTGCATTCCGGCTTCAGGGCGCCGGCGCACAACAGTCGTATTGCGCGCGCGGCCCGCGACAGCCAGCATCAATACGGAGATGCCGCCGACATCATCATGGATGCGAACGGCGATGGAAAGTACACGGCACTCGACAGTCGAATGGTTGGACTCGCAGTAGAAATCGTCGAGCTCAAGCATCCTGAGCTTGTAGGTGGTCTCGGCATTTACACGAGCGGGCACGCGCGAACTACGTACGTGCACATCGATGCTCGTGGCACGCGCGTACGTTGGCGGGGCTAGCGAGGAGAAAAACATGAACGACGTTCTGCGAGAGAGACTCATCCGAAAGCTCGACACACTTCCGGAAGACAGAGTCTATCAAATCTTCGACTACATCGACTTTCTCGAATCGAAGTATTCGCAGCGCTCGAGCCAGTCGGGTAATCCACTTACCAGGTTCGCCGAAGGCATGGAAGACACCCTTCGAGCAACCAAAGTCTCGGCTAATGTGATCGGCGGAACGATGAGCATAATGGGCAAGGCAGTCGGCGCGATCAACGAGGTCGCGGCTGCTGGCAAGTCTGTTGCAAGTGGAATCATCGGAGTTGCCACCGGTAGCGCTCCAGCAACGAAGGAGCCGGAGCCTCATCCGACGGATATTCCGCGGGGCGGGCCGCACGAGTTGGGAAGCCAGCTACCCAAACCTCCGGGAGAAGAGCGCAAGTGACGATAAGAAAACCGCGGACGGCGGACGGCGGAAAACGGCGGACGGCGGACCACGGAAAAGGGCGTACTTCGACAGCGGCAAGACCAGCGGCGGCAACTCCCGGCGCAACGGGTAGACGACCGAGAAGCATTCCGGCGGAAGTAAATGTCGGTGATCGGCCAAGGACGGGAGCGAAACGCACGATTATGGGAACGATCAGCGAGATCCCGAATTTTCTGCGTTTGCTGTACGGGCTGCTCACCGATTCACGCGTGAACAACATCGACAAGCTGGTGGTCGCTGGCGCAATTGCGTATATCCTCTTACCGCTCGACCTGATTCCGGATTTCATTCCGTTTCTCGGAGAAGTCGATGACGTTTTCGTACTCATCCTTGCTCTGCAGCGCTTGATCGGCAACGCCGGAAGAAACGTCGTAGCGAGCTACTGGACGGGTGATCCCGCCGATCTCACGGCGCTCAATCTCGAGCGTGTTCTGGCGGCGTGCGCATTCTTTCTTCCGCGCAGATTGCGACGGCGTCTTCGAACGATCGGAAGGATTTAAATCATGCGCCGCCTTCACTCGACGACTGTTCGACGTGCGGCGGCTGCAACGTGCATTTGTGCATTGAGCGGGACAACGGGATGCGCCATGATGGGCGTTATGCGTCCCGCTGCGGACAGCTATACCTATGACGTTGGCTATGCGTCGGGTGCCGAGCTGAAAGGGAAAGTCGCCGGGATTTTCTACGGGCTTGGTTATAAGGACGCAGCGGCAGCGCTCGGATTCGGGCAGCATGACGCAGTGGCACTGTACAACGCCGTCGTAACGTCGGATGAACCGCCGGGCCCACTTCACATGGAGACCGAATGGAAGAGGCGGCCCGCTGCGGATGCCGATGAAGCCGCGCGTGGATCGCAGATCGTTTCACGAATCACGGTTACAGGTATACCGAGCGCAGGCGCCGCGTCGCCGACTATGTATCACGTTCTCCTCAAAATCGAGAATCGGTATGTACCAAGTCGCGGCACACACCGCGATTTGCGTGGCGAGTCGCCGCCCTGCAGTTATGCGCAGGTCATAGTGAAGGGAATGGCGCTCGCATTCGGTGGTACGCCGCACCCAGTGGCGAACGAGCAGCCCAGGCCGTTCTGAAAATGGCTTGGCGCGACCGCGCCGCCCACGTTTTTCTTGCAGTCGCACTGAGTGCGTGCGCGCACCCGACAAATCCAACAACATCACCCACAGGCGGACTTCCGCAACGCGTTGGCGCAGCTCCGCAGGTCGCGCGCACTGGTCCGCCACCATCACAATCATCTGGATCGCCGGCTGTCGATGCCTTCCAGCTTCAGGAGCTCTTCAAGCGACTCACTGACCTCGAGTTCATGACGGAGCTCGGGCCCGAGATGATCGTGAGAAAGATCACGTACAGCGGGCAAGACAAGCTGCCGATTCCCGCTTACTTCTTTGCGCCGAAAGACACGTCACGCGCGCACGCGGCGTTGATATTCGTGCACGATGGAATTCACAGCAATCTCACCGACATTTACATCCCGCACATTCGTTCGCTTGTGCGTGAGGGATACGTCATCATCGCTCCCGAATACCGCGGAAGCACCGGGTATGGAAAGGATTTCTACGACGCGATCGATTACGGTGGCAAGGAAGTCGGCGACGTTCTCGCAGCGCGAACATATTTGCGCGACCTCGTTCCGTATGCAGATCTCGACAGGCTGGGAATCATCGGCTGGAGTCACGGCGGATTCATCACGCTGCATTCGATCTTTCAAAGGCCGAAGCTTTTCAAGGCTGCCGTAGCACACGTGCCAGTCGCGGATCTACCTGCGCGAATACGCACGCATTCACCCGAGTACGAGAAAATATTCTCGGCACAGCCGGCGTTCGGCGGGACGTTCCTTCAGCATCCGCAGCCCTATATCCAACGATCGCCGTCGTCGCACGTGCGCGAGCTCGAGACTCCGTTGCTGGTTCACGCGGCGAGTAATGACGACGACGTGTTCATCGTCGAGAACCGAATTCTGCGCGACTCAATGGTTGCTGCTGGAAAAGTTCGGGCGGGCTTGTATCAGTACAAGGAATATCAGGATCCGCCGGGAGGGCATGCGTTCAACCGGATACAGACGAGAGAGGGGAAGGAAAGCTGGGACGAGACACTCGCTTTTTTGAGGAGATACTTGAGTCCATGGAAGACGATGAGGATTGGAGGTAAATAGGAAACAACCGCGGACGGCGGACCGCGGTATTACCGCGGACGGCGGCCTGCGGAAGCACCTCGGACTGCGTTACACTTCGGTTCTCCGTATTCCGCGGTAATACCGCGGTCCGCCGTCCGCGATTTGTGTTGCCTGCTTAATTGCTCCCGTTTACATTCAGCTATGGCGACTACGTCTCGTCCGACATCACGGCCCGCTCACCCGGCATCAACCGGCGGCGGGCCTTCGCGTTTTGTAGACCACCCCTCGGACGAGCAGGCGCCGCAGGGCGCGGCGAGAGTACGCCAGGACGTCGTTCTCACATTCGACGACGTACTGCTTTCCCCTCGCCATTCCGTTGCGCATCCGCGTGACGTGAGCACTAGCTCGCGCTTCACGCGATCGATAACGCTCAATGTTCCGTTTGCATCTGCCGCGATGGACACCGTCACAGAATCAGAGATGGCGATGGCAATGGCGCGCGCGGGCGGCATCGGTGTGATTCACAAGAACATGTCGGTAGATAGACAAGCCGCCGAAGTCGATCGTGTGAAACGATCGGAAAGCGGAATAATTCTGAATCCGATCACGCTGCCGCCCGATGCGACGGTTCGCGAAGCGGTCGCGCTGATGTCGCGATTCGGAATCTCAGGAGTGCCGATCGTTACGCGCGACGGCAGTCTCGTCGGAATCATTACGAACCGCGACCTTCAGTTCGAGCGAAATCTCGACCAGCCCATCGAGATGGCGATGTCGCGTGATCTCGTCACGGCTCCCGTCGGAACCACACTCGACGAGGCTGAGCGAATACTCGGCAAGCATCGCATCGAGAAGCTGCCTGTTGTCGACGAGAAGGGAGTCCTGCGCGGGTTGATCACGGTGCGCGACATTCATCAACGACGCGCCTTCCCGAATGCGAACAAGGATGAGCACGGCCGGCTGCGCGTCGCGGCGGCAATCGGCGCAACCGAGTACATCGATCGCGCGCGAGCGCTCGTCGATGCGGGCGTCGATGTACTGGTGATCGATACGGCGCACGGCCACAGCGGCGGTGTGCTCGATGCGACAGCGCATGTTCGAGAAATGTTTCCGGACATTCAGCTGATCGCGGGCAACGTTGCAACTCGCGAAGGTGCAGCGGCGCTTGTCGAGCGCGGCGTTGACGCCGTGAAAGTGGGAGTCGGGCCTGGTTCTATTTGCACCACTCGCGTCGTCACCGGAGTCGGAGTTCCGCAGCTCACCGCGATTTTCGATGCTGTCGAAGGTGCGGGTGACATTCCGGTTATTGCCGACGGTGGAATCAAATATTCGGGTGACATCGTGAAGGCGCTTGCGGGCGGCGCATCGAGTGTAATGATGGGATCGATGCTCGCCGGCACGGAGGAGAGTCCCGGCGAATCGATACTTCTCGAGGGTCGCCGCTTCAAAATGATTCGCGGCATGGGAAGTCTTTCCGCCATGCAGGATGGAAGCGCGGACAGATATTTCCAGGAAGGAGAAATGTCTGCGAAGAAACTCGTTCCTGAGGGAATCGAGGGCCGAGTTCCTTATAAGGGGCCCGTTGCAGACGTGATTTTCCAGATGGTCGGTGGACTTCGCGCAGGAATGGGGTACGTCGGATGCGCGACGATCGATGCGCTCCGTACTGAATCGCAATTCGTAAGGATCACCGCCGCGGGCCTGCGCGAATCACACCCGCACGATGTAACGATCACGCGTGAGGCGCCGAACTACTCCGTTTGATTCGCCGGTTTGCTTGACAATCTCTCTATCCGCGAGGCAAACTTCTCCCCGCTTCGCGTTGTCTACAGTAAAGTAGGCCAACGTCTTCCAACAACTGCGGGCCTCCGGAGAGTCGAATGAGTATCTGGACGAAGAAGAGCGTTGCAATACTGCAGGCAGAAGCGGGCGAGACAGAGGGCGCCCACTCTCTTAAACGCGCGCTCGGCGCGCTAAACCTCACCACGCTCGGCATCGGCGCGATTATTGGCGCGGGTATCTTCGTGCTGACGGGGACTGCGGCCGCGAATTACGCGGGACCTGCAATCGTCTACTCGTTCATCCTTGCCGGGTTGGGCTGTCTGTTCGCCGGACTTTGCTACGCCGAATTCGCGGCGATGATTCCGATCGCCGGCAGCGCATACACTTATGGATACGCAACACTCGGCGAGCTCGTCGCGTGGATCATCGGCTGGGATTTGATACTCGAGTATCTGTTCGGCGCCGCAACCGTCGCCGTCGGCTGGTCGGGTTACTTCGCAGCGTTCATGAACGAGTTCGGATTCAGAATCCCCGTGCAGTACACGGGAGCGCCACTCGATGTGGTAGGGACTCACAACCTCGTGGCGTCGCAGATCTGCTACAATCCTTCGACCAACGACGTTATCAGCGTTGCCGCAGGACAAACATGCGACCTGACGAAGTACGCGATGGTACACGGCGTCGTGAATCTTCCTGCGATGATACTGATCGGCCTCGTGACGATTCTGCTCGTGATCGGCATCAAGGAATCGGCGGGGTTCAACAATATCATCGTCATTCTCAAGCTCTGTATCGTTGCGCTCGTGATTGGATTCGGATTCATGTATGTCAACTCCGACAACTGGCATCCGTTCGTTCCGCCTAACGCTGGAGAGTCGGGACATTTCGGATGGTCTGGAATCGTTCGCGGCGCGGCTGTGATTTTCTTCGCGTACATCGGATTCGACGCGGTATCGACGGCCGCGCAGGAGGCGAAAAATCCGCAGCGGGACATGCCGATCGGAATTCTCGGGTCACTCGCGATTTGTACCGTTCTTTACATCCTGATGTCGCTAGTGATGACGGGCTTGACGAAGTACACGAATTTGAACGTTCCTCACCCCGTGTTCGTGGCGATCGCGGCGGCGGGGCCGGCGCTCGCGTGGATGAAGCCGATCATCAATGTCGGAGCGATTGCAGGACTCGCTTCTGTGGTCCTCGTCATGCTGTTGGCACAGCCCAGAATCTTTTACACCATGTCGCGTGACGGGCTTCTGCCACCTGTATTCGGAAAGGTGCATCCGAAGTTCAGGACGCCGTACATCACCACGATTCTCACCGGTGTCGTGTGCGCATTGATTGCAGGTGCGTTCCCAATCGCGCTGCTCGGTGAGCTCGTTTCGATCGGAACGCTGCTTGCGTTCGTAATCGTGTCCGCGGGAATCATTGTCTTGCGCCGGAAGAGTCCCGAGCTCGCGCGCCCCTTCCGCACACCGCTGGTTCCGATCGTGCCGATCCTGGCGATTCTGATCTGCGGCTACATGATGTTCAGTCTGCCGAGTGACACGTGGGCGCGGTTGATCATCTGGCTCATAATCGGTTTGTTGATCTACTTCCTCTACGGAAAATCGCATTCGCGAGTCGCCTCGAACGAAGCGAGTGGTTGATCTTCTATCGGTAGCGCCTCAGCGGATTGAAGCGATAGAGCGCCTCGCGCGGGAGTTTCGCGCGGGGCGCTCTGTTGCAATCTCCACTCACATCAACGCCGATGGTGACGGCTGCGGTTCGGAGACGGCATTAGCGAGGCTGCTCTCAGCTCGGGGAATGACGGTGAAGATCGTCAATCCCACGCCCTGGCCGGAGACTTTTCGCTTTCTGTTGAAAACTGATGTGACGGATGAAACGGACAAGGGGCCGTCGGCGCTTCGAAATGTCGATCTCCTCGTTGTACTGGACATCGCCGACGTGAAGCGACTGGGATCTCTCGCTGACACTGTGCGGCAGCTTACGATTCCAAAGGTCGTCATCGATCACCACATCCCGAGCGAAGAGCCGCCCTCACAGAACATGCTCGCGGATATTACCGCCTGCGCCACGGGCGAGCTCATCTACGACGTAGCGATAACGCTCGGCAGCGAGATTACGCCTGACATTGCGTGTGGACTTTACGTTGCGATGCTTACCGACACCGGCGGTTTTCGTTTCAGCAACACGAGCGCGCGTTGTCTCGCCGTTGCGGGACAATTGCTCGCTGCGGGGGTCGAGCCTGAAGAGATGTATCGTCGACTCTATGCGTCGCTCCCGATTGGGCGGCTTCATCTGCTTCGCGATGCGTTGGCGACACTCGAAGTCGATCCCGCATACGGAATCTCATGGATCTCAGTCGCGGCGGGCGCTGCTGAAGAATACGGGTTGAAGTCGGAAGACCTGGAAGGAATTGCCGAGCACCCAAGATCTGTTGGAGGGACGCGATTAGCGGTGTTCTTCCGCGATCTTGGTCATGGGAAGATCAAGGTTTCGTTTCGCAGCACGGGCTCGGTGAATGTCAATGATTTTGCGCATCAGTTTGGAGGCGGTGGTCACGCGCGCGCTGCTGGCGCGCTCATCCCGGGGACACTCGACGAAGTTCGGCACAACGTGATTGCCGCTGCGCGCGAATTTGTTGGAGCAGTCGAAGTCAAGAAATGAAGTGCGCTGGCAGCCACCAATTTCGCGCTACTCGGTACCTGCTTCCGGCTTGCCTCGCAATATCTCTCGGTGGTTGCCGACTCTTCGAGTTTGATAATTGTTTATACGAGCTGCGCGGTGTAGAGGGCGCCGGCACGATCACCGAGAACGGTACCGAGCTTCTCTATGGGAGATTGAATCTTCTCGAGCAGCGTGATTATCAACCCGACAAGTCCTTGATCTGGGAAGTGCGCGGCGCGCCACTCAAAGGACATGTCACTTCTGCCACATTCCGGGATGTGGCTGACCCATCAAAAGTCCTCTTGATGATACCGTTATCCTCGCCGTCGGTTACAGCAATCGCCGGTGGAGCTGCGAATCAAAGTGCCGGTGCGGAGTTGAATGGTTTCTTCGACGTGCTCGCGGCAAATCGCGGGGTAATCGATGTGCGGGCCGATTTACCCGGCCGAGATTCAATCAGAGTTCCGCTCGCGATAACGTTTCACGAGGATTGGTATCGGCCGAAATGCGGCTGAGGCGCAGTAATTCAAGTCGAGCCTGAAGACGAACTGCTGCTGAACGAGCTGAGCGACTGCATGACCGGATGGGATGTTGTTGCGCCCGTCGCTGTTGCATACACTGCAGAGAGACTAATCAGAGCATGTAACGTGACGCTTACAGCGGTATCGCGGTTGTCGCGCACTCGACGCGACTTTGGTTCGAGATGAGTCGTGAGCATTGGCGCATCCTCCGGTTGCCATTAGGTACAGCAAAGCAGACACACCACGCCGGCGATTTTGACACGCTTCACGAACTCGTAATTTTGCGAACGTCCGATCAGTAATCGGACGTTAATGCGCCGTTAATCTGGAACGCACCGTTAACCGTGCGGCCGATTCAAACTGTTCTCGGTAGTGAAGCCTTCCGGATAACGCTTCCGAAGTTTCTCCACGTTCATTCTCGCAATCTCCGCTAGATCGATTCCGATTCCGCGCGAGCCGATGGCGCAATACCACAGGATGTCGCCGATTTCTTTTGCGATTTTGTCGCGGGTTTCATCGTCCAGCGGATGTCCGTGGTAAACGATCTTCTTCACATGATCGGCGATTTCTCCCGATTCTCCGGATAATCCGAGCGCGGCACTCATGAGCAATGCTGTCTCTGATTCGGCACTCGCCGAGGAAGCAGTGCGCAAGGCGAGCTCCTGGTACTCATCGAAGTCGGAAAATTGTTCCATTTACTGCGCGGTTCCGGAAACGTGAATGGTGCCGTACATGCCGAGGTCGACGTGCGGAGGCGACTTCGGATCGTCCATAAAATTACAGACGAGCCGATAATCACGTCCGGGAAGAAGATTGACGTCCAGATCGCCGAGCGACTGCTGCGTTGGCCCTGGCGAGAGAAGGATTCCATTGCGTTCATCAATGTACTGCTGCGGATTCGCATTAGCCTTGCGCGCCTTTATGAACATCTCAGTGGTTGCCCCTTTTTTGAGCAACGCAATAAAGAACTCGTGACCGACCTTTCCTTCGTTCCTGAGGGCGAAGATGTGATGGCCCGATGAGATCGTCGTCGCATAACGAAATGCGTACTCGGTTGCAACGATCGTATCGGCTTTCACGCCGCGCGAGACGCGCGGACCCTCGGCGCCTCGCACGTTGATGACCGAATACATTCCCATCTCGAAATGGCGGGGCGCATTCGCCGTATCGCGCAATGCGCAAAAAATGACATACTGTCTGCCAGCGATGAGATCCGTTAGCAGCACGTTTGTCCATCGCTTTCCCGGAACCGCGAAAAGAATCCCTACGGCGCCCTCGATCAAGGGTCCCGAGCGGGTACCAGGTATTTTTTGCGCGTTTATGAACTGATCGACGGTCTCGTCTTTCTTGAGGAGGAAAATAACCATCTCATGGTTGACCTTCCCCTCACTCCGAAACGAAAAACGCGTTGGACCTGCCGGAAGCTCGGATGGCGCGCGAAACGCATAATCCACCCCGACGATCTCGACCTCGCGGGCGGCCGCATCGGAAATTCGCACACTCGAATGTCCAGCGAGAAATCCGGCAAGCGCGAAAGCCACGAATCTCATGAGTTCACACCGCGGTTAACTCGCCGGGGTGCCGGTGACATGAATGCTGCCGAACATTCCAAGTGCATAATGCGGTGGCGATTTGTCATCGTCCTGAAAAGCGCACTCGACGAGGTAGTCGCGCCCGGGAAGAAAGTTGACGTCGAGCATGCCGAGGGCTGTTTCGCCGCCGCGTGAATGCAAGACGCCGACGGCAGTTTCGAAAAGCGGGAACACATCGCCTTTTCTTTTGTCGACTGCAACGACGCTATCGAGCGTCACTCCGCGCTTGAGCAATGTGATGCTGAATTCGTGACGCTGCTTGCCGGCATTCCGAAACGCGATCGTGTGTCTGCCGGGAGAGACTTCGCGCGGATATTTCGAAAACGCGTAATCGACGGCGACGACTGAATCGGCGTAGACATTAGTTGTCTTCACTGGGCCCGACTCTATGTGGACCGTGCTGTACATCCCCAACTCGTAATGCGGCGGTGCATCAGTCGTATCGCGGTTAATGCATTGAACGCCATAGTTCCGACCCGGAAGCAAGTTCGTCATCAGCATGGTCGAAGAGGTCTTGCCCTTGCCCGCGAACAAAACTCCCACCGGACCGTCGATCAAAGCCATTTGGGACTTGCCTTCCTTTCCTGCCTTGATCACCTGCTCGATTGTCACGCCAGGCTTGAGCAGAAACATGTTGAATTCATGCTGATGCTTGCTGTCGTTCCGAAAGCGGAAGGTCGTCAATCCCGCCGGGAGCGTTGACGGAATCTGAAATGCGTAATCCCGTCCGACGACTTCAACTTCTCGCAGCATCGTGATGTTCGTCGAGGAGGCGGTCCCCAGGAGCGCGACCGCCCCTAGTGCCAGCGCCAGCGCGCCCTTCACAGCTCGACCAAGCCTCGGTACGTCTCTGGTCGCCGGTCTCTATAAAATTGCCAGACGTTGCGAACTTCTCTGACCTTGTCGAGGTCGAGCTCGGCCGTAACCAACTCGGTCTGATCGCGCGAGCCATTCGCGAGGAACTGTCCACGCGGATCGCAGAAGTAACTCTGCCCGTAAAACTCTCCAATGTCCCACGGCTGCTCGTGTCCGACACGATTTATTGCTCCGACGAAATACGCATTCGCAACCGCGTGCGCGGGCTGCTCGAGCTTCCATAGATATTCGGATAATCCAGCAACAGTCGCAGATGGATTGAACACGATCTCGGCGCCATTCAGCCCAAGCTCGCGAGCACCCTCTGGAAAATGCCGATCATAGCAGATGTAGACACCGACGTCCGCGTACTGCGTCTGGAACACAGGGTACCCGAGGTTGCCTGGCTTGAAGTAAAACTTCTCCCAGAATCCGGGCGCGCAGTGGGGAATGTGATTCTTCCGGTACTTTCCGAGGTATGTACCGTCGGCGTCGATGACCGCGGCAGTGTTGTAGTACACCCCGGGCGAATCTTCCTCGTAGATCGGCACGATGATCACCATGTTGTGTCGTCGCGCGAGCTCCTGCATCAGCTTCGTCGTGGGTCCATCAGGAATTTTCTCGGTCGACTCATACCACCGAGTCGTCTGCTCGGCGCAAAAGTAAGGGCCGGTGAAAACTTCCTGCATGCAGATAATCTGGACACCTTCGCTCGCCGCTTTTTCAATCAGCGGAACGTGCTTCGCCAGGTTCGCTTCGCGAATCGTGTCCAGCGTTTCGTCCGTCTTACATGCATGCGTCGCCTGAATGAGGCCGCACTTTACGACTCGGGGCATACTGCTCAACTCTCGGTGATTGGTTGACCAAACGACGACGCTCTATCCGCAGCTTCGACCGAGCGTGTTCGCATCAGAACAAGATAAGCCGTGAAACTAAGGATGAACGTGACGAACCATGCGTAGGTGTAAAGTTTGTCCAGGATGGTGGGATTCGCGACTTGACCGCCCGGTGTCCTTGCAGCGTGAATGAAACCCGGAACAACCGGCAGTACTGCAATCAACAATGCAGCGATCGCGCGCCAGTTCACTCCATTCACGTATGAGTATATGCCTTTGAGCAGGAACAAATCGCGAACAGCGAGCTTCTGTCGCCGAACGATCCAGTAATCAGCGATCAGAATCCCGCCGAGCGCTCCCATGAGGCTGGAGTAGCCGATTAGCCAGGTGAAGATGTACGCGGCAGCGTCGGAATACAGTCGCCATGGCATCATCAGAATTCCAATCACCGCAGTGATCAATCCGCCAGTGACATAGCTGATCCTTTTCGGGCTCAAGTTGGAAAAATCATTCGCTGGTGAAACGACGTTCGCTGCCATGTTCGTCGTGAGCTGGGCCGCGAGAACGACTAGCGCGCCAAAAATAATCACGGCCGGCGATCCGATTCGACTGATGAGCTCAACCGGATCCCAAATTGCTTTTCCGAAGATGACAATCGTCGCGCTGGTCACGGCGACGCCGATGAATGCGAAGAGAACCATGGTTCCTGGAAGACCGAGTGCCTGGCCCATGGCCTGCGATCTCTGATTCTTCGCATAGCGGGTGAAATCGGGGATGTTGAGGGAGAGTGTCGCCCAGTATCCAACGTTTGCCGTGAGCGCAGCAGGGAAGAGAACCCAGAACGGAGTCGATCCCTGTTGCAGTCGGGCGGATCCCTGCAGGATTTCGCCGAGTCCACCGCCATGTCGTATCGCCCAAACAAGAAGAGCCAATCCACCAGCGAGCAGCAATGGCGCCGACCAGCTCTCGAGAACTTTGATGCCTTCTGTGCCCTTGAGAATGATGAAGACCTGAATGATCCAGAAAATGAAAAACGCAATCGCGATGTGAATTCCAATCTGCGTCCAGCCGTCCCAAGCCGCAGTCAGAAGAGCATCGAGAGCGAGTCCGCCAATCCATGTTTGAATTCCAAACCAGCCGCAAGCGACGATCGCGCGCAGAATCGCCGCGACGTTTGCCCCTCGTACACCGAAGCTCGCTCGGCAAAGAACCGGGAATGAAATCCCGTACTTCGTCCCGGCGTGCGCGTTGAGAATCATCGGGATGAGCACGATGACGTTGCCGAGGAGAATCGTGAACAGGGCTTGATACCACGTCATGCCTTGCTGCATCAACCCGGACGCGAGCGTGTACGTCGTGATCACGACAGCCATTCCGATCCAGAGCGCCGCGATGTTGTAGGTTGACCACGTGCGGCGCGCCGGATCAGTCGGCGCGAGATCACGATTCCATAATGGACTTTCTGAAAGCTCCTTATCGTCCATCGTTCCCTCGGATTGAGGAACAAGAAATTGAAGGCTAGAGAGATAGAGCGATAGAGCGATAGAGCGATAGAGCGATAGAGCGATTGGGCGATAGAGCGACGAGCGATTGAGCGATGGAGCGATGAGTGAGACCTGGTCAGGGCGCAAAGTGGAAAATAGACTAGTCCGTAATTGGAGTGGTGATGCTGGAGACGATCGACGTCCCAAGAATGCTTTACGGCCTGTTGAAGAAGGTGAGAACATGGGAGGAGGCAAAACCGCAAAGGCGCCGCAGCGATGATCGCTAATCGCCCGATCGCTCTATCGCTCTATCGCCCGATCGCTCTATCGCTCTATCCCTCTCATTCCCATCGGAATACAATCCCTGACAGCGCGGTGCAGAGAACGAACACGAACGCGAGCGTCACAATGTCGGTGACGTGTTGAGACCATGGATCGCCTTTCCACATTCCGCTGAGTAGTTGCACGGCGTACGTAAGCGGCAGCGCGTGGGCAATATCGCGCACCCTCGGCGAGAACCTTGACAGCGGAACAAACAAGCCAGACAACGCAATCATCGGGTACAGCAGCACGCTGCTGATTGGTTGGGCGAAACGAGCGGTCGGGACGATGCTCGCGATTACAAATCCCATCGACAGAATGCTCGCTGTCGAGATCAACAACGCGATTGTGAAGTTGAAGAGAGGTATGTTCGAGTCCGTGAAAAGCGATTTCCGCGCAAGGAAAAGAGTGAGCAGCAGTGTAATGCCGGTGAGAATGAGTTTCACTACGACGTGAGCGGTTAGAATCGTCTGCGAGTGAAGGGGCGTCGTGCTCAGTCGCTTGAGGATTCCGCTCTCGCGGTAAATCGCCATGATCGCGACCAATGAGACGACGGCATTGATGGCAATGAGAATCGCAACGAAGACCGGAACGTCGATCTTGAAGAAGTTGCTCGCGGCCGCCTGATTGCGAGGAATGACGTATGTGCCGATTCTACCGAAAAGCACAAGAACGAGAACGGGAGCGATGACGGTTCCGAACGCACCCATCGGCTCGCGGAAAAATATTTTCAGCTCCAGCCAGACCAACCTCCAGAATCCACGCATCATTTGTCTAATCCCGAATCGAGTGACCGGTGACTTTGATGAACACGTCCTCGAGATTCGGAAGGATCGTGCGGAAATCACTCACGCGAATTCGATTTTCCGAAAGACACCAGATGACGCTCGTCACCAATTCTTCACCGTTCCCGCGAATCGTGAATTTGTTTCCGTTCGAAGCGACGTCGGTCACCTGAGGTAAAGAACGAAATAAATCTTCTGCGCCCGGCGTTTCCGTAACAAGCACGACAGTTCGCTCCGGACAATGCCGATTGATCAGCTGCTCTGGAGTATCGACGTCGACGATACGACCGTGCTCGATAATCGCGACGCGATCGCACAACCGCTCAGCCTCCTCCATCAGATGCGTCGTCATGAAAACGGTTTTGCCACGATCTCGAATGCCGCGCACTAATTCCCAGATTGCCCGTCGCGACTGAGGATCGAGACCAGTCGTCAGCTCGTCGAGGAACACAACCTGAGGGTCGCTGATGAGCGCGAGTGCAACGAACAGTCGCTGCTTCTGTCCTCCAGACAGGGACATGAACCGCGAGCCACGTTTGTCGGCCAGGCCGAGCTGCTCGAGCAGTCGTTCTCCATCGGAAACTTTAGTGCGGTAGAGCGCGGCCCAGAAATGAATGGCTTCCCAAACCTTGATTCGCTTTTGCAGCTGCGCTTCCTGAAGCTGGACGCCGATTCGGTCCTGCAGCTTATTCATGTCGCGCCCTGGGTCCAGGCCGAGAATCGAGATCGTGCCTCGATCCGGTCGGCGCAGTCCTTCACAGCACTCCATCGTTGTCGTCTTTCCAGCGCCGTTCGGCCCGATCAGACCGAAGATCTCACCATCAGTTACGTCGAAGGAAACGTCATCGACGGCGACGGTCGAGCCGTAGGTTTTGCGAAGCCCAGCAACCTGAACAACGGAACGCGCAGAGCTCAGCGGCCGCCTCCGCCGCCACCACCACCGCCACCTCCAGACGATCCGCCACCGCCCGACCCCGAGCCGCTTCCCGGCGGACTCGAAGAAGACGAAATCTGCGAGCTCAGGCTCGAGCCGATCGAGTGCGTGAAATCACCCAGATTCGTGACCGGGCCACCGCCGTACCACGTCATCCGCGAGGCAGCTTCGGCGGCCGCAGCCGCGCCGACCGCAGCGGTGAATTTTTTTGTCCACGCGTCTTCTACTTCGAGCGCCACCGCATACGGCAGCAACGCTTCGTACCGCTCCTCGTTAAGAACGGGCGGCTCGTCAGGGCCCCGCACCTGAGCGAGCTCCTGTCGCTCGGCCACGCTGAGATAAAGCTTCAGCCCTTCGATCTCATCGAGTAGCTCGCGTCCCTCGAGCGTTGGAGCTCGCACAAGGCGCGTGAACACCGCGGTCGTTACCAACATCAAAACTCCGGCGGCTCCGATCGCGGGAATTCCGTAACCACCCGAGGCAATCCCTGCAACCGCGAGTGAAACTATCGTGATCAAAACAGCGATCCCGACGCTCTTTCCGTTTCGATGGAAATAGCGCGGCTGAAATTCGCGATCCAGTGCCTCGCTGTGGGCGTTCCGTGCAAGGGATATGACCGCAGCGTTCGTTTTGTTCAGCTCGAGAGTGTCCTCGTCGAACGCGAAGAGTCCTCGAATCAAGACGCTCTCGGAAGTTGGCGTTGTCAATGGAACCTTTCCGTTACGCGTCAGGGTCCAGGAGTCGCCGAGAAAATGCTTTTCGCGATTGATTTGCACCTGGCCTGCAACTGCGAGCGCGAGGATGTCGGAAGAAAAACAACGGATGTCGTATCCCATGCGCTCGAGGTATCGCAATCCTGCGGGAGTTTTGTCAGCGGGTGGCTCGTAACGCGCGATTATCGCGCGACCTTTCGGATCGCGTCCGATGCGGTTCCACGTTCGGAAGCAATACACCAGCAGCGCAATCAAGCCGAGCAGCGCGATCAAAATCCCCCGATTATCCCCGAGGATCCACTTTACCCGATCGGCAGTCGTCGGAGGTGAGATCAATCCTTTCGGAAATGTCAGGTCGATCGTGAAGCCTTCATAAGGCCCGAGGGGTAGCGTAAGCTGGTAGATCGCGATTCCAGGTTGCGGCAGCGCCGCCGTGTAGTTGCTCCCTTTTGCGCCCTGCGGTCCCGTATAAGCCTCGGCGGTCATTTGATTCACCGGGACCGGCGACGGAAGGCGCACTCGAACCCGCGCTTCCTCTATCGGGAATATCCAGCCGGTGCCGATCGCATTCCAATACAGCTCGTCGTGATCCTTGAAGAAGCCTAGCTGTCGCGTTGTGTGATAACGAAGTGTGTACGTGTAGTCGGCCGGAACGGAAAGAAAATTGTCGTTGCCTGTATTGATGCGGATCCCATTAAGCCGGCGCTCCGTAAACCACGGCTCGGTTGCGCCGTCGCGCTCGACACCCAGCATTTCGAAGCCGACCGTTACACGATTACCATAGCGATCCTGATAGCGTGTCGGAAAATCGCGGTAGATACCTCGCCGAATGTTTTGTCCCTCGGCGTGAACGGTGATTCGCTCGACGACGTCGAGGCTCGCATCCCGCCGCACATCCACTTCGACGTCATAAGATCGAATGCGCTCTTGTGCAGGGAGCGCATTTGCAATGAGCATCGCAACAATACCAACAGCGAATCCTTTCACGACGTGAGGTTCACGTTCACGGGTGGACGATCCTGCTCGTCAGCCTGAAAGAATTCCTCGGCAGTGAAGCCGAAGCTGCGCGCGATGATCGTGTCCGGCAGTCGCTGGACGTCGGTGTTGTAGTCGCGCACCGCGCCATTGTAGAACCGTCGCGCGTATTGCAGCTGATCTTCGACCTGGACGAGATCGCGCTGCAGCTGCAGAAAGTTCTGATTCGCCTTGAGGTCGGGGTACGCTTCTTTAAGAGCAAATACACCGGTGATCGCGCGCGACAAATCAGATTCGACGTTTCCCAGCTTCGACGGGCTTTCGATTGCAACCGCTTGCGATCGCAGCTCGGTTACTGATTGAAGCACACCGCGCTCGTGTCCCATATAGCCTTTTACCGAGGCGACGAGCTCCGGTACCAGATCGTGGCGGCGCTTTAGCTGAACGTCGATGTCCGACCACGCATTGCGAACCTGATTGCGAAGATGGATGAGACGATTGTACGCGACGATCGCCCAAACAATGGCCGCGAGTAAAACGACTACGAGTATCGCGACCAAATCACGCTACCGCGCGCTGGTTCGTTGACCGCGCCTCGCATACCCGCCGAGCAGCACGCCGGCACCCATTAACACAATCCCAAGGATCGTTGATGCAAGTCCCGTCGCGATCCGGCCATGGAGACCCTGCGTCGGATCGACTCGGCTCACGGCGAGGGTGAGCACCCAGACGACGAATGAGAAGGCGAGAGAAACGCCTCCGAGACCCGCGAGTGTCGCAGCAAACAATGAACGCATTTATTCCTCAGAGTTTAGGCCGAACGTCGATTGAATATGGACGAAACCGCGATTCGGCGCGACGCTTGCTCCCGTCGGTCACGTGTTCTTCCATTCGTGGCACGACGTCGCGCGCTCGGTGATTGTCTCCGCCGTGATTTTCCTGATCGTGGTGGGGATGCTGCGCATCCTCGGACAGGAAGCCCTCGCGAAAATGTCCGGCTTCGATGTCGTGGCGACCGTGATGGTCGGCTCGATCGTCGGAAACCTGGTCGTCGGAGAGCGTAACGCAATCCTCGACGCCGCCGCTGCGCTCGCAACGATTTTCATTTTGCAGCAGCTCATTCGATTTCTTCAATCGCGATATCTGCTTGCTCATCACGTCGTTCGGGAGCCGCCGCGAGTTGTGTTATGGGATGGCGCTTTGCTGGACGATCGATTGCGGGAGAGTAGCGTCAGCGCGGACGAGGTTCGCGCAGCAATACGCAAGGCGGGGCACAGCTCCCTGAGCCAGATTCGGATTGTGGTCCTTGAAAATGACGGCGATTGGTCAGTCGTTCCGAAATCCGATGAGCCGAGCGACGAGTCCGCATTCTTCGGGCTTGCCATTCCGGGACGACCGGAAAACTCCCCGGGGGACGGGAGCGCGAAGGCAAAGCCAGCGGGAAAGCATCGTTTGCCCTGATCATCAGGGAAATCATGGAGTCGCCGGAAGATTCGCCTGTTGCGTCACCCGGTCATCTCTGGCCGCGCTGGATTTTCTTGCGGGCGCTGGGGCTCATTTTTTTCTCTGCCTTTTATTCTCTCGCATTTCAGATTTACGGGCTCGTAGGCATACGAGGCATTCTCCCAGCTGGCGATTATCTCCAGCAAGTAGCGAGTGCGCTCGGCTCAATCGAACGGTTCTGGTACGCGCCGACGGTTTTCTGGCTCGGGGCAGGGGATGGTGCACTGAGAGCGGTCGTTGCTGCGGGACTCGTCGCCTCCGTATTGCTCACACTCAACGTTCGGCCGCGTCTCATGGTCGGTCTGTGCACAATTGTTTTTCTTTCGTGCATCGCGGTGCTTCAGGATTTCTCATCGTACCAGTCCGACGGAATGTTGCTGGAGGCCGGGTTCGTTTCGGTGTTCTTCGCTCCTCGTGGAACATTGCCGGGTCTGGGCGCGATCGATCCTCCGTCGCGCTTCAGCCGATTCATGCTCGAGTGGGAATGGTTTCGCATTTACTTCGAGTCGGGGGTTGGAAAGCTCGCAAGCGGTGATCCGCATTGGCGAAACCTCACTGCCATGGACGAATACTATCAGAACGGTCCGCTACCGTCGTGGATCGGATGGTACGTCCAGCATCTGCCACACGGGTTCCACGCAAGCGTCGTCATCTTCACGCTTCTGGTCGAGCTTGTGCTCGTGTGGTTCGTGTTTGGAAATCGCCGCATGCGCCTGTTCTGCTTCCTTGTTGTTACCGCATTGCAGTGCAGTATCATCCTGACCGCGAACTATGCATTTCTGAACTACCTCGTTCTCTGTCTCGGTTTCCTTCTGTTGGATGACGCCTATCTCACGCGCGCCGGCCTGCATCCGGTCCGCTCTGTCGAACGAGAGAGATCGTTGCGCACGCTTTTCCGAAAGCGAATCGAAGTTGGCGTGCTGAGTCTTACACTTTACGCAACAATTCTCACTTTTTTCTCAGTCGGGCTGCCGTCCATTTTCACGTTGCCGTCTCGTGCGCTCGAGCCGTTTCGATTTGCAAACGCGTATGGGCTCTTCGCCATGATGACCGAGAACCGGTACGAGATCGAGTTTCAGGGAAGCAACGACGGACGCACATGGATCGCATATCCATTCCGTTACAAGCCGCAGAATATTCACGAGCGCCCGGGATTCTTTGCTCCTTATCAGCCGAGGTTCGATTGGAATCTCTGGTTTGCATCTCTGGGGCCCGGTGATCAGTCGCCATGGGTTGTTCTCGCGGAACAACGCCTTGTCGAAGGAAGCAACAGCGTCATCGCGTTATTCAGAGGCGATCCGTTCAATGGACATCCGCCGAAAATGGTGCGCACAGTATTGTGGCAGTACTGGTTCACCGACATGCGGACAATGGGGCGGACCGGTGAATGGTGGAGGCGCCGGCTGTTAGGACCATACGCGCCCACCGTTATGCGCGGAATCGACGGTAAAATCCTGATAGGCGGCGGCCAATGAAGCCGGCGTTGCCGACCGTCACCGCTCATCCGTAAACGCCCACCGCCCGCCAGGAAGTCAGCAACCGCAAATAGCGGGTTGCGACCGTAGTCGGAATACTTCCTGCAATTATCGGTACTCGCACTAGAGCGAGATAACGATGACGAACAAATCCTTCTTGTTCGGCGCAGCAACGGCGCTGACCATTCTTGCTGTCGATTCCACCACGGCATCGGCACAGTACTTCGGGCGCAATAAAGTCCAGTATGAGCATTTCGATTTCAGGATCTTCGAGACGCCCCACTTCCGCCTGCATTTTTATCCTGTGGAACAGCAAGCGGCAAACGACATGGCTCACCTGGCGGAGCGATGGCAAGCGAGGCTGAGCGCTCTCTTCAATCACCAGCTGAGCAAGCGCAAACCGATTCTTCTTTACGCCGATCAGCCTGACTTCGAGCAAACGAACGCGGTCGGCGAGCAGATATCAGAAGGCACGGGCGGCGTCACCGAATCGATGCGCGACCGTCTCATCATCCCGCTCACCGGCATTTACCACGACAATGATCATGTGCTCGGCCACGAGATGGTGCACGTATTTCAGTACGACATGGCGCAGGACCCAAAGGGTGGACGACAAGTCGGTGTCGAGTCATTGCCACTCTGGGTGGTCGAGGGGACCGCAGAATATTTCTCGCTGGGCCGCGATGATCCCAACACAGCGATGTGGCTGCGCGACGCAGTGCTTCAGAACCACATGCCGACTATCAGACAGCTCACGAATGATCCGCGGTTCTTTCCTTATCGGTATGGCGAGGCATTGTGGGCATACGTGGGTGGTAGATGGAGCGACAAAACTGCAGCGGAGGCGTACAAGGCAGCAGCGAAGTACGGATTCGACGCGGGAATCAAACGCGTACTCGGCATTTCGACGGACTCGTTGTCGAAAGACTGGATTGCTGCAACTCGCGCTGCCTACGCACCCGTGATCGCTGATAGAACGAAGCCTTCGGAGTCGGGCCGGCCGCTTCTTCCGGCGAAGCGTGACGGCGACATGAATATTTCTCCGGAAATCAGTCCGGACGGGCGTTACGTCGCGTTCTTTGCCCCGCGCGGTCTCTTCGGATTCGATTTGTATCTCGCTGATGCGGCGACTGGCCAGTCGGTGAAAAAGCTCGCGGACGTGAGCACGTCGACGGAATTCGACGCACTGAGTTTTATCAGCTCGGCCGGAGCGTGGTCGCCGAACGGGCAAAAGTTTGCGTTCATCGTTTACGCCGATGGAAATCAGCAGATTGCGATTCTCGACGTCGCGAGTCGAAGCATCGAGCGCCGCATCCAGATTCCGGGAGTAGGGTCCATTCAGCATCCGGCGTGGTCACCCGACGGAAGTCAAATCGCGTTTTCAGGAATGGTTGGCGGCTTGAGCGATCTCTGGCTTTATGACCTCGGCACGCAGAACGCAAAGCGTTTGACGAACGACAGGTATGCGGATATCGAGCCGTCGTGGTCTCCCGACGGTCGCTCTCTTGTGTTCTCTACTGATCGCGGTCCGGAAACCGATTTCAATCGACTGACGTTCGCTCCGCTGCGACTTGCACTGATCGATGTTGCAAGTGGAACGATTCGAATGCTCGACGGATTCAAGACAGGCAAGCACATCAACGCCCAGTTCTCTCCTGATGGAAACGACGTCTACTTCGTGTCCGATCAAAGCGGTGTGAGCGACATCTATAGAATGTCGCTCGCTTCAGGAGCGATCTCACAGGTAACGAATGTCGCAACCGGTATAAGCGGGATCACCAACCTCTCGCCGGCATTCTCTGTCTCGCACGCCGACGGGCGCCTGGCATTTTCTGTTTTTGAGAAGCAGGGTTACGGGATTTACAGTCTCACCGCGGCGGAGTCGCAGGGAACCCCCCTCCGACCCGCGCAATACGGAGTCGGCGCTTTTCTCCCGCCGGGAGCTGCCTATCAAACTTCGCAGGTTGTCGCCTATCTCAATGATCCCGTAACGGGACTCCCGACTCAGACTACCTTCGCCGTTTCGCCTTATCGCGCCACCCTTGGTTTGGCCGCGATCGGCGCGCCAACATTGGGCGTAGCTGCGAGCACAGTTGGTACGCAGATCGGCGGTGCAACGTCCTTCTATTTCACTGACATTCTCGGAAACCGAAACCTGGGCGTTGCAGTGAGCGCGAACGGAACTGTGAAGGATTTTGGCGGTGAAGCTTTCTACCAGAATATCGGCCACAGGTTTGTGTGGGCGATCGACGCAGCGCACACGCCCTACGCAAGTTCCTTCGCGAACGTAACTCCCGTGACCGTCACCGTCGGCGGACAGACGGGAACCGCGGACCAGATAAATCAGTTCATTCAGCGCACGTACGTCGATCAGGCGACGCTGATCACGCAGTATCCGTTCTCGGTGACGCATCGTTTCGAGCTGAACTTTGGTGTAACCCGTCTCGCATTCAACACACAGGTCGATCAGATCATCGCTGTGGGCGACCAGGTGCTTCAGGAGCAGTCGTTCGACACGACCTCCGGGCCGTCTATCAAGTACGCTGAAGTGGCGGCAGCATTTGTAGGCGATAACTCGTTCATGGGATTCACCAGTCCAATTGCCGGATATCGCTACCGGTTCCAGATCACGCCGACGTTCGGGACATTGAAATTCACGAATGCCCTCGCCGACATGCGTCGTTATTTCTTTGCGCAGCCGGTCACGTTGGCTGTGCGTGCCTTGCATTTCGGACGCTATGGTGGAGATGCAGAGAGCAATCAGCTCACGCCGATTTTCCTAGGAGACCCGTCGCTTGTGCGCGGCTACTCCGCGGAGTCGTTCGACCCATCCGAGTGCACGGTGAGTGCTACCAATCCAAATGCTTGTCCCGAATTCGATCGTTTGGTTGGAAGCCGAATTCTCGCAGCGAGCACCGAGTTACGAATTCCATTGCTCGGCTCGGATCGCTTTGGTTTGATTCGGACCAATATTATTCCGGTGGAGATCGCTCCATTTGTCGATGCGGGCTTGGCATGGTCGAGCGGAGAGTCGCCGTCATTCACGTTCGCGCGGCGCTCGACCGAAAGGATTCCGGTGTTCAGCGCCGGATTGAGCGCGCGATTGAATCTCTTTGGATATGCAGTCGTGGAGGCGTTCTACGCGCATCCGTTCCAGCGGCCTGACAAGAGCTGGGTGCTTGGGTTCCAGCTCGCTCCCGGTTGGTAGCTACATAGCGGCCGAGCATCTCGTTATGATTCGGCCAAATGAAAAATCTTCGTCTGGTCGTCGTTTGTTGCGCCCTGCTCTGTATATCGGGCGTCGTCAAGGCCCAAGCCCACGCAACGCGCGTGTTGGTCGTCGTCGCACATCCCGATGACGACACCGATTTCGTCGGAGCGGTTTACAAGCTCACCCACGTACTCGGAGGAAAGGCCGATCTTTGCATCGTCACGAATGGTGAGGGCGGTTATCGGTACGCAACGCTCGCGGAGCCGATCTATGGCGTGAAGCTGACGCAGGAATCAGTGGGGCGAAAAGCGCTTCCCGCAATTCGAAAGAAGGAAGCAAGAGCGGGCGGCGCGATCGCCGGATACAGCAATCTTTTCTTTCTCGATCAGTTCGATAAGGCATATACGCAGAACGTGCAGGACGTTCTCAAGAATCAGTGGGACACGGCAGTTGTCAGGAGACGACTGTCAAAAATTCTAAATGACGGGCACTATGATTTCGTATTCGTCACTGAGCCTACGATGACAACGCATGGCGCGCATCAAGCCGCGGCGTTGATGACGATCGCTGCTGTTGCAGCGATGCCTCCCGCGCGGCGGCCGGTTATTCTCGCGACTAATTCGTACAAGAAAGGCAATCCGCCCCCCGTATACACGGGACGCGACGATTTTCCATTCGCACGCGGGCGAGCAATCGATCCGCCGTTCGAATTCGATCTGGCGCAACCTTTTGGATTTAACGATCAGCTCGACTATCGAATTGTCGCCGACTGGGTGATTGCGGAGCACAAATCGCAGGGCATCATGCAGAAGTACATGAACTCGTTCGACACGGAACGGTTTTTTCTTTTTGCAATCGATGATGATGCGGCTGTCGCGCGGACGAAGGCTTTGTTTTCCCGGTTGGGAGACCGCTCCCTCAAACCCTGATCAGTCCTTCGGCCGCTTCGGTCTTGGTGGTGTGTACGCGCTGAAATGCATGGTGTGGTGGATCGTGTCAGTCCCCATTCCCATGATGTCATCGAGAGGCGCGGGTTCCGTGTCGCCGAGCTTGCGCACATCGATGCTTATCGTGCCGTCGTCCTTTACGGGCTTGTAGATATTTACGAATCGATGGCCGAAAGTAATTTCCGCCGGCTTGTAGGACGTTCGCGCATGGACCTGCTGAGAGAACGTCTCATCGATGCCGGAAATCATCACCATAAATTCCGCGTCGCGTTCGGCAAGCTCCTCTTCCGTCATTCCAAACAACGGGCTTGTTTCATCGATTGGGTGAACGATCGTCCAGCTCAAGGGAAAGAACACAACTCTAGTTCTTTCGAGATCGAGCTGATCGTACTGCCGCGAATCGCCCTTGATCCGGCTGAACAAAACCTTCGCCTCGAGCTCGATTAGTTGATTGGCGCGGACGTTCGTGAGCCGGAACATGAAGCCGGTCCTTCCATGATAAGGCCCAATCACCGCCCGGCTGCTGAACGCCAGTGCAGCTGTCGGGCGCGAAAAGCGCGCGAACACTAATCCCGTTCCAAGAGCAAGAACGAGAAGACCGGTTAGCGACTCACTTGTGACGAGCAAATTCGGAAGAACGCCGACCGGATAAATGTTGCCGTAGCCGATAGTGCCGATGGTGTCAACGCTGAGGAAAAATGCGCGGCCAAAAGTACCGCCGAAGATGTCTGGTGCTTGCCCTCCTATCGCGCCTGGTCCGCATGCGAGATAGGCGAGCGCGAAAATGACATTTGTCGCTGCATATCCTGAAATGACGACGCCAAAGAAACGTCGCCACGACATTGTCAGCAGCAGGTGGTACGGATGGAGCGCAGCGAAAATCGGCATCCCTTCGCGTTTCGGATTGAACGTTCCGTCGCGATTGAGAAGACGCTTTTCATTTGCACGTCCAACGACGCTGCCGAATCCGAGATCCTTGAACTCGGGCGCCGATGGTTGTAGGAGTGGCTCAGTCACCTTGCTACCTCAAATCTTCAGTTGATTCCTTTCTGGACTGTGTTTGCCCGGCTTTAATATCATCCAAAATCTCGCGCACTGCCGCGATGATCGTTTCAGGCGCTTCATCGGGGATGTCGTGCCCGCTTTTTTCAACGATAATCTGGCGTCCCCGAGTCGAGAGCCGCGCCAGCTTTGGCTGAATCTCGTGCATCCACACCTGAGTATAAGCGGCGTACTGACGATCCATATCCGACGGATTGGCTGGCGTGTCGATTTTTCCTCGCGTTAGAACAATCAGCGGCTTGTCTCCGAATCCACCAGCGCGCACAGCCTCGTTGTATCTCTCCGGCGTGGTTGGATCAGCAAGCGTCGCAAACGTTTTTGGCTGAAGCCGCAACGCCTCGACAATTTGCTCACGTGTTCGCTGTTTTGGATCATCCGGCAGCTGAGCACGTGGACTCATCAACCGCATCAACCCAACGAAACGGGCGGTGTGCGCCGCGGTCCAGATGGGATGCCACAGAAACCTCGGCGCCGTCTTTCCCAACATGAATTTCGGCGCGCGGCGTGGCTCATCCTCGTGGGCGGCATCAACGAGAACAGCGCCCGCGACATCGCGCGGATACATGCCATTGTAAACCCGCACGTTCAGTCCACCGAGGGAATGTCCGACGAGAACGTAGGGTGGTGGCACGCCGGCGCGCTGCAGCAGAGTGTGCAGGTCCCTCGACATATTGGAGCCGCTCCGCGGGTACGGACCATCGTCGCTCCATCCAAGGCCTGCTCTATCGAACCAACATGCGCGCGTGAGGCTGGCAACTTCTGGTTGAATGTCCGACCATACGTATCCACTCGAGCCCGCACCTGAATCGAAGATCACAGCGGGGCTTCCCGATCCTGAACAAAAAATGTTGAGACTGCGACCGCCGATGTCTATTGACTGCCCAACTTGCGGGAGACGTTTCCTGTCACGATGCTCGCCGATTTTTTCATAAATTGCGCCGCCCAGAGTAAGCCCAAGGAAAGCAGCCCCGAGGAATTTCAGTGCGAAGGATCTTCGTGCCATCACGAAACCTCGCATGCACGATAAATTTCCTCTCTCATTCCTCTTCGAATCCCCTGCCTATTCTGAAGATGTGTCCATCAGGGTGGCGCACGTGCATTTCGCGGACATTCCATGGCATGTCTGTTGGAGGCCTGATGACTTCGATGCCATTTGCGATGCATTCCTTGTAAACGGAATCGACGTCCTCGACCCACAACGAGATCCACATGCCATCTTTTCCGTGACCTCCCTGCCCATCGAGACAGTGGAAGATCTCGACTTTTCCGGAGGAGATCCCGCCAAACGTAGGCGGATCCTCCCACTCCCACTCATTTCCCCATCCAAGCTTCTTGAACCATGCGAAGCTTGCCCTGATGTCGGAAACGTTAAGAATCGGCGTGATTTGGTGCACGAACATTTTGCGCTCCGTGTTCGAGCGTAGAATCTGACCTACCTGGCAGGTCGATCGCCAATCCAGTAGCGGGGACCAGGGCCGAGGCGAGCCGCTCGGTCGCCGGGATTTGAAAGCTGACAACGGTCGAGCGAGAGGCACCCGCAACCGATGCATTGCGTGAGGCCGGCGCGAAGACGCTCGAGCTCTTCGATTCGCTCGTCGATGCGCGAGGTCCAGGTTTTCGACAATCGCGACCAGTCGTGGCCGGTCGGTGCGCGATGAGGCGGGAGCTTTCTGAGCTCGGTGCCGATCTCCTCGAGCGTCAAACCGATTCGCTGCGCGAAGACAATGAACGCGATCCGGCGTAGTACTGCGCGGTGATATCGTCGCTGGCCGCCGCCGGTGCGATCTGACGTTATCAACCCTCGCTCTTCATAGAAGCGGAGGGCCGATGCTGCAACGCCGCTTCGTCGAGCTACCTCGCCAATTAGCAGCAGATCATCCATGCCGTGAATCTAATGCAATGACTACTTGACTTCAAGTTAACTTGAACTTGTAGATTGCTTTTCAAGACAACTGAATCGAAGAGGACAACATGAAAATCGGCTCGAAAGAAAAGACCGCGCTCATCACCGGCGCATCTCGTGGATTGGGGCTGGCGCTTGCCCGAGGCCTCGCCGCGCGCGGATGGAATCTGGTCATCACAGCGCGGGACGAAGATCGTCTTTGCTCCGTACGCGATGATCTCGCGACTCGAACACATGTCGCCGCGATCGCCGGCGACGTATCTGATCCAGCGCACCGTAACGCGCTCGCAGTTCTCGCCCGCGGACACGCGGGCCTCGATGCCGTCATCAACAACGCGAGCGACCTCGGCCCAAGTCCGCTACCACCGTTGCTCGATTATCCGCTCGACGCACTCACCGCCGTTCTCGAGACGAACGTCATCGCTCCACTCGGCGTCCTGCAAGCGGTTCGAGACGAGCTCAAACAGGGAGCGCGCATAATCAATGTGACGAGCGACGCTGCAGTCAACGCGTACAACGGCTGGGGCGGATACGGCGCGAGCAAAGCAGCACTCGAGCAGCTGTCGGCAGTGTTCGCCGCAGAGAATCCATCAATCAAAGTCTACTGGATCGATCCGGGGGATCTGCGCACCGATATGCATCAAGCGGCATTTCCAGGCGAGGACATCAGCGATCGTCCTCTTCCCGGGGTTCGTGTTCCAGCGTTTGTCACTCTACTCGAGGGCGATCTTCCAAGCGGGCGTTACGTCGCGGCCGAGCTCGTTCCTGCGGCGGTGGAAGCAGCATGATCGCGATCGAAACTCCACTCGACTTTACGGTCGGCGATGAGCTTGCTGCTCATGAGCCGCCCGAGGTGCGCGGACTCTCGCGCGATCAGGTGCGGCTCATGGTCTCGCGCAGAAGCGACGATGCCATCACTCACACGCGATTCATTGATTTTCCGGATTACGTCAACGCCGGCGACGTCATTGTCGTGAACACGAGCGCAACGTTCAACGCTGCTCTCGATGCCGAACGTGAATCCCTCGACGGTGAACGGAGCGACATCGTTCTGCATTTCTCAACTCCGATTTCAGAACACGAATGGGTCGTGGAGTTGCGGCAGCACTCGAAGAAGGGGACGATTCCACTTCTCGATGCGGAGGCGGGTGAAGTTATCCATCTGCCTGCTAATGGCAGGGCAACGCTTGTCGAGCCGTACTTGCCCGCCGCGACTGCATTTCCAGGCGGGCCGGTGAGACTGTGGATCGCTAATCTGGCGATCCCCGAAAACGTCATCACATACACCGCTCGATTTGGTGCACCCATTCGATACGGATATGTTCGCAAGTCGTGGCCACTCTCGTTTTACCAAACGGTCTTTGCCGGAGAATCCGGAAGCGCGGAAATGCCTTCGGCAGGTCGCGGATTCACACATGAGATTGTCGAGCGACTGAAACGAAACGGCGTGCACATTGTGCCTGTTACTCTGCACACCGGCGTGTCGAGTCTCGAATCGCACGAGCCGCCTTATCCAGAACGGTACCGTGTGCCGGAGCTGACCGCAAAAGTGGTGAATGCGGCACGAGCGGAGCGTGGGCGGATTGTTGCGGTCGGAACAACGGTCGTGCGCGCGCTCGAAACCGTCGCGGACGAAGATGGGAATGTTAAAAGCGACACCGGTTGGACCGATCTCGTAATAACTCCAGAGCGCGGCCTCCGCGTTGTCGATGCGATCCTTACGGGACTCCACGAGCCAAGAGCGTCACACCTCTCGATGCTCGAGGCGCTCGCAGGACGCGATCACATCGAAGTCGCTTACGACGAAGCATTACGCAATAACTATTTGTGGCACGAATTCGGCGACTTTCACTTCATAATGTGAAGCCGCGATTATCGCAGTCCTGAGTAGACGTCGCCGCAGAGCGGAAGAATACGGCTTCTTGCCTTGAGCGTGTCCGAGGGGTCCAACCAGTTTGCGCGTGGCGCCAGGACTGCAACGCGCGTCCGAAACCGAGTAGTATCGCGCTCGACATAAATCATCGCCCAGAATTCGTACTTTGCGCCGAGTGGCTCGCCGCCAAGTCGATCGGGGCCTGCGCGAACCCATGCGTAGGAGGGCACGTGGACTGATGAGCGGCTCTCTCGGTCGAACACTGTCGTGTCGCGTCCGCTCCCCTTCGCTGCGTGGCTCAAATGAGCCCGTTTGAAACCGGGGCGAAACCGCTCCGCCAAAATATCGGGAGTTACATCTGACTTTTGCGCCGACCACCAGCAATAAGCCTCGAAAACAGCTACGGGTTCAGGCGAATTCCCTGGATTTCGATGACACGCGATGGCAAACAGAAATAATCCGAGCGTTCTACGCGTACAGCCTCTTCAACACCTTCATATGATGAGTCGCATGACCGGCGATAGTGTATACGAGAGCGCGCACCGAGAACGGATTGTCACTGGCAATCCCGCGCCGATTCCAGGCTTCGTCCGTGAGTGAATCGACGAAAGCCAAGGTCGCTTTGCGAACGGCTTCGAATTCTTCGATGTGGCTTTTGAACGATCGCTCGTCGGCATGCGCCCCCGCGACTCCGATTTCCTGATCGAAGCCTGGCAGTGGACTATCGAACCCGCGAGCGAACCAGAACGCTCGCGCCGCGAACACTCGCTCCCCGTCATTCACGTGACTCACGACCTCGCGGATGCTCCACTTACCAGGCTCATATCGGTATAGCGATTTCTCTTCGGAAATCCCCTTCAGCTGCTCCACGATTTCCGGAAGCTGAGTGCGAAGGATCTCGCGGATGTCTCCCTTTGGAACCTGGTCGATGTAAGTGAAATAGTAGTCGGCCGCCTCGCTGTGATCGGGCACCGTCGAGATCAATTCATTTGTCATCATGTGAGGGCGCTGATATTGCTGTCATTTATGGGCATTTTCCAAACCACACAACTGAGAGGATAGCATGTTGCTAGTTCGCGAAGTGTTTCATTGCAAGCCCGGAAAGGTTCGGGCGCTCTTGGAAAAATTTCAGGCAATGGCAAAGCTCCCGCAAAGCGGAGTGGGTAAGATGCGCTTCATGACCGACTTCTCCGGCGAGCGATATTGGACGCTCGTTGCCGAAATGGAAGTGCCGGACATGAAGACGTTCGAGCAATCGATGCAGGGTGCGGACATGGATCCCGAATCGATGAAGAAAATGGAAACAATCATGAAGGACTATCATGATCTTGTCGATCACGGTCGGCGTGAGATCTACAAGCTCGAGGAGTAGAACAACGCGGCGTATTCGTTGCCTTCGACGGTGTGAGCGCCGACGGATATTTCTCGGCGCCCAAGGTCAGGGTTCGCTACGTGCTCAAAACAAATCCCACGTGATCCCACCGTGTGCGAGGATGTCGTGCTCGAATCCGCGCTGATACGTCCCGTTAGCGTCGGAAAGATTCCAGTGATAGAGTAAGGTGTTGACTCCCACGCTCGCTCTGAGGGTCTTCGCGAAATTAAGCGTAGATCCGACTCCGAGTGAACCGACGGGGTTCGTCGGAGAACCGTATGGAGCATACGCGGAGCCGGAATGACGAATCGCGCCTCCACCTGCAGCGACCCATAGTCGATTCCTGCTGGACTCGGGCGAAAAGTTGTAAACCGCTTCTGCGGTCACGGAGCTCATTCGCGTGGACGATGCAAACGGTCCTTCTGGGGTGTATGCGGTCGGGTGGTTTACACTAGACGTAACGGTCTGAAACTGGACGCCGAAGCGGCCGTTTACCCACGCGCGAGCCTCGAGGCCAAATGCCACTCCGCGATTTTCACCGGGGTGTTCAGGAGTACCCACTCGCCAATACGGCGCGGTGTGGTCGTAATTTCCGCCGGGAGCGTAAGCACCGATGATGGGACCGATCTCGACGCCGAGCTGCGCGCTTGCTGCAGTGGGAGCTGCTGCGATACAAACGAAGATTCCGACAAATTCTTTGCGCATTGTCACTCCCGAGTAGAATAGGATGCGCGCCCGGAAAAATTCCGGGCGCGCGCCATCGATTTAGACTTTGCCGAGCACCTCGCTCAACGAATCGAATCGTTCTGACCAATATTGCTTCACACGATTTGCTGTGTCACGGTCTGGCAGCTTTGTGTGTTGAACCGCGACCGAGCTTTTTGTCGTTCCTTTCGATAGGAACCCGACGGCGACAATCGTGCCGTCGGTCCACCCGAGACGCATCGATTTCGGCGCGGTTGCGGTTCGAACCTTGATCGTCGCGCCATCGAGCCATCGCTTGCGAAGATTTGCGTCGGACCACGCATCGAACAATTTCGCTACCGGAACATTGTACGTTCGCGACTTGCTCGCTTCGTAAGTACCGTCGCGTCGCTGGCCGCGCGCGCGCAATCCTTTGATTCTCTCGTAACCCACGGTGACCGTCTGCGTCCACCACGATGGAACCTTGAATTTACCGCTGACCAGCGTTGCTATATCGCGGTGTGACATTTTCTCGGCGCCGAGAGCGTCGAGCGTTTTTACCCAGCGTTCCCAAGGGCATCCAGTTTTTTCTCTGATGACAGCGTCGCTCATACCTGCGAGCTTCGCGTAGTCTTTGGTGTTTGATTTTGCGGTGGGCGCAGAGCGTCCAGTCATCTGCGTGCGGGCACTGGTGTAGGATTCGCCAGTCTTCTTCATGCGAGCGCGAACGAGGCGCTTGAAATCCTTATTGCGAGTCATCGTCAAATCCTCTTTGGGTACACCACGGCTCACTCCCCAGCAGTGGACCATGATGGCGCAAAGAATTGACGATACTCATCCGAGAGTTTTCCTCCCTTTGCCTCACATTGGATTCCTGCTGGGGAGGAATCTCGAGAGGTTAGGCGCGGACGCTCGCCATGAACACGTTCATAAAATGCCGTCGAGATGTCAAGAATCGGAACGACCGCGGAACGACGGCTTCAGGTGATGTCCGACAGGCAACCATGGTCGCGTGCGCCTACTTTATGGTTACGATGAAACCTGTCAAGAACGGCGATGCCGATGCTACGCCACCTTCATTACACGAACGAATCCGCGCGGTTATTTCGAAGATTCCGCGCGGACGCGTCGCAACTTACGGGCAGATTGCGCGTCTCGCCGGCTTGCCCGGTCAGGCCCGTCTGGTTGGCTACGCACTTCACGCGCTCGCGGCCGGGAGTTCGCTTCCTTGGCAGCGTGTCGTAAATGCGCAGGGCGGAATCAGTACTCCTGATGGGCCCAGTGGCAGGCAGCGGCGGCTATTGAAAAAGGAGGGAATTCGCTTCGATGTGCGCGGTCGAATACCACTTGCAACGTTTCAATGGCGACCACGGAGCAAGCCGAAGATCAATCCACATTCGATTTCTTTCGCGGACCCATTTTCTCGACGACGATGAACTTCACGGTGTCCCACGCATTGTGGATGCCCGTAAAAAGAAGGATCAGCCCCATGCTGCCGATCATGAAGAGAGCGGTGACGGGGTAAGCAACGAGTGAAAACGCGCCCGCGAGCAAGAGGCCGTAGGCGATGAAGGGAAGCGCGACGTGGAAGATCCAATCCTCCAGCACAGGCTGATACTCGGTGACTTTCCTCGTACGCAGAAAAATGAGCGTCACATACGAAATTCCCCAGATGCCGAGAATGCCGAAGAGTATCGCGGCGCCGGTGAGTGACGACCATGGCGCACTCACAATCGCCGCGAGCAACAGCACAACGCAGAAGTGCACGATCGTCGGTGTTCCGAATGTGTCGACCGTCAGGTTTGTGGCTCCTTCACGGGAGTCAGCGATGAGCGCCATGACAACGAATTGCAGGCCCGTCAGCGCTCCCGCTGATGAGCCGATGATTATGTAAAAATTTTCCCACGCATCGAGTGGTGAGCTCATTTTCTATCCCTCGGGGGGTCGTTCATAAGATACACTGGCGAAAATGCTGCATTGGCGACATTCTGAATTGTCGCCTTCGAGGGTAGTGCTATGCTACGTGCTCGTCCTCTCTCCCTCACGCTCGCGCTCGTCGTAGTCGCTGCGTGCTCCGACTCGTCTCGCGATCCCATTGATCCAACGACAACCAAAACGAATACGATCCTCGGCCAGGTTGCGTTCGAGACATCGTGTTCAGGATGTCACGCATCGCGCGACGGATTCGATCTCAAAACTTTCGGCTTCACTGACACGACGATCATTCGTCGCGCAGTGAAGCACGTCGATACAGCGACTGCGCGCAATATCGTCACGTACATACACAGCCTCTCGACGCCCTCGATGAACGAGAAGGTGTCTCTGTTCCAGCCAAAAGGTGTGCAGCTTAACAGCGACGTGGAGTTTGCGACCGCACTCTTCGGACGCGATGCGTGGCCAGCCGATCTAACCTCGGCGCAGCTCGCCGCGATCGATCCCCGCAAAGTTGCAGTGGCGATTCGTCTGCCGATCTGGTCGGATGAGGCAACGAACATGGACTGGATGCCGGACAATCCGCTTCCCGACGGAATCCTGAATTATTCAGGCGGCCTCGCTGCCGCGGCGATCGCTGGATATCGAGCCGCGCCCACGAATGAAAATCTCGTTCGCGCGGTGAATGCCCTCCGAAATGCTGATCATGCAATCGCTAATCAGGCAGCGCCGTGTCTTCTCGAAGACACACTTCGTGTGAACTTCCGCGAGTGCTTCGATGTGCGACGCTGGACGTCGACTCTCGTTGCGCTCCACATGCTTCGTTACGGATCGGACGCATCGATTGCTCCCGGTATACAGGATGTGTGGTGGGACGTCGGAAATGCCGCCCGAAAATCAAAGAACGACCGAACCGTTCCCATCGCGAATGCCGACGTCAACTGGGCTCAGTGGATGTACCTCGGCTGGAGCTTTGATCCGTCGCAGCACTCGAGCTCTTATACCGCCGGAGCATTCCGTCAGCTCGGTCTCATGCGCCACGCAACATTCATTGCGTTGCGAAGCGAGGTCGCGCGACCACGAAATAGCGTCGCCGAATACGAGGATTACGTGAATGCTGTGCGATTTGCGCCGTCGAGCTGGACTGTTCCAGTCGCAACGTTCGCCTTGCGGAATCTCGGTGAGCGAATCGCTAGCGGCGATCGTCCGAGTCTCGCCCAGATCGTAACCGCCGTCGCGCAGATTTACTCTGGTCTGACTGAATCTTACAAGAAGGTGTCGTTGTCAGACCGTGCTCAGATTGACGCGGCTGCGGCGCCCGTTCTCGCGGCGCTTCACTGACCGCCGGCGAAGAACAGATAATCGAAGTTCCCGGGGACGTAGCCGAGCGTTCTCAGCAGTAACGCGACTTGTCCCCGGTGATGCACCGCGTGAATAGCTGCGTGGTGCATCAAGTCTCCCAGCGGAATCGAGTGTGTTGGACCGCCGAGCGTGAACTCGATTTTGCGCGACAGATCCTCGTCTTTAAGACCTGAAAGGAATTCGCGCACGTAGCCTTCTACCCGCTCCCAGGTTTGCGCGACGGATTCGAAAGTGGGGAAGTCATCGGCTTTCAGCTGCGGTCCGCGCTTGGTGCCGCCACAGCGATCGAGCCATCCCCATTCCGCGCTCATTGTGTGCACGAGCGTGTTGCGAATCGACCCGTAGCTTCCGACGGTCGCGCCAGTGAACTGTTCGGGCGTGAGCTGAGTAATCACAGCGAACAATTTCTTGTTCGCCCAGTAGTTGTAGTCGTAGAGACGTTCGAGATCGGTGACGCGCATGGGACTAAAAATTACAGGTCGCGCCACCATCGCGGGGTGCTGTCAACCAGCTCAGGCTCGATGGGCGCCCAAGCTTTGGCGTAAGAACGCGTGCTCCATTGTGCTCAGCCAGCGTCACGAGTGTCTCCGCCGGCTCATCCCACCGATGCAGCGCAAGATCGAATGTCGCCCAGTGAACCGGCAGAAACGTTCCGCCACCAAGCATCTCGAACGCGTGCAGCGCATTGACTGGTCCCAGATGGATGTCAGCCCATGCCGGATTGGATGCGCCGATTTCTATCAACGACAGATCGAATGGAGCGAATCGTTGGCCGATCGTCGCGAGATCGTCGGTGAGACCAATGTCAGCGGAATAAAAGATTTTCTTGTTCGGTGTTGCGATAACCCACGACGACCACAGCGTCACGTTTCGGTCTAGCAAGCCACGGCCGGAGAAATGCTGCGCCGGCGTCGCAGTGAATGTCATCGCACCGGGCAGCGCGTGTTCTTCCCGACTCGAGAAACAGCGTGCTGTGGCCGAACCATGTTACGCGAAGACCGGATGAAACCGGTGTTGCCCACGTAGCGAGGGGACTTTCGACTGGAAGTGGCGAATGCGGCCGTCTTTTCCTTCCGCCGAACATGGGATCGGTCATGAGCGCGAACGAATTCGCGTCGATCCGGGGTTGCCCTCCGCTGCTGTTCTGAAATCGTCCGTCTCGAAACTGTTTGGACGCCCGCGCCCGCTCGAGACGCAGACCGGTGAGATATGGCATCGAGGAACGCTAGCGCACCATCACGCGGCTGTATTTGTCGCGGCAAACTCTACGTTGTACGCTTCTCTTCCAACCGACGTGAGCAACGCAATGGCGACCGCGGCTACGGCCGCGACTGTTGCAAGGGCCAACGCATAATTCCCGCCGTGATCCTGCGCGAATCCTGCTTGTAGCGTCGCATTCGCCGAAGCGAAAAGATTCCCGAGCTGGTATGCGAATCCGGGGAACGTGCCGCGAACCTCGTCAGGCGACAGCTCATTGAGATGCACTGGAATCACACCCCATGCTCCCTGAACTGAGATCTGCATCAGGAACGCGCCGAGTGCGATCAGCGCGACGCTCGTGCTGAAGCTCCATAGCGGAATGATTGGAAGAGCGAGTAAGGTCGCTGCGATAATCGCGCGTCGCCGTCCTATTCGCTGGGAGAGAGTTCCAAAAATTATTCCCCCGATAATCGCGCCGATGTTTGCGATGATCGCGATCATACTCACAGTGTGCGTCGACAACTTGCGCTGCGCTTGGAGAAACGTCGGATAGAGATCCTGAGTCCCATGACTGAAGAAGTTGAACGCGGTCATGAGAACAACGACGTAGAGAAAAAGTCCCCCGTGTCCGCGCAAAATGTCAGCGAGAGAACGACGTGGCCGTGAGCGCATCCGATGCCACGCGGGTGATTCTTCCACGTTGCGCCGGATGTACAACACTAGCAGCGCCGGGAGAACTCCGACCATGAACATTCCGCGCCAGCCGATCCTATCGAAGAGAACACCATAGACGATCGACGCGAGCAGGAATCCGCACGCATAGCCTTCCTGAAGAATTCCTGATGCGAGTCCCCGGGACTCCGCGGGAATCGTCTCCATGGTGAGGGATGCACCGAGTCCCCATTCGCCGCCCATCGCGAATCCGAATGCTGCTCTCAGAATGAGGAGGGCAACGAGCGTCGGTGCGAACGCGGATGCGAGCTCGAGGATCGAGAAGAGAAGGATGTCGATCATCAGAATCTGGCGTCGCCCGTAGCGATCGCCGAGCATTCCGAAAACGAGGGCTCCGAGTGGTCGCATCGCCAACGTTAGCGTGATGGCGACGGAAACTACCTTGACGTTCGTATTGAACTCCGCGGCGACGGCGCGGAGCACGAAGACCATGAGGAAGAAATCGAACGCATCGAGCGTCCAGCCAAGAAAGCTTGCTACGAATGCGTTGCGCTGTTGTCGATTAAAGCCGTTCCAGTGTGAAAGAACGCTCATGCCGGAATCGTAACTCCTGAAAGAGCCAGGGGTTATTCTAACGGACGAACTTCAGATGCGTGACGCCCGGCGCTGCAATGGTTCGCACCAGCTCGAGTCCGTGTAGATCGTCGCCGACATTCTCGAACAATCGCTCGCCGCTGCCGAGCAGTACAGGGGACATACTGATCACCATTTCGTCGACGAGCCCGGCGACGAGATACTCCTGCGCGGCCTTCGCACCGCCGGCGAGAGAAATGTCTTTTCCGTTTGCGGCACGCCGAGCTTGCTCGAGTGCAGAATGGATTCCGTCCGTCACGAAAGTGAATGTGTTGCCGCCATCGAGCACGAGCGGCTCACGCGCGTAATGCGTGAGCACAAACACCGGATGATGATACGGGGGGTTATCTCCCCACCATCCATTCCATGGTTTGGTTTTCTCCCATGGACCGGGGTGACCACCGAACATGTTGCGTCCCATGATCGTCGCGCCGAGGTTCTTGAGTGACTCCTTCACTATTTGGGTACTCTCGTTAACCTCTCCCCCTTCGAGTCCGTGCGTCGCACGCCACTCGGCAAGCGAAAACGCCCACTCGTGCAGGCGCATACCGCCGATGCCGAGTGGATTTTCGACGCTCTGATTCGGCCCGGCGACGAATCCGTCGAGCGACATCGAGATTCTGAGACGGAGCCTGGACACTTGTGCTAGCTCACCAGGTTGCGATCATCCGGGTCTCGCGGACGCAGGCCTGTGGTCGCGCCGCGAGTGCACGTGCCCTGATTGTTATCTCCCGAGTACGAGTGACCGCTTTGCGTGCAGCGATCCTTGAAGACGGCGCAGTCAGAGGCTTGGTCCGCCTTGCAGGTTTTCACGTCGCAACGCTCTCCGTCCGCATTCGGAACCGTACACTGCGTGGTTTTTGCTATTGGATCGGATCCGGTTCTTGTGTCCATCACATCGGAAGTTGTGCTCTTCGAGCAACCGGTGGCGATGAGGAACGCGACGCAGGCAAGTGGAATTCGATACATGACGACCTCCGAGTGGTACTCAATAGATGGGTTTTCGGTTGACGCCGCAATTTGCCGTCGCAGGATTCACCGTCATCCCATGAGCTGGCTCAAGCGCCTTTGCGGTTGGCAAGCATCAGTAAAGCGATCCCGACAATCACTATCACGGCACCATAGATCGCCCATTTGGTTTGACCGGTCATGAAGCTGCCAGGAATGACGTTGATTCCCTGAAGGAAAAAGACGCAGCCACACAACAGGCACAAAATGCCCAGAACGCTTAGCGAGATCCGCATTGTTACGGTGTCCTCATGCGCCACGTTCGCGGAAAAGATCCGAATGGCGCGAGCCTTCTCCGCTCGGGAGCGAGACTCGATAATGCCAATCCTTTGATGTCCTCGATCACTCGTTGTGTCTCCGCGTAATACGCGTGACCAATCATATCGAGATCGACATCGGTTGCATCGATCTTGTCGAACCCCGTGAGAGCAAAGACTTGAGGACCTCCTTCGCCCAGTCGCAGATAACCGTGCTCTTTCTTCGAGAGTGCGAGCGCCTGATCGCGTGCCGAAGTGTAAACGGTAAGGCGCCGCGACGTTCCTCTGATGTTCGGCTCGATCACTCTCCGAAATTCTTCTGCGTTTATGTCAGGCGCGGCGAACACTACCTCCGTAGGCATGTGCTGCGGCGGATGCGCCTTGAACTCCTCGAGCACCGACGCGAGCAGACGACTGCCCATGCTGTGGGCAATGATGCTCACGCGATTTGCTCCTGTAGAGTCGAGGACAGTGGTGAGGAATCTGTTCAAATCCTCGACACACAGCTTCACTGTTTCCTCATCTGATGCGTATCCGCTCACGGTGTTGCGGCTCGGCCAGCTGAACATGAACAACGATTCTTTGCCCATGTCGAGATCGACGCCGAGCTGCGCTGTACGATATGCGGCATCCTCGAAGGAATTCTTGAATCCGTGGATGTAAACCAAGGCTTGCTTGCGCGGAGTGGCGAATACATGAAGGCGGGAAGCGAGCGCCCACCCGCTTGACGACATCGAGTCGAGCTCGACGATGATGAAATGCTTCGTCGAATCTTCCTGGCCGATCTGAAATCCAAGCAGCTTGAACGGTCTTTCAATTTCTCCGACCTTGTGCGCTCGAATCGGCACGCTCACTACGACTTTTCCAAACTCGAGCTGGTTAGCCAGGTCGCCGCCGTACCGGTGGGCGTAGGAATCTCTATCGACCACTTTGCGATCAGTCGCGAAAAAAACCGGCACGCGGAAGACCGGTTGCAATGGAACAGCACGCGGTGTCGGCGGGGCGGTCGGCACCGCTGAGGAGCGAGGCATGTAGATGGAGGAGTCAATCACGGCCGGCGGCCTGGCGGCATGTGTCTGCCGTCTGGGAGTTGGCTTCGGCGCGGTAGTTGACTCGGCCGGCGGAGTTGGCGGCGTCGCCGGGCTCGGCTCCGGCGTGGGAGTCGGCGTCGGAAGCGCTGCGGCCGGCGACGCCGCGACAACTGTGTCCTTGGTTGGAGCCTCGGACTTCTTCGTGCAGGCGAAGAACACAACTGTGATTGCTGCGAGGATCAGGAAACGTCGCATCCATGCGCTCCTTCCAGGACCCCCAGAACATGGCGCTGATTCCGGAAACTGCAATATCAGCGGGTCTGTGGCCGCTCGACGCAGTTGACATGCAACCGAATGGTTGCCAGTTTCCGTCGAAGGGACATGCAACGAAGAGGTAGCATATGAGCGAAAGCATCGAGAAGCGCATCGAGATCAAAGCACCCGTATCGCGAGTATGGCGCGCCATCACCGACTACCGTGAGTTCGCCGAGTGGTTCAAGGTCGATCTCGAAGGACCATTCGTTCCGGGGCAGGTCGCCCGCGGAAAAGTCACTCATCCAGGTTACGAGCACGTCGTCTGGCAGGCGACCGTGAAGGAAATGCAACCCGAGAAGCTGTTTTCCTTTACGTGGCATCCGTATGGCGTCGATAAGAACGTCGATTACTCCAAGGAGCCACCCACGCTCGTCGAGTTCCGACTTGAACCTACCGCTACCGGCACCCTTCTCACTCTCACCGAGTCGGGATTCGACAACATCCCGGCAGGCCGCCGCGGTGAAGCTTTCCGGATGAACGAGCAGGGCTGGACCCAACAGATGAAGAACATCGAAAGCCATGTCGTCAAAAACCCGTAGGCTTCCGCACCGCAAATACGCGCCGATTTTCGCCGCACTCGGAAACGAGACCCGACTTGCACTCGTGGCGAAGCTCTCGAAAGGCGAGCCGTCGTCGATACGAAATCTGACGGAGGGAACGCGCCTTTCGCGCCAGGCGGTGACGAAGCATCTGCGAGTGCTGCAAGGCGCACACATCGTTCGCAGCGTCCGCACCGGGAGGGAAAAATTATTCGAGCTCGATCCGGCGCCGATAAAACAAGTCGGCGAATACGCTGATGCCGTATCGAAGCACTGGGATCGGGCGTTGGGTCGACTCAAGGCATTCGTGGAGCGAGAGTAAGAGGCAGACTTGTTCAAACCTCTCGAGGTCGGCTGCGGTCTATTAACCATCGCAGGATTGATGCGTCGCAGCTAACGCCAGGAGTCCAATGTCCATTCGCCGCGTTGTCGTGTTCTCTTTCTCAATCACGGCTTGTCTACCGGCCAAAGCATCCGCGACCTGGTCCATTGTGATACTCGATCGAGCCTCGCAGAGAATTGGTGTGGCAGGAGCATCGTGCACCGACGATGTGTACGGCATCATGGGTCTGTTGCCGGGGAAGGGCGTGCTCGTGGCGCAAGCCATCAGCAACACGCCTTCGATTCAACTCGGTATGAAAATGCTCGCCGAAGGTGTGCCTGTTGATTCAGTGTGGCGTGCCATCAGTGACACGACGGTTGACCGGCAGCTCGCGAATCGGCAGTACGCGCTCGCAACACTGCGCGGCGACATTCTTCAGTTTACGGGCGCAGCTACACCCGATTATCACGGGGACCGCAAGGCGGCCGACGTTCTCGTGCAAGGAAATACGTTGCCCGGCCCGGAAGTTCTCGATCGAGTGATGGCTGCGATTGGCGACGCGCGCGCGACAGAACGCAGCATGGAAGACGTGCTCATGGCTGGTCTTCAAGCGGGCGCAGATGCCGGCGGCGACAAGCGATGTGGTGCTCAACGCGCCACGAGCGCGTTCCTCGTAATCGCGAGGCCCGACGAACCGGTTGGACGTCCCTATCTGAGCATCATCGTTTATGCCGTGGAGCGCGGCAAAGTGAATGCGGTGGATTTCCTGCACGCCAGGTTTTCAGAGTGGGAACGGAGCGGCGGGCCAAAGAACGATCGTTCCCGAATGGATTTTCGCCCTCCTGTTACTTCCAAGTGAAAGTCGCGACTGCGCGCGCGGGTAGAAACGTCGTGAAAGACATCCCGGCTTCGCGTATCGCGAACTGACTGGCTGACGTGCTTGTGTTGAGCACGATGAGCGCAGTCGATCGATCGTCGGCATTTCTGAATGCGACCGTTTCGAAACCATTCGGAGCTGACGAAGCGATTCGTACCGCGCCTGGTCGCACGAATCGGCTCGCATGCGCGAGCGCGTAATACTCGGGATTCCGCGTCACTGCTGCTGTTACGGAATTGATCGTGACGACTCCTCGGCAGTTACCACATCCGCCGAGGTGCGGGCCGTGATTCTCGTCGAGGGCGAGATTCCATAGCGAGACGCCCTTCGCCCATCCGCGAGCATTTCCGATCACCATCTTCGATACGTACCACTCGAGATTGTCGGCCCACACCGGCGCCCAGTCACCGCCCGAGCATTCGGTAAAGTACGTGTCTTTGTCCGGATATTTGTCGTGCACCGCTGTCTCTGCCGAGATGTCGCCGCCGTAGCAATGCCATGCGACCGCAGACACGTATTGCCGCGCGACAGAATCACCGAGTACAGCGAGAGGAGAGTTGGGTTCGTCCCAGTTGTGATCCCAATCCCAGATCTGGGCGTGAATTCCACGCTCGGCGAAGAGCGGACCCACATTTTTTCCGATCACTGCCGCGCGCTGCGGAGGGGAAAGGCGCATTCCCGGGTAATTGTCGGGCTCGAAATGCGGCTCGTTCTGAAGCGTGATCGCGAAGATCGGCAAACCCGCAGCGCCGTACGCCTCGATCCATCGGCGTAAGTATTCAGCAAACGCGCCGTAGAACTGCGGAAGGAGCGTGCCCTTGATGAGACTGCCTGAAGTCTTCATCCAACCGGGCGCGCTCCACGGACTGCCCATCAATTTTAGCTGCGGGTTGATCGCGAGTGCGCGCTTCAATGCAGGAATTTTCTCGGCGCGATCGACCTCGATGGAAAAGTGTGCGAGTGTTGAATCCCTCTCGCCTCGAGGGCGATCGTCGTAGCTGTAATGCGATTGAGAAAAGTCGGACGCTCCCATTGGAATGCGAACGAAGCTCAACCCAATTCCCGGATCGCGTCCGAAAAGTTCCTCCAACAACGCGTCACGTTGAGGCGCGCTGAGTTTCTTCTGAATGAGATACGCCGCCGCATCGGTCATCGCCGCACCCCAGCCGATTACCGATTGAAATCGTTTAGTGTCGTCGACATCGACTACCGGGAGAGTCGAGCCAACGGCTGCCCGATTGAAATGAAGATCGGGTTGTTTCGCGAGCAGTCGCGACTGATCGCCGGTTGTAAGCCATTCTGCCACGGTGCGCGGTGGCTCCGTCTGCGAGCGAATAGTTCGAGCAGACGCGCACCCAGTGACCGTGAGGCAAGTGACGATCGAAAGACCGAAGAGATATCGGAAGCGGTCGATCACGTAACCATCATCTTATTAGAATGATAATGTTGTCGATCGAATCTCCGAAATATCTGAACCGTTGCCAATGCCCTCACCACAACGATACCTCCGCCGCCTGTGACGAAGCCGATAATTCTTACCGTTGACGACGACGTCGCAGTACTCAGCGCCATCGAGCGTGATCTCAGGCAGAGGTATCGCGCCGACTATCGAGTGATGAAGGCGGGATCGGGGGCCGAAGCTCTCGAGGCGGCAAAGGAGCTAGCTACGCGCAACCGGCAAGTTGCTCTTTTCCTCGTCGATCAACGCATGCCCGGTATGTCAGGCACCGAGATGTTGCGCGAAGCAAAGCAGCTCTACCCGACATCGCGACTCGTCCTGCTCACCGCGTACGCCGACACCGATGTCGCGATCGCAGGCATCAACGACATCGGACTCGATCACTATCTGATGAAGCCATGGGATCCGCCTGAAGAGCGGCTTTATCCGGTGCTCGACGACCTTCTCGCGGAGTGGCGTGCACGCGTTCGCCCCGCGTTCGAGGGCATTCGCGTTTTTGGCTCGCAATGGTCGCCTCAGTGCTATTCAACCAAGGAGTTCCTTTCGCGCAATCGTGTCGGTTATGAATGGGTCGATATCGATACGGACGCGAAGTCGCGATTGCTTGTGGAGTCGCTCGCCGGAAATCTCACGCATTTGCCAATACTCATTTTCCCCGACGGAACGCACCTCGTCGCGCCGAGTGCTGCGGAGATTGCCGGAAAGATCGGTATGCACACTCAGGCTAGTCAGCCGTTCTACGACGTAATCGTCATCGGGGGCGGACCAGCAGGGCTGGCGACCGCGGTCTATGCTGCATCGGAGGGATTGAAAACCGTCCTCGTCGAATCACAAGCACCCGGCGGTCAAGCAGGTACAAGCTCGAGGATCGAGAACTATCTCGGATTTCCGGGCGGAGTTACTGGCGAAGACCTGGCTCAGCGTGCAACTGCACAAGCTTTGCGCTTCGGGACCGAGCTGCTCACTGCCCAGGAAGTTGTAGCTTTACGCCGGGAAGACCCGGCTCGCGTGGCGGTTCTCTCTGACGGAACCGAGCTCCGCGCGCACAGCGTCGTGATTACCACCGGCATGACCGCGCGCACACTCGATATTCCCGGCATCGCTCCCCTTTACGGGGTCGGTGTTTACTATGGTGCCGCTATGACCGAGGCAGCGCGCTACCGCGACAAGGACGTCTGCATCGTCGGCGGCGCAAACTCGGCGGGGCAGGGTGCGTTGCATTTATCACGCTTCGCAAGGCGAGTGACGATTCTCGTTCGTCGCGAGCTCGATGCAACGATGTCACAATATCTCATCGATCGTATCAACTCGGCGCCAAACATCGACGTAATAACCGGCGTGGAAGTTGACCACGTGGTTGGTGAGGGATCGCTCGAGTCAGCGGTCGTGAAAGAAAAAAATACCGGTGAGCCGCGAACTATTCCTGCGTCAGCCATGTTCATTTTCATCGGAGCGCAGCCACACGCGGAATGTTTCGACGGCATGCTCGAACGGGATGAAGCAGGTTTCATAATCACGGGAAACGATTTGCCGCAGGAGCACGGCAGACCGCGCGGGTGGCCGCTGGAGAGAATGCCATTCATGTTCGAGACGAGTGTGCCAGGCGTGTTTGCTGCGGGCGATGTGCGCTCGGGCTCGAATCACCGCGTCGCGGCCGCAGTTGGTGAGGGATCGGCGACGATCCACTCGGTTCATCGCTATCTGCAAACCGTCTGATTGCGAGAGGCTGATTTGGAACCGGACATGATGGCCCGCCTCGCGCAACATCGCCTTCTCGGCAGCGCGCCAGTGACCGAACATGCCTGGCTTGTGAAGAACGGCAAGTTGCGCACGTATCCAGTTGGCGGCGTTGTCACCGCCAAGAGCGAGCAGGCGAAGAAACTGCTGATCATGTTCAGCGGGCGTCTCGTTCTTTGGGTGGATCGCGGCGCGGGCTCGCACAAAGTGTTCGAGTGGAAAGCCGGTGAAGTTGCCGGCGTGATGCCGTACTCACGTGTGACGTCTCCGCCAAACGATGTCGTGGCCGAAGAACCCACAGAGCTGCTGGCTGTACAACGCGAGCTGCTTCCGGAGATGATCCGTGAGTGTCCGGTTATCACGGACATGCTCGTGCATGTCATGGTAGACCGGGCGCGCACATTCACATCGAGCGATCTTCGCGACGAAAAACTGATTTCCCTCGGAAAACTGGCTGCCGGTCTGGCGCACGAGCTGAACAATCCTGCATCGGCGGTGGTTCGCAGTGCGAAGATGCTGACTGAAAGTCTCGGCGTTTCCGAGACTGCGGCCCGACGGCTCGAAGCTTCGCGACTTTCGGACGCACAGTTGGCAGCAATCGATGCTGTGCGCAGTGCGTGCAACGGCGCACCTGCGTCCTTTGCTTTATCGGCAGTTGCTCGCGCGGATCGCGAAGATGCGATCAGCGACTGGCTCGACGAACACGGCAGTGATGAAGAATGTGCGGCTCCGCTCGCCACGACCGGCGTTACACTCGCCGCGCTGGACGCTTTGGCCGCAAGCATGAACGGTGATGCACTCGATTCTGCACTCCGCTGGATCGCGGCCGGCTGTAACGTTCGCGCACTCGCTGCTGAAATCGAGACCGCCTCGTCACGCATCCATGACCTCGTGGGCACGGTAAAGCGTTTCACATTCATGGATCGCGCGCCGGCGGCAGAGCCGGTCGACATCCGGCAGGGCATCGCCGAAACACTAACGCTGCTCGGGTCCAAAGCGCGCTCGAAGTCGGTAACCGTCTCGCTCGAGAGTGCCGATGATCTACCGCGAGCACAGGCAGTTGGGGCCGAGCTCAATCAGGTGTGGATGAATCTGATCGACAATGCGATCGATGCTGTCCCGGTTGGCGGCCATGTCGAAGTCTCGGCCACGCACGATCAGGCTCACGTCATTGTGCGGATTGTCGATGACGGTGCCGGAATTCCACCCGACATCCAGGGTCGCATCTTCGATCCGTTCTTCACTACCAAAGGTGTGGGAGAGGGAACAGGGATGGGACTCGATATCGTACGACGCATTCTACAACAGCAAGAGGGAGAAATTGCTGTCGATTCACGCCCGGGGCGCACGGAGTTTCAGGTAAGGCTTCCGGTGGAAAAGGTCCTGTCGTGAAGTCAATGATTGCCGAACGGCTTTGACGGCACCGTTTGCAAATAATTCCATACCGCACGTATCTCGTCGTCGTCCATTTCCCTGGTCAACTTCCACGGCATTACCGGGTTGATCGGCGTACCGCCGGGTCGTTTTCCCTCGCGGAGCGCGCGAAAGAATGAAGCTTCGTCGTATGCCTTGAGTCCCTCGGGCGTGATGTTCGCGGCGGGCACCGGTGATGGAGGCCCTTCAATCTTCCCGCCCGAAAGCGTCGGTCCGTGGCAGACTTTGCAGGCACCCACTGTCACGAGGTATTTGCCGTACACCGCCGTTGAGTCTGCTGGCGGCGCAGTGTGTTGTTTCGCCGTGTGATCGATCTCTCCTGCTTCGGACGGTTGAAATTTTCCGGCAGCGACGAGAGCGCGCCCGAGGGGACCGAGCCTGGAAACGGGTTGCACGCGATTTACCGGAGGTACGCTGCGCACATATGCAACAATGTCCGCAACATCCTCGTCGCCCAGGTACTGATACGTAGCCGATGGCATGATAAACAGCCCCCGCCCGTTGCCGCCGACTCCATGGCGAATCGCCGTCACCATCTGTTGATCGGTCAGCGAATCACCCTTGCCTCCGTTGCCACGGGTGAGATTGACGGCCGCCACCCGGCCGAGCAGCGGATTGTCAATCATTACCTCGCCGCCAAGGTCGTCCCCATGGCAAGCTACGCACTTGGTAATAGCGCGCGCCACGTGCTTCCCACGTGCAACGCTGGCCGGGTCGGTTGGAATCGGTGGGGCCGGGTCACTGACCGTGTATCGTTTTCCGACAGCACCGGCCGATGCTACATAGGCAACGGCAACAAGCAGTACGATGAGAACGCCGAGCCCGCCTAGAATCCTGCCGAAGAGTCTCATAATGGAGAAGTTGGGAGGCGATGTTGTGCTACTGTGGGACTCTTCTCAAATTCATTATGCCGCGACTTGATTTTACGCGTGATGCGTACGATAACAAGTGTGGCATGTCACACAACCGAATCTCAAAGGAGACGACCATGCTCGACGAGTTTACTTCCTCCACTCCACGTCGCGGCTTCCTCGGACGATTCGCCGCCGCTGCATTGGGTCTCGGTGTAACGAGCCTTGCACCGGAAGCGGCAACCGCCGCGACATCCAGAGCAGCCGATCCTCAACTCGAGGCGTGGTTCGGCAAGCTCACCGGAAAACATCGTGTGGTTTTCGACGCGCCAGAGGTCAACAGCGGGTTCGCGGCAATCTGGCCGCGCGTATATCTCCTCACGACCGAGGCGACATATCCCAATGAGGGCGCGAGCACGATGGTGATCTTTCGCCACGAAGCTCTGCCCCTCGCACTTCAAGACAATGTCTGGGCGAAGTACAAGCTCGGCGAGCAGTTCAACGTCAAGATGGCTGATGCGCCGGCAACGAAGAACCCGTACGCGACGATCACAGGCCTCCCTATTCCGGGACTTGGCGTCGTGGAGCTACTCAAGACGGGCACACTGGTTGGCGCATGTGATGTCGCGATGACGGTGTACTCGAGCGGCGCGGCCCAGAAGATGGGTTTGGATCCAGCCGTTGTGAAAAAGGAATGGATCGCCGGATTGATCCCGGGAGTTCAGCTCGTACCGTCGGGCGTGATGGCGGTCTCGCGTGCGCAGGAGTTCGGCGCTCACTACATCTTCGCCGGCTGATCAGAAGCGTTCACCAATAACGGGGGCTCGGTCGAGCTCCCGTTATTCATTCTCCCAGGCTTTCGCGCGACTCAGCGCGCGCACCCATCCGCTCGCAATCCGTTTTCGCTCTGCCGCTTTCATGCGAGGCGTGAAGCGTTTGTCGACTTGCCACTGACGCGCGATGTCTTCCTGACTCTCCCAGAATCCAACGGCTAATCCCGCGAGATACGCAGCGCCGAGTGCCGTAGTCTCAGCGACTCTTGGACGTACGACGGGGACGTTCATAACATCGGCTTGCATCTGCATCAGCAGATCATTCGCGCTCGCACCGCCATCGACGCGAAGCTCCTTCAGCTTGATACCTGAATCAGCTTCCATTGCCTTCAGCACATCCATGACTTGCAGCACGATTCCCTCGAGCGCCGCGCGAGCGATGTGCGCCTTTGTGGAACCTCGTGTTAGTCCGACAATCGTGCCGCGCGCGTATTGATCCCAATGAGGTGCGCCGAGTCCGGCGAATGCGGGGACGAGATAAACGCCGCCCGTGTCGTTCACGCTCGCTGCGAGCGCCTCGATCTCGGATGCTGAGCGAAAGAATTCCAGGCCGTCGCGAAGCCATTGAACGACGGCGCCCGCGATGAAAATGCTTCCTTCGAGTGCGTAATCGGTGCGATCACCGATTCGCCAGGCAACGGTAGTGAGAAGATTGTTCTTCGACGCGATTCGCTTTGTGCCGGTGTTCATCAACATGAAGCAGCCGGTACCGTAAGTGTTCTTCGCCATGCCGGCCTTCGTGCATGCCTGACCAAAAAGCGCCGCCTGCTGGTCGCCTGCAATTCCAGCGATTGGAATCGGTGCGCCGAGCAGTCGTGTTTCGCCATAGACTTCGCTCGAGGAGCGAACTTGAGGCAGCATCGATCGTGGAACGCCGAAGAGTTTGAGCAGCTCCTCGTCCCAGACGCCTTTTGAGATGTCGTACAACATTGTTCGCGACGCGTTGCTGGCATCCGTGACGTGCACTCTGCCGTCCGTGAGTTTCCATACGAGCCACGAGTCAACGGTTCCGAATGCGAGCTCGCCCGCTTTCGCTCGGGCTCGCGCGCCTTTCACGTTTTGCAGAATCCACTGCACTTTCGTCGCAGAGAAATACGCGTCGATCACGAGACCGGTTTTGCGACGGATCACGCGATCCATTTTTTTCGCTCTCAGGCGATCGCAAACGTTCGCGGTGCGGCGATCCTGCCAGACGATTGCATTGCAGATCGGCTCGCCAGTCTTGCGATCCCACACCACCGTGGTTTCACGTTGATTCGTTATGCCGATGCCAGCTACGTCCGTTGCCGCGACATTCGCCTTCGTGAGGACTTCCGCCGCGACGCCGAGTTGAGTGGACCAGATATCGCGCGGGTCGTGCTCGACCCAGCCGGGCTTCGGAAAAATCTGCGGAAATTCTTTCTGCGCGACGGAGACGATCGAGCCAGCGTGATCGAAGACAATCGCGCGCGAGCTCGTCGTCCCCTGGTCCAGAGCGAGGATGTATTTCATGTCCAGATGAGATGATATACCAGGGCGCCGAGGATTCCACCGAGGATGGGACCGACGATTGGAATCCACGAGTAGCCCCAATCGGAGCTTCCTTTTTCCGCGATGGGGAGAACTGCATGCGCGATTCTTGGTCCGAGATCGCGCGCGGGATTTATTGCATATCCGGTCGGTCCACCGAGTGAGAGGCCGATTGCCATCACGATTACGCCAACGAGCACTGGCCCGAATCCCTTTGCGAGGTCAGAGCCTGGAACGAAATTGCTCGGCGAGATCACAGCGAGTAGTGCAAGCACGAGTGCAAATCCGCCGATGATCTCGGAAACGAGATTGTGGCGTGGATCTCGTATTGCCGGAGTGGTGGAGAAAACTGCGAGCTTACTCACTGGATCGGGCGTCGCTTTGAAATGCGGCCAATATGCGAGCCATACAATCACGCCGCCGAGGAACCCGCCTGCGATTTGCGCAGCGATGTACATGGGAACCTTGGCCCATGCGAAAGCTCCGATGGAAGCGAGCGCGATTGTGACCGCCGGGTTCAAGTGTGCGCCGCTGATTGCGTTCACGGCGTAGACCGCGATTGTAACTCCAAGCGCCCACCCTGAGGTGATGACGATCCAGCCTGAGTTGTTTCCTTTCGTGCGTTGAAGCACGACGTTGGCGACGACCCCATCACCGAGCACGATCAGGATCGCGGTGCCGAATAGCTCTGCGAGTATGGGCGACATGATCTTTAACTTAGGACTGCATTGTCGCCTCGATAGACCGAGGCATAACGGCTAGTGGTCCTGAAGCCAGACGCCGAGGCTTCCGCTCAATACCTTCGTCGAATCGATCTGCTGCGGGTGATAGACGATCACCGACCCGTCGTGCTGCGCGAGGCAGAAAAAGCTGTGAGCATCCATTCCGGCTGAGCAGCTGGCCCCAACAATGGTGAACCGAGGCATCGATTGTTCATCCCGGTCCGGAAGTATTGCGAGAAAATAGTTGTAGGGCGAGGCTGGTATGCGCCAGCGCCGCATCTCGCCACCGGCGAGTCGTATCGGCACGGCGATGTGTTGTCCCGGACGAATTCCTTCGAGAGTTGACGCGCGCTCGTATGTATGCACGGACGCGAATGCAGTTCTGTCCCCGATGCGCATCGTCAACCCTGTTGAACCCGGTGCGAGTGCGCGCACGCGCTGACCATCGAGCGCCACGATGGTGCTGTCCTCAACGGCGATTCGTCCCGTCAGCAGGGTGACTGGCTGGCTGTCAACGCCGATCGCCTCAAAGGGCAGCTCCTGCGCGGGACCACCGACGATGAGATTCATCATACGCAAACTGCGTACGTTGCTGACCGGTCGGCAACGAACGAGCACGTTGCTCGCGAGCGCGCCGAGCGATGCGCGGACCGTGGCGTCGCCGGCTCGCGTGCACTTTGTTACGCCAGTGGCAGATACCGAGACGGGCATGCCCGATATCCATCTGTACCGCACACCGGTTCTCTCGAGAGCGCGTCCGCCGGCGTCTAGCACGCGCATTGGGAGTTGCACAGGGCGTCGATTGTTCACGATGACAGTGTCGGAAGTCCCCGCGATCAAACGCGCAGGAGGACCTTTGCACGCAGCAGTTGCCGCGAGCACGAGGCAACTCAGTCCTCGCATCGAGCTTCCGATCATCGCAATCAGCGACGCCCCATCACACGCTGCGCGAGCTCGATTGGCGCCTGGCACCGCCACGCCTCTGCGATAAGCACCTTGAGATCTGCGATGGTGACAGCATCGAGTCGCACGAGAACTGCCGGAAAGCCATCGTAATGCGGTTCCGTAAAAAACTTTTTCGTGTCGGCCGACAACAGAGCTTCCTTCTGACCCAGGTTGGCGACTCGCACGGCGATCACGCCAGGGTTTGGAACGCGAGGTTTTTTTGGCGTGATGCGTTCATTCCACGCCCAGGCAAAACCTTTGAGCTTTCCCTTGTTGAGGACCGAGAACGCAAACCGATCGCTCGCCTCCTCTGTATCAGGGAGGGCCAACGCAATTCGACGAACGTCAGCCTGAGTGGCCATCAAAGGTTCTCCTTCGTTTCAATACCGGTTGGAAGGTCCGAAGCGGAGACCCGGCTCAATTTGCCCGGAGTCTTGTTTCCAGGGAATCCGATTCTAAGTCGCCGGTCGGCGAAAGTCGTGGAGCCTATGCTGACCAATCCGAACGTCGTTCCTGGATCGTTCGCTCACGGAAATAACGCCGCGGATTGCCGCAGAGATTACATGAGCAGAGACGCCGCGCGTGGGCGATCTTGCCGATATGACGTGAGTCATCCTTCGCGTAGCCGCCGTAATAATCGCGGACGCGCTGTTTGACGCGGAATTCGTGGTGACGGCGTTCAGCTCTTGATCGCATTACAGTTCTATGGTCTCGACGACATCGACAATAAGTGCGCGCGGGTTCTGCATGACGGCCTTGCCCGGTCCTTCCCAAATTCGTTGCATCGTCTGTACGAACGCCTCGGCCTCACGGTTCGTTTCGAACTCCAAGTCGATCATTACGTAATCCCGGTCATTCTGAAGTCGACCGACCTGATAACGCCGAACGCCCGAAGCTTTGCGATTCGCAGGATCACTGTCGAACGCTTGCTTCCACTTGTCGAAGCTCGCCACTTTATGCTCGATTCTCACAACAGGCATGAGTGTCTCCTGAAGACTCCAAATGTAACGAGGCGCCCCCCGGGCGCGGCTTGTGCGGTTTCAAAACGTCATGGCGATTCGTATTAGCGAGCGTTTGAGTAGCGAGCGCGCGCCAACACCGGCCGCGCTCAAAGGACTTCCGCCTGAGCTGCAGTCGATCAGGGAGGATCTGATTGCGCATGAAGCAGAAGTTGCGCAGCTGCTCGAAGCGGTCCACCACGATAATCTGCCGAGCGCGCGGAATCTCGTTCATTATGCTGCGCTCCGGCGCAACGACATTCGTGATCTCCAACAAAGATTGTCGAGTGCGGGACTTTCGTCGCTCAGCGGATGCGAGCCGCATGTCCTCGCGACGATCGACAGCATTATCGCGTTGCTGAACCTGGCCGGGATTGCACCGGCGCGTGACACGAAGTCCGAATCCGTCTCTTTTGGCGAAGGCGAGGAAATTCTCGCTGATAACGCAGAGCGACTTCTCGGTCCGCTACCCGACGGGCGTGCTGTTCGCATCCTCGTCACTTTGCCAAAAGAAGCCGCGAAAAATCCCGAGCTCGCGCGCGAGCTCATAGCCGCCGGTATGGACTGCGCACGGATCAATTGTGCGCGCGGGAAACCGAAGCAGTGGGCTGCGATGGCAAAGAATGTCCGCGACGCAGCGCACGAGTTTAACCGCGAGTGCAGGATCCTTGTGGATCTGGCCGGGCCGAAGCTTAGAACGCAGAGAATCTCCGGCGGCAAGAAGAGTTTGCGTTTGTTCGCCGGCAAGCAATTCGAGTTGGTGAAAGAAGGCAGTATTGCACGCAAGGACAAATCAGCGCTGCCGAGAATCGGATGCACTGCTCCGGAAATTTTCGACGATGCGAGTCCCGGTCAGCCGATCTGGTTCGACGATGGAAAAATCGGCGGAGTAATCGAGAAGAAAATGCCAGAAGGTTTTCTTATCACGGTCACTCACGCGAAACCGAAAGGGGAGAAGCTGCGCGAAGACCGAAGCATCAACTTGCCGGAGACCACGCTCTCACTTCCTGCGCTAGGCGAGAAGGATCTCGCTGATCTCAAATCCATTTCCCCTTGGGCCGACGCAGTGGAGATGTCATTCGTTCAGCGCGAAGAAGACATTGTGAATCTTCACAAAGCGTTGCACGATCTTGGGAAAGAGAATCTCGGAGTTGTTCTCAAGATCGAGAAGGAGCGCGCGTTCGATGCGCTGCCTCGTTTGTTACTGACGGCGATGCGCGAGCGAAACTGCGGTGTAATGATCGCGCGCGGTGATCTCGCGGTCGAAGCAGGCTTCGAGCGAATGGCAGAGATTCAGGAAGAAATTCTGTGGATTGCGGAAGCTGCTCATGTTCCGACGATCTGGGCGACGCAGGTTCTCGAAAATCTCGCGAAGGAAGGAATGCTTTCGCGGCCGGAAGTGACTGACGCAGCGATGAGTGCGCGCGCCGAGGCGGTGATGTTGAACAAGGGGCGCTTCATCGTCGAGGCAATCAAGACGCTCGACGACATCCTTGGCAGAATGAAGGAACATCAATCGAAGAAGCGTTCGCTTTATCGCGCGCTCAAGGTGAGTCAGAGCCTTTGGGGTAACTAATCAATTGCGCTCCGCGGCTGCAGAAGTCGCCGGCGTAAGGATTTCCCATCCCGACCGCGTCGTTTATCCCCAACTCGGAATCACCAAACTCGACGTAGCGAAGTATTACGAGGCGATCGGCAAATGGATCGTGCCGCACGTCGCCGATCGGCCATTGACGCTCGTCCACTGTCCAAACGGATTAGCCGGACAATGCAACTTCATGAAGCATTCAAAGCTCTGGGGACCATCCGCAATTCGACGCGTGCCCATACAGGAGAAAACGAAGATTGGCGATTACATGGTCGCCGATTCTGTGGAAGCGGTAGTCGCGCTCGCGCAGATGGGAATTCTCGAAATTCACACCTGGAATTCGACAACGAAAAATATCGAGCGTCCGAATCGGATTGTGATCGATCTCGATCCCGGCGACCGAGTGGGATGGAAACAAGTTGCAGACGCGGCGCGGCTCGTCAGAAAAGCGCTAGCTGCGCTCGGGCTCGATTCGTTTCTCAAGACAACAGGTGGCCGCGGCTTACACGTCGTCGTTCCGCTGACGCCGCGTGCGAATTGGTCGGAGTGTCTCGAGTTCTCTCGGCTGTTTTGTCAAACGATCGAGCAGAGTGACCCGAAAACCTTTACGACGAATTTCGCGAAGGCGGGAAGAGGATCGAAGATTCTTCTAGACTACCTTCGAAACAATCGAACCAACACCTCGATCGCAGCGTATTCCACGCGCGCGCGCGCGAATGCGACGGTTAGCGTGCCGGTCACATGGAGCGAGCTAAAGCCAAAACTGGATTCGGAGCGTTTTACGATTCAAACGGTTTTTCAAAGATTGGTAAAACTGCGCGTCGACCCATGGAACGATTATTGGACCACAAAGCAGAAGATCACCGCCGCGATGATCAAGGCTTTGCGTCTTCATTGACTCCGGGTGCGCTGCGTGCGATAGGCCGCGGTATGTAGCGCCTTCGCGCTGACCATGACCGCGCACAAGCCACCGTGCTGCGCAATGTTCACGACGTGACTGTGCGACGCGCGCACCATCATCGCCACACCAAAATGACTCGGCGCAAGCCCCATCACGACGTTGAATGGCTCGACGTGAAGCTTGCCGGAATCATCCAGAACGTGAAACGATTTCACCGGAATGGGAGCCGCCCTCTGCACAACCCATCTATCAGTGTCATCCCTGAGCGCGTACTCGATCGCAGCTTCCCATCCGCTCTGATCCGTCGTGTGACCCACAACGACACCCTCTCCACCATATGACCGATTCGGCTTGAGAACGAAAGATTCCCTGTCATTTCTAATGAACTCGAGCAAGTCGACCTGATCTTCGGTCGGCGACGTCGTGCGCCGATCGGAAACAAGTCGCGTCCAGAGAACATGCCGACGCATGACAATCTGTTCTTCGGCGGTCAGAAACCGATCTGCGATCGCCGGATCAGTAAAAATCTCGAAGCAGCTCTTCTGATCCAGCTCTGCCGCGATCGATGATACGACACGATTCTGTTTCAACAGCGCTTTCATCGGCGCCACGTCTTTGCCTTCCGCGGCCATATCGATGAGATCGAGCACGCTCGCGTCGCGGTAAACGAGATCTACTTTCTCATCACCGTAATACACTTCGTCGCCGCGCAGACGAAGCTCGCTGGCATCTGCGTGCAGCAGCGAGATTCCATAATGATCCTGGTAGTACTCGACGACTGCCTGCATTTCGTCGGGGCCATCGATCGAGTATTTGGGATCGACGAGAACGATCCGTCCTTCGGGGCGGCCGATCGCATCGAGATGTTCCAGCAAATCCTGAAGCAGAAGCTCGCGGATATCTTCGGCGAGCTGGAGCCGGATTGTCGAATCCTGCGCGAGCAGCGCAGGTACAACCACATCGCCGAGTACCTCCATCGATGTCGGCGCCATGTGCAGCCCGCCGATGCCAGTCAGATTCGGCTCGAGAAACTTGATCGAATCTTTCCACTCGGCGATGGAATAGTCGACGACTGCGTCGAGCCGACAAAAAATCGGATTCGCTTCTCGGTGCGCGGGCGTCCAACATTCACGAAGCCATTCCTCTTCGGGCGGTGTCAGGCGAAGGATCTCACGAACATCGGGCGAGGAGAAATAAAGATCGGGTAGTCGCTTGTGACAGTTGAGAACAGTCTGTGAGACATAGTGTGTGTAGCCGAGCTGATCCGGCCGCAGCGTGATCGGGCAGGGCAGGAGTGTGATCACGTCGTCTACTCCATCCCGCTGATAGATGAGATGTCGTGCCGCGGCCTCACGACGAATCGAATGGATCAGCTCGACGATGTCTGCTTCTGGCATACGGTCGAGGGCGTCCTGCACGCGATTGGCGAGCTGGCGGCCCTCGAGGCCGATTTCTTCAGATGGTGTTAGCATACTGGGCTTATTCTACCTCTCGAAATGAATCCTGAGCAAGCATACGCCGAGCTTGTGCGTCTATCGCGCGAAGAATCCGTATTGTCGTCCTGCATGGATCTGCTGGATTGGGATCAGGAGGTATACATGCCGCGCGCGGGAGTGAAGCATCGCTCGGAGCAGCAGGCGCTGCTCGCTGGTTTGGTACACGATCGCGCAACAAATCCGCGGTACGATGAGCTACTGGGTGCGGTCGAAAATTCATCCCTGGTGGCGGATCCCGAAAGTCCCGAGGCAGTAAACGTCCGCGAGCTGCGCCGAGGATACGATCGAGACCGAAAACTTCCGCGACGACTGGTGGAGGAGATAGCGCGGGTGACGACGCGTGCTTCGAAGGTATGGGCGCAGGCGCGGAAGAAGAATGACTTCAAATCTTTTGCTCCGTGGCTCGACAAGGTTTTTGCGCTGTCACGCGAAGAGGCGGATGCGGTTGGATATACGGGCACACGATACGATGCATTGCTCGACGATTACGAGCCGGGCATGACGACCGAGAGATTGTCTGCGTTGTTCAGTCGACTCGGCAGTGAGCTCGTTCCATTGGTGGACTCGCTGCGAGGGCAAACATCGTCTCCGAATGTCCTCGAGGGGAATTTCGATCTGGATCGACAGCGAGGTTTTACGGATGCAATCGTCACTGCGATCGGATTCGATTTCGACGGTGGCCGTGTGGATCTTGCGCAGCATCCGTTCTGCACGCAGGTAGGGCCGGGCGATGTGCGCATGACGACGCGCTACTATGAGAATCACATCGGTCGCGGAATTTTTGTGGGTCTGCACGAGGCTGGGCACGCCTTGTACGATCAGGGTCTCGATCCCGGATATTATGGGACACCGATGGGCGAGGCGGTTTCGCTTGGTATTCACGAGTCTCAGTCGCGACTGTGGGAGAACCTTGTCGGGCGGAGCGAGGGATTCTGGCGACACTTCTATCCGCAGCTTCAGAGCACGTTTCACGATGCGTTTCATGGTGTCTCACTCGACACATTTCGTCGCTCAGCGAATCGCGTAGAGCCTAATCTCATTCGTGTCGAGGCCGACGAGGTGACATACAATCTTCACATTGTGATTCGGTTCGAGCTCGAGCGGAGATTGCTCGACGGTGATCTGGTTGCGGCGGATCTTCCTGGAGCCTGGAGCGAATTGTATCAGCGTTATCTTGGCGTCACTCCGCCGGATGATCGAACCGGTTGTCTTCAGGACATTCACTGGGCGGATGGACTGATCGGCTATTTCCCGACGTACACGTTGGGGAATATTTACGCCGCGCAGATTTTCGCTGCTGCCGAGCGTGCGATTGGTCCGCTGGAGGACGCGTTTGCGGCGGGGGAGTTCAGTGAATTGCGTCGCTGGCTGGGCGAGAATATTCACCGGCATGGTATGCGTTTTCGATCAGAGACGCTGATCGAGCGAGTAACTGGTAGTGCAGTCGATCCGGCGGCGCTTATAAAGAGTCTTGTCAGTCGCTATTCGAATTACCAGTGAAGCAGGAATACCGGCGCCATCGCTGCGATCGCCGCTGCGACTTGCAGGCCAAGGACAAGCAAAGCCTTTCTCGGCGACTGTGGTAACCATTTGACCGCGAAGAACAATACAATCGGTGCTTGCGCGGCCATGAGAAGCTGCCACAGGTGGGCCGCAGTTTCTTCATCCCGCTGAGGGGCCGGGCCGTTCAAAGCGAGATAGATCAACACAATCGCAAGGGCGACAAGCGACATGGTGACTGGGAGGAATGCGCTCGGACGTCTGAAGAGAGATGAGTGATTCATGCGTTGGTTCTGGATGGCTAAATCGCAGTAGAATAAAGTACTTTACGGCAAAGAGCAAGCGCTGGGAGTGTGTCCGCAGGAGCCGATCGTCCTCTACTGATGCACAAGAAGCTCGCGCAAACTTTCAAAGTCCGCGAGCAACACCTTTCAAAGATTCACGGGAGTCGTTGCCGGGTCGAACCGCGCAAGGGACCACTCGGGTCACTAGTCGCAATTGGATCTGCGTGACGATGGACAAGCTTCCAGGTGTCGCCTTCGCGCACGAACGTGCTCGTCGCCCGTAAAGCAAACGACGACATCTCCGTTTGTCCGCCAAACTTTACCGTCCACTGCTCGACTTCGAAAATCGTCGACTGATCGGCACTCTCGTACCTGCCCACGGACTCGAAGCTTATAACCTCCCCGTCGCGGAAGCGGGACGAGGCGAAGTCGAGAGCAGCGGATACATCCTTCCAACCGTGGACAGCAGGTCCAAACGGATTTGCGAGAGTTGCGTTCGCTCCTTGCGAATAAAGTCGCTTCACGGGCTCGGGATTTCCTTTCGCGAAATCGTTACAGGCGGAGTGATACTGCTCGAGTATTTGATCGAAAGACATTACACACCTCGGCGGAAAGCGTCACGGGTGGGGCATGGTGCTGCCCTAGTGGAGCCCGGCCCTGGTTCTCGGTAGCCACTGACCGCGGCCCTCTCGGCCGACAACGCAATAGTCGTCAACGATCACATCGCCACGCGAGAGCGTCGTGCGCGAGAATCCTGCGAGATCCCATCCATGATAAGGCGACCAGTCCGCGTTCGTCTCCATCGACGCGGGATCGACACGCTGCGTAGTCGTCGGATGAATGATTGCGAGATCCGCATCACTTCCAACTGTAATCGCACCCTTTTTCGGGTAGAGTCCCATGATCTTCGCGGGATTCGTCGAGAGCTTCGATACCATCTCCTCGAGCGAGATGCGATTCTTGAGAACACCGTGCGTGTATGTCACAGGCAACAACGTCTCGAGTCCCGGCATGCCCATCGGAATCTTCGTCCAGTCACCTTCCCACATCGCTTTCTGCTCGCGATCGAACGTGCACGTGTCAGTCGAGATCACCGACACTTCACCAGTCTTCAAGCCTTCCCACAAACGCTCGATGTCTTTCGGCTTCTTCACCTGCGGACAGCACGCGTACAAATGGCCGTCCTCTTCGGCGAACACTGAATCATCCAGAACGAGATACTGCGCACAGGTCTCAGCAATGACTGGGACTCCACGCTTTTGCGCAGCGCGAATAATGTCAGCGCCTTCTCCCGTCGACATGTGAACGATGTACAACTGACCACCAGTCACTTCGCTCCACATTACGACTCTCTGAATCGCCTCGGCCTCGATGAAATTCGGACGCGTCATCGCATGAAGCTGCGCGCCGTATTGCTTCATCAGCTCCGGCGTATGATGCCGAGCGATCAATTCATCGAGCACACGCGCGGACTCGGCGTGAACTAGCAGCATCGTTCCGTATTCCTTCATTTTCTCGAGTGTTCCAAAAAGCGCACGATCGTCCGACTGCCACCCTTCGGACTCGTAGATCATGAACTCCTTGAACGTCGTAAAGCCGCGATCGACCATTCCCTTGATCTGATCCTTGTGCTCGTTCCACCGAGTGATGCAGATGTGAAACGTGTAATCGATCATCGCCTTGCCTTCGGCTTTCTTCATCCAGTTGTCTGCGGCGTCGTTGAGCGAATCGCCGGCGTAGGGAATCGCGAAATCGATAAGCGTCGTCACACCACCGCGCGCACCCGCGCGAGTTCCGGTTCGATAATCATCGGCGGAAACGGTTCCGCAAAACGGAAGCTCGAGATGCACGTGCACATCGAGCACGCCGGGAATTACATGATGACCAGATGCGTCGATGACTTTGGTGTTCGGAGTCGCAGCAAGATCAGGCGCAATCGCCTCGATCTTCTCACCGACAATGCCAACGTCGGTCTTCGAAGTTCCTGTTGGGGTAACGACATTTCCCCCGCGAATTATGGTGTCGAATTTCACGACAAACTCCTGCTGATTGGACTAGGGATCTGCGACCGTTCGGTGTGACATGAACAATAATGGTCACGCGTTCACTGCCGTGGGAAGCACTTTGGCTGGATGGACACTTGCGTACCCGTTCGCCGAGGATTCAGACTATGCGCATGGTGCTTCCGGTTCCGCATTTTACGATCGACATGCTCGACGATTTCCCCGACGACGGGCCCCGATACGAGTTGCTCGAAGGCTCACTGCTCGTGACGCCTGCCCCATCGCTGAACCATCAGATTGTGGCCACGCGTTTGGTTGGGCTTCTACTCGACGCCGTTGGAAATAAGGCCCATGTCGTTGCCGTAGGCTCCATCCAGCGCGGTGACGGACAATCGTTATCGATCTTGCGCAAGTCTTTGAAGATCGCTGAGCGCTTTACTCAGAAAATCTCGTCGTTCGCATATTAACCTTCTGCCTCCAATCAGGCCGACTCGACTGATTGCAACGCGCGATGAATTACCTCGAGCGTGTAATCCGCATCCTCCGCTGTGATACACATCGGCGGCTTTATGCGAATCACGTTGCCATCGATTCCACCTTTTCCGATTAACACGCCCATCGCGCGCGCTTCCTCGAGAACCTGAAGCGTTTCAGCTTTCGCCGGCTCTTTCGTCGCGCGATCGCGCACGAATTCAACGCCGAGCATGAGGCCCATTCCGCGAACGTCACCGATGAGGTCGTGCTCGTTCATCAAGCGCTTGAATCCATCCTTCAGCCGCTTGCCGATCACTCGCGAGTTTTCCTGAAGCCCGTCTTCGTCGATCACGTCGAGGACTGCCAATCCCGCTGCCATGCACACGGGATTTCCGCCGAAGGTATTGAAGTGAACGCGTTGCGTTAGCGCCTGCCCGATTTCCATTCGCGTCGTCACCGCCGCGAGCGGGACTCCATTTCCAATTCCTTTCGCCATCACTACGATATCCGGCACGACATCGAAATTCTGAAATCCCCAGTAATGATCGCCAGTCCTGCCGAATCCGGTTTGCACTTCATCGGCGATGCAAAGGCCGCCGCGCTCGCGCACAACTGCATACGCCTCCTTCAAGTAATTCGGCGCGCCGTGAGTCGCCCCGCCAACTCCTTGAATCGGCTCCATGATGAACGCGGCGATCGAACCCGACGTTCCGAATCGAATCAAATCCTTGAGATCGGCAACGCTTTTCGTCGCAATCTCCTCCGGGGTACCGGTGAATGGACTGCGATACGGATCTGGACAAACGGTGTGATGCACGCCGGTTGCAACGTTCACGGGATACTTCCACGTGCTGTGAGACGTGATCGTATTGCTCGACGGTGAACCGCCATGATACGAATTGCGCACCGCGATCACATCCGGATTTCCTGTGTAAAGTCGAGCTATTTGAATCGCGAGATCATTCGCCTCGCTACCGCTGTTGACGAAATAAGTGACGTCGAGACCCTTCGGCATTTTCGACGCGAGCTTCTTCGCGAGCGCTGGCATGTTTGGATGCAAGTAGATCGTGGTCGCGTGCTGAAGCGTGTCGACCTGCTCCTTGATCTTCGCCGTTACCTTGGGATGGCAGTGGCCACAGGAAACCGTGACAATGCCCGCAAGCATGTCGAGATATCGCCGACCCGTTTCATCGTAGAGATACTGCATGTATCCCTCGACGATCATCAACGGCTCCTTGTAGAGCGTTGTGATCGCTGGATTGGCGTACTCCTTACGCATCGCCAGCACCTCGGCCTTCGAGGGGCCGTGGTACGGCTGTGGGTGATGATCAGTGTGGGGCATTACGAGATCAGCTCCCGGCTGATCGCTACCAGCTACCGGCTTCCGGCTGCCGGCTAAACGTTCCGCGCTAATCGCCATTATGCGCTCGCCTGCGCAGGCTCGGGCGCTGCGTAACCTTCAACCACCTCATATCCACCCGCATAATCAGAATCACTCGGCCGACGAATCTGCGACTGAAGAACAACACGATCGCGACGAAGGCCGCGGAAATCCTCGAGTGAATGCCAGCCATCGGAAGCTTCGTGCTTCTCGAGGAATTCCTTGTACTGCTCGTTGAGCCGCTTGATGACATTCGGTCCAATCGCGTGATCGAGCATCGCAGCTGTGCACACCTGCACTGTTCCGCAGCCCAGCATGAAGTAACTGATCGCCTGGGCGAAATCAGTGATGCCCCCGATTCCCGAGAAACTCTTATCGGGGAACGCCTGCGTCAGCGACGCCATCTTCGCGAGCGCGAGCGGAAGAATTGCTGGTCCGCCGAGTCCGCCGCTCGATACCAGGCCGTCAACGTTGATCTCGAACTCCAGTGTTTCGGGATCTATGACAGGAAGTGAAGGGAACGTGTTCGACGAAACGATTGCGTCGGCACCGCCGCGAAAGCATGCGCCCGCCTCGACGACGATGTCGGCAGTTGCCGGCGTGAGCTTACACCAAACCGGAACTTTCGCGACTTCTTTTACTGCTTCGGTAACCGTCGAACAAAGCACGCTGTCTTTTCCGATGTTCGAGCCCATGTCTTTTCTGTCCATGTGCGGGCACGAAAAGTTGAGCTCGAGACCGTCGGCGCCCGCGTCCTGGCATGCCTTTGCCAGCAGCTGCCAGTTGTCGTGCTCCTTGTCGTTTCCCGATCCCGCCATGATCGATGCGATGAGAACACGATTCGGAAACGCTTCCTTGATTCGACGAATGCGGGGTTCCCACCAATCGATCGCTTTGTCGGAGATGAGCTCCCAATTCCACGACGAATGCAGCGCGGCGTTCGGCTGCTTTTTCATCGACACTCGCGCATTGTCGGGCGCCGTCCTCATGAACTTCGCTTTCGCACCGTAGACATTCACAACGGGATGCAGCCCGATGGTCTTGGTGACGACACCGCCCCATCCCGCTTCGTATGCGCGCAGAATGTTGCTCTCCGACTCCGTCGGCGGTGCTGACGAGAGCATGAAGGGATTTTCGAAGTGAATTCCAGTGAATTCAACTGATGTGTCGATCGTCATTCTTTTCTCCGCTTTCGTTTCTTCCGTAACCCGCGTTCCGCAGTTCTTCCGCAGTCCGCGTTCCGCAGTTGTTGTTAACTCATCCAATTGGTTCCGTGTTCCTGATTCCACTTCGTCGTCATCTTCTTCGATCGAGTCCAGAACTCGATCGATCCTTTGCCGGTGATATCACCAACTCCAAAGCGTGACTCGTTCCATCCACCAAATGAGAACGGCTCGCGTGGAACTGGAACACCGACGTTCACTCCGACCATTCCAGCGCTTGCATTCTCCATCACATAGCGGGCAACACCGCCGCTCTCGGTGAAAACCGACGCCGCGTTACCGTAGGTGGATGCGTTCTCGATCTCCAACGCTCTGTCGAGATCTTTAGCGCGAATGATCACGAGCACCGGACCAAAAACTTCTTCCTGAGCGATCTTCATCTCGGGGGTGACGAAGTCGATGATCGTCGGACCGACATAAAACCCGTTTTCTTTCCCCTTCACGACAGTCTTTCGTCCGTCGACTAGAACGCTCGCGCCGGCTTTCTCCGCTTCCGTGATGTATCGCTCGATTCGTTCCTTCGCTTCCGCAGAAATCACGGGACCGAGATTTTCACCGGGCACAACTTTCTTCGCGTAGTCGATCATGCGCTGAATGATATGATCGGTCTCGGACACCGCGACCATAACCGACGCCGCCATGCATCGCTGTCCCGCGCATCCGGACATCGACGCCACAACATTGGATGACGTCATCTCCAAATCAGCATCGGGCATCACGATGAGATGATTCTTCGCTCCGCCGAGTGCGAGGACTCGCTTGAGATTCGCTGTGCCTCGACGATAAACGAGCTTCGCCACCTTCGTTGACCCGACGAAGCTGATCGCTTCGATTCCCGAATGATCGCAGATCGCTTCGACGACATCCTTTCCACCATTCACGACCTGGAACACGCCTTCCGGCAATCCCGCTTCACGCAACAGCTCGGCGATTCGAATACTCGAAAGAGGCACAAGCTCCGACGGTTTCAGAATCATGCAATTCCCGAGGGCGATCGCATTCGGGATCGTCCAGTTGGGAACCATGTTCGGGAAATTGAACGGAGTGATCGAAGCGACGACGCCAAGAGGGAAGCGCTCGATTCTACATTCGACACCGCGACTCACCTCGAGAACTTCACCCGCTGCGATTTGGGGGAGTGAACACGCAAATTCGGTGAGCTCCATCGATTTCAGAATCTCGGCCTTAGCTTCGCCGTAGACTTTGCCGTTCTCTTCAGTGACGAGAGCGGTCAGCTGTTCGATGTCCCGCTCGAGAAGCGAGCGGTATCTATAGAAGACCTGCACGCGCTCTTTGATCGGAAGCGCTGACCATGCCGGAAACGCGCCTTTGGCCGAAGCGACGGCGGCATCGACATCGTCGCGCGCTGAAAGGGGGACCTTCGATATGACGGTCCCGTCGCTCGGATTGAAGACGTCCAAATACGGATGGTCGCCGGCGACAAATCGGCCGCCGACGTAGTTCATGACCTCAGGGTACTTCATGCTGCAAACTGATAAGGAAACCGGGGAAACACAACCGCGGACTGCGGACCGCGGAAGTACCGCGGACGGCGGAAAACGGAAGGAGCAGGACTAGTCCGAGCGGTCGGAACTCGCTCGGCGACAGAGAGTTTCCGTTTTCCGAGGTCCGCGGCTCTTCCGCAGTCCGCGGTCCGCGGTTGTAGTTATTTTTCCTTCATGATCGTGCTTCGTGCCCGAAGAAAGCGTAAAGAAGCGGAAGTAGCAGCTCGAATTACTGCGGTGCTTGCCGACGTCGGCCAATTGCTGCGCATTGAAAACTGTCATATCGAAGTCACCGAATATTCAGCATCGAGCGGTTGTGTCACCGTGAGAATCGACGCATCGTGTCCCGATTGCGAGCTATCGCCGGCGACGTTCATGCCGGGAATCGAAGCTCATTTGCGGCAGCGCGTGCCGGAGGTGCGGGAAGTCCGCGTCATCGCGCAGTGACAGCCAATCTCCAGGAGCGCGTCAATGCCGCGCTCTCGACTATTCGCAACAATCGACTCGGCCTGAATGTTCTCGAAGCCGAGATGGTGCGTGACGTTGCGACAAATGTCGATGGCAAAGTTCGATTCACGCTTTTGTTGTCGCCGAGCGATGACGCGACGATCGTGCGCGATGTGCGGCAGGTAGTTCAACAAATCGATGGAGTAAGTGACGTGCGTGTTGACGTTAAAGATTCGTCGCAAGCTTCCGCTCCCGCATCTCCGAAAGCCAAGCCGCGAGCGCTTCCTGTCATGGGGCAAGAGCCGGCTTCGAGAAAAGCCGCCGTGCCCGCACCGACTCCGGTGAGGTATCCAAATCTTGGAACCATCATCGCTATCTCGAGCGGAAAAGGCGGAGTAGGGAAGTCGACAGTCGCGACGAATCTCGCGATCGCGCTCGCAAAAAAAGGTGCGCGCGTTGGATTGATGGATGCCGACATCTATGGTCCAAACGTTCCGCGAATGATGGGCGTGGATGAGCAGCCGAGAGTTGTGAACGAGAAAATGATTCCGCTCGAGGCGCACGGCGTGAAGGTCATGAGCCTCGGGTTTATCATCGAGCGCGATCAGCCCGCAATTTGGCGCGGACCGATCATTATGAAGATCATCACTCAGTTCATCCGCGACGTTGCGTGGGGCGAGCTCGACTATTTCATGATCGATCTCCCGCCAGGAACTGGGGATGCACAGCTGTCGCTCGTGCAAGCCACTCACGTTGCCGGTGCGTTGATCGTTACGACTCCGCAGGACGTTGCGATTGGTGACGCATTGCGCGGCGCGAAGATGTTCGAGCGGGTCGATGTCCCTGTGCTCGGTGTAATCGAAAACATGAGCTGGCTCGAATGCCAGCATTGTGGTGAGAAGACAGCGATTTTCGGCTCAGGCGGCGGAATGAAACTGGCCGTCGAGCTCGGCGTTCCGTTGCTCGGTCAGATTCCGCTGTATCCACCAGTTTTGACGGGCGGAGATACAGGATTGCCCATCGTGGTGGGAGAGCCCGAGTCAGCTGCAGCTATCGCGCTCACGAAAACAGCGGAACGCCTGGCAGCGGCTTGAAGTTTTCTTATTGAGGCTTGGACAACTTATGAAATCGATCGCTCTGCTCGCCCTCGTGAGCCTTGGTTGCGCGACCAGCACTCCGGTTCAGCAGGCAGGTGCGCCGCCATCGACAGGCTTGCCGGCGAGCGTCGTGGGAAGCGAGACCGTCGAAATCCGGTTAGCCGCGGACGCCGATGACATTAATGCAGTGATCAAAGCGCCATCGGAAAAAGTCTGGGCACTGCTGCCCGAAGTCTACAAAACGATTGGAATCGTCGGCGCCGAAGTCCTCGACAGCGATGCAGAAATCTTTGGCACGCACAATTTCACGAGCCGGAAGCTCACTGATATGCGAACTGCGGAGATTGTGAGATGTGGCAACGATGTTGCTGGCCCATCCGGGGGGATGTATCGAACCAAGCTGTCAATCGCCACGACAGTGCAGCCAAAGATCGACGGAACTACGGCAATTTCTACGCTGATCGAAGGCTACGCGACTCCGGCAGAGGGCACGAGCACAGACGCAGTGCGGTGCGTTTCGAACGGGAAATTGGAGAAACGCATTAGAAATCTGTTGAATGAAAAGCTGAAGGGCTGAGACATGCTTAGAAAAAGCATCGTGTTGCCTCCTCTGTTCATGTTGCTGCCCGTGATTGCTTGCGCGCAGCAGCGGGGTCAGGCGGTGCAGCTGCCCGAGGGACATGGCAAGGAATTAGTCGAGACCAACTGCGCACGCTGTCACGGCCTCGGCCTCATTGCCAACTCCGGTTATTCCGAAAAAGATTGGCAGGAGCTTTTCAGCTCGATGGTAAAGCTCCCGAGCGATCAGTCCACTACGATCGCGGCATATCTCGCGAAACACTTTCCGGAAAAGCCGAAGCCGCGCGCCGTAGTCGTTCCCGGCAGCATGAACGTCTCGATCAAAGAATGGCTCGTCCCGACTCTGGGTTCGCGACCTCATGATCCGCTTGCCACGACTGACGGCAACATCTGGTGGACCGGTCAGTTCGCGAATGTTCTTGGCCGGCTCGACCCGCGCACAGGTGCGATGAAGGAATTTCCGGCGAAGACCACGCAGTCGGGTCCGCACGGTCTAACCGAAGACAAGCAGGGCAACATCTGGTACACAGGCAACTCGGCGGCGCTGATCGGCAAGCTAGATCCGAAGACCGGTGACATCACCGAGTACAAAATGCCCAATCCAGCAGCGCGCGATCCGCACACTCCGCTCTTCGATCAAAACGGAATTCTCTGGTTCACAGTCCAGGGCGGCAACATGGTCGGGCGGCTCGATCCGAGAACTGGCGACATAAAACTTGCGACTTCGCCGACGCCGAGGTCTTTGCCATACGGAATGGTGATCGATTCGAAAGGAGCTCCGTGGTACGTGGAGTTTGGAATCAACAAGATTGCACGGATCGATCCGAGTACGATGCAGATCAAGGAATACACGCTGCCGAATTCGGAAACGCGCCCGCGTCGCGTCGCGATCACGAAGGACGATGTCCTTTGGTATTCGGATTATTCGCGGGGCTATCTTGGTCGCTTCGATCCGAAAACGGGAGCGGTGCGTGACTGGCCTTCCCCGAGCGGACCGCAATCGCGGCCATATGGAATCGTCGCGCTGAACGGGATCATATGGTACAGCGAATCGGGTGTGACTCCGAATACTCTCGTGCGCTTTGATCCGGCGACGGAGAAATTTCAGACGTGGGTGATTCCATCCGGCGGTGGAGTAGTGCGCAATATGATGGCGACGCGCGACGGCAATCTCGTGCTGGCATGCAGCGGAAGAAATCGCGTCGCCCTCGTTACCATCAGGAGCAATGCTGCCGCGCCATAAGAGGACGCATGGGGTAACCGCCCTGGCGGTGTTGATTCTCATTTCGTGCTCGCACGGTTTGATGCGGACCGAGAGTAACGCCGCCGCATCCAGTATCGCGTTCGTATCCAATCGCGATGGAGATGACGACATCTTCGTCACGGACGCGAGTGGCAACAATCCGATCAATGTCACACGGCATGCCGGTAACGACTGGTATCCGGCATGGTCGCCGGATTGCTCACGAATTGTTTTTCAAAGCGATCGCGACGGTCGATTCGCGATTTATTCGATGCGACGCGACGGAAGCGATCTCCGTCGAGTTACGATGGGTGCGATGGAAAGCCTTCGCCCCGATTGGTCACCTGACGGAAAGCGCATCGCGTTCGGGCAGACGCAGGACAGCACACACGATGAGATCTTCGCGATCGATGCAGATGGATCGAATCCGGTGAACATCACTCACCATCCTGCCTGGTATGGCGCGCCGGCGTGGTCGCCCGACGGAAACAGGATTGCGTTTCACTCCAACCGCGATGGTGATGTCGAGATATACACAATGAGTGCGAGGGGAAGTGATGTTACGCGCCTGACGAACTCGCCGCGCAGCGACGTAGAGCCCGTGTGGTCTCCTGACGGAAAGCGAATCGCATTCTCGAGTTTCCGAAACGGCCGACCTGACATTTACGTGATGCGCGCCGATGGAAGCGAAGTTCAGCGCCTAACTGACAATCCTGCTTCAGACTATCATCCATCGTGGTCGCCGGACGGAAGACAGATCGCGTTCCATTCTTCGCGGGACGGAAACTCGGAGATTTACGTGATGAATGCGGATGGCAGCGGCCAGCACAACATCAGCAACAACCCAAAGAACGATTTGCTTGCACGATGGTGCTCACGACGGCGCTGAATTTTTCGAAAATCTTACCTGGCCGCGATTCGTTGCGCGGCGATGACCTCGGGTCTCCCCGGTTTGTCGCCGCGCTTGGCGACATCGATTAATTGAGCGTAGTACCTCTTCGCTTTCACGCGATCCCCCGCGGCCATCGCAGCTTTCGCTGCATCTGCAACGGTTCGGAAGCGGCGAGGCTCGACCTTCAACGTTCGCTCGAAATTCCTTAACGCCTCAGCGGGTTGATTCAGCTCCAGCTGCATCTCACCGAGTAGCTCGCGCGCAGGCGCAATCGGACCGGGTGTAACGGCGCTCTTTTCAGTCGCATCTTCCCGCTCAGCAGCTTCGCGCATCATTGCGAGCGCTTCCTCTTTCTTACCTTGAGCGAACGCAAGCCACGCGGACGCGCCGTGGATTTGAATCTCTGCCTGTTCGGTCCAGTACTTCTCATTCTGATTGATAAGATCGTCGCGAATTCTTTTCAGCTCGACGATCGATTCCGCTGCAGTGGCAGTATCACCGATGCGCGCAGCGCCGAGCGCGCGCGCGAAGTGCGTTATTGCATCTGCGTATGGTGTGGGGCTTTTCTGGACCGCGAGGTGAGCAGCAGCCTTCCAGTCGCCTCGCTCGAGAGCGTAGCGCGCGGGCATTGCCGCGAGGGCAAAGTAGCCTGCGGACGGCGGAGCCGCCGATGCCGGCTTTGTCGGATCGAAATCCAATTGCATTTTTGGAATACTTTCCAGCAGCTCGTGAGCTGCGTGATCCTGAGCCGTCTGCAGGTAGGCGTACATCCTGTAGTCGCTCGCGTGCAATTCCTCAGCGCCTGATTTATCGCGCGCCGCTGCAGCCGCCGATTTTACATTCGCGTCGATCGATTTCTGCCAATCACCAACCCTTGTGAACGTATGCGAAGGCATGTGCAGCGCGTGGGGCAGCGACGGAGCAATCGCCGAATAGGCGTTCGCCGCGTGAAGGGCCCGGGATGCAAGCGGCGGAACATCGTACGTGTGGATTATGTAATGCGCGAGTCCCGGATGATCGGGATATTTTTTCGCGAGATTCTCCAGGAGTGCGCCGGCTTTCAACTGGTTCGCATAAGTCTTGTCAGCTGGGTCAGCTGAAATTGCAAGCGACAGCGCATAGAAGATCGATGCCTCGGTGTCATTCGGATAGCGAGCTGCTACCCCTTTCATCGCGTCGCTGTACGCTTCGAGTCGTTTCAGCTGGTCAGTTGGATGCGCATTCTCATACAGCAAAGCCACTGCGTTGATATAGTCCTTTTCCCGCTGTGTCTTCGTGCCTCTCTCGCGCCCGCTTTGGACAAAAGCGAGCCCGTTTGCGATTTGTTTCTCCGGCCTGATCGCGTTGGCGAATGGATTTGACCACGCGCTGAGTGCGAGGCCCCAATCGGCGATCGCACATGTCGAGTCGGTTTTGAGTGTCGCATTGAATCCATCGATCGCCTGGCGGAACTCGAACGAATGAAGCAGTGCGACACTACGATTGAAGCTTTCCTGCGCTGCCGGACTACACGAATTCTGAAAATGAACGGTCCCAAGTTTTTGCGCCTGTACGTCGGCAGCAAGAACGACAAACACAACCGGCGCAACAATCCGAATATTTCTCATCTCTACCTCGCTTCTAATTCCTTAATTCCCTTCGCCCGAAGATCACTGTTGAACGACGGCAGATCGGTTTGAATCAGGTGGTCGAGCGCGGTCCGCGTTTCCTTCAGTTGATTCTCGAGTATCTGCTGAACTTCTTTTTGCTGATTGGTCGGTGTGAAATCCGACGCGGCAACGCCACCCGCGAGATACGCTAGCTGACCGCCGATCATGACTGGATATCGCACTTCGTCCTGTCCTCGCCCCGTCATTCGGAGGTCGACAATGCTTCCTTCGATCGCCATGAGCTTTTGCTCGAATGCATCGGATCGATTGCGCGCCTCGCCCGTCGCACCGAGGTGCTGAATCTGTGATCGCAATGATTCGATTGTCCCGAGCATGTCGGATACTGCGCTCAAATCAGTCTGAAGCGCCAGGAGTGTCGAAGTCGACGCAGCGATGTCCTGATCGGTGACAGGGTCATTCGGATCCTTCAGCACCTGGAGCGCCTGTGTATAGGATTGTCCATCGACTGTCAGCTTCACAGTGTACGCTCCCGGCGGCATCAGCACCGAGAGTCGTCCAATGCCCGGCGCGACTCTCGTGCTGTCGCGATTCATTTCAAATTCCGCGTCGTACGTTGGCTTCGTGCGAAGTCGCGCGACTTTGCTCGAGTCGTTGCGGAGATTCCAATAGACGCGATTGATGCCGGCTCTGCCCGTGCCCCGGAAAGTTCTAACCGACTTTCCGTTTGTGTCGAGGATTTCCAGTCTGACCGCTCCGGTATCGGGATGCGCTGTCTTCAACCAATAGTTGATTGCCGCGCCATACGGCGGATTCGTTCCAGCCGTGGGATCGTCATTCGTCGAAACGTTTCCGGAAATGTCGACCCAACGATACGCCGCCCTTGGCTTCAGAAGCTGAGCAGTCGACGAAGTCAGCTCGGGCGTCGCGTTTTGAAGCGGACTCAAGTCGTCTAGAATCCAAAAACCTCGGCCATACGTCGCAATGACGAGATCGTTGAACTTCTCCTGAATCACTAGTCCGTACACCGGCGAGTGCGGAAGATTCAGCTGCAGCGGCTGCCAGTGATCGCCGTCATCGAATGACGTGTAAAGCGCATTCTCGGTGCCGAGATACAAAAGTCCGCGCCGCACCGGATCCTCGCGAATTATGTGCGCGTAACTCAGCGGACTCTTCGGAATGCCCGTAACGATAAGCTTCCATGTCTTTCCGAAATCCTTCGTGCGATAGACCCAGGGATCGCGATTGTTTTCCTGATGGCCGTCGACGATGAGATAAGCTGAACCTGCATCGTAACGCGACGGCTCGATGTGACGCACGGATCCCCACATCGGAATTCCGGGGATATTCTTCGTCACATCCGTCCACGTTTTGCCGGCATCACGCGTCACGTGAACCAGGCCATCATTACTTCCAGTCCAGATCAAACCAGACTGTGCGCGCGATTCCGCGATCGCGTAGATCACGCCCCCGTATTCGACGCCAATATTGTCTGGCGTGAGTCCACCCGACATCTGCTGTTTCGACTTGTCGTTTCGGGTGAGATCGGGGCTGATCACCTGCCAGCTTCGACCGCCATTGGTCGTCATGTGCACGAACTGGCTTCCGATGTAAACGCGGTTGTGATCGTTCGGCGAAATCAGGAATGGCGCATCCCACACGAATCGATATTTCAAATCAGCAGCAGCGTGACCGCCTGTGCTGAGAGGATAAACCTCGACGTTTTGGCTCTGCCGAGTTCGCTCATCGAAGCGAATGACGATGCCGCCTCTACTGCCTGATCCTGACGCGGTTGACCAGACGAGATTCGAATCGACAGGATCCGGAGTCGCCCATCCGCTTTCGCCGCCGTCGACGGAATGCCACTCACTTCGCGCGATCGTGTTGCCGGTTCTACTGTTGCTTGGCCCACGATAAGACGGACCATCCTGCTTGTTGCCGTAGACGTAATAGGGAATGCGATTGTCGACGGTAGCGTGATAGATCTGCGCGATCGGCAAGTTCACGCGAAGCCAAGTACGACCACGAGTAGTAGAGATCGCGACCTGACCGTCGTTTGCAACGGCCATGCGATTTGCATTTGTCGGATCGATCCACATGTCGTGATTGTCACCGCCGGGAGTTGTGAGCGCCGGCGCTCGAAGATTCGCCGAGTCGGCTGGAACTCGCGCTGCCGGAGCGGCGGGGCCACCGCCGACCGCGCCGCCGAAACCCGCGGCCGAATTGGTTACTCCTCCGTCGAGAGTACGACTGAAGGTAGCGCACAGGAAATACGCTTCATCCGGATTGTCAGTCGATACAGCCATCCGTGTGTAGTACGGCTGACGACAAGCGAGATTGCGGTCATAGCTCACAACTTTCCATGTGCTTCCACCATCATCTGATCGCCAAAGCTCGCCGTTGTCGGTTGGTTGTCCATGGAGCGGCACGCCATCGCCTGTTTCGATTAATGCATAGAGGCGATTCGGATTCGATTGCGCGAACGCGAGCCCGATCTTTCCGATCGTATGAGTTGGAAGGCCGTTGCCTTTGAGTTTTGTCCACGTTGTTCCGCCATCGTGCGAAACGAAGAGACCGCTGCCAGGACCGCCGCTTTCCCTCGACCATGTGTGCATCTCGAGCTGCCACATCGCTGCGAACAATGTCTGCGAATTGGTCGGATTCATCACGACGTCGATGCCCCCGGTATTTGGATCGACAAACAAGACTCGCGTCCATGTTTTCCCACCGTCCGTCGTGCGATAGATCCCGCGCTCTTGTTGCGGGCCATAGCTGTGTCCCTGCGCGGCTACGAAGACGATGTCGGGATTTCTCGGATCGATTGCAAATCGTCCGATTCGTCCGCTTTGCTCGAGTCCCATTCGACTCCAAGTGCGTCCCGCGTCGGTGGACTTATAAACTCCATTGCCAATGGAGATGTGACTTCGAATGAACGGCTCACCGGTTCCTGCCCAGACGATATTCGGATTCGATGGCGCGACGGCGAGAGCGCCGATCGAGGAGACGTCCTGGCTGTCGAAGATCGGTGCCCAATGAATGCCACCGTCTGTGGTTTTCCAGATTCCGCCAGAAGCTGCACCGGCGTAATAGACATTCGGATCGCCGGGAATTCCGGCTACCGACGACACGCGATTTCCCACGGGTCCGATGTAGCGATAACGGAGCTGTGCGAGAGCGGCGGAATCGGCTTGAGCTTGAATTGTCGTCGCGAGAAGAAAAGAAAGGGCGAAGACAACGAAGCATCGAATGAGATGCGGCCGAACAAGCATTGGAGAGTCTCCGGGATAATTGAAAACGAGCGTCGGAGACTTGCGTCGCTCTTACAATTATGTCAAGCGATGGGGCCATCCGGTGAGACGCCATTACTTCCGGATTCATCGGCCGACTCATCTAGGGCGTCACTTGTCGTATCGCGCCGGAACGGGAGTGAAAACGCGAAGATCGAGCCTGTCTCCGGGAATTCCGCCCATGCCCGGCCGCCCAACGATTTCGAAGTCTCCGCGACGATGCTGAGTCCAAGGCCGGTGCCCTCAGCATCGGGCGCTCCTGCATTGTGGGCGCGGAAGAAACGCTCGAACAATTTCTCCCTGCTCGCCGGAACAACGCCGAGCCCATTATCACAAACGCGGACAACGATCTCCCGCTGGCCGTCAGGCCCCGCCTCGATGGCTCCGTTCACTTGTGCAAAGCGAGGATGCTCGTTCGGGTTCGCATACTTCACGGCGTTCGAGAGGTAATTGGTGAGACACAGCTCCACGGCGGCGGCGTTAATCTCGACGTCCGGCAACTCGCCGAATCTGATTTCAACACCCGCCTCCTCCGCCGACTCCCGGACCTCCCGCGCCGCCTCGCGAGCTGCTTCGGGGAGACGAACGTTTCGGTGCTGGCGCGCGTCGGCGTCCTGAGTTCGAGAGAGTGCAACGAGATTCTCGATTGTGTGCCGCATGGCTCTTGCATTTTTTGCAATGATGCCGTGGAACTGGTGCACCATTGCCGGATCGGCGTCGGGCATTTCCAGAAGCGTCGCGCTTGCCCCCAGGATTGCCCCGATGCTGTTCTTGATCTCGTGCGATACAGACCGGTTGAACGCGCGGAGACGCTCTTCTCGTTCAGCGACCTTCGCGTCGGCGAGCCGGAGAAACTGCATCGTGGTGGTTTGCTGAATGATGGTCACCGCCTTGAAGAGGCGCTGGCCGCAGAACAGGAGCTCACTCTTCTCGCAGGGCTCCGCAATCTCGTCCGCCGCCTCGGCAAGGTAGGCAAAGAGAATCCCGCCCAGAATCTCGTATTCCTTGAGAATCTGATACGCGTCGAAGCCCTGCTTGTGGCGCAACGCTCCGAGCTCCATCGCCTTGGAGACGACAGGCATGTCGGCGGACACTTCATTGACCGGATCCTGGAGATAATCAGCTATCCCGTCGATCAGGAGCGGGACGTGATCGAGCAACTCATCGGTTGGAAAGATTTCGCTCTTTTCGATCGCGACGCGATCGGCAATGCGTTCCAGCCAGCGCGCGGCGAGCTCGCGCCTGGAAACGCGAAGGCGTTCCGCGAGCACGTCGGCAAGCGGGCAATCGTTTGGTGTTCGTCTGGTGATTTTGTCCTGCCTCGCAATAAAAGGGCGTTGCGCAAAAGGACCGTGCAATCGGCGCGCCTGAAATACCCCTTACCGGCTACCGGCCGCCGGCTACCGGCTGCCAGCTATTTCGCCGCGGCCCGCTTGGCGAAATCGCCCCGCCAGTACGAGCGAAGCACCGCGCCGAAGCCGGCAGTGACAGCGATGAACGTCGCGCCAGCAGCAAATGATCGGATGAGCGCACCGATCAATGGCATCCAGGAGAAGAGCGCAGCGATTATCCAGAGCGCGAGATAAGCGCAAGTGCCGATGACGAACGCTCTAAGCATTGCGCCGCGCGGAGTGTCATCGCGCTGCTTGCCGCCGGAGATCGCCGCGCCGGTGAGAAGCGCAACCGCAATGAATCCAAACATTGCGATGCCGGAGACAACGATCATGTAGGCAATGAGTCCGAGCGGAATCAAAAGAATACCGACGATCGTGACACCGAGGAGAATCGCTACACCAACAGCGCCGGGAAGAATTGCCAGATGTCCCAGCACTCCGCTTACGATCGACTTGCCAACTCCGTCGCGAATCGTATTGACGACGATCTCGACCTGGTCGCCGGCATAGCTGATCACGGCGAACCCGATGACCATCACTACGAGAAGCCAGCTTATCGCGAGGCTTACGCTATGCCACGCATGGTGACCGATGATCATCGCCAGAAGGAGGTGCATTTACGCCGCCTTACGGGTTGACGAAGCGGCAGCGCGAAGGACAGCGGTCGCGCCGAACGCACCGGCTGCAAAGGTTGCCATCGTAGCAATACCCGCGAGAGATCCGGCTGACGAGACATAACTGTAACCCGCGTCTCCGAGTACTCCGTTCGCGGTGTTCGTCGCAAGCGCTGTCAGAAAGCCGAGGCTTTGATTTCCGAAGGCATTGATGACGAGCAGCATGAGGTCCGGACGGAAGAACGCCGTGATGGCGATGATGGACATCGTCAATGCTGCGGACGCGAGGAGGGCTGTCGCGACGACACGGACGGGGAGAGGACGGCGTATGTAATGGACGACTTCCTCGCGCTCGGGAACGAGCTCGGGCATGCGGATGCGAGGCACCGGTTGTATGGAGCCAGGAGCAGCTACAGCCTGAAAACGACTCACCCGTGCCATGACCTTGTCCGAGAAGCCCGGGGAGGGGTCAAAGTACGGGAGACGCTTCAGCGCCTGCTCGATTCGCGCGGCCTGTTCAGGTGATAGATCGTCTCTCAAGGGAACCTCATGAAAGGCTTACGGGTTTGTTGCGGGGTCAGTTTCAGCGGATTCTATCAGATTGACCGGTAGAGAGATTGAGCGACCGGCGATTGTGCGATTGCCGAAGTCCGATATATCGGTCTTCGGATATCGCTCCATCTCTCAACCGCTCCATCGCTCTATCGCTCTATCGCTCAATCGCTCCATCGCTCCATCGCTCTATCGCTCTATCGCTCCATCGCTCTATCGCGTTCTTCATCGTACCTCATCAAGTGCTGCCCGCAATTCGTGTCTCGCTCGGTGGATGTATGTCTTCACAGTCCCTAATGGGAGCTTCACTATCTCGGCAATCTCCTCGTATGACCGGTCCTCGACGTGCCTCAGCATGATGCAAGCGCGATATTCGGGCCTGAGCTTTCCGATCGCTTTTTCGATCGCCTGACCGAGCTCGCGGGACTCGAGCTCTGCAAGTGGAGACTCGTCCCCCGAGGCGATCATGATCGATGTCGCTTTGGCGCTCTCGGCAGTGACTGCGTCGGGCGCGCCTTCAATGCTTATGGTATCTACACGGCGGCGACGGAGATGATCGATCGTCAGATTGTTCGCGATCTTGAATAGCCAGCTCGAGAATTTGAAGTCTGGGCTGTAGCGGTCGATGTTATTGAGGACCTTGACAAAGGTTTCCTGGGCGAGGTCTTCAGCGGTTTCGCGATCGCGCACCATGCGGAAGATTAGGGAAAAAACCGGTCGCTCGTAACGCGTGAGGAGCTCGCGATACGCGGCTTCCTTTCCCTGTTGCGCGAGCGCCACGACTTCCGGGTCGGAGAGCTTCGCAAGTTGTTCCCGCGCGGACGCTGAAGTTGCCATTGGGGAGTCAAAGTTAGCTTGCCCCCTTCGCGAGCGCCCGTCAACTTTCATTCAATGGCGATAGCAACCGACGACGCCACCGCGATCAGGGCAGCGGCCGGCGGCGCGGAGAAGCGTGCCTACGTGAGGCAGATCTTCTCCGAGATCGCTCCGAGGTACGACCTCCTCAATCATGTCCTGAGTCTCAACATCGACCGTGGCTGGCGACGCAAAGCGATCGCCGAGCTTGGCATCGAGAATAATCCTGAGGGGACATTTCTCGATCTTTGCGCGGGGACGATGGACGTCAGCGTCGCAATCACTGAAGAAAACGGATTCAACGGATCGGTTCTCAGCGCCGATTTTGCCGAACCCATGCTCAGAGCCGGAAAATTCAAGATCAAAACAAGACGGATCGAGCCGATCGCAGCGGATGCGCTGCAGCTACCGATTGCATCAGGCTCCATGTCAGGGGCAATTGTCGCTTTTGGAATCCGAAATGTCGCTGACCTCGATGCCTCGCTGCGCGAGGTGTTTCGTGTCATCGAGGCGGGCGGTCGGTTCGTCATACTCGAATTTTCCAAACCTTCATCATCGATTTTGAACGCAGCTTATCAGAAATATTTCCAGCATGTTCTGCCGAGGATCGGAGGATTCATCAGCGGACATCCCACGGCTTATCGATATCTGCCTGAATCGGTCGCGAAATTTCCTACTGGCGACGAGCTCGCTCGACGAATGCAATCGGCGGGATTCGCCAAAGTCCGTTGGCGCCCCCTCACCTTCGGAGTCGTTGCAATTCACGTTGGCGACCGCGACCAAGGCGCTCGCATTTGAGCATCGACAATATCGCGCAGTTCATCGACGCAATTGACGAAGCGGGTGAGATCGCGCGAATAGGTCATCCCGTCGCGGCGAAGCTCGAGCTCTGTGAAATCGCAGACCGCGTAATGAAGAGTCCCGGTGGTGGCCGAGCGCTTCTCTTTGAAAACGTGACGCTCGACAACGGCTCACGCTCTCCGTATCCGGTCGCCATCAACCTCTTCGGATCGATGAAGCGGATCTGCCTCGCACTCGGGGTTGAGGACCTCGACGAAATCGGCGCGCGAATCACTGAGCTTCTGGCGATGAAGGTTCCTGAGGGTCTGATCGAAAAACTTTCGCTTCTGCCACGGCTGCTGGAGATGACGAAGTTCCCGCCGCGAGTGAGACGCGGCACCCCAGCGTGCCAGGAAGTTGTCTGGCAGGGAGGCGACATCGATCTGGGACAAATTCCGATCATCAAGTGCTGGCCGGACGATGGCGGCGCGTACATCACCTTTCCGATGGTGATCACGCGCGATCCGAAGCGCGGCATTCGGAACGTCGGCATGTATCGCATCATGCAGACCGGGAAGACCACGCTCGCGATGCACTGGCAGCGGCACAAAGTCGGCGCCGCACATTGGCGCGAGATGGCGGCTGAGGGAAGGACGATGCCCGTGTGCATTGCGATCGGTGGCGATCCGCCCTCCATATACTCGGCGTCCGCTCCTCTTCCGCCGAACATCGACGAATTCATTTTCTCCGGATTTCTTCGAAGGGAACCCGTCTCACTCGCTAAGGCTCTGACGAACGAGCTCGAGGTTCCCGCCGAAGCTGACTTTGTAATCGAAGGTTACATCGATCCCTCAGAGGATCTCGTAGTCGAAGGTCCATTCGGCGATCACACGGGATTTTATTCGGAAGCGGATTTGTATCCGCTCGTGCATGTCACAGCGATTACGACGCGAAAGTCGCCGATCTATGCGACGACAATCGTTGGTCGTCCACCCATGGAGGATTACTACCTAGGTCACGCTACCGAGCGGATTTTCCTTCCATTGTTGAAGCTGACTGTTCCCGAGATTGTCGATTATCACATGCCGGCCGAGGGAATTTTTCACAACCTCGTGTTCGTCTCGATCGACAAGCAGTATCCGGGTCAGGCGTACAAGGTCATGAATGCGTTGTGGGGGCAGGGATTGATGTCGCTCGCGAAAGTGCTCGTGATTCTCGACAAGGGAGTGAACGTTCAGAACGAGAAGGAAGCGTGGTGGATCGCGCTCAATAACATCGATCCCGAGCGTGATGTGCGATTCACGATGGGGCCGATGGACGTTCTCGATCATTCTGCGCGCGCGTTCACATACGGATCGAAGATGGGAATCGATGCGACGCGCAAATGGCCAGAGGAAGGATTTACGAGGAACTGGCCGAAGTTGATCGAGATGGACGAGCCGACGAAGAAAAAGGTCGACGCGATTTGGGGAAGGTTGGGGTTAGGACGGTGACCGCGACTCGAGTGAAGGAAGGGCAGACCTTCCACGGTTCATCGGGTCTCCTGCGCTACGTGAATCTTGTGAAGCTGCCTCACACGGTGTTCGCATTGCCGTTCGCACTCGTCGGAGTGATTCTCGCGAGCTATGTCGCGCCCGTGACGATTTCGAAGGTCTTGTGGGTGGTGATCGCGTTTACTTCCGCACGATTTGCGGCAATGGGATTCAATCGCATCGTCGATCGCGACGTCGACGCATTGAATCCGCGAACGAAATCGCGAGAGATTCCGTCGGGCGCACTCTCCGTCGCAGCCGCATCTCTCGCCGTGACTGTTGCCTGCGTTGTGTTTATCATCGCTGCCTGGCAGCTCAATACATTGTGTCTTTGGCTGTCGCTACTGGCTTTGGCGTGGGTGTTGTTATACAGCTACACAAAGCGATTCACTCGATTGTGCCACCTCGTGCTCGGTGTAGGGCTTTCGATTGCGCCGGTTGGCGGATACCTCGCGGTTACGGGAGCGTGGAGCAATCCGTGGTGGATGCTCGTTCTTCTGGCAACGGCTGTAGCGACGTGGGTCGGGGGATTCGACATCCTTTATGCGCTTCAGGACATCGAGTTCGATTGTGCGCAGGGATTGCATTCGCTGCCGGCGGCATTGGGTGAATCCGTCGCTCTCAATGTTGCGCGATCGCTTCATGTGGCGACCGTGTTGTGCCTCGCCGTCGTTGGATTAGCAGTTGGAGCGGGATGGATTTATGCGGCAGGAGTCGTGGTAGCAGCTATTCTATTGTTGTACGAGCATTCACTAGTGAAGCCAGGTGATCTGAGTCGACTCGATGCGGCGTTTTTCACGATGAACGGTGTAATCAGCATCGCCTTTTTTGGGTTTGTGTTGGCCGAGCGCCTCGTATCGTGAGCGATCGCGCGCCGATTGTGATGGGCATCACCGGCGCATCCGGTGCGCCGTACGCGGTGCGCGTGCTGCAGAGCATGGTCTGCGCGAAGCAGAAAGTGCAACTGATTGTGTCGTCGCACGGCCTGAGATTGCTAAAGACCGAAGTGAATATCGACTCGATCGAGGCATTGCGAAAATCCGTGGGCGATGAGCCGTTGTGGGATGCGACAGTCACGGTTTTCAGCAACGATGATCGTGGCGCGCCGCCAGCGTCTGGTTCAGCGCCGTCGTCGGGAATGGTGGTGTGTCCGTGCTCCATGGGTACGCTATCGGCGATCAGCGTTGGTGCGTCGAGGTCGTTGATCGAGCGCGCGGCGGATGTCGCATTAAAAGAGCGGCGAAAACTCGTTCTCGTTCCGCGTGAGACTCCGCTCAGTGCAATTCATTTACAGAACATGCTGCGATTGACTCGTGCGGGAGCAGTTGTTCTCCCAGCGGCGCCCGGGTTTTATGGAAAGCCCCAAGCGATAAGCGATTTGGTCGATTTTGTTGCCGCGCGAGTTCTCGATCAACTCGGAGTGCCACATCAGATTGGAAAACGATGGGACGGCGAGAAAGCCAAGTAGCATCGCGGAGAAAACGCTCAGTTTGCGCGCCGGAGTCTTCAGTCCATCAGTTGGGCGTTTCGAGTAGCATTGCCGTCACGACAGATCTTCGCGCAATTCGTGAGTAACTCTGATATGTCGTCCTGGCAATGCTACTGAATCACGCCGAACTGAAAGACTGAAATCTCCGGACGCGCAAACTGAGCGTTTGCGCTACCTGCTTGTGGTGTACCCCTGACGAAATGCCGTGAGGTCAACAGGCGCAGCGTCGGTGACCGCCCAATAACTCAATCCATCCGTAACCCAATGCAGAAGTGAATACCCATTGTACTGGCGTGACGTGTCGCCAACATCTGTGCTGCCCGCGGGCCAGATGAAGACATTCACAAAATGCTTCCTACGACCGTACACCAGCGCCGCAGCGGTATGTCCTCTGATGTAATCGACGCGACCACCGATCAACGGAAATCCTTGCGGGGCGAGATCGACGACTCGCGGAGCAAAATCGATTTTCCCATTGAACCAGGGCTTTACGGTGTGCTGATCTGTTGATCGAACATCGGTGAGATGATCTCCAATCAAAGATCGGACATGATTGTCAACGAGCTCAGCGACCATTGCTTCAGTAGCGGCCGACGCCTGTTGCCTCGAGCGAATCGAGTTGTTGATCACCCACCCCGCGAGGAACGCGATTACGATTCCCGCAGCATAGAGAAACTCTCGCGCTGCCCTCGGTCGTCGCCGAGCGACGAGGATTGCTGGCGGAACATCTTCGGAGGGAGCGTTCGCTCGTACGAAATCGCGCAGTGATTGCGGCGCCTGATAACGAGGCAGATTGTCGCGGACGATTTTCCCGATGTCTCTTTCTGTGCTCACGACATTTCTCCGACGTCAACGTCAACGAGGCCACGAAGCGAAGCAGCGAGACGCGCGCGCGCCCTCGATATGCGCGACATCACGGTTCCCATTGGCGATTCAGTAATCACTGCAATTTCGTCGTAAGAGAGCTGTTGAAGCTCACGCAAAACAATTACTTCGCGGAGGTGTCCCGGCAGCTGGCCGACCGCGCTAACAATTCTTTCTCTCAACAAGCTGCGCTCAGCTGTTTGTTCAGGCGATATCGCGACGTCTTCGATCTCCGATACCGTGTCGAGTGAAACAGAATCCATTCTTCCATCCCTGCGCGCCCACGCGGTGTAACACTCACGACGCACGATTGTCAAAAACCACGCACGCGCATTGTTGTCGTGCTCGAGAGTGTGGAAGTATTGAACACCACGGAGAACGGCTTCCTGCAACACGTCATCGACCTCCGAGGGATCATTGATCAGATAGCGGGCGAGCGTGTACGCCGCATCGAGATGTGGCATGACCAACCGTTCGAATCGCGTACCCGTCACATCAAGTGACAATAATTTTTCCCGTCATCGTTGGATGGATCGAGCAGAAGTACGGGTACTCGCCGGCCTTTGCAAACGTCGCAGGATAGCTTGCTCGCGTATCGAGCACAGGGGAAGATGCGAATTGGCCATTCGCACTCTGGATGCGGTGCGCGGTGTCGTCGCGATTTATCCAGGTAACTGTCTTTCCGGCGGCAACAGTCAGGGCCTTTGGAGTAAAAGCAAAATTCGCGATTGCGATTTGATCGTTGACCGTCGCTTGCTGCGGAAGGCTGGCAGCAGCGGCTCTTGCCGCAGCTTCGCCTTCGGCCATGATCGGAGCAGGGTCAGCGCCACTCAGCGTTCGATCGACGATTGCGAGGTGATTGTGGTGTCGCAGATATCGGACTTCCCGGATACCCAGCACATCCGAAAGGTGACCAGCCGGTACGACCATCGGACCCGGCGCCGGCGCTGTGCCGGGACGTGGCTGCGGAAACGCCGTAGACAGTGCGGTATGGAACGAGACGTTTCCCTCTACTTTCTGCATTGTCTGGTGAATGTGTCCGTTGAGAACCGTCACCGATCCAAATCGTTTGAGATAGCCGAGTGCGCGGGCACCGTCATCGGTTCCCCAACCCCATTCGGGATACACTGTCCACAAGGGAACGTGAGCGAACACTACGATCGGTGTACTGGCCGAGAGATCCTTTACGTCCTTCTCCATCCACGCGAGCTGATCCGCGCCGAGGGAGCCGAGGCCACCCGCTTTGAGATTCATCACGTTCACGAGTCCGATGAAATGGACTCCGCTATGATCGAAGCTGTACCAGCCACTACCGGCTACCCGGTTGCTGTAACGTTCGAGATACGACGCGCCATTGTCCGTTCCCACATCGTGCTCGCCAGGAACGAAGAACACATCCTTCGTCCGCGCCTCTCTCAACACCTGATCCGCAGTATCAAATTCCGATGGCTTCGATAATTGGCTGATATCGCCGGTGTGAAGCAGAAATGCGGGCTGCGTTGGAAGCGCATTAATCTTCGCCACCGCCTTTCGCATCGTCTCGGTTACATCTGCGTTCGCAGCTTTGTTGAAACCGATGTGGCTGTCGCTGATTTGAACGAAAAACAGCTCGCCGGGCTTTGGAACTTCAGCGCCGGCGATCGACGATCGAGGTACGCCGCCATTGAAAGTCCAAAGCATTCCGGTTCCTGCCCACGCCATGCAGCGGAGAAATCCGCGGCGGTCAACATCGTTATCGATCGATTGTTCGTTTGCTGATTCGGTGGTGTCCATGGAAGTTTCGATTATAGGTAAGTGAGTGCGCTTCCTATAAGGACCGGGACACCGTCCGATTTATTCCATGGTCTAGCAAAGAATCTCCGGTAGATTCGTTGATCCGATGCCGATAACGCTGAAAGTTCTTGGTCCGGTTAACGTGAGCAGGACCGATAGTGACGGAGCGAAGCAGCTCCTCACGCAGCCTCGGCGTCTCGCAATTCTCGCGTACCTCACGCTAGCGCGACCGCGCGGGCTTCACTCGCGCGACACTCTCGTTGCGCTCTTGTGGCCCGAATCAGATCAGGCGGCAGGCCGTCACGCTTTGCGAAACACATTGCACGCAATTCGGCAGGCACTCGGCGACGATGTCATCGTCACGGCCGGTGACGGGCTTGTTGGGGTGGACCCTAATCACATCGAGTGCGACGCTCTCGACCTCGAGAAAGATCTCGCGGCTGGGAGAGTCGAGCGGGCGGTTACACGATATAACGGCGAGCTGCTTCAAGGATTTCACGTTTCCGATGCACCCGAGTTCGAGCGTTGGCTCGATGCCGAGCGCCGTCGATTTGGAGATGAAGCGGTCACTGCCGCGTGGTCGAACGCGGAAAGAATTCGCGAAACCGGTAATACGAAGGGCGCGGTCCAGGCGGCGCGTCGCGCGATGGCAATCGCGCCTGATGACGAGCCCTCGCTCCGGCGTTTCCTCCAATTTCTCGATTCTGTAGGCGATCGCGCCACCGCGATTCGCGCTTACGAAGATTTTGCGACGCGATTAAGAGCCGACTACGACGCAGAGCCATCCGCTGAAACGCAGGCATTGGTTCGATCTCTTCGCGAAAAACCATCGCTTGAGGAAGTTCTTGCCGCAGCTCCCTCCAAAAGAACAGGTCGTGGGGTCGAGCCTCTCGCGCCGCCGGTTTTCGGAACACAACGGCGATCAACGAGAAATTGGATTTGGGGCGGAATGGCGATCGGACTGGTTGTTTTCCTTGCTGTGTTCGCTGCGTCCAGAGCGCGCGGCAACAAGCCTGAGGTGTCCGCGCGGAGACTCGTAGTTCTGCCGATGGAAAATTCAACTGGAGATCCAAAGCTCGACTATATCGCGACTGGCATCGCGGAAGGAGTGGCACAGCGCCTAAGGGGAATTGGAGGAATCACGATTCGTTCTGGCGCGCGCGCCGAGTGGCCAGCTTCCACCCGTCACGACATCGAATCGATCGGCCGTCAGCTTGGATCAACGATTCTTCTCAAGACAACGCTGAGCCGAGTGAACGATTCACTCGACCTTGACTCTCGCGTCGTGGATCTGGAGTCGTCCGCAGAGAGGCGTTTGCCGTCGCATCGGTTTACGACAACGGGTATTGGGAACATCGAGAGTGAAGTTGCAGCGTCCGTGGCCGGGGCGGTGTTTCGTGTCGCCTTGCCGGAGATGCCACAAGCTCCGATTCGTACGATAGATCCCGAGTCCTACAGACTGATGCTCGAGGGTTGGCATCAGCTACTCACAGCCGCGAACTTCGACGCGGCGAAAGCTCTCTTTCTCCAGGCGACAACCATCGACCCGCTCAACGCGCGCGCGTGGTCGGGACTCAGCTCATCGTGGACTGCACAAGCAACACAAGCGCTTGTACCCTTTGACGAGGGATTCGCGCGTGCTGAAGCCGCGGCGACACGTGCGGTTACTCTCGACAGTTTGCAGGGAACAGCGTGGGCCAATCTCGCTTTCATGCGCGCTCTCAAGTATCGCAGTCTTTCTGACGGAATCGAAGTGATGAAGAAAGCGGTCGCGGCTGATCCCTCGAATCCCGAAGTATTTCTGGTGAAGAGTTCGATGTACCGTCACGCGTGGCAGTGGAACGAGGCGAGAGATGCGCTTCGAATTGCGCGACAGCTCGATCCGCTCTCGCCGCTTTATGTCGAGCGGGAGGCGGTCGTCGAGCTTTGCGCCGGACACCCCGATGCCGCGCTGAATCTGTTTGATTCCGAGCTCACGATGAGTCCGTCGGACAAGTCTGCGCGGCTCGGGCGAGTGAGAACGCTCGCGTTCCTGGGGAGATATGACGACGCGATCACGGCATGGCGCAACGAAGCGGCAGCTGAAGGAAATGGTGATCTTGCAAAAGCCCTCAGCAATGCAAGGGGATCCGGCGGTTACTGGAGCGTGAAGCATCTAGAGGGTGAACGTCGTCTCAAAAAGCTCACTGCGCGTGCGAACACAACGTGGACGTCACCGTTGGCGATTACGCAGGCGCAATTTGGCGCTGGAGAGATCGAGAAAGGTTACGCGTCTCTCGCGGCGATGGAAAAAGAGCGAGACGTCGCCCTGTACAGACTTCCCTGCATGCCCGATTTCGACGAAGTCAGAAAAACGCCACGATTCGCGGCGATAGTTCAGCGAGTTGGGGGCCTGCCGCTACACTGACTCAGAAGGTGTAGCGTCCGCCAAGCTGTATCCGCCAACGTGAGTCGTCGATGACAACATGATCCCGGCTCGGAAGAACCGACGGTACGGTGTATCGAGGACGATTCGCGACCGCGTCCCAACCAGCGACAGACAGAAGCGAGACTTCCTCTTTGTTCGAAGTTTCGCGAGCGAGTCCCCAATCTCGATTCAGCATGTTCATGACGTTGTAGAAATCGGCGCTCAGCTCGAGCGTTCTTCCGCCGCCAAACGAGATTGGCGAGCCGAGTCTTGCATCGAGACGCTGTACTGAAGGGTTACGACATGAGTTCCGTCTCATCACACGCCCGCGCTCACTACTCAGGCATCGCTCGCTCTCGATGAACGCGTCAAGTGCGGGAAAGGCTTCGGGATTAGTGAGAGTCACATCACTTTGATTCATCGGAACGTACGCAAGATCGTTGGATTGTGTTCCGTCCGCGTTTGCATCGCCGTTGGCGACATATGCGTACGGTGTGCCCGATCGCGCGTGATAAAACAGGGACGCGCTGATTCGTCGGACCGGCGGGGCAAGTAACGTGATCACGAGATTTTGAGGAATGTCGCGGGCCGATGTTCGCAGCCGGCGACTCGTCAAAGAGCCGTCGATCGGATTGTTCTGTGAAATCAACAATCCATTGAACCCGGCGAGACTCATCAGGTCGACGGTGCGCGACCAATTGTATCCAATCTCCAGCAAACCACCGGATTGCCAGTGTTTATCGGCAACCAGTGTGACCGACGTCGAGCGGTCACCGGATCGATTGCCGAACCGGTAGATCGATCCAAAGTTCAGGCTATCGAGCCGAGCCGGCCGCGTGAGTCCGGAGTTGGTGATGGTTCCGTACATGACACGACCTTCAGCGTTCGGACCTAGCTCGACAAGATTGATGTCGCGAACGAACAGCGTGTTCGCAGTGTTAGTTCGTATTACATCGAATGATGCTGTAAATCCTCCGCCAAAGTCATGATCGATTCCAATGACATACTTGGTTGCCTGTTGAAACCTGAAGTCAGGAGAGAAGTATGTGACGCTGGGAACTGACGCGCCCGGCGTTGAAGAGTTGAGACAATGATCGGGAAGGTTGTTGATGTCAGTGGTGGGAGCCGGTACTCCGTTCGACGGATTGCAAACCAGTAGTGTTTGATCACGGCCGGTATTCGAATAGGCGTTAGTGGGCCACGCGAACGGGGGATGTCCCGAAAAACGACCAATTCCACCTCTCAACATCGACGCACTCTGGGGCCCGATCACGTAGCTGAAGCCGAGCCTCGGCGACCACACAGGATTGCCGGATGGAAACACGCTCGTATCGATGTTTCCAAGCTGGCCGTTCGAGGCGAGCGCGTCATTTCGCAGGGGCGCGTCGGAGAATGGAACGTCAATTCGCAATCCACCTGTGAGGGTGAATCGCGATGTGACCGTCCACCTGTCCTGCACATAGCCGGCGATTTGCTCGGACGAGTAATCAGCCAGCGGCCCGCCAGGGCGCAGCGGCAATGCTATCTCATAACGAGATGGGTTTTGCTGATCGAGGGCGTCAACACTTGCGAAAGTCCAGACTCCCCACGAGCCAAGAAAAAAGTTGTCGTGGAAATGCAGAAATTGGTTCTGCGTTCCGGCTGTGAAGAGGTGATTGCCGCGGTTCCATGAGAGATTATCGGTGAGCTCGACGATTCGTTGTTTCGTTTCGGTTCCTTGTGCGTTCTTCACCGAGCCACCGGCGAGGTAAATGTTCGGTAGGTCGGCCTGAGCGAGAAAGAGAGGAATGCGATTCTCGGATTCCAAATCGTCGCTGACGGTGCCGAAGCTCGCGATGATCTCGTTGGAGACATTGCCGAAGTCACTGTTGACGCCGAGGCGAGTTGTCAGGGCGCGTGTTCGTGACGTGAATCCGCTCTCTGAAAGCTGCCATCCGTCACGGTTGTTGCGATCGCGAACTGTGCGGTTGAGGTTGTCGGTTCGCGCGCTCACGACGTTTTGGGTAAGTGCGAAGCGATGATGAGGCGAAAGCTCGCCGGAAATCTTCGCAAAGACATTGGCATTCGGCGCCTCGATCGCCGGCGATTGAGCGCCTCCGGCATTGAATCCGTATTTGTCTCGAAAAATCGTCTCGGCTTTCTGCGCAGTCGCCAGACTGATCCCCGTTGCCGGATCGAAGACCGAAGGACCCTCGAATGGCGATCGCCGCGATTGAAAATCAGCCGCAAGAAAAAAATGCAAACGATCGCGATGAATCGGACCGCCGAGTGTCAGTCCATATTGGGCTGAGTAGAAATTGTTAGTGCGAGAATCCGCGGTGTCGCGGCCGACGAGCGACGCGTTTGCGAACGAAATGAGGGATGATCCATGAAAGGTGTTCGTCCCCGAGCGAGTCGCAGCGTTGATCAAACCGCCGGAGAATCCGCCCTGGCGCACGTCGAAGGGTGCGACAAGGACGCGTATCTCTTCGATCGCTTCGACCGAGAGAGATTTCGCGCCGGCTGCGGAACCGGGCGTAACATTAACGCCGAAAAAATCACCAGCTGATCCACCGTCGACCTGAATCGAATTGAAGCGTGAATGCTGTCCGCTGATCGAGTAGGCCGTCGTTCCGGTTGCCTGCGGTACCATCGCGAATAATCCAACGAAATCGCGGTTGAGCAGCGGAAGATTTCGGGCGGCCTCTCCGGGAATGGAATAGGCAGGTCCCCCTGCGCCAGCGTCGCGCAGAGCAGAGCCGCGAATCAAAACCGTATCGAGTCGATGGGTTGAATTTTCGTGCAGCACGATCCGGGGCTCGAGCCGGTCGCCGATGTGAAGGATTATTCCAGCGAGCGAGGCAGGCTCGAACCCAACCGCGCGGACCTCGAGACGATAAGGTCCACCCACGGTAATATTTTCGAAGCCAAACAATCCATCGTCACGCGTTGTTGTGGAGCGAGCGATTCCGGTCGCGGTTTCCAACAACGATACTCGCGCGTTCGGAATTGGTTTTCCGGGCTCGCTGACTATGCTTCCTCCGACTGCCGCTCCGGCCACTCCCTGCGCGGGGAGCGACCGAAGCGGGATCGCCAGAATCTCAGCAAGCAGAAGTGGGATTGCGAAACGATGACGCATCAGGCTTTACTACGTGCACGTCCGGGCCGCGTCGTACGCGAGTCGAGCGCCATTTGGAATCTCCGTCCCATCGACGGTGAGCGAATTGCCGAATCCTGCGGGGTCGCTGTACCATGCATCCTCCCAGCGCAGATCGCCACCAAGCGAAATCTTGTAAACAGAATTTCGAACATAGGGACGTGTCGGCTGCCCCGCGCCCAGGGCCGTGGAGTGACGCGTGAAAACAACCAGAAGATCCCGCTGACAGCTCTGTGTAATCGAGTTGCCTTTCAGTGAGACGTCAGCGTCTCCGCGAAGTGTCGTGTTAGCGAGCGGAAAGCCCGCCTCGACATGTAGTCCGAATGTGTTGTTGACGAGGTTGTTGTCGCGAACATCGAGCTTTGCGGAGGTTGGGACGTTTGGTGCCCCAAATCCAATTGTTGCGAGACGAACACCCACCCCTGCAGGCTTCTGAAGGTGATCACGTACTTCATTGTTTACGATGGTAGCAGCGACCGCTGCACTGCTTGGTAAGGCATACGGCTCGACATTGGGCGGAGCTGGAAAGAAAACGACTGGCTGGACGAGAATTCCGTCGATGCCGCCGCCGAGTATCCGATTGCCGGTCGCGGTGTACGTGCCCGGCCCCGCGAGACAGATATCGCACGCTGCACCGCCGCTCACGTAATTCTTCTCGACCGTGGCAGTTGTCGCACGAAGATCAATGGCGCTCGTGAAAGACGGCTCGAATCGATTTCCTTTTATAACGAGACGATCTACACGCATTGACCAGATTCCGACGCCGCCTTTGACGTTGTCGACGTCCACATGTCCTGACTGAAAAACAAGCCCTTCGATATCGGCTCCGTTGCCAGCGGAACCTCCAGGATGGCCATTCACGAGCATGATGATTTCATCCAGGCCCTGCTGCAGGTTCAATAGACCGGTGGTTGGAGCGAGCGTAGTTGTCACACCCCCTTCGCTCGTGCCAGCTGCTCGACCGTCGGCCCCGTCTTGCATCTTCGACGACCCAATGATGCTAATGTCGGGCACGTCGACGACGAGCGGGAATTGCTCGAGTGTCGGATCACTCGTAGCAGTGACGCTTCCAGTAAAGGTCCCGGGAGCGACTGAAATCGTGATGCGGCACGAGCCGGCTTGTAATTCATCGCGCGAGATCCGAACTGCACGGGCGCCTGCCAGCGCGTCGGTTATCCGCGCGTAATGGATTCCGTCACCAGCCTTGCCTTGTTTGTCGACGATCAGCTTCGCGACATAATCACCGTCCGCCCAGTGATGCAAAAGCTCTGATGCGGGGATTTCGACCAGGCTCGAGCCCGACGGTCCGTTGTGGCAAACAGTGAAGGTTTCGCTGCTTGTGACCGGAGCGTTCGGACTGTCGCTGGTGCATGAAACCACGCCGGCGACGAGGATAAGGCCGGCCAGGAAGGTGGGAGTTTTCACGGGAACCTCGAGAAAATGTGGGAGCCAGGCAGCATGTTGGCCGGACTCTATCCGCGAGGCGCCCTCTGATCGTCCATTAGAGCGTCATTTGATCGTCACCTCGAAAAAAAATTTCGTTGAAAGGCAAAAAATTTCGTAACTTCGATGGTGAACAGCCTGCAAGCATACATGTAGCTCCGCGACCCTGACCATTGCGGCTAGCCGTTTGCAGTGGAGGCGTCTAGTTAAGAGGCCAACCCACCGCTCTCATAAATCAGGGGGAAATATGAGAAGCCTAGCTGTTGTCTCGATCGTTGCGCTGCTGGCCGCGTGCGTAAAATCCGAGACCTCCACTCCGGCAGCCGACACTTCGACTGCCGCGATGGCACCCGCACCAGCACCTGCGCCAGCGCCCGCAGCGGCACCGGCCGCCGCACCGCTTTCACTTCAATCCGTTAAAGGCAGGTACACAGTTACAAGCCGGGGACAAGGTCCGGATACCAGCGTCGTCACCTACGAGCTCAACGCTACTGGAGACACAACCGGCTGGACAATTACATACCCGAAACGAGCGGCAGTCCCCGTTAGGATCATTTCCGTTTCTGGCGACAGCATTGTTGCCGAGACTGGACCGTTCACGAGTGTGCGCCGGTCAGGAACTCCTGTTACGACGCGCACTACATACAGGTACGAAAACGGAGTGCTCGTCGGTACGACGGTGGCGCATTACAGGGTGAGCGGACCTGACACTGTTCGAACCTTCACCATTACTTCTGTGAAGAAGTAAGAAGGGTCAACAGATCTGCTTCGTCCGGTTCATTTCCTTCGGGAATTTTCTGAACCAGGACGAAAGCAGCAACAGCTCGTCGATTTCGTGAGTGGGTACGGCCAGCGCGGGCTTTTCGGGCGCAGTCCCGAAAATGTCCCGCGCGAGCCTTTTCAATTTCTCTCTCTGCCAAGTCGACCTCGGCTTGGGCAGCTCGGCGCGCACTACTCCCCGCTTCACGACATACACGCGATCGTCGCCTTCGTGTCCGCGCACCGTGTACACGAACGAAAGCTGCTCGACCGCAAAGCGCAGTCTCGCGAACTGCTCTCTCAGCACTTCCAGTCGTTGCAGCTTATCGCGCAATGATGCAGCGCGCTCGAACTGGAGCTGCTCACTAGCCTGTTCCATTTGATTCTTTAGCGATTCCATCGGACCATCGCTCGCGCCGTCCAGAAATGCTCGCGCGAGCGCGACTCGCTCTTCGTATTGAGAGACCGAGCAACCACCCACGCATGGGCCGAGGCATTTTCCAATCTCGTATCTGATGCAACCCGGTGTGCGTGCGCCGAGCTGAAATAATTCCTGCTGATCACTGAAGTGCATCTTTGTATCTGACTTACAATCCCGGAGCATGAGCACGTCGCTCAGCTCACGCAGCGCTTCCTCGATGTTACGCGCTCCGACGAATGGTCCGTAGTACACCGACGCATCTTCGCCCGATGGACCTCGCACGACAGCCAGCTTTGGCGCCGCGCCTCGAGTGATTTTGATGAACGCGTAATGCGTCCCATCGCGCTTCATCTTCACGTTGAGCCGTGGACGGAACTTCTTGATGAGCTTGAGCTCCTGAAGGAGCGCGGCGAATTCGCTTGGGGTGTACTCCCAATCGATCGCTTCTGCCTCGCGGATTATGCGTGCTCCCTTTTCCTCCGGATAGGCGCACCGGAAATAACTCAGCAGACGCGTGCGAACCTGCTTCGATTTTCCGACGTAAACCACTTCACCCGTCGCGGAAAGCATTCTATAGATACCGGGCCGGTCGGCGGCACCTTGCTTGACGACTGTACGCATGGCCGCAAGCTGGTCGTCGCTCGTTGGTCCTCTCTTCTTTTGTTGGGCTAGCAGAGTCACGATTGGCAGCGGGCGCAGAAAACTGTGGATCGTCCGTCGATAGCGTGCGTCGCGATCAGCTTCGCTCCACAGCGCACGCACGGTTGCGCCTCACGACCGTATGCCTGGAGCTGAGCTGCGAAGGACCCGCGCTCTCCTCTCGCGTCTCTGTAATCGCGAAAGCTCGTGCCTCGCGCAGCGATCGCCTCCTCGAGAACCGAGACAATTCCTTTGTGCACAGCCGCGATTTCTTTCGTCGAAAGCGAACGTGCTTCGCGCGACGGATCGACGCCCGCGCGCCACAGCGCCTCGTTGGCGTAAATGTTTCCAATCCCTGCAATTTTTCGCTGATCCATCAAAACCTTCTTGATCGCCTGCGAGGACACCCGAAGAACGCCCGATAATTGCGACGAAGTGAATGATCGGTCAAGAGGTTCTTTACCGAGCTCCCCGGTATAACTGTCGAATCGTGCCTGATCCATGAGGGCGAAAGTGCCGAGGCGGCGCACGTCGCAGTAGTGAAGGGAACGACCGTCATCGAGCTTCATTCGAAGCGTCGAGTATGCTGTCGCAGAGCGATCGAGCGAATTATCGGCGACGATCAGTGCGCCGGTGAATCGCGGCTGCACAAGAATTCTGTCCGCTGTAGAAAGATCGATGACTATGAGCTTGGCTCGGCGCCAGCTTCGCTCGATGCACGCACCCTTCAAGCGGCGCGATAGCTCACGCGGAGAAACTTCTCTCAGAACGTCGGGCTTTGTGATTCGAACGTTTTCGATTACAGATCCCGAGATCGCCTCGTTCAGGTCACGTGCGATCGTTTCAGTTTCAGGTAGCTCGGGCATGTCGCTCGAGGTCACGCCAACCGATATCCCGGCGCATCTGCTTACCGTCGAAGCTCACTCGTTCCGCGTATTCACGCGAGCAGTCAGCTGCCTCCTCCAGTGAGTGGGCGACACCGGTTATCGAAAGAACTCGTCCTCCCGACGTGAGGAGCTCGCTTGTTGCGGGGCCGCGTTTTGTGCCTGCGTGAAATACTCTGATGCCGCTCGGAGTCGCCGGTAGGCGTATAGGATCGCCCGGATGGGGAGAATCCGGATATCCCCCTGCTGCCAGGACGGTTGTTACGGCGTAAGCGTCATTCCACTCGATTGGCTTTGCGCCGTGCAGTGATCCGCCTGAGGCCACGGTGTCGACCAATTGGAGCAGCGAGCTTTTCATTAGAGGAAGAATCGCCTGCGTTTCCGGATCGCCGAATCGACAATTGAATTCGACGACCTTCGGCCCATCGGATGTCAGCATCAGGCCTGCGTAAAGAACTCCAGTGAACGCCGAGTGCTCTTTTTTTAGTCCGTCGAGAGTCGGCAGAAAAATTCTTTCAGTGATTTCATCGATCAGCTCGGCTGTTCCGAGGGAGACCGGCGCATATGCGCCCATGCCTCCAGTATTCGGGCCGACGTCATCGTCGAGAAGTCGCTTGTGATCCTGAGCGGCTAACATCGGAACGACGAATTCACCGTCGGTGATTGCGAATAGCGAGAGCTCTTCGCCTTCCATGAATTCTTCGACGAGCACTTCTGAACCTGCGTCCCCGAATACGCGATCACCGAGGATCATTTCGATTGCGCGTTCAGCTTCTTCGATGCTGTTTGCGACGACAACCCCTTTTCCAGCGGCGAGGCCGGATGCTTTGATGACGATCGGCGTGCCGATCTCACGCACAGCGCGCTTCGCGGAGGCGATCGTTGTGTGCAGTGTCGCGGATGCAGTCGGCACGCCCGCGTCGCGCATGATCGATTTCGCAAAAGCCTTCGACGTCTCTATTCGCGCAGCTGCTCGAGTGGGTCCAAAAATCTTTCGACCATTCTCGCGGAACAGATCGACGATTCCTAATTCAAGAGGCGCCTCAGGTCCGACAACTGTGAGATCGACGTCGGCACGTTGGGCGAATGCCGCCAATCCTCCGATATCCGTTGCTTTGACGGGGATGCAATCGCAGATCTCAGCGATTCCGGCATTGCCTGGGGCGCAGATGAGATCGATGTTCGGATTGTCTTCGAGGATTTTCCAGGCGAGAGCATGCTCCCGACCGCCACTCCCGATCAGCAAAAGCTTCATTTCTGAGGCTGAAGGCAAAATGGCTTCATTTTGTTTAACCGCGGAACGACGGTCGGATTTTCGAGTGTTGTCCCCTTAGAAATTCTGTGTTTCTGTGTTTCTGTGGCGTGTAGTTCTTCATGCTCTTCACCTAGGCGAACGCGTGATCGACATCAGCAAGGAGATCGTCGACATCCTCAACACCACACGATAGTCGCACGAGACCCTCGGTAATTCCGAGATGCGCTCTTCGCTCGGGCTCGACGGAGGCGTGAGTCATCGATGCGGGATGGCTGATCAGACTTTCGACTCCGCCGAGCGATTCGGCTAGCGAGAAAACTCTCACCTTCGACAGAACTTCGGCAGCGCGCGCCTTCGATCCCAAATCGACCGAGATCATTCCGCCGAATCCCGTCATCTGCTTTTTGGCGAGCTCGTGTTGCGGATGCGATTCGAGTCCTGGATAAATCACGCGATCGTCGCCGAGCTTATTTGCGAGAAACGCGGCGACTTTGCGGCCGTTTGCGTCGTGGACGGGCATGCGTAGGTGAAGAGTTTTCGTTCCGCGGAGCGCGAGCCACGAATCGAATGGTCCCGGCACCGCGCCCGACGCGTTCTGAATGAATTGGATTCGCTCGGCCAATGCATCGTCGCGCATGATTGCGATTCCGCCGACCATGTCGCTGTGTCCGTTCAAATATTTTGTCGTCGAGTGATAGACTATGTCCGCGCCGTGGTCGAACGGTCTCTGGAAAAACGGCGTTGCGAAAGTGTTGTCGACGATGAAGAGCGCGCCCGCTCGTTTAGCGATCTCGCCGGCTGCAGTCAGGTCGGTAATGCGCATCAATGGATTCGTCGGAGTCTCGACGAGAATCGCGCGAGTGTTCGGCGCAATTGCGTCGGCGATATTCTGAGGGTCTCGCGCGTCGACGAAAGAGAAGCAAAGTCCGTAACCAGCCAGAATCTTGTCGAACAGTCGAAACGTTCCGCCGTAAACGTTTTCGCCGCAGACGATATGATCGCCTGACCGGAACAACTTCATTAGCGAGTCGAGGCATCCCATTCCGCTCGAGAAAGCGAAGCCGTGAATTCCTCCTTCGAGAGTTGCAACGTTTCTCTCGAGTGCTTCGCGCGTGGGATTTTTTCCGCGCGCGTACTCGTACCCTTTGTTTTTGCCGAGCGCTTCCTGGACGTAGGTCGACGTTGTGTAAATCGGCGTCATGATTGCGCCGGAAAGCGGATCGGGACGTTGCCCGGCGTGAATCGCGCGGGTTGCAAAGCCCGCGTTTTGGTCTTCGTCGAAGATGCGAGTCATGCGATTTTTGGGCGAAAGGTCTCGTTAAAGATAGTCTCGTGATCGACCCGGACGGCCCGCGGTAGCGCGGACCAGAATAGAGGCAAGTGGAAGCATACTCGCCATGAGCAAGCGAGATGAGACCGTTATGAAGCGATTTGGAGACACATCGCCCAGCTTTGGCGCACGGCGAATTTCTTCGCCGCGCGCCGGCTGGAATGCACTACGTCGTGCGTATGTTCCCGTTCATTCCATTGGGGAAGATCCCGCCGCCGGAGACGCGTGACTTCGGCGTGAGATAGACAATGTTGAGCACCTGCTGCGGCGTCCTCGTAAAGACTTTCCCGTCATCATCACGCGGGACGAAATTGGAATGTCCGTTGCGCACGATCCCCTGATCCAGATCGGTAGGACCGTCGAGTTTGTCTCGAGCATCCGAGATCGCGTTAGCGGCGTTTCGCGCGGCAGTTCCCATACGGTAGAGCGTCGATCTCGCCATTCCCATGTGATACGCTTCGACTCCGAGAATCCCTGCCGCCGCTGCTCGATGCTCCGTTGTCTGTAGCGCACTGACCGCGCCGTGATAGGCGGTGACTCCGACGTCCTCCATGAGCATTCCGCCGAGGAAGAAGTTCATCTCACTTGCGAACGGATCAAAACTATCTCCGAGTCCCGCCGCTTTCGCGGCTGCAGCAAATCCGCCGGCGATATCTATCGTCGGACGACCCACCGCCTGGCTACGGAGTGTAAGACGATAAAACCGAACGTGGAACAGAGACTTTGGCGATGCTGCCGATGGCTCAATCTCGCGTCGCCGTCAACGCTCCGGGATTTCTGAGAGCGGGATCGTGTCGCTGCCACACTGTGCGAGATCCGCGTATTACCTGGGTGCTGTGTCCGAATTGAAGATCACGGTCTCCTAGCCGAGCGAATGGACGACTTCCTGAGCCAATGAAATTCCAAGGGACCTGCCGCCTGCTTCGCCCGTCTCCAACGCAGCGAGATCGATCCGGTAGTTACGACCGCGACGTGGAGCGCGGTACGCCGCATGGCATTTCCAATGCGATGCAGTCGAGTGAGGTCGAGAGGTTCAGGCAGTCGTGCACGGACCGGTCTGAGGTTGGTTTAGGTTACTAGACCCGGTGCCGCCTAACGCCATAGCTAAGCTGCAAAGAGATCATATAAGAGTGCGCGCGGAGCGCGCACAATTCCATAGACTCTTTGTCAGCTTCAGCGTTCGTTAGGCCGCGCTCCGCCCGGGTCTCTACCGCTCGATACGCGTGCCCTGCGCGGCAATGCACTGCCAGCGCGCACCGGCCCGCTTCACCCAGGTGTCGGTGAAGCGAAGCCGAGCCTCCCGCGTGCCGCTGTCAGTCTTGAAGGTGATGGTGATGACCCCGTGCATAACGGCGACGTTTCCGTAGACCTGGACTCTATATTCGCTGCCCACTTCGGAGGGGCGCCGGCTCTGATCCGAGGCCACGGCATTCATCACCTGGGCCTTGGTCAACAGACTGCCATCCGGCCCTGCGAACAAGAAGTCATCCGAAAGCAGTCGCCCGAACGTCGCGCTGTCCTTCTGCAGCTGCGCGGCGATCCATAGTTCCTTCAGCCGGGTGATTTCCGAAACAACGGCCGTCTGCGCACCGAGCGGAAGCGGATGTCCGGCGGCTGCGACCGCTGCGACCGCTGCGACCATCGCTAAGACCAAGAAGAGGGCGTGTGTGGGACGACGCATTAGAACCACTGTAGGTAGAAAGGATTGGTGGCGATGCCGAACGAACCTATGCCTTGGACTCGCACGCGCTGACCAACCCACATCTGAGGTGGTCACGAGCGCGTGATCGGACAAGTCGCGGGCGCTTGAAAGCGGCCTAACTATTAGTGGAATGCATACCTAGACTGTGGAGACGTAAGAAAGACTGCAAGCGCTCAACACTTTTTCCCGCCACAGTCCTCGTATTGTGAGGCATAAGCCTTTAAGTGTGCACCACTTCGTAAATCCGCCGAAAGTTCGCTAGTCGGCAATTGCTGCAAGAAATGCGCAGCCTAGTCATGTGCTGGGCGTTTGGAGACTAGAGCCCCACCGTCAGTTTACTGACGGGCGGCCGGTGAGTGTCGCAGTAGATTACGCGCGGATTAACAACTGCGGACCGCAGATACAATAAATGGCTTACGAAGGATTAATGGTCAGCGTCTCAGGGGTGCGCGGCCGAGTTGGCGAAGGACTGACCCCCGAGATCGTTGCGAAATTCGCCGCGGGTTTCGGCGCGTGGGCAAGTAAAGGGACGAACGGCGCATCGATCGTTGTTGGTCGTGACAGTCGCGTCTCGGGGCCAATGTTTCATCGAGTGGTGCTGAGCGCGCTGCAATCGGTGGGCTGCAACATCATCGACGTTGGAATAGCGCCGACTCCGACGATTCAGCTTGCAGTTGAGCACCATCATGCTGCGGGTGGACTCGCGATCACGGCGAGTCACAATCCGATCGAATGGAACGCGCTCAAGTTCATCGGATCCTCCGGTCTTTTTCTCGATGCGAACGAAGGAGCGTCGATGCGCGAGGTAGTCGAGGGAGAAATTCCGAGAGCAACGTGGGACAAACTCGGAGACTTCATTCCCGATCCGCAGGCGATAGAACGACATCAAAAGATGATTCTCGCACTTCCTTTCCTGGATGTTGACGGAATTCGTCGCCGCGGATTTCATGTTGCGCTCGATTGTGTTCGCGGTGCGGGCGGCGCGTTCATGCCCTCGTTTCTCGAACAGCTCGGTTGCAGAGTGTCGTCGATAAATCTCGAGACCGACGGTCGCTTTCCGCGCTCGCCCGAACCTGTTCCAGAAAATCTCCACGAGCTCGAGGCACTCGTGAAAACTTCCGGCGCCGACATCGGGTTCCCGGTGGATCCTGACGTCGATCGACTCGCACTCGTATCAAACGAGGGATACGCGATCGGTGAGGACTACACTCTCGCGCTGGCGGCGAAAGTTGTGCTTCGATATCGGGAAGGACCCGTTGTAACCAATCTTTCGACGAGTCGCATTGTCGAGGACATCGCGCGCGAACAAAATCGAAAAGTGGTTCGCTCTCCCGTTGGCGAAGTGAATGTTGCCACAAGAATGCGCACAGAAAAAGCCGCGATCGGCGGAGAAGGGAACGGTGGTGTGATTCTCCCGGAGCTTCACCTCGGTCGCGATGCGCCGGTTGGTGCCGCGCTCATTCTTCAGCTTCTACACGAGGAAAGCGCGCCGCTTTCAGTAATCGTTGCGCGTTACCCTCGATACTCGATCGTCAAAGACAAACTCGATCGCCCTGCGGCGCCCCTCGATTCAGTTTATCAATCGTTGAAGAAGGCGTTCCCCGACGCGGAAGCGGATACTCAGGACGGATTGCGCTTGAGTTGGGCCGACAGGTGGGTGCACATACGCCCCTCCGGTACGGAACCAATTGTGCGTGTAATTGCAGAGGCTCCATCAGAGGCCGAGGCACGGGAGATGATAAAGAATAGCAGGGCACCGTTGGATTCACTGTCAGGGTAAATTGAAAGGCTGGATTCGAGTTGCACCGCTGTGAACAAAACGAGGTTTTTTTATGTGCGGAATTGTTGGATACATCGGGGAAAAGAGCGCTACCCCTCTTCTTATTGAAGGACTGAAACGGCTCGAGTACCGAGGATACGATTCGGCCGGTGTGGCCGTGATGAACGGCGCGGGCGTCGAGACTCGAAAGGAAGCGGGAAAAATCTCGCGACTCGAAGCGGCACTCGCGTCAAAGCCCGTTGATGGCAATCTCGGAATCGCGCATACGCGTTGGGCAACGCACGGCGTTCCGAATCAGTGCAACGCCCACCCGCAAGTAGACTGCAAGAATCACATCGCTGTCGTCCACAACGGAATCATCGAGAATTCCACCACACTCAAGGCGCAGCTCGAAGAGCTCGGCCACCACTTTACTTCAGATACAGATACCGAAGTCATCGCGCATTTGATCGAAGAAGCGTTCGACGGAAATCTCGAGGACGCTGTAATCGAAGCGCTGTGGCAAATCGAAGGAACGTACGGAATCGCCGTGATCTCGAGCGACGACAAGAACAAGATCGTCGCCGCGCGAAAAGGAAGCCCGCTCCTCATCGGACTCGGCGACGGCGAGTACTACGTTGCAAGCGACGCATCGGCGATTCTCGCGCACACGCGCGAGGTTGTTTATCTCGACGACGGAGAGCTGGCTGTTCTGACGCGCGACGGTTATAGCGTGATCGATCTTCGGGCGCAGTCACGCGACAAGAAAGTCAGCAAGATCGATTGGGACCTGAGCCAGATCGAGCTCGGCGGGCACGAGCATTACATGGCCAAGGAGATCTTCGAGCAGCCCAACACGATTCAGGAGACGATGCGCGGCCGTCTCGTCGTCGAGGAGGGCTTCTCGAAGCTCGGCGGCCTCAATTTGAGCAAAGAGGAGCTGCTCGGTCTCGACCACGTGATCATCACGGCGTGCGGCACGAGCTGGCATTCATAGCTGATCGGCGAACATATGCTCGAGGAATTGCCGCGCGTTCCAGTCGAAGTCGAGTACGCGTCGGAATTCCGGTACAGAAATCCGATCGTGAACAATCGGACGCTGTGCATCGTGATCTCACAGTCCGGAGAAACGGCAGACACGCTCGCTGCAATGCGTGAAGCAAAGAATCGCGGCGCGCGCACGTACGGAGTCGTGAACGTTGTCGGATCGACGATCGCTCGTGAAACCGACGGTGGCATTTACGTTCACGCAGGTCCGGAGATCGGAGTTGCCTCGACAAAAGCTTTCACCAGCCAGGTCGTAGCGCTCGCGCTATTCACGCTAAAGCTTGGCCGGCTGAAAGAAGTCTCGGTGGTACGCGGACGCGAGATCATCGACGCGCTTCACGCATTGCCCGGGCAGGTGAAGCAGATTCTCGATCGCGCTGAAGAGATCGAAGCGCTAGCCGAAGAGTTCAAGCGCGCGCAGAACTTCTTGTATCTCGGTCGCGGATACAATTTCCCGACGGCACTCGAGGGTGCGCTCAAGCTCAAGGAGATCAGCTACATCCACGCCGAGGGTTATCCTGCGGCCGAGATGAAGCATGGACCGATTGCGTTGATCGACGAGATGATGCCGGCAGTGTTCGTTGCGCCGCATGACGCGGTGTTTGACAAGATCGTATCGAACGTGCAGGAAGTGAAAGCGAGAAAGGGCCGGGTGATTGCGATCACGAGTCGCGAAGAGCCCGCGCTTGCGGAGAGGCTCGATTACGAATTCCGCATTCCCGAGACGATCGATATGCTGACGCCGGTTCTCGCAGTGATTCCTTTGCAGCTTCTCGCGTATTACATCGCCGTAAAGCGCGGATCGAACGTCGACCAGCCGCGCAATCTCGCGAAGTCGGTCACGGTAGAGTAGCGCCTGCGCGTACTGCTTCAGCGCGTCTCGCGTGCGGAAGTTCGCATCGACGAGCGGACTACCGGAAAAATCGGTCGCGGATTTCTGGTTTTCGTCGGCTTCACCGCCACCGATACCCTCGCGCATGTCGAGTGGATGGCCGACAAAGTTGCGGGACTCCGTCTATTTGCTGACGCCGAAGACAAGATGAACCTCGCCCTCGCCGACGTCGAAGGAGAGGTTCTCGTCGTTTCGCAATTCACTCTCTACGGGAATGCGGAGAAGGGCCGTCGCCCGAGTTTTATTGACGCGGCACGGTCGGATGTCGCGATTCCGCTCTATGAATCATTCGTTCTCGCATTGCGAGCGAAAGAATTGCGAGTCGAGACGGGCGAGTTCGGCGCGATGATGGATGTCGAGCTCGTGAATGATGGTCCGGTGACTTTGTGGCTCGAGCGCTGAGATGAGCACTGTAGATCTCTCGACTCTAAAAGTGGTTCTCGCGTCGCAGTCACCGCGGCGAACCGACCTGCTCGATTTGATCGGTGTGGCGCATGAAGTGAAGCC
>JBHELX010000007.1:0-114830 GCA_046262875.1 Gemmatimonadaceae bacterium | reverse complement strand
GGACTTAACCCAACATCTCACGACACGAGCTGACGACAGCCATGCAGCACCTGTGCATGGATCCCGAAGGAGGCTCCTGGTTTCTCAGAAGTTTCCCATGCATGTCAAGCCTAGGTAAGGTTCTTCGCGTTGCGTCGAATTAAACCACATGCTCCACCGCTTGTGCGGGCCCCCGTCAATTCCTTTGAGTTTCAGCCTTGCGGCCGTACTCCCCAGGCGGGGTACTTCCTGCGTTAGCGCCGGCACCCAGGGGGTCGCTCCCCCAGGCACCTAGTACCCATCGTTTACGGCGTGGACTACCAGGGTATCTAATCCTGTTTGCTCCCCACGCTGTCGCGATTCAGTGTCAGTAACTGCCCAGCAGGCCGCCTTCGCCACCGGTCTTCCTCCGGATCTCTACGCATTCCACCGCTACACCCGGAATTCCGCCTGCCCCTACAGCACTCGAGCCTGACAGTCGGCATGGCCGACCCGGGGTTGAGCCCCGGGCTTTCACCACACCCTTATCACGCCACCTACTCGCCCTTTACGCCCAGTGATTCCGGACAACGCTCGCACCCCCCGTATTACCGCGGCTGCTGGCACGGAGTTAGCCGGTGCTTATTCACCCGGTACCGTCAAATCGGCAAAAGCCAATAGTTCGTTCCAGGCAAAAGAGGTTTACACTCCGAAGAGCGTCATCCCTCACGCGGCGTCGCTGCGTCAGCCGTTAGGCCATTGCGCAAGATTCCCCACTGCTGCCTCCCGTAGGAGTCTGGGCCGTTTCTCAGTCCCAATGTGGCTGGCCATCCTCTCAGACCAGCTACCCGTCGTAGCCTTGGTGAGCCATTACCTCGCCAACTAGCTGATAGGCCGCGAGCCCCTCATGGTGCCCCGAAGGTTTCCTCTCCTCTAAATGCCTAAAGAAGAGCGTATGCGGTATTACCCGTCCGTTGGGACGGCTATCCCCCACACCTGGGTAGGTTGCTCACGTGTTACGCACCCGTTCGCCGGTTGCCCATTGCTGGGCCCCCTTGACTTGCATGTGTTAAGCACGCCGCCAGCGTTCATCCTGAGCCAGGATCAAACTCTCCAATAATTTTAGAGATTTGTCTGCTCTCCGAACGCGGCTTCACCAGACGCTTGATGCCATCTGGCAATCACTGCGTCCGGAATCACTTGTAATGTTTTCAGGTTGAACTCTAACCGAATCCCTGAATGGACCCGGATCATCGAGTTCGCCTCGCACATCACTTGATCTCAACTTCGATTTTCAAAAAGCTTTTGCCCATTTTCTTGGGCAGCCTTCAATAGTATCAGACCGAACAGCTCCCGTCAACCCTTATTCGAAGAATTATTTCCGTGAGCCCACTCAGCCGCGACTGCATTTCAACAACTTCCAATCCAGACCAAATCCACCATCTCATGTTACCCGTTCCGAGGGCCGAGTTCAACCCCCTGGAAAACTGATTTCACGATCTGCACCGATCAGAAACGGACACATAACCCGTGAGATATTTTTCTGTTCCACATCTGCTCCAATTTTCTTCAATCGGTTTTCTTTGAAGCCACTGATAATCGGAATCGCCGGCGGATCAGGAAGCGGCAAATCAACCGTTGCGCGAAAAGTCGCCGGCGCATTGCCGTCACTCTCCGTCGCGTTCATCGACATGGACGCGTACTACCGCAACTTCACCCACATCACGCTCGAGGAACGACGGCGCGTGAATTGGGATCACCCGGATGCGTTCGATTTTGATTTACTCACACGACACCTCTACGAGCTCGCGGAGCGTCGCGCAATCGACAAACCGGTTTACGATTTCGTGACTCACCTTCGCTCCGAAGAAACCGTTCTCGTCGAGCCCACCGACGTCATCGTCATCGACGGAATTCTCCTGTTCGTCGATGAGCGCGTCCGCGATCTTTGCGACGTGAAAGTGTTCGTCGACGCCGAAGCGGATATTCGTCTCATTCGAAGATTGCGGCGCGACATCCGCACGCGCGGACGGCCACTCAATGAAATCATCGAGCAGTATCTCTCGACGGTTCAGCCGATGCATTTGCAATTCGTAGAGCCTAGCAAGCGCTACGCGGACATCATCGTGCCGAGGGGCGGACACAACGAGATCGCGATCGAGATGATTGTCGCAAAAATCAGCCGCCGCCTCGCGGCTGTCGCCGTCTAGATCGGCGCCTCGCTACTCCGGGCCGGCTTCCGGCCTGACCTCTCGGTAAGCGTCGATGGTGTGTCGCAGGCGAAGGATCGCCGATGCCTCGAGCTTGTATTCGATTGTCAATTCAAGCAACTCCGCTCGACCGTGACTCGCCGCTCCGCGCGTCATCTTGTCGGAGGAAGCGTGATGCCGCAGAAATTCTTTTGCGGCACGCCACACCATGTTCGCACGGTGCCACCATGCGTCGTCGGCGTGATTCGATTCCTTCAGACATGCGACCTCATACAAGTCGGCCGCTTCGTCGAGAGCTTCGTCGCAGGCGCGGACCGCTGAGCGCGCCGACTTCTGTTCACCGTCGGCGACCGACCGTTCCACCAGGTCTGCGTAACGCCGGTGCTCACTGCACGATGCGGCAGCAGTTCGATAGAGAGTGTCGGCAATGTCAATGAGAGCCGCCGGCGCCGAGCTACGTTTTTTTCCGTTTGGAACCTGCGCGACGACATTCGCGCGAGATCCCCTCTGAGTTTTTCCGGTCTCTTGCATCATCTCCTCGGTCGCTCCATTGCCTCGTTCCCGGTCCCGAAGTATCGTCCGTCCTCCGAACAAACGGAAGTGCGTGCTTCACCCTGAGACGGAACCGCCGGAAAATTGAGCCACACCGCCACGTCGTACCAGTTCCACCGAGAGCTGGAGTCACTGGCTGCTTTTATTCGACGGGAATGGAAGGCGCTCGCGGCGTTCGGCGGGGCGTTCGTCGCGGTGATCACGACTGCAGTCGTGGCGGTAGATCCAGCCTTCTTCTATCCACGCCTCTCTACAGACCCGCTCCTCTACTATCTGAAGGGCCTGGCATTCGCTGAAACGGGGCATACGGCTGCGCGCTCCGCGGTCAACCGGCCGCCCTTTCATTACGTCGCACTCCCCGGCGTGCTCCGCGCGCCTTTCATGATTGCGTTCAAGAATTTCGACGCTCAGCTACGCGCGATTCAGCTGTCGAACGTCGTGTTCCTCGTGATCACCGCGACGATGTTCGCTTTCATTCTGTCATGGGTCGTTCCGCGCCGCTGGCATTGGCTCGCAATCGGCTTCACGTTCGGGTTCATGCTTCTCAGTCCCGACTGGGTAGCAAATGTGTTTCAGCCGCTCGCCGATCTGCCCTATGCCGTATTCTCCGTCGCTTTCATTATTCTCTCGACGCGAGTGATCTGTTCCGAGCGACGCTTGCTGGCGCAGCCAGTAGCGATCGCGATGATGGTCGTGCTGTTCGTGCTGACGTTTCTCGATCGCTTCACCGGGCCTTTCCTTTTGATCTACGTCGCCCTGCTCGCTGCTGGACGTAGGCGACAAGGCACGATTCACCGGAGAACGATTGCCATCCTCAGCGGAATCGCCGCTGTCAGCATCTTCGCGCTGATCGTGTTGAGCTGGGAGACAATCAACGTCCGGTATCTTTGGATTGCTCGCCAGTATTTCGCGCACGGCAGCAGAGTCTCGATGATTGGCAGCATCGTCGCATTAGCGATTCCATCGCAGATCATTCCAGTTTTCAATCTGGGATTTGGGTCGCCTCCGATCGTCGACAAGTTTCATGTCGGATTCGAGTCTTCGCCGGTGAGTCTTTTGCTAATCGAGCTCGGTGTCGCAATTTCGGCGACCGTCCTCCTGGGGATGTGGCGAGGACGAAGTCGACTGACACCGGAGGTCTGGTACTGTTTTGCTGCCTTCGTTGTGTTGGGTCCTATCATCCAGAGCGCGGGCAGGTACTTCATGGCGTACCAGCCGTTCCTCTGGATTTTTTTCTATTTGGGAGTCGGTGAGCTCCTATCGCCAATTGCGGGTCGCATCGCAGCGCGACGACAACTGATCGTCGCTGGATTGGCGGCGATGACGCTTGCCGCCGCGGGATTGGTTTATCTGCGCGCACAACGAATTGGCGGCACGGCGAGCGACCGGCGCGTTGCCGTGTCGATCACCGGCGCGCGCAGCTACGTCGACGAAGTCGGATCGACCTTTCGCGCTCTCCGCAATTATCTCGAGACGTTACCTCGCGATCGCACCATGCTGGTGTCGGAACTGAGCGCTTACGGCAGATGGAAGGTGATCTCGGGACTCGATTACTATTTCCCCGATAGCGCATTTCAGATGGAAGTCACCAGGCGCGACACATATCTTCTGGTGGAGTGCGGAACCCTGGAAGCGTGCCAGGATTTTCCTGCGTGGGATGCGAAACTGCGACGCGGCCTCGAGCGCTACGGCAATTTTTCTTACGATCCCGTATTCTCCAGAATTACGCCTCACGGCAAGGCGACGGTCTATCGGATTCGGAACGCTCAGTGAGTGAAGCGACATCGCACAGAATTGGAGAGCGACACGTTCGCCAGCTTCGACCTGGCGATCGAATCGTCGTTTGCGGTGCTGGTCCGGCAGGTCTTACGGCGGCGTATGAGCTGGCGCGAAAGGGACATCCGGTCACAATACTCGAAGCGGACAACATTGTTGGCGGCATCTCGCGTACCGCACGCTACAAGGAATATCGGTTCGACATCGGGGGACATCGTTTTTTCACCAAAATCCCCGCTGTCCAGTCACTATGGGAAGAGCTGCTCGGCGACGATCTCATCGACGTCCCCAGACTATCGAGAATTCTTTACAACGGGAAATTCTTCAGCTATCCGCTGAAAGCTGTCAATGCAATGATGGGACTCGGTGTGGCTCAATCGACGCTCATCATACTGAGCTATGTGCGCGCGCGAATGTCGCCGCATCCGGTGGAAGAAAATTTCGAGCAATGGGTTTCGAATCGATTCGGCGAGCGGCTCTATCGAATCTTCTTCAAGACGTATACTGAAAAAGTCTGGGGAATTCCCTGCACCGAGATCAGAGCTGAATGGGCCGCGCAAAGGATTCAGGGCCTGTCGCTCGCTCGCGCAATCCTTTCGGCGACTTCGCTCCAGCGCCGGGCACCTTCGATCAAAACTCTCATTCAGCGGTTCAAGTATCCACGCCTCGGCCCCGGCCAGATGTGGGAGCGGTGCGCGGAGCGCGTGACGGAAATGGGTGGAACCGTCTTGTTGAACCATCGCGTGACCGCAATGGAAACCGACGGTAATCAGGTTGCTGCCGTTCGCGCGACGGGCCCCGCTGGAATACGCCGATTGGAAGCCGAGCATTTCATCAGCACGATGTCATTGCGATCGCTCGTCGGCGCGTTGAGCGCTGCCACTCCATCTGCAATCGAGGGCGCGGGCGGACTGACTTATCGTGATTTCGTTCTTGTCGCGCTCATCCTCGACCGGAGCAATCTCTTTCCGGACAACTGGATTTACGTGCACACTCCCGGAGTACAAGTGGGACGTATTCAGAATTTCAATAACTGGAGCGCCGCCATGGTGCCGCACGAAAATCAGACGTGCGTTGGAATGGAGTATTTCTCTTTCGAAGGCGACGCTCTATGGAATTCGCCCGACTCCGATCTCGTCGCGCTTGCAACGCGTGAGCTCGAGTCGCTCAAACTTACGAGCGGCGCCAAAGTGATCGATGGAACTGTTGTAAGAATGCCGAAGGCGTATCCGATCTACGACGCGAACTACCGGCGGAATCTGGATGCGATACGGGAGTTCATAGATCCGATCACCAACCTGCACACAGTTGGCCGAAACGGGATGCACAAGTACAACAATCAGGATCACTCGATGTATACCGCGATGCTCGCGGTTGAGAACATGGAAGGCGCATCGCACGATCTATGGGAAGTGAACACGGATCTCGAATACCACGAAGAGCAGCGCGTTGATGAGCCCGGCTCGCGTCGGACAACGGTGGCTGCTTGAGGCGAGTGAAGCCATGACGAATCCAAGCGAACAGATAGAGCCTGGTGACACGCTGCCACGCTCGGCGACGCTCTTGTTCGCGCCGCTCGATAAGCGAGCGTTCGGTGTTGCGATTGGTGTCGCGTTGGGAGTGCTGATCTTCGCTGTGACTGCGGTCGATCTGTTGATCCACTCGCCGTGGCTGGGGCTTGGCTTGCTCGGAGAATATCTCGTCGGATATACGGTCAGCTGGCCGGGAGCATTTGTTGGACTACTGTGGGGCTTCGCTCTCGGCTTTTGCGCTGGATGGTTTGTGGCGTTTGTTCGAAACGTCGTGATGGCAGTCTCGCTCTTCATTCTTCAAACGCGCGCCGAGCTCGATGATACGCGCGACTTCCTGGATCATATCTAATGATCAGCTCTCAACCCGCAGGTCAGGAACAGCTCAAAAGCACGCTGCTCAAACTGAACGCGCGCGCGTGGGGCGTAGCGCTTGGATTGTTGCTCGGACTTGGGCTCGCGCTCGCGACGATCGTGCTGGTGTTGCGCGGCGGAGCGGCGGTGGGACCTCATCTTTCCCTGGTTGGAGTTTTTCTTCCGGGCTATAGCGTCAGCATCCTCGGTGCGTTCATCGGGTTTGCGTATCTGTTCGTGATCGGCTACGCGATCGGGCTATTGATCGGCTCAGTGTACAACAAGCTCGCGCGTACCGGCTGAGCCTTTGTACTGGAGACGGCGTGTTGCGCGACACGTTGCGATTGCAGTCATCGGAATTTGTTTCGGAGCGCTGGCGACGAAGCTGACGAATCACCGCTCCACGGCGGAAGCCATCAGCCTTGCAACCGCCTACGCCGGACTCGGGCTCGTAGTGACCGCTCTCGTGATCGGTCCGCTGAATCTCCTCAGACGCCGACCAAATCCGACCAGCACCGACCTGCGGCGTGATGTCGGCATATGGGCTGGATTGTTCGGAATTACGCACACAGTTGCCGGATTTCAGGTTCATATGCACGGCGTGCTTCGACGCTATTTGACGGTCACCGCGGGTGGTGTCGGAGCGAGAATGTTCGTCGCAGCAAATTTTCTCGGCGTGATCGCAGTAATCCTTCTCATCGTGCTGGTTTCGATTTCGAATGACATTGCATTGAGACGCTTCGGCGCGGCGCGATGGAAAGCGTTGCAGCGTGTGACCTATGTCGTGATCGTCGCAATAGTCTTGCACGGAGCGATGTATCAGATCATCGAGAAAAGAAGCTGGCCACTAGCGTTGATATTCTCTCTGCTCGTTGTCGCAGCTGCGGCGATGCAATGGGCCGGAGCCCGAGCGCGCAAGATGAGGAGTGAGATTATCTCTTCGCGCCCGTGATGAAGTATTGCGGCACAAAGGGTCCGAGTATTGTCGCAATTCCTGGAATGGCGCGCAGCCGATCCCAAAGTTTTCGCGCCCTCTCGTTTTGCGGGCCGAGCTCCCCAGCTTCGAATGATGGAAGCAGAACCGATCCTTTGCCGTCGAAGATGCGGCGGAGCTCGCGACGAGAATGAAGTCGCGCACGGTACGGCGTGCGTCTGACGGCCTTTGCGGCCCGCTCCATGACTCTGCGCGGCAGTAGTCCAAATCCAAGAATCCGAACGTGGGGCTCGGGAAGAACGCTGAAGCGATTGTTCGTCGTGAAGAAAAAAGCGCCACCGTGGTTCAATACGCGGATTGTTTCATCCCGCATTCGCGTGCTGTCCCGCGCGTGCTCGAGGACGGCATCCGAGACGACGACGTCGAAAACATTTTCCTTGAACGGCAGAGACTCGGCATTTGCGCAAACCAGTGGAAGCGCGATGCCTTCTTCTTCGAGACGCAGGCTCGCCATAACGAGCCAGCGAAGCGCGACATCCACCCCGACTACACGCGTGTATTCGCGGGCGGCCGCGATCGACATCCCGCAAGTTCCGCAGCCGAGGTCAAGTAAATTTTCGCGACCGAGATCGGGATGTCTCCCACGAACCTTTCGCAGAATGCCTGCTCCGCGACTCACGGAAGCATCCATCGCGGCGAGGTAATGGCGGTGCAGCTCGGAAGGACTCTCCGGGGTCAGCTCGTAGTATTTCTTCACCGACTCGGCGAATGATCTGTGAGGTGAGCTGAAGCGCTCGATCTTCTTCACCTCGTCGTCGATCGAGATGTAGGGATCGGGCGCGAGACGAAAGTCTGCAATCCCAAATCTTATCGGATAGTATCGTTCGCATGCGGCGCAGTGGTACGAGCGATCGTCGCGAACGAGCGACTTCGCGCACGCCGGACAAGCGAGGAGCTCATCGAGCCATGGGAATGTCCCCGTTCGCTTTTGGTCCATAGGCCGAGAAATTAACTTGGGTTTCCATTTCAGGCGGCGCGCAGTGGCCAACGACTCGGCGATAAGACTTCAGGAGCAAAGTGTCACCGTAGTCGTAGTCGCTATTTGCAGTCTTCAAAACATCGAGCGAACTCTATCGGCGCTGAGAGCCCAACTTGACGCTCCGCGCTTCGATATGGTTGTTGCTGCTGATCCACGGCTTGGCTCGCTCGAGCGGCTCAGAGTCACCTTTTCCGACGTGCGGTTTTTTTCCCGCGACGGTTGTCGTACACCGATCGAGCTTGCGGCGCTCGGTTTGAAAGCGGCCAGGGGAGACCGGATTCTTCTCACCGAAGACAGTTGCGTACCCGACCCGCAGTGGGTTCGCTCACTTGCACTCTCGCCATCTGTCGGGCGGGGAGCGGTGGGAGGAGTGATCCAGGCAGGAGACTCTGTATCGGCGGCAATGTGGGCTTTTTACTACGTCGATTTCTTTCGGTATATGAGTCCCTCTGCGTCGGGAGAGTCGCGAACGTTGAGTGTGTGCAATGTTGCTTACCGACGATCGGACCTGAATGAGCTGTACGACTTGTGGAAAGACGGGTTTCTCGAGACGGACGTTCACAATGCATTACGCGAAAAGTTCGGACCGCTCGAGATCTGCACCGATGCCGTGGTGAGAGTGCGCCGCAACGTTCGCTTTCGCGATGCGGTCTACGAGCGTTACGCGTTCGGTCGCCTTTTCGGATCGGCGCGCGTTGCGCACGCGACAAAGCGCCGTCGCGCCTACTTCGGCGTTTTTGCGCCGGCACTTCCTGTCTTATTGATGGGCAGGATGACCGCGAAGGCAGCGCTCAATTCTCAAGCGCGATGGAAATTCGTGAAGTCTATTCCTTCGCTCGTCCCGATGATCGCCGCCTGGTCGTGGGGCGAGTGGCTCGGCTACGTTACTTCGAAAAGACCGCGTCGCATAACGACCGCGCCGGAAATCAAGCGGGCGCGCAACGATTGATTAGATTCGCGCGCCCTCGAGCCGAAGAGCGCGAATGATTGTGTCACGTTCCGCAGCGACGTCGAGAGTTTCCGCAAGACTAATCGGCGGAGCGGCACCAGATCCCACCGCATCGTAGAAGCGGCCGACAAGCTCGCGCAACCCGGGAAATGCCTGCTCTCTTCGGGCCGCGCGTCGCGCGAGATTGACTGTTGCTGCTCGAAAGGTTCCAGCCGCTACGTCGAACGGGCGAACAATTTTTGCGACAGGCGAAGGCTTGCGCTCCTCTCCGAACGCGAAACCGTGGAAGAGATCGGCGTGCATCGAACCGGTTTCCCCTGTTACAGAGAGAGTATTTCGCGTTGGACGCCCACGCGTAGAGATGAGGATCGAGATCGCGATACCGTCTTGTGCGCCGGAGATTTGCACTTCGCCTGCAGCGGCACGTGACGCATTCCATCGCGTGCCCGTGATTCCACCCGGAACGACACGTGCCGCGAGCGACAGCGGATGCGGTAGAACTTCGCATACGAGCCGATCTCGATCGGCATCTCCGCCACCGTTTGCTCCGGCCGTGCAGATGACTACAGCGACTTGCCGGATGCGGCCCAGCTTCTGACTGCTCCGAAGAAGCTTGATAACGCCTGATTGAAACAGCGTTTGGTGAACCGGACAAAGGAGCAAGGTTTTTGTTGATGCGATCGAAAAAAGCTCCGCAGTTATCGCGGCAGATGGCGCAAGAGGTTTTTCGGCGAGTACGTGGAGGCCTGATTCGAGAGCAGCTCTGATTGCATAGACGTGTTCTTCGGAAGGAGTTGTGACGTGGGCTACGTCGGCGATCTGTCGAGACAACGCGTCGCCGATCCGGACTGTCGATGGCGCATCGAACTCCTCGGCGAGATGGGCAGCGCGATCAGGATCGGCATCTGCTACAATCGAGACTGTTCCTCCGACCCGTCGCACGGCATCAGCGTGCCATCTGCCCATCATTCCGGCACCGATGATGGCGGCGCGGCGCTGCGGGCCTGTCGTCACGAGACTGTAGCCGAGATTACTGATTCACTCTGTGATACGGAGTCGAGCTGACCGATCGGCGTGCGCCGACCCGTAACGGCGGCGGAATAGCATGCGTCGATAACCTCTAGCGCGTCGCGCGCGTCCTGCGTACTTGCCGGCGGTTTTTTCCCGGCTGCAAAAGCCGCCAGAGATTTCTCGAGGACATACTGCGTCGCAACAACTCTCGGATCGGCCGGGTTGCGCGCGAGAAGCTTGCGAGCATTTCCCTGCTCTTTCCATGCAAGCCCGGAGATTCCGTAATCGAAACGAAGATGCGGCGAGGTGCTTCGATACAAGCCAGCAGTGACACGCGCGCGGCCGCCGAATGATGCGCGGTAGGATGATGTGCGAGTATCCGCGCGAACTTCGAAGTATTGTGTCTCGCCTTTGCACAAACGGTTTTGAAGTATCTGCGCGATGCGACCTCGAGTGAACTCGAGTGAGACAACAGAAAGCGCGTCTGCACCGCTTTCAAAGACTCCGCCGGATGACATCGATGCCCAGGCGCCTAGCGGCTTCTCGCCGAACAGCGCGAGGATATAGTCGACGAGGTGAACTCCAGCTTCGTGCAAAGTTCGGCGCTGCATTTGTCCGCGCCAACCGGCTTCCGTCCAGGGTGCGACGTCGGTGTTCTGCCAAACCTGCGCAAAGAAAACTTCTTCTCCGCTCCCCGGTCCGGCACTGTCGAGGAGCGCGCGGAATATTGGCATCTCGCGGAATTCGTGATTGAGAGCGATTTGCTTTCGGGCCGACGAAGCAGCGGACATTACTTCATCGGCTTCCCGAAGCGAAGACACAAACGGCTTTTCGCAAATGATGTCGATGCCGCGCTCGATCGCGGTGAGGCAAAGCTGCGCGTGGGAATCGGGCGGAGTCGCGATGATCACAGCGTCGGGCCGCGCTTGGTCGAGCATCGACTCGTAATTGTCAAACAGTGGCGGATTCCATTTCTCTTTTATGCGCTGCCGTCGCGCGGCATCGACGTCGCATGCGCCGACCACCTCAATGCCGCGCATTTTCGCGAGAGCGGGCATATGCATTTCATATCCGGCCTCGCCCAGCCCGACTATGGAGATTCGAGAGTAAGGCATCGAGGAAAGATGAGTTAGCGAGTGGCGGGAGAGAAAGGGAGAACTGCAACTGATGCCGCGAAGGCGCCGGAGCGGATTGTAGGTGGATCGAGAAGCGGAGACTGCAATTGCCAGTTGCAGTGCTCCGCTATCTCGGCTTCTCTGCAAGAACGACGAGTGTTCTCCCCAATGGGAGCGATAGGCCGGCTAATACGGCACGTCCCTCGAAGCGAAGCCAGGCTTTCTTCAGGCCATCGAGAACTGACAAAGAGCCTCCTGGTTGCGCAAGAATTCCGTGGTAGTCACCCGATGCAGTTCTTGCGGCTCTCAGCTCGCGCGGAATCTCGGCAAGTCCAAGAACAGCGTTGCAACGACCCAGTACGCGCGTGAGAAATCCAGCGTCGAATAATTTTGCGCGCAGACTTCGCGGATCGTATTTGCGAAACGAAAACTCCTTGTCCTCGCGGGCTCTTGGAAATGACTGCGCGTTTGTGCGCAACAGCAGCGCGCCACCCGGTCGCAGGACGCGAAAGAATTCCCGAAGCGCTGATGCATCGCCACCGTCCAGCGGTAGGTGCTGAAGGGTGTCGCAAGAGATGACAAGGTCTACCGAGTTGTTCCGAAGAGGAACGGAGAGCGCAGTCGCCTGTGAGACCCGAAGTCCTGTCTTGTGCGCAAACTCAAGACCATCAGCGGCGATATCAAATCCAATTCCCCTCCAGCCAGGATGCCGGCGAACAAACCAATTCATCGTCTGGCCAGAGGCGCATCCCGCATCGACGAAAATCCCCGAGGAAGGAATTCGCGCCCGATCGATCAACATTCCTGCGATGTCGCGCATCGCCTCGTTCCACCACGAAGTCGCTTCGAGCTCACGCATTCGCGCGTAGTAGTCGGGCGTGAAGATGCGCGCATTTGCCGGCGCCGGGTGCTGTCGCTCCGTCACGGAGACTTCTTCTCCCACACCGTGATCTCGCCATCACCGATTGTTGCCGAGAATAGTCTTTGGGGACGCCACCCGCTTTCTATACGATCTGCAAGCTCGGGAATGTCGTCGTGCAGTACGCGCGGAAATGTCGTAACCACGCGATCGTTTGCATTTGTTCGAGAAACGAGCGAATCGAAGGACGTGACCGTACGCACATATACATACGCGTCGCGATTGCCGGCTGCGACCTTCGGCACGTAGTAGCGAAACCCCTGCTCGGCAGCATAGATGATCAGGAACTTCTCGCCGGGGTGCCGAGTTCGTTCGAGAAAGGCGAGAGCCGCTCGATATGGCTGTTTTGGAGTGTTGTAATAACGCCGCAAAGAAATCAGAGACGCCAGCGCGAAGAGTACAGCAAGTAACACAGCTCGGCGCGGGTATCTCATTGCGGGAGATTCAGCAACAGAGAGACTCGCGAGAATCCCGAAAGGAAGAAGAAGAAGGAAGAAACGGGGCGAGAAAGAAAGTCCGCGCGCCAGAAGAAAAATCGCGGTGAGAACGGGAGGTAGGCCGAGTGCTGCCGCCAAAATCCAGTTCGCTCGAACTAGAAAAACCGTCCCAGCGGCACCTACCATAAGGAAGAGCACGCTTGGAACAACTCCGCCGAGCCCGCTCGTTACGCCGCGAACGATCTCGCGTAAGAAAACCAGAGAGAACGGGGCGAAACCGGTTGCCTCTCTCACATAGAGATGAGTGATGACGGCGTACATCTCCGGCAATGGAGTCGCATAAAGTTGGAACGAGATAAGCGCGGTGATTCCAAAAACGATTGCGAGTCTTCGCGCAAGCGGAGCTGCCGAACCTGCACGTTTTCGGATCAGTATGACGGCGATCAGTCCCACAATAAAATGCGCAGCGAACACGAATGCAGTTTGAGCGAGCGATGCGAGTCCCAGGAACATGCAAACCGCATAGAGAAGCCATCGCGATTTTTTATCGTCGGCGAGTGCCTTGATCAGAAGACCAGACGTGGCCAACGCAAAAAAAAGCGCGGCCGAATATCCTCGCGCGTTCTGCGAAAAGAAAATGTGGTGGTATGAGACGGCGAGAACGGCAGTAGCAGCGACGCTCGCCCATCGTGAGAGCACAACGCGTGCAACCCAGTAGAAAACGGGAATCGTCGCGACACCGAACAGCACAGCCGGGAACCGTACGCTCCATTCGCTTTCACCAAAAGCGCCGATCGAAAGCCTGGTAAGGAGAGTATTGAGAAGATGATTGTTCGTTCTCAGATAGCTGCCAATCACCTGAACTACCGGCATGTGGCCATAGTCGACAATCGGCGTGATCTCATCGAGCCACAGATCCGATCCAAGTTTGTACGAGCGGAGCACGATCGCGACTAGGGTGATGAACGCAACCGCAATCAATGCCCGTGATCGCGAAAGGTCTGACGACGCTTCAGGACGGCGAAGACGCAGGAGCTCGTTTTCCGGAATGGATTGCCACGTCCACTTCGCGGAAGCGAGCACCGCAAGAAGAATTGCTTCGATGACGAAAGTCCAACGGAGCAGATCGACTCCGCTGAACGGCAGCGGTGGAGTGTCGGGGTCGCGCGGAAGGGAGTAGTACCACTGCGTCGGCAGTCGCCAGGCAATCATCAGAACCATCACGGCCCCGGCCGCATACAAAATGCGGCGCTTCACCTGTCAACCGCCGGAAGGAACGCAGACGTCTCAGCTCCATTGCGCAGCAGGCGCGTCAATCCGGCAAGTGAGCCCGCGTAAACGATTCCACCTACGACTATCGAGATAGCAGCCGGTCGATCCGCTCCGATCAGCCAGAGACTTGCCGCCATCGCAATTCCCGCTAGGAGCGGAATCTGTAGCGGAAGCAGTCGGGGTCGAATATGAAATCGCATGATGGCTGACGCGCACAGGAGCAGAATTACTCCGTCAGCAGCAAGCGTCGCGAGGGCCGCTCCATTCAATCCATATCGAGGAATGAGTACGATATTGAGTCCGACGTTCACAACGACTGCGACGGCCATTATCCAGCTCTCGAGCCCAAGCCGGTCATAAGCGAGGAAGAGATTTCGCGACGGGCCATGAAGCGAGATGAAAAAAAGACTCACCAGCAACAATCGTAGAGCGGTAGCTCCAGGAACGTACTCGTCGCCGAAAAGAGTGCTCAACAGCTTCGGCGCGATCATGATTCCGCCAACGACAAAAGGAATAGTCACGAGCACAGACAAACGCAGTGCTCCGGAAATCTCGCCGTCGACGGTGCGTTTTTCCGCAACGGCTCGCGTCACCGCGGGCAGCCACGCAACGTGTGATGCATAGGTTATTGCCATCACAAAAAAAACGACGCGATAGGCAGCCGAATACCATCCTACCTGCTGTGATGTTGTCATGAATCCCAGCATGACTACATCGATCGACACTACCAGGGTTCTAAGCAGTCGCGACACCGTGATGAGGCGCGAGCTTTTCAGAAGCCGGAAGCCTTCGGAAAGATGGGCGCCCAACCACCCCCGATTGATCAGAGGATAGGCGAGATATCCTGCTGCAACGATGTCCGCGACAAACTGGATGAGTGGAACTCGAACAACGTCGCCGGGAGCACGAATCAAGACGAGCAGAAGTGCAACGGCGATTGCCTGACCTGCGAGGAGCGCAACCCCGACACGTCGAGCGCTTCCGGTTCCCTTGTAAACCCAGCTCGTATCGATGGCGATAGAGACGAGCGAAAGAGCACTCAGCGCCAGAACAATTCGGCCAATCCGCGGCGCGGGAACGACGGTCGATATCGCAACAACGGCAATCACACCCAATAGCGCGACGACGATGCGCACCGCCGTTCCACCTGCCGCAATTGATGGCGCGTCTGCTGGCCGACGCGCTATTTCGCGCGATCCAACTTCAGAAATGCCGACACTCAACGCGCGCCCGAAATACGCGACGATGGCAGCGGCAAAACCAAGGTATCCAAACGCTGATGCGCCGAGCCTTCGAGCGATGTACACCGTCGCGATAAACGCAAGAACTCGCGATCCCGCTTCACCCCCCGCGTAGCCGCCGAAACTTCTCGATGGTCTCTGGGGGACCGCGTCCGTCGCATCTAAAGGCGGCTCTGCGTCGTGGACGATGAACACGATTGTGCCCACAACGACCGAGATGACACTCGTGAGGTGATACAACAAGTACAGAGGAACCGACACGATTCCGACACGCGGCCCGCGCGATCGCCACACCCACATATGGAACGGCAGACTCAAGGTGATCGAAAGAGCTACGCAAACTGCGGCGAGTGACGCCAGCTCGATGCGTCCGGTTATCGGCCACAGCAACAAAAGGAGCATCGCCGCACCGACCAACCCGACGCTTGCGACATCGCGCGCACCAAGACTTGGCCCGCTCGCGCCGCCTGATCCGCTCTCGAGCAGCAGTCGCACCCACGGTATTCCGCGATTGAACAAATCGGTGCGGACGATTCCGCTGAGAGTCCACTGTTTCAAATGGGTACCGCGAATCAGCGGATCGAGGAGATTTTTTCTACCGCGACGACTCAGGCGATAACCAAGCTCGACATCTTCGATTTGCGCGGTGTCGTAGCGCGACTCGTCGAACATTCCGACGTCGCGAAAATCGTTCGCGCGTACTGCGCCTATGCCCGCCCAGAAGCTTCCGGTTTCACCCCCGCTCTTCTGATGCACGTAATGATGAAGAAGATTCCTGTACTGCGAGTGCGCGGCGCCCTCCGCGGGTTCGTCGTCGTATGAGCCGAAGACCGCGGCGAGACTCGGGTCAACGTTCAGGTGATCCAGCAGTCTTCGAAGTGAATCGGGGTGAACGCAAATATCTGCGTCGACGAATGCCACAATCGGCGCTCGCGCCGCCTCGGCGCCACGATTGCGCGCGTATGCCGCACCACGCGCGCGGCCCGAGACGGAAATCACTTTGTCTGCACGCAGCGCGATCTCCGCGGTTTCATCGGTGCTGGCGTCGTCGACGACAATCAGCTCCCATAGCGAGCGTTGGAGATCGCCTGCCATCAAGGCATCGATGCATTCGCCGAGAAATTTGCCGGCGTTGTGAGCCGGTACGACCACGGAAATCAGCGGCGCGTCGTCAGCCACCGTCCTGGCCCAGAAGCCGGTTGACTGATGCACGCAGCCGGCGGCCGCGACTTCGCACACGCAGATAACGATTGAACGCGGGAGTTCCAAAACTCTCGAGCCGTCCTGCGTCGCGGAAATACCACGCGTCTATTCGCGGCAGCATATGAAGATCTTCATCCTTCGCGACGGCACGCATCTCAGTGGTCAGTCCGAGGTCGTAGATCTGCGCCACTTCGCTTCTCTCTCGGAGCGTTGCGGCGCCGAAGGGATATGCGAAAAAAGCCGGTGACGATCCCAGATTGCGTCGCACATCCTCAAATGATCCCGCGAGCTCATCGCTCAATTCGGCCGCGCCGAGGGAAGTGAGCGGTCTGTGCGTTTTCCCGTGCGACCCGATTGAAATGCCACGTTCCGCTACTGCCGCGATCGCGTCCCAATCGAGTAATCCAAGAACTGGAATGTTTTTAACCTGCCGGGTAGAGTGCCATGCGTTCGTTGAACCCACGTGACTCGTTGAAATGAACAACGTTGCCGGCAAGCTGTGCTCCTCGAGGGCCGGCGCAGCGATCGCCGCAAAGTTGAGGAAGCCATCGTCGAACGAAAGCGCGACAGCATCGCTCTCATCGTTCCACGCAACGAGCACGTCGAGTGGCAATACTTTCACAGCGCCGCTTACGAGCCAGCGAATGTGTCGCCGAAAAACATCCTCCGAAAGTGAAATCGCAGACCCGGAAGAATCGATTGAGTGGTACGTGAGAATCGCGCGCACCCTGGTCAGGTTGCCGCGTGACGAGCGCGACGATCTGCGACCACGTCAGAAATGATCTCATCGAGAGTTTTCTTCGGCTTGAATCCCGTCCACCGTTCGATCTTTGAAGCGTCGGGAACGCGCCGTTCCATGTCCTCGAACCCGTGAGCGTAGGCCTCGTCGTAAGGAATCAGCTCGATCGGTGAATCGCTGTCGATCGACCTCTTCACCATCTTCGCGAGCTCGGTCATTGTGATCTCGCGATCCGAGCCGATGTTGAACACTTCTCCTTCGGTGTCGGGAGTGTCGATCAGCTGAACTATTCCCTCGACGGTATCGCCGACGTGGCAGAAGCATCGCGTCTGCCTGCCAGTCCCGAAGACCGTAATCGGCTCACCCGCGAGTGCCTGATCAACGAAATTTGGAAGCACCATTCCGTATCGACCCGTCTGGCGGGGGCCGACGGTGTTGAAGAACCTCGCGATGACAACGGGAAGGTGGCACTCTCGCCAGTAAGCGAGGCCAAGCCATTCATCCATTGCCTTGGAGCACGCGTAGGCCCAGCGTGAGTTCGCAGTAGGCCCAAGCGTGAGATCGTCGTCTTCGCGAAACGGCGGCCGATTTCCCTTCCCATAGACTTCCGACGTCGACGCGATCAGCACCTTGCATGCATGCCCATCACGATGGGCATCGGACGCAACTGCCAGAACTACCGCAGTCCCGAAGAGATTGTTTTCGATTGTGTGAACAGGCTTCTCGAGAATGAGCCTCACTCCGACCGCAGCCGCGAGATGGATGATTACGTCGGATCGCGCGACCATCGAAGGCAGGATGGAGGGATCTGCGGCCGAACCTTCCACAAACTCGAATTTCGACTCGGCGCGCAGATGCGCGATGTTTTCGAGAGAGCCGCTCGACAAGTCGTCGAGAACGAGGACGTCATCTCCACGCGCGATGAGTCTGTCAGCCAGGTGTGATCCAATGAACCCCGCCCCGCCGGTGATGAGAGCTCTCACTTACGCGCGCGCTCGACTACGTCAAGGTACCGCGGTACGACGGCGCTCTCGGACCAGATGTCGATCGACGCGCGATACCCGCTGTCCGCGAGTCGCCTCCGATTCGTCTCATCACGCTGGAACTTCTGCATCGCGTCGAGGAGCTCTGCATCAGTATCGAAAAGCTCGCCGCCGCCGGACTGCGAAACGATTTCCGGGAAGGGGCCGAGCCGTCGCGCGATCACCGGTGTTCGCTGTCTGAATGATTCTATGAGCGTGATTCCGAAAGTTTCGTAGCATACCGAGGGAACGATTGTCGCCAAAGCGTGATGATAGTACGCTCTGAGGCGCTCGAATGGAACTCGACCCAGAAATGTCACGCGACGATTGCCGGCAGCGAGCTTTCTGAGATGCTCTTCGTGATTGCCGTCGCCGGCGATGAGCAGGTCGGCATCCCGATACGTTTTGAAAAGCGGGATCACATCGTCGAGTCCCTTGATCTTCTCGAGCCGTCCGACGAAAAGGAAATAGGGACGCGGGTGCGGTGGCGGAAATGATTCGTTCGCGTTCTCCGTTGGGGAAGGATCAGGAAGAAAGTACGGAACTACTTCCATCTCTCGGGGAAATCCAAACTCTCGGTGCTTATCGCGACTGAATTCGCTCATCGCTATGAACGAGCGAATGTGCTCCAGCTCGTGACCCATGAGACCCGTCATTCGCCACGTCTGCGGAGGACGGTGATACGCGATCTGACAGCGAATGCACTTTTTTCCGGTGCACAGCTCGCGGTTGTATCTCCACAGAACGTGAGTCGGGCACACGAGCCAGTGTTCATGCGCCATGTAAATCTTCGTCGCATTTCGACCGTACTCGAAGATTCCCGGACCGCCGATGAGTGACGCGTTGTGAAAGTTGATCACGTCGAAGTTCCCGCCGTCGAGAACAGCGCGGAGCTGTCCGGCGTTTGCGATTGGACGCCCCGTCTGTTGCGTGAGAAACGGGGAAAGAACCCCTGCTCTGCTCTTGAGGCCGATCACTCTCACGCCATCGTCTACTTTCGCCGTTTTTGGATCGAGGCCGTGGTTCACCGCGTGAAAGGCATCGAGGTCGTGAACGACTGTGACTTCGTGGCCGCGCTTCACGAGTGCGCGCGCAAGTCGCTGTACTCCGACCGCGTCACCACCAAAACTGTAAGGCGGATAGAAAGTCGTCGGAAAACAAAAACGCAGGCCGCTCATGCCGCCGCGTCTCTAATAGAAGCAAGCGCCGCTCGTGCTGAACTTTCCCAACTCAGTCTTTTCGCAGCCTCGAGCGCGGCTTGACCGAGACGCCGATGGAGATCGCCGTTTGTGGCGAGCTCGCGCATTGAGGATATCAGCGCATTCTCATCGCGAGGAGCGACGAAGAAACCACCACCCGCAAGAAGCTCGGGAAGCGGACTTTCGCGCGTTGCGATAATTGGCGACCCGCACGCGGCTGCCTCTACCGCAGGCAAGCCAAATCCTTCGGTGTCTGACGGGAGAACCAATCCAAGCGAACGAGAATGGATGCCGCGCAGAATTTCGTCCTCCACAAAACCAGTCCACTTCACGAGCGAGCCCGTACCTTGGCGCTCGATCTCCGACAATATCGTCGGAACCTCGGAGAAAAACTCGTCACGATCGCGCGTTCCGACCAGAAGCAATATCGGCGCGTCGTTTCCAAGCTCTCTGGAAAGAGTCGCGTGCGCACGAATGAGAACAGGAACGTTTTTGTGAGGGTTGAAGCCACCGACATACGTAAACCAGCGCCGCCTCCCAACAAGGGCCGCGGTCGCTGGCGTCAGGTTCTCGCCGGTCGCGGGATAAAATGCCGCGCTCGCCGCTTCCGTGGCGACGGTAATGCGATCGCGGTCGATGCCCAGAATCCTCACCAGGTCGCTTGCGGCGTAATTCGAGACTGTAAGAATTCGGCGCGCCTGCATGATTGCGAGCCTGACCTTCAGCTTCCAGAACAGTCGCGCCCGCCATGATGGGAGAGTGAGATCCGGAAATTTTTCCGGGATCGCATCATGGATTGTCACGACAGCGCGAAGCCCTGGAGGAAGTGGGAAATAAGAATACACCGCGGGCGAAAAGAAAACTTCGAGCGACTCGGCCCGGACCGCATTGGTGAGGCGCAACATGTCATTCAGGGAGCGACTCGTTGCAGCCGAAGCCGCCCGCATCGGCGCCTCGCGAATGTCAGACACGACGACTTTACGGATGTTGGGCAAATCCACATCGAATGATGATTCAGACAGCGGGTCGAGAAAACAGACAAACTCGTCCCCAGACGCCAATGCAGCCATTGCCGGAATTATCTCGCGAGTGAAGCGTCCATAGCCGCGGCCATTCGCCCAGCACGTTGCATCAACTCCTATCCGCATTTTTCTCGCGCGAAGAGTTGAGCGCATCGAAGGCGCCGAGCAATTCGCCAAGCGACCATAGAGTGGTCAAACGCAGAATAAGAGGCGACGCCGAGATAAATCGTTGGCGATCCACACTCGGTTTCCACGCCCTGCGAGCAATACGCTGAAACAATACAAGAGGAACAAAGGGTGCGCCGATTATCATGCGTGCCGCGTCGGATCGCCGGCGCGCTACCCTCCATGCACCAAAGTGCCGCCCATGCAAGAAACGGTGTTTCGAAATTGTTGCCAGCGAGCTCGCATGTCCGAATGTGACGGGTGCAGCGGCACACATGAGGAGATATTCGCCTTCGCTATGAATGATCGCATGAAACTCGACTTCCCAAAATCCCTCGGTGAATGAAGCCATGTGTCGCCGAAGAGACGCGGCATTATACATGGCGTTATCGCCGGCGATATCGCGAACTTTGGTAACGCCGCTGAAACTCGATGGAAGAAACGCAGAGTAACGAGTGAAGTAGACCGCTTCGTCTACGCGTGATGCATCTTCTGCCAGCGCGATGGGGCCACCGGCGCCAGCAGCTCCTGCATCGATTGCGACGCCAAGCTCTCTCGCCCAGTGCGCATCGACTTCGCAGTGAGCAGTAAGCAATGCTACCTTCTCGCCGCGCGCATGTCGAATTCCCTCCGACCATAGCCGGGGAACCAGCGTGTCTGCAGGCATTTCGATAACGTGCACATTCGGAAAATCAGCTCGGGCGGAGTCAGCTGTCCCGTCGTTCGACGCGTCGACCAAAATGATCTCGGTGTCAATTCCCCGACATGATTCGACAACCGAAGCAAGGCACGCGCGAATGGACCGCGCGGCATCGACTGACCCGATCACGACCGAAAGATCGCGAGAAAAAACGGGGCGCTCCCTGGAACGCCCCGCTGTGGTTTCACTCATCATGGATGAGAATGCGCCGTGTAGGAATCGAACCTACAACCTAATGATTAAGAGTCATTTGCTCTGCCAATTGAGCTAACGGCGCGACGTACTTTATTTGGCGCGCCAGGAGGGAATCGAACCCCCGACCCACAGCTTAGAAGGCTGTTGCTCTATCCAACTGAGCTACTGGCGCTCGTAATATCGAAAACTAAGTGTCCCAAAGATTCGATTCAATCAATCTCGACGCTCTCGAACTTTAAGCGACCCAGGGCATCCGGGCAATCGATTTCAAATCACGCGCAAATCACGCGCGCGGAAGCTCCAGAATGAATTTCGATCCCTCGCCGGGTTTGCTCTCCGCGGTAAGATTTCCACCCATTCCACGCGCGAGATCCCTGCTGATCGAAAGGCCAAGGCCAGTTCCTTCGGTGGCGCTTGTCAACTTTCTGTCGAGCTGCACGAATGGCTCGAAGATCGCCGTTATCTTGTCCTCCGGAATGCCCACACCAGTGTCTCGCACGCAGATCTGAACTCCTCCGTCGTCGGTCCTGCACTCGATGGAAATCGTACCGCTCTCGGGAGTAAACTTGATTGCGTTCGACAGGAGGTTGAGAACGATCTGCCGCAATTTTTCCTTGTCCGCCATAACCGCAAGATCGTCCTCACACTTTTCGTATTCGTACTTCAGTCCCTTGTCCTGGAGCTGCGGCGTGACGAGCGCCTCGATGTCGTCGAGAAAATCGTGAAGGCCAACCCGCTCGGTGTCGAACTCGACATGGCCCGCCTCGAGCTTCGCGTAGTTCAAGACATCATTGATAAGTGAAAGCAGATTCCGCTGGCTCCGCTTGATTCGGTCGAGGTCGGCTTGCTGCTCGGGCGTCGTAGGTCCGCGAATTCCCATGCGCATCAATTCGGCGTAGCCCGCAATCGCATTGAGCGGAGTCCGCAGCTCATGACTCATCACCGCGAGAAATTGCGTTTTCGCGAGGTTCGCAGCTTCAGCCGCATTGCGGGAGTCGATCGCCTCTTTGAGCAAGCGAGCGTTGTCGACCGCGAGCGCTGCGCGTCGCGCAAGCTCGCTTGCAAGCTCGAGGTCAGCCTGAGTGTATCGCCGGCCCGACTCTGCAGACACAAGCGTAAGCGCCCCGAGCGTTCTTCCCCTTGCTATGAGCGGAGCAACGATGGCCGATTTTATTCCAACCTCGCGAATAATTTTCAGGTGCTCTTCGTCAGCTGCCCCGGCGGTGAGCATCTGCTCCGGTATTTCCGGATAGAACTCCGCCTTACCGGTGCGAATGACATTGTAGATTCCGGTCGGAGCGTTGGGGTCTGGCGGATATCGCTTGTTGAGCTCGTATGCCCACCGGACCTTGTCGGGGTTGACGTGGGCAACTGCCAGCTGCTTCGGCTTTCCACCTTCGCCGACAATGTCAACTGCGGCCCAGTCTGCAAATTCCGGAACAACCAATTTTGCAAGCTCGGCAAGTGTCGTTTCATAGTCGAGGGAAGAGCCGAGTGTCTCCGTTGCTCGAGCGAGATAGTGCGCCGACTCCTCGGCACGCTTCACTGGCGTGATGTCTTTCCATTGAGTTGCGAGACCGCCGTTCGGCAGCGGGTAACAGGAGACCATGTGCCACTCGCCGCGATCGGAATAGAATCCTTCGAACGTAACGGGAACGCGCTGTTCCGCTGCGCGCCGCATTTCGCGCTCGAACACGGTACCGATCAAAGTGGGAATGACGTCCCAGACTACCTGTCCGATCAAGCTTTTCCGATCTCCTGCTCCTGCACTCTCGAAAACACTCGCCGCTGCATTGTTGATGTATGTGAATCGCCAACTCGCATCCTGAACGACGAATGGATCAGCGATGCTCGAGAGGATACCCCGGCTGAATCTATCGGCGGCTTCCGCTTCGGCCGTCCGATCGACCAGCTCTTCACTCGACTGTTCAAGCTCTTCCTGTAGCGACTGTGATTCCTCGAGCTGCTGCTCCAGCTCCATCGTCTGCTGATCCAGCTTCTCCGCCAGGCGGGCGTTTTCGGTTGCGGCCTCTGTTGCCCGCGCTCGCTCTCGTTGAATTCTTGCCGTGAGTGCGCTGACGAGGTACGACGTCATGAGGAAGACAACGAACGGAACAACTTCGGTGGGGTTCGTAGGACTGAAACTTCTAAGTGGCGTAATAAGGAAATAATCTGCGAGCGCGACCGAGAGGATCGACGCTACGAGAGCGGGACCGAGACCGCCGAACACGGCGGCGCCCATAACGGCCGGCCAGAAGAAAATCAATATGACGCTCTGGAGGTATTGCCGAACGAACAGCGTTACAGCGAGTGCCGCCAGACAGAAAGCGATGGCGGCGCCGTACCTGATTACGGTCGAGCGATGCTTTACTGGAGGAACGCTTTGGATCGCCACACGCGAGGGAGTCGTTCTCGCAGGGGCGGGCGTCGAGGCCGGCGGCTCGTCGGGAACGAGTCGCTGCGGTGCTGTCAATAGGGCTCCTTCAATCTCGGCTAAAACCCAACGGAGATCGACGGGTTGAGATCAGAAACGGATGGACATGAATGTAGTCCCACGCAAAAGGCATCGACAGTGCCCGCTCAGGAGGCAGGCTTCGCCGGTACGATCGCGACTGTGCAGCGAGAGATACAGACTAGACGATCAGCTTCGTCCACGATTCGGACGTTCCAGACGTGAGTCGATCTACCGATGTGAATCGGCGTCGCAGTTCCCCGGACAACGCCTTCGGTCTTCGCGCGAATATGGTTCGCGTTGATCTCGAGTCCTACCGCGCGGAAAAATTGCTGGTCGATGTTGATGATCGAAGCAATCGACGCGACCGTTTCTGCGAGAGCGACTGATGCGCCGCCGTGAAGCAAACCGTAAGGCTGCCTGGTGCGATCATCGACGGGCATCGTAGCTACGACCCGCCCAGGAGTGAGCTCGATAATCTCGATGCCGAGCCGACTTGCGAGACCATTCGTCGGGTAGTCCGCGATTGTGTCGATTGGATTCGGTGGTTTGCTCATGGACTCCGCCAACTTAGCCGAATCATCCGCGCTGCCTAGAGGTACCTCCATCACCAGATAACAGCCATTCACCGAATCTACCCCGTCGAGGGCACAGATAACGCGGGGCTGCACTAGTGGATTTCCCTCTAAAAGAAGGGACGAGAATGAAAATCATCGCCGCAATGTTGGCTCTTGGGGCCGCAGCGCTGAGCGCGACGCAAGACAACGGTAGCCCGGCCAAGCTGGCAGCTGATCCGATTACAATCGACACAACGTCATCGCGGAGCGTGGCCACGCAGGTGGCCATGCGGAACGTCAACTTTTACGTGACCTCCAACGCTGCGCTGAGAATCCGAAATCTGCGCGGTGAGATGCGAACACTCCGCGGCGGCCCAATTGTTTTCGACGACAAGAACTCATTCGCGATTCGGATCGCGAGCGCGGAGGTTGGTCTTAACGGAACCGATCTTTCAAACCTGCTCAACGAGGTCGTGTTCTCCTATCGAGGCGCACCACTCAAGCGTCTCAAGATTCATACATCCGGAACTCAGCTCGTGCAGACAGGAGTGATGCACAAGATCATCGACATTCCGTTCGAGATGACGTCAGACGTCTCGGCCACCCCGGACGGATTGATCAGGCTGCATCCGGTGAAAACGCGGATCCTCGGTATCAATGGCGAGGGATTGATGAAAGCATTTGGACTCACACTCCAGAAGATTCTCGATTTGCGGAAAGCGAAAGGCGTGACTGTGCGGGGGAACGATCTCTATATGGATCCCATGACGCTGCTTCCCCCGCCGGCATTCGAGGGAAAACTCGTTGGCGTTCGAGTCGACGGTGATCAGCTCGTTCAAACTTTCGGCGCCGTCAATTCGGCACCGAATCTCCGCATACCAGACGGTGCCGCGCCTGCGTACATGTTCTACAAGGGAGGGACGCTCCGATTCGGCAAGCTTTTGATGCTCGATGCGGAAATGCAAATTGTTTCACTTCATCCCACCGGATCGTTTGGGTTCGACCTCGATCGCTACATGCAGCAGCTTGTTGCAGGCTACTCTAAGACGCTCGCCGATTCCGGTCTCGAGGTTTTCATGGCGAGTGCCGAGACTCTCGGAAAAAGCAAGCTTGCGAAAGCCCCTTAAGTGGCGCGCAGAAATGATTGAAGCATTAAGGTTTAGTGATGTTTTACTGCGTCACTGAAGGTCCCGGTCTTACGAGGAGCAGGAACCAGTTGCGAGGTGAGGTGCCAGGGATTCTGGCATGGCAAGTGCCTCAAATAATGGTGGACCACTTCCCTTATCAGGACTATAAAAATGAGAATGCGAAATCTTCTTGCAGCCGGCGTGATGGTTGGCACGTTTGCGTGCACGAAGTCGGATCAGAATCCCGCCGATAGTCTGGCGCTCGCTGCCAAGAACCAGGCAACGCTCGATTCAATCTCGGCTGCGGAGCGCGCGGCCACGACGACGACGCCAGCCCCCGCTACTCTTGCTCCCTCGCCAGCCCCAACGAGAACTCGCACCGTCTACGTGCCGGAGCGAACGACCACGCGACGATCAAGCGGCGGATCGAGTAGCGGGACAACGACCACCACGACGACGGCGACTTCGGGTGGAACCGTTGTGAAACACACCACACGTGATGCAGAGATTGGCGCTGCGGCCGGTGCAGTAATTGGCGCGGTGACGAGCAAGAGCAAAGTCAAAGGCGCCGTTGTTGGTGGTGTTGTCGGCGGTGTTCTCGGCGGTGTGATCGGAAACAACGTCGATAAGACGAAAAAGCATTAGCAGATCCGCCGCTGCACCAGACGGCAACGACTGGGAGAAAGCCTGTCGGGACTACTCTGTTCCGGCAGGCTTTCGCACATTTCATGGACCGGAGATGCCCATGAATTTTCGACGAGTGATGCTTTTTCCAATCATTTTAGCCGCGAGCTGTGCGCCGGCGAGAAACGTAATTCCGGGGGACTACAACCCTTCGATAATCAGCGAGTACGAGCTCAATCAATCCGGCACGTACACCGCTTCCGAAGCAATCAGAAGACTCAGGCCGCAATGGTTGAACTATCAGGCCCCTACGAGCGTGAGTAATCCCAATCCGGGCGTCCCGGTCGTTTATATCGATGAAAGTTTTGGCGGGGACTTGACCACCCTGAATCAACTTCTGATCACGCAGATCGAGAGCATCTCGTTTTACAAGGCGCCCCAGGCAATGATCAAATACGGAACGAATCGAACTGGCGGAGTGATCGCAGTCACGATCAAGAAGCAGATTCCCTAGCGCGTCGTACTCCAACAGTCACCAGCGACAGAAAGAAATTCTGTGTTGGCTGAAATTCCACGGCGGGCACAGACTTTCCGAGTGATTGTCGTCGCCTTGTTTCTGTTGGGAATCGCTCTACGCGTTGCGCGATTTCTCCAAAACAGGCCGTTGTGGGTCGACGAGGCGAAGCTCGCGTTAGCGATAGGCCGAAGCGATGCCGTCGGCCTCATGCACTCACTCGACTACAACCAGGTCGCTCCGATTCTGTACCTGTGGGTTGTGAAGGCAGCAACGATTCTTTTCGGTATGCACGAATGGACGCTGCGATTGCCGTCGTTGGTCGCCGGAATTGCGATGCTCTGGGTGATGTGGCTTCTAAGTCGGCGACTGCTCTCGGATGTGGGCGCCTTGTTGTGTGTCGCCCTTGCAGCGACAGCGCCATTGCTAGTGGCGTATTCCGCTGAGGCGAAGCCATACGAGCTGGATGCTTGCGTGACCGCAATTCTGTTGCTGCTTGCGCTGCCTTTGTTCAATCACGACGACGCGCGCCGCCGAGTTGCGCTCGGCATTGCGGGCAGCGCAGCGATTGGATTTTCGCTTCCGGCTGTTTTCACACTCGGCGGAATCGGGTGCGCATTGCTCGTTTTCGCGTGGCGTCATCGAAACCTGCGTGCGGCGCTCGTCACGTGCGGCTTCGGAATTATCTGGGTGATCGTACTTCTGATTCAGCGCCGATTGCTCTCGAGCGATGTAACGACAGCGCCAAATATGGAATCGTTCTGGCGCGACGTAATGATCCGCTTCGGCGAACCAGGATGGGCGGCCCGTTTTTTCTTTTCTGTTCGTTCGGCGGTCGTCGCATCCATGGATCCAGTGTTGCGATTCGTTGACATTCTCGCGCCGGCCGTTGCGGTGGTCGGCACGCTAGCGATCTGGAAGCGCCGAAACCCGGAGATCGCTCTTATGCTCGTGCTGCCACTTGGGTTCGCATTGGTCGCATCGGGCGTGTCGCTCTGGCCGATCGATGGGAGGTTGGCGCTTTTTCTCGCTCCGGTTGCGTTTCTATGGTTTGGAGCGGCGGCGGATTTTTTCTGGAGAGCGGCGGGAAAAAACAACGCGATCAAGGTTGCGCTCGTGGGATTCATGATACTGCCGCTTGCATTCAACCTGCGGCATCCGTCGATATTTCCACCTCGCGAAGCGAGCCGCGAGCTGATCGCTACTCTCACACCGCGTCGCGCGATGGCGCCTGTCTATATCGTCCCGGCCGGCGTGGCAACGTGGCTCTTTTACACGACGGATTGGAATCACCCTGATCGTGCGCGGCTGGGTTGGTACGAGCGACACGATGACGCGAGGCATCGTTCATCGAGAGGGCATCCCGTATCCGAGGGCGAGTCGGCTTACGAATGGCGGGACATGAAGGGCTTGGAGATGGTGGGACGATTCACCGGGATGCGGTTCGTCATGGGGCGCGGATGGCTTGCTCCAGGGCCGAATCCGAACTGGGGTTATGCGGAGATGCGCCGACTCGCAGCAACGGGCTCTACCATCGGATGGGTTTACGGCTCACACGTTCCGGGGGCTCAGGTCGACAGCTTGCGCGATGGCGTGCGACGCAACGGTGGGACGATCCTCGATGCCGAGCAGCGCGAGTCGGGATTGTTGTGGCAGGTGACCTTCGCGCAGCGTTCGCAAAAAAATCCTGCCACGCCATCGCTTCGATCTGATGCCAAATGACGGGATCGTGTTGAACATCGAGTCGGGGCGACTGGATTTGAACCAGCGATCTCCTGCTCCCAAAGCAGGCGCGATACCGGGCTACGCTACGCCCCGAAAAACGTTGTGCAAGCTACTACGCCCAGCCGATCTCGCGCAACGCAGGCAATAGCGCGCGAAATGCTCGGCCTCGATGACTCACCTGTGCTTTGATTTCCCACCCTGCTTCGGCCATCGTGCCGCCGAGTTCCGGAACTTCGACATACGCATCGTAACCGAATCCTCCATTTCCTCGCGGCTTATCGATAACCTTTCCTTCGATCGTCCCGGTGCGAATCATTTCTCCAGGTGCGCCAACGTAAGCCGCAACGCACATGTAGCGCGCAGACCGCGAGACTGAACCCAGCCGTTGAAGCTCGCGCAGAAGTTTCTCATTGTTCGCTTCGTCGAGCGCGACGCCGGTCAGATCAGTTCGACCAGAAAATCTTTTGCTGAATACACCGGGAGCGCCGCCTAGTGCGTCAACGACAAGACCGGAATCGTCGGCGAGTGTGGGCATTCCTGTGAGATCATGGAAATACCGGCCCTTTGCAAGCGCATTCTCCTCGAACGTCGCGTAGCTCTCGATCGCTTCTTCGGCATGGCTGTATTCGATGCCGGCCGCGGTGAGATCGATAACGTCGAAATCGAAGTCGCGGAAAATCTCTTGCAGCTCGCGAAGTTTTCCGCTGCTCCTTGTCGCCAACAGAATTGACGACCGCTCAGCTGCCAAGCGCCGCCTGCTGCATCTTGTCCAGCGTCTCGATTCCCGCGATCGCAAGCTCGAGCAGCTGATCGAGTTGCGCCCGATCGAAAGTGCCGTGCTCACCGGTTCCCTGCACTTCCACGAATTCGCGCTCCGAGCTCATGACAACGTTCATATCGACCTCAGCACGAACATCTTCGTCGTAGTCGAGATCGAGTCGCGGCTCGCCGTCGATTATTCCAACACTGATCGCGGCCACTCTTCGCTTGATTGGATTGGCTGAGATCTTTCCCATCTCGACCATCCAGTCGAACGCATCCACAATCGCGACTGACGCGCCGGTGATGGCCGCAGTGCGCGTTCCGCCATCTGCCACAAGGACGTCGCAATCGAGTTTCACCGTGAACTCACCGAATTTGAAATCGTCGAGCATGGCGCGTACGCTTCGGCCAATGAGGCGCTGAATTTCCTGAGTACGTCCCCCTAGTTGCGTGCGCTCACGATTTGTGCGCGTGCGCGTTGCCCGCGGTAGCATCGCGTATTCGGCGGTGAGCCATCCTTCCCCCCTTCCGCGCCGCCAGCCAGGAACTCCTTCCTCGACCGTCGCTGTACAGAGAACGCGCGTCAATCCGAAAGTCGCGAGACACGATCCTTCGGCGTAAGGCGCAACATCGCGCTCGAGGGTAACCGTGCGCAGCTCCGAGCTCGCGCGACCCTTTCTCGCTTCAACTTTCGCTGCCACCAAGTCTCTCTATGATCGAGGTTGTGGAATGTCCTTCTGTGATCGGCACAACTACAACTTCACCGCCCCAGCTTTTCACTTCTCGCGCACCGACGATCGACTCGGGTTGGTAGTCGCCACCCTTGACGATCACATCAGGCCGAAGCGCATTCACGAGATCGAGCGGCGTGTCTTCGTCGAAAAGGACGACGAGATCAACGCACTCGAGACCCGCAACAAGGTACGCCCGATCGCTTTCGCCCCTCATCGGTCGAGCGGGACCCTTGAGGCGTTTCACCGATGCATCGGTATTGAGCCCGACGATCAAAGCATCACCACGCGCGCGAGCCGCTGTGAGTAAATCGAGATGACCGGGATGCAGAAGATCGAATACACCGTTGGTGAAAACAATTTTTCCGTCGAGACGCTTTCGGCGAGCTGCAGCATCGTCTCGCGACGATGCGATTTTGTCGGCGGGCAATCTCAATTGGCCGTCAGATATGTTCCTCGACCGATGGCCGAAGGTGCACGGACTTCTTCATGTCGAACGGAAGACGCAGTGGCTGATCGTACTCGGCCCAGATGTGAATCGTGTTTTCGTCGCGAACGATATTGACGTCGCCGGCTTCGGGAGGGAGGCCAACCGAGTCAGCGAACGAGCGCAGGCGATCTTTGATTTGACCATCGCTCCTCAAAGTAGCAAACCGGCCTTCCTGCTTCATTGCGTCGCGCAGTCGGTAGTAGTCGAGTAGATCCTGCGCCGCATACAATCCGAAATAAATCCCGCCGACAACGATCGCGAGCATTATCACGCAGCCCAGACGGCTCGTGCCGCGACGCGACTTGTTGCGACGAGTTACCATTGCGACTGTGCGCCCTGAATTATGTCGTTGATTATTCGATCGATCGCCTGCTTGCGACCATCCGCTTCGCCACGCTCTTCGTACTCTCCTTCGGCCGTCATGCCTTTGCGCTCCCACAGCGTCTTGCCACTTACCTGATCGAGCATTTCGACGTCGACGGTGATTTGTAGTTGTCGTTTTGCACTCGTAGTCTGCTTGTTGTTCGCGCTGTAGCCGATGGGGATGTCAGTCTCATAACGCTGAATGGTTCCTCGAATGACTGCACTCGCTTTCGCTTCCGTCGCATCGCGCAAGCCGAGGCGGTCGTGCAATTCCTTGCGGAGAGATTCGGTGAGCTCGCGTTGCAGCTCAGGGCTTGGAGTGCGGTTCTCGAATGGAATGATCGCTACCGTATGGACGTGCGAAGGCAGCCCTCCGCCGGAGAAACCGTAAAAGCACCCGGTGAGCGCGAGCGCGACGCTAACGAGTCCAGATCGCCGCATCGAAAGCCGGAACCTCCTCATCTCTTATGATCCCGAGCCAGAGTTTTCTGCGACCGGGAACTTCATATAACAGACGTCCGCTGTCGTCGCGCGTCACCACTTCAGCGATACGTCCGCCGTTGAGTCGTGCAAGCTGCATCAGTCGGTTTCCTTTAATTGTGACTCTCCAAGCTGCAGGCCGACCGATATCTGCGCGAATCGTTTCGCCTTCGACATTCACCACGGTATCCGGCAGGGGTGGAATTGCCAGACGACCCAGCACCGCCCACATGAGCGCCGGCGGCGGAAGAACGCGACGGATCTGGTCGATGTGCGGGCCTCGCAACGAATCGCCAACGAGAATCGCGTATCCGACAGAGACGCCGCCGTTGAGAAAGAGATCCACACGCGCCGAATCTGGTGCGGACGCGCGGATCGCTCCTTCGCCATTCGTGAGAAGACTGTTCTCCTCATAATTCCAGCGAAACGAAACGTGGCGATGCCGGCCGGGAAGCTGAATATCCGGTAATGACCGATTCGGCGCCGGTGCTCCTTTCAATGGTCCGACTCTAGGCGCACACCCGGCGATGAATGCACCCGTCGCACACAACATGAGCAAGCGCCGATAAGTCATCTTGCAACGACTGCGAGAATCGGGTCACCTTGCACAATCGCATCGAGAGCTGAGAATCCGCGAATCACTCTGCCAAAAACAGTGTAGTGGCCATCGAGGTGCGGTTGCGGAGAATGCGTGATGAAGTATTGACTGCCGCCGGTATCGGGACCAGACAACGCCATGCCGAGCGCGCCTCGATCGTACCGGCGCGGATTCATTTCGTCGCGAATCGCATAGCCTGGCCCGCCGTTCCCGTCATCGCGCGGATCGCCATCCTGAATGACGAAATTCGGAACCACTCGGTGAAACCGCGTGCCTCGGTAGTATCCCGAACGAGCGAGTGTCAGGAAATTGTGGACAGTGATCGGCGCATCCGCGCCAAACAGCTCGAGCGAGATGTCGCCCCGAGGCGTTCGTATTGTCGCGTGTTGGCGATTTCCCGCGAGAGCGGGAAGAACATAGGTGCGCACAATGTTCTGATACCACTCCAAAGGCCGGGGAGTGCCCGATGTCGACTGCCACGCCGGAAATATCGAGACGTTTGCCGCTTCGGCCCGAACCAATGGATCAGTCGATGGACGCAGGCGCGTGAGGCGCTCGCGAAGTTGTGGCGCGAAAGCAGCGCTATCTTTTTTCCATGCGGCCGCGAGATAACTGACTGCGGCGATTCGCGCGTCGTTGCCGGAATCGCGGGCGCTCTTTTCGTACGCATCGGCGACGAGTCTCGCGTCAGCGGCGCTTGCGCGTCGACTGAGGGCGCTGAGTACGGTTGCTCTCACCATGTAATCGGGATCAGACAGTCCACGTGCCAACGCCGCGCGCGTTGCCGCGGAGATGGATGTATCACCCTCGGCGATGGTGGAGTAAGCCGCGGCTCGAACGCGCCCGTCCTTGTCCTGAATCATCTCTGTCGCGAGCTGATTCGTCAGCTTCGTGTTTGTGGAACCTGTAGCTGCATTCAGTGCAGCGGCGCGGTAGTGCCAGTCAGGATGGCCCTGCCAGCTCCCAAATTGCGGGAGGATCGCACCCGCGTGCACCGCGGATGCGAGCAGACTACCGCGATACATCAAGCTGGTATCGGCACTCCATAACGGACGCCAGTTCGCGAGCGTTGAATCGAGAACTGTTCCGAGTACCTGCGCGGCGGCGATGCGCGTGTTCGCATCCGAATCGCGCGTTGCGGCCACGACCAAATCGCGTGCCCGCGCTCCATATGTCGCGAGGGATCGAACTGCATTGATTCGCACGTGCGGATGAGGATCGAGCGCGAGACGCGACAGTACGGCGACTGCTTCCTGGCCGAGCGAATCTCCAGCTGCACTTTTTGCAAGACCGCGAGCTATCTCAGCTCGGGCGCGTTGCCTCGCAACCGCGGGGGCGATATAAACCTCGGCAGTTCTCGGCGATGCCGAGACAATATCAGTCGAGCGAGCTCGACGGTCTGCGGCAGATCCTTGAACGAATCCCGGTAAAACGGAAAGCCCGATCAGATCTCTCGCACCGGCCGGCGCACGAGTTCTCGCAATTGCGTACGACGCAGCCCACATAATCGATGGCGAATTCGACGCGGTGAGATACGGTCGCAGTTGACTGACGGGAACCGGGCGCATCTTCGCGGCGGCAAGCAACAGCTGAATTGTTCGAGCCTCATCAGTGACTGGCGTTCCGAGCGCCACGACAATTATTTCGCGCGCTGGTGCTCCGATTTCTCCAAGCGCCCAGGCTGCTTCTCGCGCCACAGGAGCAGGTCCGCCGAGAGAGGATGAGAGAGCGAGGACCGATGCGGAATCCCGCAGCAGTCCAAGCGCATACGCCGCGTTCGCAGCGACAGTGTAATCGCGATCGCCTAGTAATTCCCGAAGGACGGGCGCACCGGCACTTCCGTGGCTCGATCCAACTTGACCTATGGCGAGCGCGGCCGCGGCACGAAGGGGAGCCCACTTGCTTGCAAGTGCGCTATCGACGAGTGGCTTGTCGAACGTGCGCGAGTCAGTCATCGCGAGTAACCGCGCGTAAAGATCGGAATCCCTGCGCGAAATGTTTCGCCGGCTCGACTGCGAGCTGAGCGGATGCGATAGAGCGCATAGCAATGAAACTGCGAGTGCGATTTTAACTGCGCGCATCTTCCATGAGTCTCCGCATTTCTCCAGGCAATGCGACAAGCTTCCCTTCCTTATTAATGGATGCGAGGGTAGTGCTGGCGGACGCGAGCCGCGTTCCGGTTGTCACATCTTCGATCGTATAATCGAATCTAACCGTACGCGATCGCACGTCGGTGAGCAGCGTTCGGACGCGGATCATGTCGTCGTATCGAGCGGCGGAATGGTAGCGAACCGAAGCATCGATTACAGCCAATGCAATTCCATCGCGCTCGAGATCAGCGTACGACGTTCCGAGCTGTCTGATGAGATCGGTACGGCCGATTTCGCACCAAACCAGATAGTTGGCGTGATACACCACGCCCATCTGGTCAGTCTCTGCGTAACGCACTCTGAGCTCAACGATACTCTCGCGAGGAACTACGGCGGTTGGCATCAACAAAAAATACTACGGACCGCGGACCGCGGAATCACTACGGACCGCGGAATCACTACGGACCGCGGAATCACTACGGACCGCGGAATCACTCCGGACCGCGGAATGCGGATAGCGGGTAGCGGGTAGCGAGTAGCTGATTACAATTGCAGCGTGCCTTCTGCTCCCTGCTATCTCGTCTCCGATGCGCACATCGGCGTTGCGTCGCGCGACGTCGAGCGCCGCTTTGTTCGCTTTCTACATGATTTGCGCGGACGAGCGGGCTCGCTGGTAATCAACGGTGACCTCTTCGATTTCTGGTTCGAGTGGAAATCCGTAATTCCGCGCGCAAGCTTCCGCGCTCTCGCGGCACTCTCGGAATTGCGCGACGACGGACTCGAGATTCTCTGGGTCGCGGGCAATCATGATTGCTGGGGCGGTGAAATTCTCAGCGACGACGTTGGCGTCGAATATCACGTCGGCGCGTGGAGAGGCGAGCTAGGCGGATGGCGAACGAAAGTCGAGCACGGCGACGGATTGCGCGTCAAGGAAGACCGAGGCTACAGAATGATTCGTCCGGTTATGCGGAATCGGCTGGCAATCCGCGCATTTCGAGCGATCCATCCGGACTGGGCGAGCCGGCTCGCACACGGAAGCTCCGATGCGAGCCGCGAATACAGAGCGAGAGATGAAGGACGCGGGTTACGCGCGATTGCAATGATGGAGCTGGAGCGTGAGCGGGACATCGAGCTGCTGGTCTACGGTCACTCGCATGTTGCGGCACTCGAGCGCAGCTCGAGCGGGGGCGTTTTCGCGAATGCCGGCTCGTGGCTCGACGCGCCAACCTTTTTGCGAATTACTCCCGAGAGAATCGAGCTGCTCGAATCACGCGACGGTTCAGCCGAGGGCAACCGTCTCGACTTTGTCGATCGTCTTCCCGAGAAATCTCTGGCCAATCCGTAGAAACTGATCGGGCATGTCGGATGCGATGAACCGGTAACTGGGATCGCCGGAATTTTCGGTGGCGAGTCCTCTTATCCGCAATGTCGACCCAGTTTCCGCCGCGGTCTCTTCTGCGCTGTCGATCAACCGAACCTGGCGTCCGATAATCTCACCGATAGTGCGCTTGAGAAGTGGATAGTGCGTGCAGCCAAGCACGAGAGTGTCGACCTTCGCTTCGACAAATCCCTCGAGATATTCGCTCGCAATCAGACTCGTCGCATCGGACTCGAGCCATCCTTCCTCGACGAGCGGTACGAATAGCGGACACGCGCGCGCGACGATGTTCGCAGTTGGAAGCTGCGCGGCGATCGCTCGCTCGTACGCGTGCGAGTTGATCGTACCTTGTGTTCCGATCACACCGATATTGCCGGTTCTTGTTGCGCGCGCAGCAGCGCGCGCTCCCGCCCCGATCACGCCAATGATTGGAAGATCGAATTCCTTCCGAAGCGTCATGAGCGCATGCGCCGTGGCCGTGTTGCATGCGACGACCACCGCCTTCACTCCCTCATTCTCGAGAAAGGTCGTGATCTCTCTGCTATAACGAATGACTGTCTCCGGACTTTTCGGTCCATATGGCACTCGCGCGGTGTCACCGAAATAGATGATTCTTTCATGAGGAAGCTGCCGCATCAGCTCGCGCACCACTGTGAGTCCGCCGATGCCGGAGTCGAATACTCCAATTGGCTTGTCGTTCACCATGCAACGCGCGCCGAGACTTGAACATCTCGGCCTACTGCGCTCACCGTCACGTTCGCGTTGAAGTCGGCGAGCTGCGCGGCAACCCAAGCGTCCGCGCCCGAAAAAAGATGATTGAACACGATGCCGGCAATCCAATCCTCGAGGTGTGTTCGACGCGCGCGCAAACGGTCCGCGAGATTTTGATTTTTTGGTTTGCCGAACGTTTTTGGCAAACCAGTCGCAGGATCGATGACCGGTTTACCTTGAGCATCGAGGAGAGTCTCGATCGTCGTGTCCCGACGAGCTGCTTTGGCAAGATCGAGATCATGTTTGGATTTGATCGCCATTCCGATCGCCGAGACCTCGATCGCAGCGAAGAACGTCGCGGCTTTCTGGCGATCGAGCTCATGTTGTCCAAGTCCCGGAACGAGCATCGATCGCACGAGCGCCGCCCGAGGAGAGATTGGAATGCGACATTCGGGGACCGGTGGCTGATATTCTCCCGAGATCACTACCTTCGGGACAATCGGAGCAGGACCTGATTCGCCGCTCGGCTTTTTACAAAGGACAGCGCGAGTGAAGGGCTTCGAAAGAGTTGTGTCTTTTTGTTGGGCAGTCACTGGAGATGTCGCAACAATAGACAAGACGAAGAGAGCGAGCGTGGCGGGAGAGTGTGGGAATCGAACCCACCCGGCCCGACTCGGTCGGGTCACACCAGTTTTGAAGACTGGGGAAGCCACCAGGCCCCATCCACCCCCGTGTCGATGCGAACGCTCAGTCAACCACGATAGCAATATTCTCTCGTTCGAGTACTTCGCCGATATCTACGGCGCCTTCAACCCTCGAAAGATAGCTGCCCGCTCGTGCGTGGGGCACGGCAACAAGTAGTCCGCCCGATGTTTGTGGATCGCAAAACAATTCGCGATCCTCAGTCGCTCCACCACGCCATTCAACAAATTCTTTTACGTATTCTGCGTTGCGTTTCATTCCATCAGTTGTCGCGCCACTTTTCAAAGCTTCTCGAGCGCCATCGAGCACAGGGACGAGCTCCGCGTGAATGGCCAGCGTGACATTGCTCGCTCGAGCTATGTGCGAAGCGTGGCCCAGTAGTCCGAAGCCGGTAACATCGGTCGCACACAGTGCGCCGACGGCGAGAGCTGCTCTACTCGCTTGACCGTTCAACTTCTTCATCAGCTCGACCATCTCGCGCGCCGCTTCAGCTGAAATGATTTCACGCTTGAGGGCGGTCGCGAGAATTCCGTTTCCAATCGCCTTAGTCAATACGATTCGATCACCTGGCTTCGCGGCGGCATTCGTCAGAAGAAAATTCGGATGGGCGCGGCCCGTTACCGCGAGGCCGTACTTGAGCTCGGTGTCGATGACCGTGTGGCCTCCGACAATGAACGCTCCGGCTTCGTGCACTTTTTCCTGCCCGCCTCTCAGGATCTCAGTAAGGACAGACAACGGGAGATCATTCGTCGGGTACGCGACGATGCTGAGGGCGGTCATGGGCTGACCTCCCATCGCATACACGTCGGACAAAGCGTTCGCTGCGGCGACCTGTCCGAAGTCGAACGGATCGTCGACAACTGGTGCAAAGAAATCCACCGTCTGGACGAGTGCGAGATCGTCGGTGACGAGAAATACGCCGGCATCGTCGAACGTCTCGCGGCCAACAAGAAGTCGCGGATCGCTCTTCGACGCGAGCGGAGCCAAAACCGACGACAGGTCACCCGGACCCATTTTAGAAGCTCAACCAGCGCACCGCGCGAACGCGGTGAGACGGAAAAGCTCTTCGCGGGTCTTGGAGGTGTTTGTCATGCGTTCAATCTAGAGGATTCGTTACCGCGGATTTACTTCGACGGAACGGCCGCGATGAGATCGATTTCGATCAACGCTCCGCGCGGAAGTGCTGCGACCTGAACAGTCGAGCGAGCCGGCCGGGCGTCACCGATCCACTTGCCGTAAACCTCGTTGACTGTCGGAAAATGCGCGAGATCAGCCAAGTAGATGGTCGTCTTAACCACGTCACTCCAATGCGCACCGGCAGCGTCGAGGATGCCATCGAGATTTTTCATGACGCGCTCCGTTTGCGCGACGATCTCGGACGCAGCGATGTCTCCGGTTGCCGGATCGATCGCCACCTGACCGGCGGAGTAAAGAAATCCGTTGGCGATTATTCCCTGTGAGTACGGTCCGATTGCACCCGGCGCGTGCTCAGTCTTGACTGTTTTCAAGCTATTCTCCGATCGGTTGCGCGTGATGGTTGTTTGCCAAGGCAATGTTACTCAACTCTTCATTCACCCCGCCAGCTTGAAGAGTCGTCGCGCATTCGCGCTCACCGTTTCTCCCATCGACTCTGCACTGACGTTGCGCGCATTTGCAATGCGAGCGACGGTGAAGCTCACCCACGCCGGCTCGTTGCGTTTGCCTCGATGCGGAACCGGAGCGAGATACGGCGAATCAGATTCTGCAAGAATACGATCATCGGGTACGAGCCGGATCAGATCGTCGTCACTCCATTTCTTGAAAGTCACGATTCCGCTGAACGAGACGTACCAACCCGCCTCCAGCGCCACCTCGGCGAGCTTGCGCGAGCCGGTGAAGCAGTGGAGCACACCGATAACACCGGCGCTGCCGGCTTCACGCATCATCGCGCCCGTGTCGTCTTCTGCATCACGCGTGTGCACAACAACAGGCTTGTCGAGCTCACGCGCGAGTGAGAGCTGCTCGGCAAATGCCCGCCGCTGCTCGATGCGGGGTGAATTGTCGTAATGGTAATCGAGTCCACATTCGCCGACGGCGACGGCACCTTCCCCTGCGAGAATTCTTAGGTCCGCAATCGTGGCTGTATCGAAACCCGAGGCATCGTGCGGATGAACTCCAGCCGAATGCGAGATGTACCCCGGATAATCGCGCGCGAGCGTTGCGGCGTCGCGCGCAGCGGCGAGAACGTCGGCCGAACCGCTGCCGGAACCGATGCAGACTACAGCGCGCGCCCCAGTTATGCGGGCGCGCTCGATTACCTGGTCGCGGTCGCCGGAGAACGCCGAGTCGGCGAGGTGCGCGTGGCTGTCGATGAAGTCTGGAATGCAGCCGTCCTGCGGGGCCATTTACGCTCGACCCACAGCAACACCGGGCTCGCAACGTAAATCGAGCTGAATGTTCCCGTGAAAATTCCGAACGCCATTACCCACGCGAATGGTCTGATCACTTCTCCAGCGAAAATCAGAAGCGCCATCGTGGAAGCAAACGCCGTCGCGTGAGTAAGAATCGACCGCGGTAAAGTCTCGTTGATCGAGCGATTCAGAGTGTCGTACAGCGGCTCCTTCCTGTTCTTCCGGAGATTCTCTCGCACGCGATCGAAGATGATGATCGTATCGTTTAGGGAGTAACCAATGACCGTCAGAATCGCCGCCACAACCGTCAGCGAAATCTCGAGGTGCATGAGCTTGATGAATGCAGCCGTCGTGAGCACGTCGTGCGCTGTCGCAATCAACGCGGCAACAGCGAACCGCCACTCGAATCTGATCGAGAGATAAACGGTTGTGACCAGGAATGAGAGAAGCATCGCAATGATCGCATCACGACTCAGCTCGTCGCCAACCTTTGGACCTACAGCTTCCGTGCGAATGACGCGGACATTCTGCGCTCCGTATTTCTGGACGAGCAAATTTTCAATCTGCCGCGAAACTGTCTCGGCGCCCGCCGAAGCAGCATTGGCCTTCTCGGCTTCCTGCGAGCGAATCGTGTAGTCTCGATTGGTTCCGAACTGCTGGATTTCCGCACCATGAATGCCCGCGGCATCGAGGTGTCCGCGAAGCTCTCCAACATCGACCGGCTTGGAGAACTGGAGCTGCATCAGGGTGCCGCCAGTGAACTCGATGCTGAAGTTCGGCGTGTAGAGCAGGAGAGAGCCGACACCGATCACGATGAACGCGATCGTGATGCCCGCCGCCCATTTCCACCAGCGGATGAAATCGTAATGAGTGTTATGGAATATGCGAAGCATCAGATGCTCAGTGTCTGTGCGCTCTTGGCGCGAGTGAGCCAGATCATGTAGAAGGTTCGGACGACGAAGATTGACGTGACCATCGATGCAGCGATACCGGCAAGAAGTGTTACCGCAAATCCTCGCACAGGTCCTGTACCATACTGATAAAGCACGGCGGCAGTGAGCGCCGTCGAAACGTTGGAGTCGATGATCGCACTCATTGCGTGACGGAATCCTTCGTCAACAGCGGTACGAATCGTTTTCCCTCGATCGAGCTCTTCGCGAATACGCTCGAATATCAGAACGTTCGCATCGACTGCGATACCAATCGATAACACGAATCCCGCGAGGCCAGGCAGAGTGAGAACTGCGCTGAACCCTGCAAGAGCCGCGAGCGTGAACAGCATGTAAAGGCAGAGGCCGATCACCGCAAGCAGCCCGGAGAACCTGTAGTAGCCGATCATTATCACGACAATCAGGATGATGGCGATCATTCCAGCAGTGATTCCCTTATCCACTGAATCCTTGCCGAGGCTTGCACCAATGCTTCTGATGTCGGCGATTTTGAGCGGCGCAGGAAGAGAGCCCGCTCTCAACACGAGCGATAAATCGGCCGCATCCTGAAGGTCCTTCCCACCCATTGTTATTTGTCCGCGTGTGCGAATCGCTCCCTGAATCACGGGGGCGGTCATCACGCGCTGATCGAGCACGATCGCCATATAATCGCCGATGTGCTTTGCTGTCTCGACACCGAATCGACGGCCACCTTCGTTGTTGAGCGTGAACGTCACGAGCGTTCCCTCTTGCGGATCACGAACGGGCTTAGCGTCGATGAGATATTCCCCGGTGATGATCGGGCGGGCATCGAGCACATATAGTGGACGATAGAACTTGTTGCCGAGCGATGTGCTGTCGCTTCCCCAGCGAACAACTTTCCCAGGAGGTAGCGCCGCCTGCACCTGCGGGAGCGAGAGATATTTATCGATCTTATCGACGTCAGTCTGTGCGACGTAATACTCGCCAGGCATTTGACTCTGCTGAATCAGTTTCGAGAAATCGCCACCGGCAACAATTGCAGTATCAGTCTTTGTCGTGTCGGTCTTCGCCTTTACTTTGCTCGTATCGGTGGCTGCCTTCTTCGTAGTGTCCTTACTCAGTAGCGACTGAAGACCAGCGGCTGCCGGAGTCGTGTCGGCAGCCGCGGCTGCTCCCGCCTGCGCAACTGTCTTCGCCGCTCCGGATTGCTTTACCGCCTGGTCGATCCGAGGAAACGATTTCTCCAGCGCCTGGGTCTTGTCGGTGATCTGAAATTCGAGGAACGCAGATTTCTGGACGACGTCCTGCGCGCGCCGGGGATCGTCGATTCCCGGCAGCTCGACGATGATGCGATCGTTGCCGGCCTTCTGCACCACGGGCTCGGATACTCCGAATTGATCGATTCGAGTGCGCACCACTTTGAGTGCGCGATCAATGGCCGTCGCTTTGTCGGGAATGGCTCCCTTCGACTCGTCAACCTCGAGCGCCAGATGCATTCCGCCCTGAAGGTCAAGACCACGCTTCAGCGGAACACGCTTGACGGTATCGTAAGTGAAACCGTTTGGTCCACGCACCCGCTCGACAACCTTGCGCGGAAAAAGTGCGACAATCGAGGCGACGATCAGCCCCGCGATGAGTAGCATCCGATACTTCAGGCTCATGCGATCAAAGAAAGAAATTCGTGAGATTTACGAGACAATTGAATAGCCTTTAAGGCTACCGGGAGCGCCGAGTGGAGTCAACGCGCGCAACGCGTTCTCTCGATCGCGCTCGAGCTGGCGAATGAGCTCTTCAGCACCACCAAATTTTCTGGTCGCGCGAAGAAATGCGATAAAGTCGACGCGTACCTGTGCGCCATAAAAATCACTCGAGGCGCCGAACAAATGCGCTTCGAGTTTCGACTCCGTCTCCCCAAAGGTCGGGCGCGGGCCGAGATTCATCATTCCGCCATATGGCCCCTCAGGTGTCTGCACCATCACTGCGTATACACCCTCAGGCGGAAGCAGTTTGCGGGGCGAGGGAGGGGCGATGTTCACAGTCGCAAATCCGAGATTGCGCCCTCTTCCCTCTCCGCGAACTACCGTTCCGCCAACCGCGTAAGGTCGTCCAAGCCCATCAGCCGCGCGCTCGAGATCACCACCAGCGATTGCTCGCCGAATAGTCGTGGACGATACGTGCTGACCGTCCGCGTGGGCTACCGCCTCGACCACATCGACCTTGAAGTTCCAGCGCTCACCGAGCTCGCGCAGCACGCTCACATTTCCCGCGCGATGATGACCGAAACCGTGATCGTGGCCAATCAGCAGCTCGCACATTCGAAATCTTCTTCGCAGCACATGGTCGACGAACTCCTCTGCCGAGTACGCCGACAACGCGTGCGTAAACGGAATGACCGCGAAGTATTCGACGCCGGTCTCCGCAATCACTTCGAGCTTTTCATCGAGCGAAGTGAGCAGCAACGGCGCGGCAGCGGGATTTACGACCTCCAATGGGTGCGGATCGAAGCTCACGAGCACGCTCGGCAGCCGCGCCAGGTGAGAGCGATCAAAAAGGCGCCTGAGAACGTCGAGATGTCCGCGATGCACTCCATCGAATGTGCCGACCGTCACGACAGTGCCGTTCACGTTTGGCGGAAGCGCCGAGTGCGCGGAAATTCTTTTTAGATCAGACATCGCCGGCGATAACGGTGAGACGGCGAAGAGGAGGCGGCGTATTGCGTAGATCCTCGAGCGACGCGGCGTCGCAGACATCGAATTCACCACATCGCGTGCGACGCAATGCAGAGAGATGTGCCGCGCTTCCTGCTGCGCGACCAAGATCTCGAGCTAACGCGCGCACATACGTTCCCGATCCACAAGTAATCGTCGCACGCAACGAGTCACGATTTGGCTCGTGGACATCCCAGTTGTAAACGCGAACGGGAACGGGAGATTGCTCAACCACTTCTCCTCGACGCGCCGAGTCGTACGCGCGGACGCCATCTATTGATTTTGCGGAGTACGCGGGAGGAACCTGCATGATATCTCCGGTGAGCGAATCAATCGCCTCGAGAATCCTGTCCGGTTCAGGCAGCGGCGCCGAACGGACGGTTACTCCCGTTGAGTCGTCGGTGTCTGTCTCAGCTCCAAACACGATCGTTGCGTCATATACCTTGGGCTCAGTCACGATGAACGTCGCGAGGCGAGTCGAGCGACCAAGAAGCATCACGAGCAATCCGGTCGCGAAAGGATCGAGAGTGCCGAGATGCCCGATGCTTCGCTCGTGATAGGCGCGACGCGCGGCGAGCACCATGTCGTGTGACGTAACGCCGGCAGGCTTGTCGACCAGCAGCAAGCCTTCACTCGCCGCTGTTTCCATCACCTGATTTCGAAGACGTTTCTCGAATCTCGGCAAGGAGAGTTTCGATGCGCGCCGCACGCGCGACAGTCTCGTCCTCCTTGAACTGAATCTCCGGAGCGACACGAAGTCGGAGGGCACCGGCAACGCGCGCCCTCACGTGCGATGCCGTACTCGCGAGTCCCTCGAACGTCGCCTGCTTCTCGGCATCGGTTCCCATTACGCTGACGAATACGCGAGCGTGGCGCAGATCCGGAGTGACGTCGACACCAGTGACGGTGACGAAGCCGACGATTCGCGGATCCTTCACACCTTCGGCGAGGAACGTCGCGACTTCTTCGCGGACCGCCTCAGCCACACGGTCCGCGCGACGAGTGTTACGCAGTTGCAGTCGACGTCAGAGTGCGCGCGACCTGCTCCTTGCGATAGCACTCGATTACGTCGCCTACTTTCAGATCGTTGAAGTTCTCGATTCCGATACCGCACTCGAAGCCTTCGCGAACTTCTCTGACGTCGTCCTTGAATCGGCGAAGCGAGCCAATGACTCCATCGTATACTTCGACACTGTCGCGAATGATTCGCGCGCGCGCCTGTCGATTGATCAAGCCGCTGCGAACCGAGCATCCGGCAATGACTCCCATCTTCGGCACCTTGAAGAGCTCGCGCACTTCGGCTTCGCCAAGCACAACCTCTCGCTCTTCGGGCCGCAGCATTCCTTCGAGCGCGGATCGCACATCCTCGACGGCTTCGTAAATCACTTTGTACAACTTGATGTCCACGCCTTCCCGCTCTGCGGCAGAGCGCGCGTTGTTATCGGGCCGAACATGGAATCCGACGATGATCGCACCCGAAGCGCGCGCGAGGAGAATGTCGCTCTCCGTGATCGAGCCGACGCCGCGGTGAATCACCTCGACAGAGACTTCATCGTGCGAGAGCTGGCCGAGCGCATCGGCAAGCGCTTCCGCGGGGCCACCCTGGTCTGCTTTGATGACGATGCGAAGCGTGCGCTTCTCGCCCGCCGCTGCAGCACTCATGAAATCCTCGAGCGATACGATGCTCTTGGACGTGCGACGACTCTTCGCTTCGCGATCGAGACGCTGCCGGCGTTGAGCAATCTCGCGCGACTCCATCGCATCTTCGACTACAACGAACTGATCGCCCGCCATCGGAACTCCGCCGATGCCGAGCACCTGAGCGGGAATCGCTGGACCTGCGTCCTTAATCGTCTTTCCCCTCTCGTCGAGTAGTGCGCGCACACGGCCGGAAAACATTCCGCAGATGAAGTCGTCGCCAACGTGCAGTGTTCCGCTCTGAACGAGGACGGTTGCGACAGGTCCCTTGCCCGGATCGAGCTGTGCTTCGACAACCGCGCCGGTTGCGCGCTTATCGGGATTCGCCTTGAGGTCGAGGATTTCCGCCTGCAGGAGAATCTGATCGAGCAGCTGGTCGACGTTCGTTCCCTTCTTCGCCGAGATCTCGGACGATAGAGTTGTTCCGCCGTATTCTTCGAGCACGACGCCGTGCTGCAGGAGATCCTGCTTCACTTTTCCCGGATTCGCCGCCGGCAAATCGATCTTGTTGATTGCGACAATGATCGGAACACCCGCGTTCTTCGCGTGCGAAATTGCCTCGATCGTTTGCGGCATCACTTGATCGTCGGCCGCGACGACAAGTACAACGATGTCCGTTACCTGCGCTCCACGTGCGCGCATGGCCGTGAACGCTTCGTGACCAGGCGTGTCGAGGAACGTGATGTGCTTGTCGCTCGGAAGCGTTACATGATACGCGCCGATGTGCTGAGTGATTCCGCCCGACTCACCAGCGACGACATTCGCTTTTCTGATGTAATCGAGAAGAGAAGTTTTTCCATGATCGACGTGACCCATGATCGTGACTACGGGAGGGCGAGGCTTCAGATCCTCCGGTGCTTCCACCGCTTTCTCTTCCGCGAGCCCCGCAGCGTATTCTTCCTCGCGAACAGCCTGGAACCCGAACTCACCAGCAATCAATTCGATTTGATCGAAATCGAGTCGCTGGTTGATCGTGACCATGAGTCCGAGATTCTTGAATGCGAATCCGACGATCTGAGTTGCGGGAACCTTGAGAATTGCCGCGAGCTCGCTGACGGTGATGAATTCGTTGACGTGAACAGTTTTCTTCTCGCGCTCTGCCGCGGCAATGCGCTCCGCTTCGAGCTCCTCGCGCGACCCGTCGTCGGCTCGACGTGAACCGGGTCGGCGCGCCGCTGTTCCTCGCAATGCGGACATCGTGCGCGAAATGCTCGACGACACTGCTTCCTGGTCGACTGATCCGCGCTTGCCTTTTTTTCCGCGTCGTCCGCCGCGCTCGTCGCCGCGTCCGCCACCGCCACGCTCCTCGCGCCTGGCTCCCGGAAAGCCCGTTGCGGCACCAGGCGCGGCGGATGCGACAGGACGCGGCGGAACGAACGGTGTTCCAGTTGCGACAGGGCGTGGCCGCGGCGCACCGGGTACAACGGGACGCGGACGCTGTCGCTCCGTCGTTTGACCGCCCCCCTGTGCTTGACCGGCCGCGGCCTGTGGCTGCTGCGGAGGCAAGGCCGGAGTTTGCGGCGGTGCTTTCGGCGTAGGCGCTGGAGCAGCCCGCGCAGTCGTTTCCGCGAGAGGCTCGCTTGCAGCGGGAGCTTGCGGTTCCGGTGCGACGGGCGGTGCAGCTGCAGCCTTCGCAGCTTCTCTCGCCTTTGCGACTGTGTCGACGATTCCGGATCCAGGCAGCGGTGGCTCCGCCGGAATCGCAGGCTCGACTGTGGCCTCGACGGGCGGAGGAGGAGTGTCGACGACACGACGACGGCGACGCGCAGAACCGGTTTCGGCCGGAGCTTCTACCACTGGAGCCGGCGCCTCGACGACAGGCGCGGCTGCTCCTCGACGCCGACGTGATGCCGCGGCAGGAGGCGCGGTTGCGCGCGCGCGTTTTTCGCGCTCCCATCTCGCTCGAATGCGGGCGACCTGATCGTCCGTGAGCGGGCTGACGTGACTGCGCACCGGTACATCCATTTGACGAAGTAGCGTTATCACCTCGTCGACGGAGATACCGAATTCGCCTGCCATGTCGTTAACGCGAAGCTTGCTCAAAACCTGCCTCCTGGATTCCTGATCACCACCGCGCCGGGCGCTGCCTGTCTGATACCGCGCGCCAATCCCGCGTCGAGCACTCCAATTGCCGAAACTGATTCCCGCCCGCAAACCGTTGCGAGGTCCGCCGACGAAAGGCCTTCAATCATTGCCACTCCTCGTGCTACAAGGAGGGGCACAATCTTGTCCATACTATTCTTCGACGCGTCGCCCGCCACAAGCGCCAGCTTGAGCTTGCCTCGCCGCGCGGCGTCACGCACCTGTTGCACGCCAACCACTGCGCGCCGTCCGCGAATTCCGAGGCCGACCAGGCCGAGGATTTTTCGGCGGACGATCGCATCCATCACTCTCCTTTTTCCGCTCCCGACTCTGATGGAGCTTTAGCAGCCTCATCAGTAGAGGGTTCCTGAACTTTGCTTTCTGCGAGAGAGCTCTTCGCGTCAACGGCAGCGGGCTCGCCACCCTCTTCTGTCAGCTCGTTGATGATCGTCATCAAGCGATCTGCTTCCTCGGGAGCAATGCCCGCCAATCGCAGAAAATCTTCGCGCTCCAGATCGATGATGTCGTCGAGAGTCTTGTAGCCGGCTTCCTCGAGAACGGCGACGGTTGCCGGCTCCAGTCCATCGATGTCAGACAGTTTCGGATTGACGACTTCTTCAGGCGCCCCAGGAAGCGGCTGGAAGATTTGCGTATCAGCGCCGCGCTCCATCCACTCCCGGCTGGAGTACAGCTCGATTTTCCACTCCGTAAGCTCGGAGGCGAGTCGGACGTTCTGACCGTTGCGCCCAATTGCGAGCGACAGCTGATCTTCGTCGACCACAGCCTGAATCGTTTTGGTGGCGGGATCACTGAACACGCGAGCAACACGCGCAGGCGCAAGCGCGAGCTTCGCAAATCGCTCCGGATCAGCAGACCACGGTACGATATCGATTCTCTCGCCGCCGAGCTCATTGACGACCGCTTGAACGCGCGAGCCTTTGAGACCGACGCATGCACCCACCGGATCGACCGAATCGTCTCGCGAGAACACCGCGATCTTCGTGCGATTTCCAACTTCGCGGGCAGCCGCGCGCACCTCGACGATTCCCTGCTGAATCTCGGGGACCTCGAGCTTGAACAGCGCTTTCACGAACATCGGGTCGCCGCGGCTCAGCATGAGACGCGGGCCCTTGGGTGTTTCCTCGACGCGCTTCAACACAGCGCGAATTGGATCGCCCTGATGAAAATGCTCGCGATGATTCTGCTCGCGGTACGGAATTATCGCCTCGGCTTCGCGGAACTTGTTGAGCATGATGACCAGTTTTCCGCGTTCGATCTGCTGGACCTCTCCCGAAAGAAGGTCGCCGACTCTGCTCGAGAATTCGTCCCGAATCTTCGATCGCTCCCCTTCTCTCACTCGCTGGATGATTCGCTGCTTCGCAGCCAATACAGCCATCCGGCCGAATTCAGCGAAATCGACGGGCGCTTCCATGACGTCGCCGACCTGGAATTCCTCGTCCTCGAAGCGCGCTTCCTCGAGCGAGACTTCCTTTGCGGGATCAGTCACTTCGTCGACGACGGTGAGAAGGCGGACGATGCGGATCGTCCCCTTGTCTTCGTCGATGTCGACTTCTGCCTGAACGTTGGGACCGTGCTTCTTCGCCAGGGCGGCGTGAATTCCGTCGTAGAGAAGGCCGTGCAGTTCGGTGCGATCGAGCTGCTTTGAATTCGTCAGCTCTTTGATCGCGGATAGAATTTCGAGTGAACCGGCCATCCTATGCTCCTTTACCGTTTCCAGTTGAATGCGAGGCGCGCCTTTCGTACGGCCCGCATCGGGATGCGCAGCGATTTTCCGCTCGCATCCTCTGCAACAATTATTTCTTCACCATCGCCACCCTCGACTCCGGTGATCCGAACTTCACGTGATCCTGCCTCCAAGCCGCCTTCGACAGCATCGTTTGTAACAACTGCCTCTCGACCTGCGAACCTTCGAAAATCAGCCGCGTTTCTAAGCGGCCGCTCGACGCCCGGCGACGACACCTCGAGCACGTACCTCGATCCGGCGAACGCCACTTCGTCAAGCTTTGCTTCGATCGCCCGTGATGCCCGCGCGCAATCGTCTACTGTCACCCTTTCTCCGTCAGTTCTGTCGATACGAACATCGAGAACCGGCCGGCCTTTCGTGCCGCCCAGCCGCAGCTCAAAAAGCTCCAGGTTTAGCGGTTCAAGCTCTTTAATTACAAGATTTTGCAGCGCGTCGTTCATCTACTTTCGAGGCGCCTCCACGAAACAAAAAAATGTGGGGGGCAATCCCCACATTCTCCGAGCAATCTAGACGCGCACGACTATAGAGTCAAGGAACTACCACCGCGGAATGCGGACCGCGGAAGAACCGCGGAACGCGGACTGCGGAACCATCGGGTAGGCTGGCGCGTGGACTAATGCGCAGCACTCCGCAGTCCGAGTTCCGCATTTATTCCGGAGTCCGCGTTTCGCGGTTCTTCCGCGGTCCGCCGTCCGCAGTGGTAGTTACCAGAGCGACGCGACGATCACACCGACTTGCCTACCGGTGTCCCCTGCGCGGTGAGAAAAGAATCGATCGTTGTCGCATTTCGTGCAGTACGGGGAAACCGTGATGTGTTGCACACCAGCTTCGTGCGCATGCTCCGCCAATAATGAACGAAGGTCCACATTCCCGGCGCGGTTCGCCGTTTCACCGGTTAGCTGCGCGCGAACCTCGGCGCTTACCTCGTAACATCGTCCGCAAATCCCGGGACCGAGATGTATGAAGAGCTCGTCAGGGGCGATTTTGCGGCGCGCAAACTCCGCGAGTCCGCTGTCAATTATTCGCGCGGCTGTGCCCCGCCATCCGGAATGGAGAATCGCGACCGCTCCCGATGGGTGCGCGATGAAAACTGGAACGCAATCGGCGACCGAGACCGAGAGTGCGATTCCCTTCTCCGTCGCGAGATGCCCGTCGGCTTCGCCCGTGCGGAGCAATCCTTCCCAGCCGCCGGAATGAGCGAGCACACGAGTGCCGTGAACCTGGCGGCCAATCACGAGACGTCGCGCATTTTGCGCGAGCTCTCCTTGTAGATCGGTCCAGCGCGACATCACTTCGCCGACCGGGTCCGGTCCCGCGAGTCCAAACGTCCCCGCGTTTCGCGTGGTCGTAAATGCGCGGACTCCGAAGCTTTCGAAGTCCGCGATGTCGTCGCGATCCAGCGTCGATGGGACTGCGGTCACCGACGCCGATCGTCTACGCGCCGCACCTCGGCGCCGAGTGCAACCAGGCGCTCGTCCATTCGCTCGTAGCCGCGCTCGATCTGTCCCACGTTGTTGATGACGCTTTGCCCTTCAGCACCGAGCGCCGCGATGAGCAAAGCCATTCCTGCCCGGATGTCGGGAGAGTCAAGCGTCGCACCGCGCAACGCAGATGGCCCTGCAACGAGAGCGCGGTGCGGATCACACAAAACAATCTTCGCGCCCATCGTGATCAACTTGTCGACGAAGAACAGTCGCGACTCGAACATTTTTTCGTGCATCATGATCAAGCCTTCGCACTGAGTCGCTGTGACAATCGCAATCGACATGGTATCGGCAGGGAACGCCGGCCATGGTTGATCCTCGAGTTTGGGAACATGATCGCCCAGGTCGGCCTGAATTTTCCGTCGCTGGTTAGCCGGCACGATCAGGTCGTCTCCATCCTCGACGCATTCGATGCCGAGTCGCGCGAAACCCATCCGCGTCGAGCGAAGATGCTCGATGCCCGCCGCTTCGATTCGCAGCTCGGAGCGCGTCGTCGCTGCGAGTCCGATGAAAGATCCGACCTCGATGTGATCAGGTCCGATGGTGTGTTGCACTTCCTCGCGGCCGAGCGGGCGTCCGCCCTCGATGATGAGATTGTTGGTGCCGATACCTTCGATGCGGGCGCCCAGCGTCGTAAGGAAATGCGCAAGATCCTGCACGTGTGGCTCGCTCGCCGCATTGCGAAGAATCGTTTTCCCTTGCGCTGCGACGGCAGCGACCAACGCGTTCTCGGTACCCGTGACACTAGGCTCGTCGAGAAACACGTCGGCGCCGGTGAATCCGGAAACGGTGAGGCGGACTAGACCTTTTTCGAAAGTCATCTTCGCGCCGAGCTGTTCGAGCGCGAGGAAGTGCGTGTCGAGGCGACGGCGGCCGATGACATCACCTCCGGGCGGAGGAAGCGTGATCTCTCCACATCGAGCGAGAAGCGGTGCCGCGAGAAGTATCGACGCACGAATCTTGGCGCACAGCTCGGGATCCAGATCGCGCGCGTGAACTTCCTTCGCGTGGATCTCGAGAGAATTCGGCCCGGTCCAGTCGATCGAAACTCCGACCGAGCGGATCAGCTGCATCAAAGTTTCGATGTCGCGGATGTGCGGCACGTTTTCGAGCCGCACGATATTCTCCGAGAGAAGCGCCGCCGCAACTATCGGCAGCGCTGCGTTCTTGTTGCCCGAAGGGCGAATCGAGCCGTGCAGGGTGCGGCCACCCTCTACTATGTATTGAACTGCTGGCATGTCTGAGTTCCCGAGCGAACTGGGCGAATGAGGGCGCCGTGCCGAACACCAAACACCATGGCGAGGCATTGAGTTCGAGCGGTTGCGCTAATATATCGCTAGCAGCACTCTTTGTACCGCTTCACGACCGACACCCGAGGATGGCCTTACCCTTGCACTCTAGCAGCGCATGAGCGGATGGCTGACGACAGGGGCCGACTTGCTGCAGCAAGTTGCCAGGACCCTGCCCGACACGATCGTCACGAAGCAGGTGACGGTCGAGCCTGGACTGTTCACGAAAATCACAACGTACGCGAGTGGAATCGCCTCGATCGCATTGATGATCCTGACGATCGCCCTCGTGCCGGCGGCGTGGAATTTCCGCAAGAGCTACGCGAAGATCAGCGACATGATGGACCGCATCTACGGCGACATCAATCCGATCATGCGGCACGTGAGCACGATCGCCGACAACGTGAACTACATCACGACAGCGGTTCGCGTGGACGTGCAGAAGCTCAGTCAGACGGTCAACTCCGCGAATCAGCGACTGATGTCGTCGGTCGATCTCGCGGAAGAAAGAGTCAAGGATCTCAACGCTCTCTTGGCAGTCGTACAGGAAGAAGCCGAATCCGCGTTCATAACTACGGCGTCTACGGTGCGCGGAGTTCGTACTGGAATTCATGAAGCATTCGAAACGGAGGAATCGGTAGATGGCAGATACGTTGAAGGCGAGCCCGGGTGGGAGAAGCCGCACCCGCGCGTCCGCCCGCGAGATGAACAACTCGGATGATGAGGATCGCGAGCAGCAGTTCGATCTGCTGACGGCCGCGTTGCTTGGTGCCGCAGTCGGTGCGGCGTTCACTCTTCTCTTTCGGACCGGACCGAGCGGCAGGCGGCCGATTGGCCCGGTGATTGGCGCGGCGGGACGTGGCGCTCGCTTCGCTGGACTCGCCGGTCTGCAGGGTGCAAGATGGGCCGGCGAGCGAGCCGCGCCTGGTGCGCGATGGGCGGCTGAACAAGGCCGTGAAGGCGCACGATGGGCAGCCAAGAGAACAGCGAGCGGCTACAACGCGGCGCGCGAGCGGGGAGCTGAAATGATCGACGACCTGCCGATCGATGATGTCGTGGATTCGGTGCGTGATTACGTCGATACCGCGCGCGAAGCCATCAACGATGTGGTGCGCGAAGAGATGTCGGATTTGCGCAAAGCGGTGCGCCGCCAACGAAAGCGCATCGGGATCTAGCACGTCGGAGCGGCTGTCCATGAGACAGCCGATTGTAATTGCGCTGTGTGTGGTTTGTGTCGCGGTGCTCCTCATCGCCGCGACGCCTGTGCCTGCGTACGCATGGACGCCAGGCACGCACATTTTCCTCGGCGAAGCGGTGATGCGGTCACTGTCTCTTCTGCCGCAATCGATCGCCGATCTCATCGGCGGCTTCCCCTACGATTTCCTCTACGGCAGCATCGCCGCCGACACGAGCATCGCAAAAAAATACGCGGCCGTGGGCCGGCACTCTCATTCATGGAATGTCGGACTCGAGATTTACGGCGAGGCGAGCGCGGGACGAATGCGCGCATTCGGACTCGGATATCTCGCGCATCTCGCTGCCGACACTGTGGCGCACAATTACTTCGTCCCCCGTCAGCTGGCGATTACTTCAACAACTACCGCACTAGGCCATAGCTACTGGGAAAGCAGATTCGACACGCACATCGGGGAGCGCTACAGCCGCCGCGCGAAAGAGGTGATCCTTCTCGATCACTCTGCTTCAGATGAGCATCTGGATCGCATTCTAAGTCCGACGATTTTCAGCACGCCGACGAATCGCCGGATCTTTCGAGGAATGGTTTACGTCGCCGACACTGAATCGTGGCAGCGAGTGTTTCACCTGGTATCGGAGAAAAGTCGGTGGGATCTTCAGCAAAAAGACGTCGCGTTATACATGTCGCGATCGTACGACTTCATCATTGACTTGCTGAATCGATTCGACGCTGCCGAGCCTTTCGCGCTCGACCCCGCGGGAACGCGAGCGCTTAGAGAAGCGAAGCGCGTTCGACGCGCAGCGATCAGGCGCGGAGGCGACGATGATGAGATCGCGTCGGTTGCTCAGACTCATTTTGGATTGCCGGAATCCAAGCTTGCTTACGCGAGCAATGCAGACGACATACTCGACATCGAACGCATAACCAACGACTAGGACCACAACTGCACGAAGAAATCGCCAACCTATTTTACAACGAAGTACCTGCCTCGGGAGAGCGGACCATCGAGGTTTTGAAATTTGACCGGCAGCGATTGGTACTGCCAAAGCCGTGGTCCTGACTGAAGTTGATAGTGCAAGTGTGGTCCGAAGGAGTCTCCCGAGTTCCCCAACTTTCCAATCACCTGGCCCATCGTGACCCGGTCCCCCACCTTCACAGTGACGGAACCTGTTTGCATGTGCATCATGACGCTGTACTCGGAGTTGCCATGGTCGATGATCACGCAATTTCCGGCGGACGCATTTACCGGGTCATGCAGTGGCCTGTACCAATCTTCGGCAGGTGCTTCTCCAGGATGCGGGTTAGTCGGCACATCGTTGCGGGCATAGACTACGGTTCCTGCCGCAGGCGCAAGGATCTCGCGGCCCCAGCCCGCATCCGCCGCATTCTCGTTGGCATTGCTTAGCTCGCCATCGTTCTGATCCAAGCCGTCGATGTCTATGCCAAACTCATCCGAGAAGTCGCCGTGGCCGCCGTGGCCACCATTCGTGACATAGTCCTGCCCAATGATGCCATGACCACGAATGGGAAAGTTGAGTGTTGTCTTCTGTTTGTAATATCCAATCGGGATCCTCAACACGTGTTCCCCCCGATGACCCTTGGCATCGGCGACTGTTAGCCGGATAGCTAGGGAGTCGATCGCCAGTGCCTGGGGCTGACGAAAGTAAAAGCGGAGCTCAAATGCTTCGGGCAGGCTAATCGCACGCACTGGTGCCATGAGCGGGGTGTTCGGCTCGACCCGATCGCTTGTACGTTTGATCTTTGCCAGCATTGCAGTCGTCCAATCCTGCCGCTCGACGATATTTCCGGCACTGAAGAGATCTACGCGTGCCGATGTCGGTGTGAGCTTGCAATCGGTCGAACAAATCACCGCAATATCGAACACGAATGACGCCGTCCGAGAACCCCCTGGATCGTCGACTTTGTATACGATTGCCGGAACGACCTGCAGACGAAAATCGGGTTGACTGGTGTGTGAAGGTTCGACGGCGACCCAGGACGCAACCAAAGCCAACGGCAGCAGAACCCGATTCATGTCAGCGCACTCCTCCGATGCGGGATGCGAGTAATTGATTGACTTTCTTGGGATCGGCTCGCCCCCCCGATATTTTCATGATGAATCCGACGAGCACTCCCTGGAGCTTCTTCTCTCCGCCGAGGTAGCGCTTCGCCTCTTCGGGATGCTCGGCGAGCGCTTCGTCGATCCACGTCGTTAACGCAGCGTCATCCCCAACTTTCAGCAATCCTTCCTCGTGAGCGATCTGAGCCGGAGGTTTGCCATTCTCTGCCATGAGAGCGAACACGCGCTTCGCTGCCGCGTGTGAGATGAGGTCATCGCGAATCATGTTGAGCAGCTGCGCAAGATCTGCGGGCCGAACAGCGAACTGCGTGATTTCCACTCCGCGCGAATTGAGCGTCGCCTGCACCTCGCCCATCACCCAGTTTGCAGCGGTTTTTCCATCACCAGCTGCCCGCGCAACACTCTCGAAGTAATCAGCGAGAGTCGGACTCGCCGTAATCTTCTCGATATCCTCCACACCCAATTGATACTCGGCTGCAAATCGTTTCTTCCTCGCCGCAGGTAATTCCGCAACGTTCGATTCCAATCCGGATATCCACTCGCGATCGAGAATCAGCGGTCGAAGATCAGGCTCGGGGAAATATCGATAGTCGTGGCTTCCCTCTTTCGTGCGGCTGATGCGTGCTTCCCCTTTCGCGGCATCCCAGAGCAATGTCTGTTGCTCGACCTGCTCACCTCGCTCGAGAACCTCAACCTGACGGGCGAACTCGAATGTGAGTGCACGCTCGACGCCCGAAAACGAATTCATGTTTTTCACTTCGGTTTTCGTGCCGAGCTTCGAATCGCCTTTCTTTCGAGCGCTCACATTTGCGTCAACGCGCAGGCTTCCCTCTTCCATGCTCACGTCACTCACGTCGAGATATTGCAAAATCTGCCTGAGAGTTCGCAGATACGCACCCGCTTCGGCCGCCGAGCGAATGTCGGGCTCGCTTACAATCTCGATCAGCGGAACTCCAGCGCGATTGAGATCGATTGCCGTGACGCCGGCATAACGATCGTGGATCGATTTACCTGCATCCTCTTCCATGTGCAGGCGAGTGATGCCGATTTGCTTTTCCTCTCCGTTGCCTGTCGTGATGGGCAAATGCCCGCCCGTGGCGAGAGGACGATCGTATTGTGAGATCTGATATCCCTTCGGGAGATCGGGATAGAAATAGTTCTTTCGCGCGAATATCGACGTCGGGTGTACAGTAGAGCCGAGTGCAACCGCAGCCTTTGTCGCCAGCGTCACAGCTTGAGCATTCAGAACCGGCAGCGCTCCCGGCAGTGCGAGACACACCGGACAGGTGTTCGTGTTTGGCGGCGCACCAAAATCGGTCGAGCATCCACAGAAAGCCTTGCTCTGCGTTCGCAGCTGAACGTGCACCTCGAGGCCGACGACCATTTCGTATGCATCTGTGCTCATCGATGCGCGTCCTCTCCCAACGACTGCTCGAGCGCGTAGGCAACTCGAAACATCTTCGGCTCGGCGAAGTGGTCAGCCATGATCTGTCCGCCAACAGGCAAATTATTTGAGCGACCGATCGGCATCGACATCGCCGGAATGCCGGCGAGATTCGCTGTCGCGGTGAAGATGTCGCTCAGGTACATCTCGTATGGATCCGAAATAGATCCGATTGGAAATGCGGGCGTCGGAGTCGTCGGAGTGAACAGCACGTCGACCCCACTCGAGAATGCGTTGGTGAAGTCGCGCGTGATGAGCGATCGAACTGCCTGAGCCTTGCGATAGTACGCGTCGTAATATCCTGCGGATAGAACGTACGTACCGAGAAGAATTCGACGAGTAACTTCGGGTCCGAAACCAGCTGATCGTGTTGCTTCATACATCTCGCGAAGGCCGTCGTTGCCTTCGATGCGCAGACCGTATCGAACACCATCGAAGCGAGCCAGGTTCGATGATGCCTCGGCCGGTGCGATGATATAGTAGACGGGAATCGCGAGCGAGGTGTGGGGTAGCGAAACTTCTTTCACGCTCGCGCCAAGCTTTCGCAAGTGGTCGATGGCGCGATCGCAAAGCCCTTTGATTCCTTCATCGAGATTCTCGGGGAAATACTCGAGCGGGACGCCTACGGTCACTCCATCAAGCGGATTCGGGACCGTCAACAACGACACGAGCTGTTCGCGATACGATGGAACCGGAACGTCGGCCGAGGTCGAATCGCGCGGGTCGGGACCGGCCATCACTTCGGTTGCGAGCGCGGCGTCGTCGACATTCCGCCCGAATGCGCTGATGTGATCGAGCGATGACGCAAACGCGACGAGTCCAAACCGGCTGACTCGACCGTAAGTCGGCTTCACTCCAACAATTCCACAAAACGCAGCAGGCTGGCGAACAGATCCGCCTGTCTCGGAGCCGAGCGCAATCGGAACGATGCCGGATGCGACTGCTGCTGCCGAACCACCGGATGATCCTCCGGGAACCCGTCGAATGTCGATCGGATTTCTCGTAGGACCGTACGCGCTGTTTTCTGTAGACGAGCCCATTGCAAACTCGTCCATGTTTGTCTTTGCGACGATGATCGCGCCTTCTTCGCGAAGGCGCGTGATCGCCGTTGCCTCGTACGGACTCACGTAGCCGGCAAGAATCTTCGACGCGCAGGTAGTTGGAAGTCCGAGCGTCGCAATGTTGTCTTTAACCGCGATCGGAACACCGGCGAGAACGCCACCGGCCGAGGCGCCCCCGATTTGAGTGGTCAGGGTTTCGGACTCAGCGACCGCTGCCTTCTCATCACTGTATAGAATGATGTTGAGCGCATCACGTCCCGCGCCCACGCCGCGCGCGCGCGCGAAGCTGGCGCGCACAATATCGGCGGGCGACGTAGTTCCCTCCCGAACTCGCGCCGCAATCATTCCCGCAGTGAGGGACGGAAAATCGGCGGCGGTCATTCGTCCTTCGGGAGCTCGTCCGCCAGAGCTTCCACTGCCTCGTCGGCCGCTTCGACGTGCGACGCGAGGCGAGGCACGATAATAAAACCGTCGCGCGTCACGGGCGCGAACGATTCAATCGGGAGCGTCATTGGAATTGGCCCGCTTGCATCGGAGCGAAGCGGCGTGCTTGTCGGCGCCAAGCCAGTGTACGAAGTGTCCGGCTCGCCTTCGCCCGTTTCTACTTCACCAAGAACTTCCATGTGCGCAAGGATTCCATTGAGCTCGCGAACGAGATCATCGAGTTTCGACTCATCGACCGCGAGTCGCGCTAGACTTGCGATGTGGCGGATGTCGTCGTGACTAACCGCCATTACCGGACCCTCGCTCGAGCGTCGTATAAGCGAGCTTGATCGTTTTCCGGCCCACTGATTGATCGTCGAAGTCGATCACGGCTTTGACGTCACGACCGGAGCCGCTCACTTCGACGATTGCTCCGCCGCCAAACAATCGATGTTTGATTCGCTCGCCGGGACGATACAGCGGCTCCTCCTGGTTCACCTCAGCTTCTGCGACAGGCGAAGCTCTCCACGCCGGAACCTGATGCATGCTTCGCGTAGTTTGAGTTCGCCAGGTTCCAGCTTCGCGCGGAGGCGTGTTGCGCCACTCCGCAGATTCCCGAGAATAGCTTCGCCCTGCCGAACGAACTTTGATAGTGCGCCGCTCGTCCATCATTCCTTGGGGAATCTCTTTAAGGAATCGTGAGCGAATCGATGGGAGAAATTCACCGTTTCTTCGCCTGCTCTCCGCGTGCGAGAGATAAAGTTTTCTTTCGGCGCGCGTAATGCCGACGTAGAAGAGACGACGTTCCTCCTCGAGCTTCGGTGGATCGTCGAACGACTGCGCGAGTGGAAAGAGTCCATCCTCGAGGCCGGTGATGAACACGACCGGAAACTCCAGTCCCTTCGCGTTGTGCAGCGTCATTAAAGTCACGCCCTCCGCATTCGGATCGAGAGTGTCGACTCCCGCGACAAGCATTGCCCGCTGAAGAAAATGATCGAGCGGGGTCAACCCGACTTCGCCGCCTTCATCGACCACCGTTTCGGCGGCGCCGTCAATCAGAGCGGCAACATTCTCGATTCTGTCGCGCGCGCTTTCCGGTGTCTCCGCCTGCAGATAATCGCCGTAGCGAATCGCATCGACGATTTCTCTCAGAAGCTCGTCGACGCTCGACTCTTTCGCTCGCTCACGAAAACCCTCGATCATCGTGGCGAACTCCTTCAGTCCTTCGCGCGCTGCGCCTCGAACTCCGCCAAGCAATTCCGGGCGACTTGCAGCTTCGAGCATTGGTATACGAGCATCGCGCGCCGCTGCCGCGAGCGCGTCGATTGTTGTCTCACCGATCTTTCGCTTCGGAACCGAAACAGCTCGGCGAAATGCCTCATTGTCGGACGGATTCGCAATGAGCTTCAGATAACTCATCAGGTCCCGAATCTCACGGCGGTCGTAGAATCTCACCGCGCCAATGAGACGATACGGAATCGAATTCTTGCGAAGCGCATCTTCGAGCGCTCGACTCTGCGAATTCGTGCGATAGAGAATTGCAAAGTCGCCGAGCTCGCGATGTTCAGTCGATTGACGGGCGCGGATTTCGTCGACGACGAAGTCGGCTTCGTCCCGCTCATCGAGTGCGGCCGCGAGAGTCACCGCCTCACCGCCGGGGCGCGTCGGCCGCAATGTCTTTCCGCGTCGGGCAACGTTCGCGCTGATTGCAGCATTCGCGAGCTCGAGGATCCCCGGAGTGGAGCGATAATTCTCCTCGAGGCGAACAATCTTCGCGGATGCGAATTCTTTTTCAAAATCGAGGATGTTGCGAATGTCGGCGCCTCTCCATCCGTAAATCGATTGATCGTCGTCGCCGACGACGGCAACGTTGCCATGCCCGGCGCCAAGCAGCTTGATGAACTGAAATTGTGCGCGGTTGGTGTCCTGATACTCATCGACAAGAATGAAATCGAAGCGACCGCGATAGGCTTCGAGAACGTCCGCATTCTCACGAAGGACTTGAACAGGAAGAACGAGCAGATCGTCGAAAGTCACAGCATTGGCTGCGCGGAGCGCACCCTCGAGCTCGAGGTAGACTTCGGCTGCAGCGCGTGAGAGAGGATCGAGTGCGACATCGCGATATTCCGCCGGTGTGACCAGCGCATTCTTTGCGTCGGAGATCAGCGAGGCAATCGATTTGGGAGTCCATTTCTTTGGCGAAACCCCGACTCTCTCCATCACACGCTTCGTAATCGCGAGCGTATCGTCTTCGTCATAAATGGTGAAATTCGCGGTGCGACCCACGCGATGCGCATTGGAGCGAAGCATTCGTGCACCGATCGCATGAAAAGTTCCGCACCACATTTTGCGAACGCCTTCCGGCGACGTCGCGCCGAATCCGGGCATGTCACCTTCTTCCGCGAGCAGCTGCGCGATTCGCTCGCGCATTTCACCGGCAGCCTTGTTGGTGAACGTCACTGCGAGAATCCGCGATGGATCAACCCCGTGATGTCGAATGAGCCAAGCGATTCGCGTGGTCAGGACCCGCGTCTTCCCCGAGCCGGCGCCTGCAATAACGAGTAGAGGGCCTTCGTGGTGGAGTACTGCTTCGCGCTGAGCGGGATTGAGCCTCGCAAGGGGCTCGGCATCGCCGGCGACAACTGCAGCCGCGGCGGTGTCGGTGGTTCTTTTCATCAACTCAAGATAATGTCGAACGTCGCTCCGCGTTCGGACGGAGTGAGCTGAAGCTCGCCACCGTGATTGTCTCGAATGATGCGACGCGCCAGCGGCAGACCGATGCCCCAGCCGTGGTCCTTCGTGCTGAACCCTGGCTCAAAAATTCGTCGTCCGAGCTCGCGCGGAACTCCGGGTCCCGTGTCGGCGACTCGAACGCGAACGCGCCCTTCCGGCAGCGCGGTGGCCGACATGTCCACTCTCCCATCGCGACCGGCAAGCGCGTCGATCGCATTTTTCGCGAGTGACTCGATGGCCCACTCCAGCAAAACCGGATCGCCGTTGACGAACAACGGACCGTCGTCGCGCGTCGAGTTGACCGTCACACGTTGAGCGAGCGTTGGGGCACGAGCACGGAAATAGGCCGCGACTCGCTCGACGACGTCTCCGACGTCCACTTTTTCCATTTTTGGGGGACGACCTATTCGCTCGAATCGATTTGCAACGCGCTTCAGCCGCTCGAGGTCCGTGTCCATGTGACCGAGTGCGCTCGACGTCATCGGATCATCTTCTGCTTCACGAAGCAGCTCGATCCATCCACTGAGACTCGATAGCGGAGTGCCGAGTTGATGTGCCGACTCGCGCGCCATCCCTGCCCAGATCTGTTCGCGATCGGCTCGACCTCGAGTGCGAATCGCATAGGCACCGGCCAGAAGAAACATTCCGATGAGAACTGACTGAAGCAGAGGAATGATTCGAAGTCCTCGCACCAGCGGAGTATTCCCATAGTGAACAGTTCCAGCGACGCCCTCATTAATAGCGTTGTTCTGCATGTCCAGGTTGCGAACGTAGCCGCGCATTTCTGGCGAATTCAGCGGGACCTGCATGGGAAGGTTCGCCGTATCGGTCGGATTCCCGGCACTATCAGTGATAATGAGCGGCACGCCGGATTCGCGGATGTGTTTCGAAAGATCCAGCAGCGCGGTGTTCGCTGCCTCAGGAGACGGATCGTTCAAACCATCATAGACGCGAGCGTACATGAGTCCAACGCGCGATGCCTCTCGTCTAAGCTCGCGAACTACGCCCTGTGTGTAGATGACATACCACACGAGGAGCGCGGTGACGCAGACCGAGACGATGGTGACCGGAGCAATCCGGCGCACGCGTCAGCCCAGCCGGTCTGTGCCGACGTACGGACGCAGCGCTTTCGGAACCGTTACTGTGCCGTCCGCATTCTGAAAATGCTCGAGCAACGCAGCCATCACTCTCGGAAACGCGACGCCTGATCCGTTGAGTGTGTGAACGAATCGAGGTTTTCCGCCTTCGGCCGGCCGATACCTGATGTTCGCGCGACGCGCCTGATAGTCGGTGAAGCAGCTGCACGAAGAAACTTCGAGCCACGCACCAACTCCCGGAGCAAACACTTCCAGATCGTAAGTCTTCGCGCTGGCAAATCCCGTATCGCCCGCGGCGATCAGCACCACACGATACGGAACCTCGAGCAGCTGAAGGATTTTCTCCGCGTGAGTCGTGAGCAGCTCGAGTTGCTGCATCGAAGTCTCGGGCGTCGAATAGCGGACAAGCTCGACTTTATCGAATTCGTGGATCCGCAGAAGTCCGCGTGTGTCTTTTCCCGCAGCGCCGGCTTCGCGTCGAAAGCACGGCGAATAAGCGACGAATCCTTTTGGAAGATCGCTCTCCAGCAGAATCTCGTCCCGATAAATATTCGTCACAGGAACTTCGGCTGTCGGAATGAGGAACATGTCCTCATCGCGAAGCGCATACATGTCATCCTCGAACTTCGGCAACTGCGCCGTGCCCGTCATGGATGGGCGATTCACGACAACCGGAACCCATAACTCCTCGTACCCGTGATCTCTCGCATGGACGTCGACCATCAGATTCATGAACGCGCGAACGAGACGCGCTCCGAGTCCACGATAAAGAATGAAGCCCGAGCCGCTGATCTTCACGCCACGCTCGAAATCGATCAGGCCAAGCTTCGATCCAATCTCCCAATGTGGCGCGACGCTTCCCTTTTCCCTCGGCGTTCCCCATTCACGTTGAACGGTGTTTGCATCTTCACCACCTTCAGGAACATCGTCGAGCGTGACATTTGGAATCTCGAATAGCGTGCTTGTCAGTTGCGACTGAAGAGTACCGAGCTCAGCTTCCAATTGAGAGATCTCTTCGCCAAGGTTGCGCGATTGTGCAAGCAGATCGTCTGCGCTTTCGCCGGCTTTCTTCCTTCGCGCGACTTCCTGGCTCATGCTGTTACGCGACGCCTTCCGCTCCTCGACTGCCTGAATGAGCTCGCGACGTTCGACCTCCGCAGTTTGAGCGCGATCGATCACAGGACCGAGCGTGTCGAGCTTTCCGCGGCGCCGCATGCCTTCGCGAAGCGTGTCAACCTGCTCCCGAATCATGCGCAGGTCGTGCATTTCTACTTGTCGGGAATGCCGACTTCGAAAGACCTGAATCCGCAGTTGGGATCCATCACCGTCTGAATCGTGATCGTGTGCGATGGGACATCGATCGAGTCGACCAGAATCTTCGTGTAGATGTTTTGCGAAAGGCTGAACGAACAGACGTCGCCGGAAAGGCCGCGGTTTGCCTCTACCACTACGACCTGGCCCTTCGACGCAACGACCGCGCTATCGGTCTGATACGTTCCGGTCGGCGCCGAGGTGACGGAGTCGAACGCGCCCGGCACCAATCGCAATCCAACCGGCCGGTCGCCGCTGACTGAGCTGACCACGAGCTTCACCGGATAGAGAACCGCGTTGCCGTCGGAGTTGATATCGAACGCAACGTCGAACGATGCGTTGCCGTCGACCCGAGTGGGAGTGCGACCATAAGTGTTGAGTCCGCTTGGATAAGCGGGCGGCGTTCCGGTCAGCGCGAAGATCGTGAATACGTCCTGTGCCGTCGGAAGCTGAGCGGCAAACGGATTTGAATTGTCGCAACCGACAAAAATGAACGACGCTACAATCGCGCCGAATGCTAGCTTTCTGAGGTTCATACTATCCAAAAAAAGAGAGGTGGCTGCGCTTCAGCCCTAACTTTCGATAATACCCTGTAAATCGTGGCAGTTCAAGCAATTGCCCGCTTGACTTCACTCTTCGCAAAGTCTAGCTTCGCAACACTTTCTACGGATTCACCGATGCCGAGCATTCGCGACCTGACAGTCGCCATTCGACAGCGGCCCGGCATCGAAGCAGTGGTCGTGCTCGGCCGGGATGGACTGCTGATCGACTCCCAATCAACCATCGCGATAAATCCCGAAGATTTGGCAGCACGAATACCGGGTCTGGTTGCTTCGGCTGATGAGATTGGATACACCACTCAGCGCGGTGAAATGCGCCTGGCACTTATAGAGCACGAGAATGGATACGCCATCGTGTCGTCCGTAGGCGACGACGCCTTGCTCTGCGTCCTGACAGATCACACCGCTGATCTCGGGATGTTGTTGTACGATGTGCGGCGTCACCGACAGGCAATTGCGTCCATTCTCTAGCGTGGCAGAATGACCAGCGCTGAGCGCCACGACGAAAAACACATCGTCGTTGCCGATGATGAGGCACACATCGGTCGAATCATCAAGATCAAGCTCGAGCAGGGTCCATTCAGAGTATCGCTCGCCTTTGACGGACAGGAAGCGCTGGACATACTAGAGCGCGAGAACGGCGCTGACCTCATGGTTCTCGACTTGATGATGCCGAAGATGAGCGGGCTCGATGTGCTCGATCACATGCGCTCGCGTGAAGACTGGCGCAACATCCCAATCATTGTGCTCACCGCGGCAGGTGAACCGCGTTACGAGCAGGATGCGCGCGAGAGCGGGGCAACTGAATTTCTCACCAAGCCGTTCAGCCCGAAGAAACTTTATACGCTCATCGCTCGAATCACGGGAGTTTCAGATGAGGGCGACGAATTCGGAGAGGGCACGGATTGAATCGCTGGGGTGTCATTCTCGCAGGTGGCGTCGGCTCCCGCTTCTGGCCCCTGAGCACGCCGACTCGTCCAAAACAATTGCTGCCGTTGGTGAACGGCGAGTCGCTGCTTGCGAACACGGTCGCGCGACTCGCGCCGATCATTCCACCCGAGCGGACGCTCATTCTCACAACTGAGCCGCTCCGAGTGGGCATTCGCGAAACGCTGCCTCGCGTACCAGCTGAAAATATTATCGTCGAGCCGCGACCAGTCGGCACCGCAGGTGCGCTCGCGTGGGCCGCACGCGAAATCGAGCGCCGGTCAGATGGGGATGCCGTGATGATCTCCGTTCATTCTGATTGGGCAATCGGCGACGACGAGGCATATCGCGATACACTCATTGCGGCGGCGAACGTCGCGACGATCGAAGGTGCGCTCGTCACAGTTGGAGTTGTGCCGACTCGTCCCGAGTCGGGGTTCGGCTACATACAACCCGGGGCCCCCACAGAAAGCGGCGCGCTCGAGGTAAAGCGATTTGTCGAGAAGCCAACGCGCGACCGCGCTGAGTGGATGCTTCACGAAGGATATTTGTGGAACTCCGGAATTTTTGTTTGGCGAGTTCGCGATTTTCTCGCGGAGATTCGAGCGGTTACACCTGAAGTGTCGGTCGCGCTCGATTCAGCGACTGTCGCCGAGCGCTATTACGAGAGAGTCACGCCGATATCTGTCGACGTTGGTGTGCTCGAGCGCAGTGGAAGGGTACGAGTGCTCGCCGGAAATTTCGGCTGGGACGATGTCGGCACATGGGGAGCGTTGCGTCGAGTCAAACCCGAGGACGAGAGTGGTAACGTCGCCACCGGGATTGTTCACGCGGTCGACTCGGTTGGAAACGTGGTGCACGCGGACGAGGGCACCGTTGTTCTATATGGAGTAAAGGACCTCGTGGTAGTCACACGTGATGGGCTGACGTTGGTGACGACGACGGAGAAATCGGCCGATCTCAAAGCGCTGTTGGATTCACTTCCCGAAGACCTGCGCGAGCTCAAGTGAGCCCTCTCTACCTCTACGAAGACGCGACCGCGCAGGCATTCGAGCCCTTCACTTTGACGCGGCCTGTCTCCGAGTTGATGGCGGGAGCAGAAATAATCCGCGAGCGATGGGAAAGAGTCTCAGGAGAGAAAGCGGCAGGTTTCATCGGGCCTCAACATCTCGCGCATTTCGATGAGGCGGGGGCCGCGAGATGTCTCGGCGGAGATGAAATCGTTGCGGCTGGATCACTCGTCGCAAATTCCCGATTCATTCCAGCGATCGGCTCGAGCTTTCAAACAACGGCGGCGCAAAACAAGGAAGCGGCGGCCTTTCACTGCGGCAACGAGATCTGCGCGGTGCGGATCAACGATTCAGTCCGCGTGTCGGAGCTCTCCGACGGATTGGTGCCCCTTGCGGCACTAGCGCACGGTGCAGGTGCCTGCAGTACGAACGGTCGCTGGATCGAAGCAGTGTGGGATCTTATCGGACAGCTCACCGATCAGCTCACTGAGGATATTCCGCAGCTTGCGTCGACGCTGAACGCGGAGCCGCTCGGGGACACGACCGTCGTTGGAACCTTCGGAGTCTTCCGCGAACCGGGCGCGACCATCGAGCCGTTCGTGGTGCTCGATGCAACCGCCGGTCCGATTCTGATTCGGAGCGGTGCAACAATTTCCTCATATAGTCGAATCGTTGGACCGTGCTACATTGGTCCGCACGCGACCGTTGTGGGCGATGCGATAAGAGCGTGTTCGATTGGCACGACCTGCAAGGTGAGAGGAGAAATCAGTAATTCCGTGATGCTCGGATATTCCAACAAGGGACACACCGGATTCATCGGCCACTCGTACCTCGGTCGCTGGGTGAACCTCGGCGCTGTTACAACGACGAGCAATTTGAAGAACACCTATGGCACCGTTCAGATGTGGCATCCCGGTGGAATGCGCGACACAGGAGCGCAATTCCTTGGAACGATGTTCGGCGATCACGTGAAGACGGGAATCGGCACGATGCTCACGACCGGCACCGTCATCGGCGCCGGAGCGAATATTTACGGCGGAAATATTGCATCGAAGTACGTGCCCCCATTCGCGTGGGGAAACGGAGAGCCGTTCGACAGCTATGAGATCGACAAGTTCATCGATGTTTCGCGACGGATGATGTCGCGCCGTCACATCGAGCTGAGTAAGGAAGGTGCGAAGCAGCTCGCCGACGCGTATGCAGTGAGCAGAGGGCGCAGGCTGTGATTGTCAGAGTGCTGGGAAGTGGAAGCAAAGGCAATGCGGTATTGCTCGAGTCGGAGCAGACGCGGGTGTTGATCGACGTCGGCTTTTCCTCACGTGGAATACAGAAGCGGCTGGAAGCGTTCGAGGTTCCCCCAAGGTCGATCGAAGCCGTCATCGTAACGCACGAGCACACAGATCATGTCGGGGGCGCCGCGGCTTGCGTCAAGCGCTGGAAATGGCGGGTTCTGGCGAGCGCGGGAACTCGAACCGATTGCAGATCACTCGCCAATGTTTCAGTCGAGACCGTCTCAACGTCGGGAAAATTCAAGATCGGCGATCTCGAGATCAGAACAATCAGCACATCGCACGACGCCAATGAGCCGATGGCAATAGTCGCGAGCTCGCGCGCCACCGGACTAAGCGCGGGGATCGTCTACGACCTGGGTGTCTTTACCGAACGGTTGTGGCGAGCCGTGAATGACGTCGACATTCTGATGATCGAAGCAAATCACGACGTCGACATGCTTTTGCACGGGCCCTATCCACCGGTGTTGCAACGCAGGATTGCCAGTCGTTATGGACACCTCAGCAATGATGATTCGGCGATCGCAGCGCGTGAATGCGTCCATAAGGGACTCAGTCACATTGTTCTGGCGCATCTCAGTCAGAAGAACAACACGCCGACGGTCGCGTTAGAGACCGTGAAGGCCGCGTTGCGGAAAACTGAATTTCGAGGAACCCTCACTGCCGCATCGCAGGGCAGAGTGACCGGTCCCTTCGCGCCGAAAGGCATCAAGTGCGGAGCTGCTCAACTCGAGCTTGGGATTTAGTCAGCAAGCTGCTTCGAGCGCGCAGTACGTGCGTCGTCTCGGTGTCTTCGACACGACGATGGTCGTCATCGGCGGCATCATCGGCGCCGGCATATTTCTCAATCCGGCGATTGTAGCGCAAAGAGTTCACACCAGCGCTTTTATTCTGACGACGTGGGTCTTGGGCGGCGCAATCGCGCTCGTAGGGGCGCTCTCATTTGCCGAGCTCGGCGCACGCAGACCGCAAGCAGGCGGCGGTTACATCTACCTCACGGAAACCTTCGGGCCGCTCTCCGCATTCCTATATGGCTGGACATTTCTGCTGATCATCAATAGCGGCGGAATTGCAGCAGTAGCGGTTACGTTTGCGCGCTACACTTCGGATTTATTCGGGCTGTCGACCGACCTTATCAAGCCGCTTGCGGCGGGAGTGCTCGTCGCCCTCTCTGTTGTGAACTATTTCGGAGTTCGCGCCGGCAGCGTAACGCAGAACATCTTCACCGTTCTCAAGCTTGTCGCCCTCGCCGTTCTTATCGGCGCAGGGATCTTCTTCGCGGGACACGCATTGCATCCCGCGTCGCATGAAGCGACGACTTCCATCGAGGGATTTGGCGTCGTGCGCGCGCTGGGATACGCGCTCATTCCCGTGCTCTTCGCGTACGGAGGGTGGCAATACTCCAACAATATCGCGAGCGAAATCGTCGCTCCCGAGCGCACATTGCCGAAGGCACTTGCGATCGGAACGTCGGCCGTCGTCGCAGTTTATGTCCTGGCCAATCTCGCATACATACGGACGCTGGGACCCGCCGGACTGGCCTCGAGCCTCGCGCCTGCAGCGGACACGATGCGCAGAGTGATTGGTCCGCTTGGTGGCGCATTCATGGCCGCGGGAATCATGGTCTCGACGATTGGCTTCGTGAACAGCGGGATACTATCCGCTCCGCGAATGCTTCAGGCGATGGCGGGTGACGGGCTTTTCTTTCGATTTGCATCACGCCTCCACCCGCGGTATCACACGCCGACTGGGGGAATCCTGATTCAGGCGGTGTGGGCAATCACACTCGTCCTCTCCGGGACATACGGGCAACTGCTCGACTACGTCGTCTTTGGCGACTGGATTTTCTTCGGCCTCATCGTGGCCACGCTCTTCGGCTACCGTCGTCGCGATCGCGGCGCTACATCGGAAATCCAGCAGACATATCGCGTTCCGGGCTACCCATTATTGCCCGCTCTCTTCGTTGCCGTAGCCGCGTTCGTTGTCGCGAGTGCCATCTTGTCGAACCCGCACAATGCAATGCTCGGCGCTGGTCTAATAGCGGCGGGAATCCCTGCGTTTTTTTTCTGGCGACGGCAGAATGCTCCAGTCGCAGCCGCAGTGAATTAATCCGAACCGTGTGCGCCCGGTGAGCCGAGTGAGCGATTGTGTCCTTTCACAATGTCGAGTCGGAGCTCGTACCAGCCGTCCGCCTGATAGTACTGGACTCTGAAGTCGTGGTGGCCGCCGCTGAGTGGCGCGAAGTCGAGCGCTGACTCGTGTGGTTTCCAGCTATCGACGACCAATACTCCGTCGACCCAAACGCGAATTCCATCGTCGCTGATGGTGCGAAGGGTGTATTCGCCTGGCGCGAGATCTACGGTGCCGGTTGCTTCCGCCGCAAAGAATTCTCGCGGAATATCGGTACGAAATGCGCGGTAGCCCTCGAGATCGAGACGCGGAATGTGGGCTAGGAGCAGCGGTGTGAACGATGTGAAAGCGCTTGGGGACGCAGCATTCTTGCGCACGTCAGTCGTCGTATCGTTCCACTTGTAGAATCGCGTTGTCCAATCAACCATCGGCTCGAACCGCTCATATGAGAAACGATACGGAGTGCCCGCGCTACGCCGCTCACCGCGCGGCGATATTGTTGACTCACCGACATACTCCAGCTCGATGCTCCATTGGCCGTCGGCATCTGGTTTAGCTGTAACGGTGATCGTGTCGCCGGTTCGGCCGGCCGCTGGCTGCACGTGCGCGATTCCGCGTTGACTTACAATCCTCCATCGACCCGCTGGGCCGAGCACACGAAGACGCAGCGGCGACTCATGCGAGCTGTCTGCTGGCCAGAGTTTTGGATAGCGCCAATCATACGGACCCCACTCGTCGACGATGATGGCCGAGCGTGGCCGTCGAGCAATCGACGTCGCGCCTTCGCGCGCCTGCAACGGCATGAACCCACCGCCTAGCGCGCGAGGTGCCATTCTCGAAAGATCCTGAGTGATTCGGAGAGACTCGGCCGCACCCATTCCACTATCAACAAAGTCGTACTTCGTTGAATCCCGAACGACAATCACTGAGTCTACCGACACGAATTTATTCTTTGCTACAACAAGATCAGTTGTGCTCGCGGCGCGGACGCCGGCGCGGTTGCCAGTGAAAACGTTGTTCTCGATTCGATATCCGCGGCTTCGCGTGTCACGATGTTTCGGGTAACCCCAGTCCGAGGGTTCGATAGGATCTCCCCAGACTCTGATCGCTGTCGAATCGTGCGAGAATGTGTTCGATGCGATGACGTTGTCCTGCCCGTGCTCGATTGCAATACCAGTCCGGTTACCGAGGAACTCGTTGCCGATGAACTTCGAGTCAAAACTGTATCCACCCCACACACCGTACTCGCATCCTTCAACATGGTTTGCGACAAACGAGTTTCTGCTGAATGTCGCCTCGATCCCATTCGCAGGTGCGAAACTGAAATCGTTGCCGTAGAAAAAATTGTCGTTGGCGCCGCCTGCACCCGTGTCCATAGTGCTCTGGCCCGCCCAAAGAAAGACGCCGTCGCCTCCATGCGTCATCGAGTTGTACGCCACGAGATTGCGCGAGCTCTGTTCGTACAAGAGCAAATCCGCTGCGTCCTGGCCCCGGCGGTAGAATCCTTCACTGTAACCGCGGACATCGAAGTCGACGCGGTTATGCATGATGGTGTCGCCGCTCGATCGATATAGTCCGATGCCGAGCCCTGAATTGAACGACAAGGAGTTGTTCCAGACGCGGAGGCCGCTACTGCGCACGAGCATGAGACCGTTCATTCCCTGCTCGACGGTGTTGCCACGAATTTCGCCGCCGGTTACGTCGGCGAGATACGCACCCGCTCCGTAACGTAGCCACTCATCGTTCTCGTTATGGTGAAACGAGAGCCAGTCCATGAGACTCTCGTGCTCGACGACACTATAAAGTCGTGGCTTCCAGTTGTAACTGAGATCGTTGCCAATTAAATCGAGGCCGTGCGTGCCGCGCGCCAGAATGGCGATCTTGTAGCCGCGTACCCGCGCGTTCAGTATGCGAACGTTGCGACCTCCATCAATCCGGATTGCGATTCCCGCAGCTGCATCAGGGTCCTCGCCGGACGCTGATCCCTCCAAGGTCGCACCAGCAAAATCGAGAGTGATGTTGTCACCGCGAACCGTAATTACAGCCGAGTCGAGCGAGCTTGAAGCGGGAAGTCGATATTTTCGAGGAGAGATGCGAGCGGATTTCGTAATCACCATTCCACGATGCAGCCGGGTAATCGGGAACGCCGACTCGCGATGCGGTGACTGCACGTATGCTGTGTTCGATATGGCCACCACAACCACAACTTGACTCAAAGCAACAAGTCGCACGGCACAAGAGATCAACGACTCACTCCGCCTCGAGTGCCCGTTCGATCGCCGTGAACAACTCACGTACATCGTCAGCGGTCGTCCGGAATCCGAGCGTGCACATTCGCAACGAGAATGATCCGCCGAGTCGCGTAGACGAAATGAGAAATTTCCCCTCAGCAACAACGCGGGCGTTGATTCTCTCGTTGAGAGCGTCCAGTTCCGATGCGGGAACGTTCGCAGGCTTTGCGCGGAAGCAAACAATCCCGAATTGAGCGGGCGACAGGATCTCGAAATCTCGCGACTCTCTCACGAGGGTCTCCAAAAATCGCGCTCTCTCCATCGCTTCGTGAATCTCGGCCGCAATTGCCCTTGTTCCGAAATAATTCACCGACAGCCACACTTTGAGAGCGCGCGAGTATCTCGTTAACTGTTCGCCTCGATCCGCGAAATTCACCTCTTCCTCGCCAGGCTCGACATCCTTGAGATACTCGGGAAGAATCCGGAACGCCGAAGCGAGCGCTGCGGGATCGCGAACCAGAAGGCAGCCGCACTCGAACGGAACGAAAAGCCATTTGTGCGGATCGAGCGTGAGGCTGTCGGCGCGCTCGATGCCGGTCAACATTTTCTTCCCTTCCTCGGTAAGCGCGGCGAACCCCGCGTACGCCGCGTCGACATGAAGCCATAGTTTCTCGGCGATACAGTAGTCAGCGATCTCCTGTAGCGGATCGACAGCACCTGTATTCGTTGTCCCTGCACTCGCGATCACCATGAATGGAGAGAACCCCTTGTCGAGGTCAGCGACGACTTTTCGCTTAAGATCTGCGACCGTCATCCGATAATCCGAATCCATCTCTACTGTGCGAACGTTCTCGCGGCGGATGCCGGCGATCCAAGCCGCTCGCGTTACCGAGGAATGCGCCTGAGCCGACGTGTACACTGTGAGTCTCGATATGTCGTCGCCCGCTTCGATCGCGGCATGCCGCGCCGCGACGACCGCGGTGAGATTCGCGGCAGAGCCGCCTGTCGTCAGGAGACCGCCGGTCCCCTCTGGCATTCCCATCCAGTCCCGGAACCAATCGAGTACAACAATTTCAATTTCGTTTGGTCCTGCTGCGACCGGCCACACGCCCGCGAAAAAATTGTAGCCTGTCGCTAACCAGTCGCCGAGTACCGCGGGAAAAGTCGGGCAGCTCGGAACATATGCGAGGAAACCGGGGTGGGGCTCGCGCGCGTGGTACGGAAAAACGCTCTCCTGCAGAATCGATATGAGACTCTCGAACTCAGTCCCATCGGCGGGTGCGGCGCGCGCCAGCTTTCGACCGAGATCTCGTCGTGGAAGACCAGCGATAACCGGCTCGTCACGAATTGTCGCGAGGTGATCCGCGACAATGTCGGCAACCCGGTGACCGAGTTGCCGCATCGTTTCGCGATCGAGATCGAGCGGCGACCCGCTACTTGATGATCTCAATAGTTGTAAGGCCTGCAGCCTTCAGCTTCTGATTTATCTCGCCGAGGTCGGTGACTCTGAATCGCTCGTACGCGGCCATCGCCTTCGACGCATTCTCGGCAACTTCCTGCGCTGCACGCACGGCTTGCGCCGTCGGAGGCATGTCTGCGCTCTCGAACGTGTCGAGGAGTGACGCAGCTTGACCGCTCAATCGCACGAGGTTGTTCATCGGGGCACCGGGCGCCACGTTTTGTGAAGACGTTTCAAATGCTGCGGCTCGTTGATCGAACGCGGTCAACGCGGTCGTGAGATCGGCCGGTCCTCCCTTCGCCATGCGTTCCTTTAGAGCGGCGCGAATTCCGCGAAGCTGAGCAATCACCGGCGCTGCGTTCCAGGTAATGCGCGTCATCTTCATGCTGTTGTCGAACTGCGATGCAATATCCGGCTGAGTCATCTTCACGCGTGGATCGATCTTCACCACGAAGTTCTGAGTATTGGAGACGCCTCCAGGCGCGGTGAGCTTAACGGTGTATCTACCGGGAAGAACGGCAGGCCCAAGGGGCTCCTTAGGCGTGTCGCCGTAAATCGCGGAAATTGGATAACCGAAATTCACGCCCGCAGGCGGCGCATAGTGAAGGTTCCAGATGAATCGATGCGATCCCGCTGCTGCGGAAAGTGTTTGCGGCGGTCTCACCCAATACGTTGGAACGTTGAGATCACGCGGAATTGAATCAGGTGGATCAGCACTCGAGAATCGCCGAACGAGATTCCCCGCTGAATCCGAAATCTCGAGCGTAACCGGTCCACGAGCGCGAGAGCCAAGGTAGTAGTAGATGATCGCGCCATCTGGAGGATTCTTTCCAACCGGTTCTTCTGGTGGAAGTGGCGTATCCGTGTTTTTGTCTCTGCGAAAACGATACGTCGGCCTGGGCGCGAAGAGATGCATCACTACTGAGTCGGCATTCGCGCGATATCCTGGCTGCTTTGCATTCGCGGGCGACAACTGCCTGAGTATCGACATGTCGTCGAGAATCCAGAACGATCGGCCGTGCGTTCCAACGACAATGTCGTCATCGTGAATCACGAGATCGCGAATCGACGTCGCCGGCATGTTGAGTCGCAAGGACTCCCAGTCGTCGCCATCGTTGAACGACACGTACACGCCGCGTTCGGTTCCGGCGAAAAGCAATCCGCGAGTTTGTGGGTCCTCACGAATCACATTCACGACTTCGTTTTGGGGAATGCCTCGAGTGATTTCGGTCCACGCAGCGCCGCCATCGTGAGTTCGATAGATGTGGGGGCGAAGATCGTCGAGACGAAAACGATTGATCGCGGCATATGCTGACTGATCGTCGAAATGCGACGCCGTCATCAACGAGACCTTGCTCCAGGGAGTGAGCGCAGGCGGGGTGACATTCTTCCAATTCTTTCCGCCGTCGCGCGTGACCTGAATCAATCCGTCGTCGGTTCCAACCCAGATCGTGTTCGCGCTCTTGAACGACGGCGCAACAGTATAGATCACGCCGCGGTGTTTTCCTTTTTCCGGATCGAGCGCAGTGAATACTCCAAGATTCGCGGGAATCTCGTAGGTCTCTCGCGTCAAATCGGGACTGATGACATCCCAACCACTTCCGCCCGTCGTCGTTTTGAACAGAACGTTCGATCCTAGATAGAGGATATGCGGATCGACGGGCGAGAAAAGAATCGGCATCGTGCGAACGAAGCGATACTTGCCGGTTCGAATCGCCTCCGGCGCAATGTTCTGCACTTCGAGATTGTCTTCATCGTAGCGCGACGCTTTCCCACCATAGATCAGATTCGGATGCAAAGGATCGGGCGCGACATAACCGTACTCCTCGACGCCGACAGTGTGAAAGTCGCGGAATGAAATCGATCCATTGTCACCGCGACTGATCACCGCCGCGGACCCGCTTTCCTGTTGTCCGCCGTACACCCAATAAGGAACGCGATTGTCAGTGATAACGTGATAGAACTGTGCGCTCGGTTGATTGTACCATGAGCTCCAGGTCTGCCCGCCATTCACGGTCAGGGTCGCACCCTGATCAGCGGCGATCAGGATGATCTGCGGATTCTCCGGATTGATCCAGATTCGGTGATAATCGTCACCACCGGGCGCGCCTTTGATTGCAGTGAAAGTTTTTCCACCATCGCTCGAGCGGTATGTCGAGGTGTTCGCTGAATACACGACGTCTGGATTGCGCGGATCGACTTTCACTTCGGCGAAATCGGATGCGCGATCCCAAACCCGCCGCTCGGTGCTCATCAATCGCCACGACTCGCCGGCATCATCCGATCGATAGATGCCACCCTTCGCACCATTGGCATCCACAGTCGCGTAGAGTCTCTTCGGGTCACTCGGGGCAATTGCAAAACCGATTCTGCCGAGTCCCTCGGCGATCGTCGGAAGTCCGGTGCGGAGCTCATGCCAGGTGGCACCGCCGTCAGTTGATTTGTAGAGCCCGCTACCAGGTCCGTTGAACGACCCACCGACTTCCCATGGCGCCTGACGTCCGGCCCAAAGATCGGCGTAAACAATTCGTGAATTCGCGGGATCGAATGCTACCTGAATCGCTCCTGTGTTTTCGTCTTTGTACAAGACGCGCTGCCAATTCTGTCCGCCGTCGGTGCTCCGATAAACGCCGCGCTCGGTGTTCGGTCCATAGGGATGACCGAGCGCCGCGACGAAAACACGATTCGGATCGCGCGGGTCGATGATGATCGATCCGATCTGTTGCGCGTCGCGTAGTCCGAGGTGCGTCCAGGTTTTTCCAGCATCGGTCGATTTGTAAATGCCATCGCCGGTTGAGAGATCGGGACGCTGAAGCCCTTCCCCGCTTCCGACATAAATGATGTTGGGATTCGACGGTGCAACTGCGAGGTCGCCAATCGAGCCCGTGGGTTGATCGTCGAAGATCGGCGTCCAGACGCGACCATAATCAGTGGTCTTCCAAACCCCCCCATCGTTGACGCCGATATAGAAAACGTTCGGCTGACCCGGGACGCCAGTTGCACCAACCGTTCGTCCTCCGCGGAAGGGACCGATCATCCTCCATTCCATCGAGGAAAAGAATCGGGGATCGACTAGATCAGCGGATGAAGCAGGCGAGCTGGGGCTAGCGCTAAAGACCAGGGCAACAGCCGTACTCAAAAAAAATGATCTCACGTCATTCAGGGGGTGAATTGCCTAATAACGATGAACGACGAAACAACAGGTCCGAGGTCTGAGGGGAAGAGGCCTCGAGGCGCCGGGCGAGGTCCCAGAGAAATCAGGCCCTCGAACCTCACGTGGTGCCTGGATACCTCGCCTGCTCAGACCTCGGACCTGTTGTTATGTCGTTCTCATTTGATTGTGAACGGAATCGAGTATTCGGTCGTATCCCACGCAAATCTCATCACGCCGCCACTTCCCTGTGGCACAACCGCAATCGTGAACTGATCAACCGGCGTCGGCAGGGTTTTGGTCGCGAGATCCAAACGTGCGAAATCCTTCGACGCATCGTAGTCGGTCCCCCACTGGCCAGTCTGACTGTTGATGATGAGCTTGGCGCCAGTCGGAGTCGGCAAAGTCCACAGAGTGTATTTCCCCGCGGGAACGAGCTTGTCGCCGATCATGAGATCACTCGACGTCGTGAACTGTGTCGCGGCATTCGCTCCAGTGCGCCAAACCTTGTTCCACGGAACGACGTCGCTGCCGAAGATCACACGGCCGCGCTTGTACGGGCGGCTGTATGCGACTTCGATTTTCGCGGCACCAACTGTCGATCGCACAGTGTCAGGAGGAGACATCTGCGACATCACGCCGCGCGACGCCTCGCCCGCCGCCCACGCTTTTGCGATTGCATCGAAATCGATTTTGTCAGCGCGCGTGCTCATTGTCTTCACGGTAGTCGCGCTCGAGTTCACGCTGAGGAGGTGACCCTGAGCATCGATTCGCGCAACTTCGATCCAACCGGGGAAGAAGGTGCTGCTGAAAGCGACGGAATCTCTCCCCCGCCTCGAAACCCAGATAGTTGGTGAAGGCCGGCGGCCCGGCGAGATGACCACGTAACCGACGCTGTCGGATCCATTCAACTTCGCCGATGAAAGCACCTGCTCGTATACAGCGTACGACGCGGGCGCAAGCTGGACCTGCGGCATCACGTAGCCGTGATAAATCTTTTTTCCCGAATTTGTTGTATCGGGAACGCCTGCACGCGCGACGTCGACCGTGGCCACGCTATCAGCGAACAAAGTCGTAATCGACGTCATCGGAGGTGTTGTTGAATCGGATCCGACCGGTCGCGTGTTGATGGTCATCGCCTTGATCACCCCGTTTGGTCCAATATCGGCGACGTAATGGATGACGCGCACGCGCGGCATTCCCCTCATTAGAAGATCACCGACCAGCTTGTCGCTCGAGCGCGTGTAACGCTCAATGGAAACCGTATCGTTTCCGAGTCTCGTGATGAACACGCCGCTTACCGGCGCGGGAGTTTGAGCGACGACGGGCGCGGCACAAACTGCCAGCAGCGCGAACACGCGAATTACTGGGGAATGCATATGTACGGGCTCTCGATTGGGTGGATTACAGGATTCGACTAGACCTCATTCTGCACTGGAGTACTTCCTCCGGCAACCTTCGCGCCCGGCATTCCCTCGCTTCCGCCCCAGAGTGGGCGCGCCTTCCCGGTAGAATCGTCGTAAAAATGAACGCTGTCGGGGGCGTACTCCTTGGTGAGGAGAACGATTTGCCCGGTGTGCATCGCGAAGTGTTCGACGACATGATAAATCGCGGAGAGAACAGAGTTGTCGCGCTCTTGAACTATGCATGGACGCGTAAGATCGCCTGCGTTGAGTCCGGCAAGAACAGAATCGGCCTCAGCGAGCGCGCGGTCGAGATTCTCGATCAGCTCCCGACCTGGTGCGCCGTCACGCGCCGAAAATTCTGAGGCCCGATCTCGATGCACATCTTTCCCGCCAATACCCTCGACAATCCATTGCCGAACGTTTCCCGCTAAATGGAGCAGGAGATTACCAATGCTGTTCGACGACTCGTTCGCTCGGCGCCAGATCGCGTTCGGCGGAAGAGCGTCGATACACTTTCTGATTTTCGGGAGATACTCGCTGGAGAGATAATATCGCGATCGAGCGAGAAACAATTCTCCTTCGGTCATTACTCCCGCCAAAGGGGAGCGAGCGCCAGCGCGCAATCCTCGAGCACTCTTTGATCGGGACCGCCGAATGCATTCAGCTTGTCGCTTTCGACGTCGATTGTTCCCACCACGCGCGATCCCGACTTGTCGAGAATTGGAACGATGATTTCCGCGCGAGTGCCAGCGAAAGCCGTGAGATAGTGCGGATTGTTTGCGACGTCGTTGGCGACGACGGTTTCCCTGGTGCGGACGGCCTCTCCAGTGAGTCCCGCAGTATTGGGAAAGCGAACGAATGCGGGAGCACCGAGGCCGCTCCATGCGATCACGGCCGCATCTTCTTCGTCGACGTCGTAGATCCCTACCCAGCGATACGGACCGATTCTCCGAATGACGTCGGCGGCTTGATCTGCGCGCTCCTGACGGTGCCGGCGCTCGCTCGCTATGAATCCGAGAATGTCGGAGACGACGACGGTTCCGCTCGTTGACAGGAGCTCCTCACCCGTCTTCGGCCTCCGGGGAACGAACTCGTCGCTGTCGGAGTTCAATGGTATTTCATTCATTGGCCGCTTCCTCAGCGCAAGTGCGCGCGGGAGTTATACTAAACAAATGTGGAACGTCGCTTGCGTTGAAGCAACCCACGAACCGACTGGTGCGAAGGAGTGATGGATAGATGCAGAGAAAGAGACAAATTCTCGGAATAATCCTTCTGCCGGTGGGAGGGATTCTGATCAACGCGGCGAGGGCGGAATATTTGAGGCCCCGCGATGCCTCGGCGCAGGAACGAAAAGAGGCGGAGCGACTCGCACCGCTGGTTCTCAAGGCCGATTTGTCCGACAAGATTCTTTACGTCGTCCAGGACGGGCAAGTCGTGAAGTCTTACACGTTTGCCTCAGGAAGTCCGAAGTATCCGACCCCTAAGGGAACATTCAAGATCGACAAAGTCGTTTGGAATCCCGAGTGGATTCCACCACCGGACGCGAAGTGGGCGAAGGGAAAGCAAGCGAAGGCCGCGGGGGATCCGTCGAACCCGATGCAGCTCGTGAAGATTTTCTTCAAGGAGCCGGACTACTATATCCATGGCACTGATCAGGTCGACACGATCGGCAGTGCAGCATCGCACGGTTGCCTGCGATTGGATCCCACCGATGCAGCCGAGCTCGCAATTCGCGTGATGCAGGCGAGTGGAGCGAGGCGCGACTCCACGTGGTATCAAAACGCGATCGAGAGAGGCGAGACGCGCACGGTAGTTCTGCCGCAAAAAGTGGAGATGATTATAACAGCGTGATGCTCCGGACTACGGACCGCGGACTGCGGAATCAGCTACCAACTCAGCTCCCGCATGAGTTGTCACGACTTAGTGCGCTAGTCCCAGACGATTTTCACTTGCGCTCGCAGCACACTGGCAATCTCGGGATCGCGCGTAATCAGGTCGCACCCTAACACGATCGCGCTCGCCGCGATCAAACGATCGCGCCGTTCCGGAATTGCCCGGAGATCGTGCGCGACAGCGACGACGTCGCTTGTGAGATCAGCAGGAATGTAAGGACCGGCGGCAAACATTGACTCCACCCAGCGCCCGAATGGGAGTTTTAGCGATATGCGGTTCCGCTCGACCGCCTCGCCGATTTCTACCAGCGCGATCGTCGGGACATAGATCACGACGTTGGAGGCTCGCTTCTCCGCGAGAGCGAAGTAACGGCGGGCAGATCGCCCAAGCCGGCGCGACTTGCCAGTCGCGGCCCAGATAAGGGCGTGCGTATCGGTAACGGCGATCAAATCCGACGCAGCCGGCGCGCGGACGCCGCAGAGTCTTCCGCCCTGCCCTCGGCGATAACGTCTTCGACGTCGCCGTCCACTTTCATGCTGCCGTTAAGCTTGAATGCTCCCTTTCTCGCCTTGAGGAGAGCCTTCAGCAGCTTCTGTGATTGCTCTAGCTCACGGGCATTCACCATGGCTACGTCATCCGTCAGTCCCTTGTGCCGGATAAACACCGGGCCTTTGAGTGTTCCAGAGCTGACGTCTTGCAGGATCCGAAAGAAATTTTTCCGCGCCGCTGCAGCCTGGTAAGCTGCGCCGCCGACTAAAGTCTCACTCACGTATTTCGGTTTAGTCACCCGCTCTCCTTGTTGTACATCTTAATGTACATCTGTACACTAGACTGTACAACCACCATTCCTTTTTCTATCTTGCGACACTGGCGAACTCTGAACAAAATCCGGGCTCCGGACTCTTGCGTGCTGATCGTCGATTCGCAGTCCGTAGTTTTTCCGCAGTCAGCAGTCCGCGAATGAAAAGGGCCGCTTCACGCGGCCCTTTTCATTCGCTCTAGTACATCCCGCCCATTCCGCCCGGCGGCCCACCACCACCCGCGTTGTTCGCGGCGGGCTCTTTCTTCTCCACGATCAATGCTTCGGTCGTAAGGAGAAGTCCGGCGATCGACGCCGCGTTCTGCAACGCAGTCCGCGTCACCTTCGTCGGATCGATTACCCCGGCAGCCACGAGATTCTCGTAATTGTCGGTGAGCGCATTGTAGCCGTACGCATTGTCCTTCGATGCGCGAACCTTCTCGACCACAATGCTTCCCTCGCCACCCGCGTTCTGCACGATCATTCTGATCGGCTCTTCGATCGCCTTGCGAACGATCTCCACTCCGATCTGCTCGTCAGAATCCTCGAGCTTCAACTTCTTGAGACCACCCTGCGCCCGAATGAAAGCAACTCCGCCGCCGGGAACGATTCCCTCTTCCACCGCCGCGCGCGTTGCATGCAACGCATCCTCGACGCGAGCCTTCTTCTCCTTCATCTCGCTCTCGGTCGCTGCGCCGACGTTGATCACCGCAACACCGCCGGCCAGCTTCGCCAGGCGCTCCTGCAGCTTCTCTTTGTCGTAATCGGACGTCGTCTTCTCGATCTGAGATTTGATCTCCTTGATGCGACCCTGAATCTTCTCGGTGTCGCCTGCCCCATCGATCAAGGTCGTGTTGTCCTTGTCGACAACAATGCGCTTTGCCTTGCCGAGGTCGGTGATGACTGCGTTCTCGAGCTTGAATCCAACTTCCTCGGAGATGACCTGGCCACCGGTCAGCACTGCAACGTCAGCGAGCATCGCCTTGCGACGATCACCAAAGCCCGGGGCCTTCACCGCTGCAACACGCAGTGTTCCGCGAAGCTTGTTGACGACGAGCGTCGCGAGTGCTTCGCCTTCGATGTCCTCTGCGATGATGAGCATCGGCTTGCCGAGCTGAGCGACCTTTTCGAGAATCGGAAGGAGATCCTTCATCGACGAGATTTTCTTGTCGTGAATGAGGATCAATCCGTCTTCGAGAACCGCTTCCATCTTCTCCGGATCGGTGACGAAATACGGCGAGAGATATCCGCGATCGAACTGCATTCCCTCGACTGTTTCGAGAGTCGTCTCGAGACCCTTTGCCTCTTCCACCGTGATGACTCCATCCTTGCCGACCTTTTCCATCGCCTCGGCGATGAGATCGCCGATTTCCTGATCGTTGTTGGCGGAGATTGCGCCGACTTGCGCGATTTCCTTCTTGCCGTTGGTCGGAACGCTCATCGTCTTGAGATCGCCGACGACCGCGGCCACTGCTTTGTCGATGCCGCGCTTGAGTGCCATCGGGTTCACACCTGCGGTGACGTTCTTGAGGCCTTCACGGAAAATCGCCTGAGCGAGAACGGTCGCGGTGGTGGTGCCGTCGCCGGCAAGATCTGAAGTCTTCGTCGCGACTTCTTTCACCATTTGCGCGCCCATGTTTTCGAGCGGATCCGCGAGCTCGATTTCCTTCGCTACGGTGACCCCGTCCTTGGTGACGGTCGGTGCACCGAACTTCTTGTCGATGACGACGTTTCTTCCTTTGGGACCGAGGGTCACTTTGACCGCTTCGGCGAGCTGATCGACGCCGCGCTTGAGAGCCGCGCGCGCGTCAGTGTTGAAATGGAGTTCTTTGGCTGCCATGTGGGTTTCTCTTTTGTTTCAGGTTAGCTGATGACTGCGAGTACATCGGACTCGCGAAGAATCAGGAAGTCGTCGTCGTCGAGTTTGACTTCCGTACCGCTGTACTTTCCATACAGGACCTTGTCGCCGACTTTGACTGTCATCGGCACGAGCTTGCCATCCTCGTACTTGCCGGGTCCGATGGCGATGATCTCGCCCTGCTGCGGCTTTTCCTTCGCGGTGTCGGGTATGAACAGTCCACCCCGCATCTGCTCGGTCTCTTCCAACGCGCGCACGACGACGCGATCGGAGAGCGGAGTGACTTTGGTGCTGGTTTTTGTTGCCATAGAGTACATCCTCTTGCTTGACGTGAAAAAAGGCAGTTAGCACTCCTCGCATACGAGTGCTAACAGCCAAAACTTATCCGGATCGCGAGTGCAATTCAAGGCGTCGGGTGCAACCGCGGACCGCGGAAAAGTTCGCAGGCTTCCGTTTTCCGCGGTAATACCGCGGTCCGCGGTCCGCGGTTTTTTTAGGCGCTCAGCAGCTCGTATCCAATCCGGACGCCTTGTAGAGTGAGGAACGGATCGACCTCATCGAATGTCTCACAGTATGGCCGGAGGGTTTCGGCGAGACCGCCGGTTGCAATCACGAGAGGATTAGAGCCCGTCCACTCCTTCTTGATCCGCCTCACCAGCCCATCGACTGAATCCGCCGCTCCGTAGAGAACACCCGAGCGAATACATTCGTCGGTTCGGGTACCAATGACTGTTTTCGGTGGAATGATTTCCGTTGACGCGAGCTGCGCGGTGCGATGAAACAATGTGTCAGCCGACGTCAACACGCCGGGCTGAATGATGCCGCCGATGAAGGCTCCCGCAGCAGTGATGCAATCGTATGTGGTCGCGGTGCCCAGGTCGACGACGACGCAGTCTCGCTTTCTCAATCGGCTCGCCGCGAGAGTGTTCGCGATCCGGTCAGCACCGACGGTCAATGGCTCATCGACCTGCAGCTTGATCGGAAGTGCTGCGCGCGCATCGATAATAGCCGGCGATCGGCCGAACGTCTCGAGACATGCATGCGCAACAACTGGCGTCATTTGCGGCACGACCGAGCATATCGCCGATCCCTTGATGCTCGCGATATCGATACCCGCCGCCTGAAATAGTGAGCGCAGGAGCAGCACGTACTCGTCCGGCGTTCTCGGAAGAGTCGTCGTCAGGCGCCAATGCGGGCCGACTCGATCACCGTCGCAAAGTGCGGCGGTCGTCTCCGTGTTGCCGATGTCGAATGCGAGAATCATGATGGATGGTCGAGGACGAGTGAGCCTGAGCGAAAGCTGGCAACAGTGTCGGCGAGCGCAACGAGCAGCTCTCCCGACGCAGTGATGCCGCGGACAATTCCCTGAGCGGGCTGTGAGCACTGTCTGCCGCGAGCCATGTCACGCGTATCGAATTCCATGAGCTCGCGCGGCGTGAGCTCACCGCTGCTCGATGCGGCGAGTCTCAAACCTGGGATCATCTCCGCGAGCATGTCGGCTCTGCGAGTCCCTGGGTCCAATCCCGCGGCATCAGGCATGTCGGCGGTAGGTGCAATGTTGATTCCAATTCCAATCGCGATCCATTCTAGACGCACGTCACGCCAGCGTGCCTCGACGAGGATTCCAGCGAGCTTCCTTCCTCCCACATAGAGATCGTTGGGCCACTTGAGCCGAATCGGCTCGGCAGCAAACCTGTCGAGAGCGCGCGCCGTGCGAATGCCGACTCGAATCGAAAGAACATCGACGCCGGTTGAATCGGATGGACGCTCGATGAGTGTGAGCCACAACCCTGTTCCGGCTGCAGAGTGCCATCTTGCTCCGCTTCTGCCGCGACCGCGAGTTTGTTGATCGGCGACGACGAGTGTACCCGACCGAGCGCCATCCGCTGCGAGTTTGTGCGCAACATCCTGCGTAGAGGTTGTATCGCTGAGCAGCTCGACGTGCGGCAAGCCGAGCTCGCCTTCGAGCTCACGCGAGGAATAACCGTCGAGGCAATGTTCTTCAGCCACGCAAGTAGAGGACTAAAAACACCACTAGTCCGAGCAGCACGCGGTAAAGCGCGAAGATTCCGTAGCTGTGACGCGTGACGTAACGCATGAGGATTGCGATCGCCAGCCAGCCGCTGACCGCAGCCGCCAGTACTCCGACAATCAATGGCGCGCTCAATCCTCCATTGCGCAAAGCGTGAGGTCCCTCGAGCACGACTGCAGCGGCAATGATCGGCATACTCATCAGAAAGCTGAAGAAAGCGGCACTTTGCCTGTCGAACTTGAGGAGCCGTCCCGTAGTAATTGTTGATCCGGAGCGAGATACACCTGGAATGAGAGCGAATACTTGAGAGATGCCGATCAACAATGCGTCGAGCCAGCGCATTCCCGTGACATTGCGATCCATACGTGAGAAACGATCGGCTGCCCAAAGTACTATTCCCATCACTATGAGCGCGGTTGCAGTGAGAGCCGGAGCGCGAAAAGCTGTTTCCGCTTTTTTCTCGAGCAACAGCCCGCCGATCGCGCCGGGAATTGTCGCAAGAATCAGAAACACCACTCTCTTTTCTTCGACCGTTTGAACGCGACGATTTCGAACAATGGAAATTGCAGCAGAAATCAGTTTCCCCCACTCAGCGCGGAAATACCATAGCACGGCGATGAGCGTGCCGAAGTGAAGCGCTACGTCGAAGGCAAGTCCTGGATCGGGCCAGCCGAAAAACCACGGCGCCAGCGCGAGGTGGGCGGAGCTGCTGACGGGCAGGAACTCAGTGAGTCCCTGAATGAGACCAAGCACCAATGCCTGGAATGTCGTCATTCGACTGACGCAGCCGCGAGTGACGTGCGGTACATGTGCTCGTATTGTGTGACGATCTGTTCCTCTGAAAAACGCGCGCGCGCATCGGCTGCGGCGAGTTTGCTCATCTCCTGCCAGCGCTCCCGGTCACTCAAGAGCTCAAGCGAAACTCGCGCCATCCCCTCCACGTCGCCCACTTCGCACAGAAAACCCGTTTCGTCGTCGCGAACCACTTCGGGCAATCCACCGACTCGCGTGCAGACTACCGGTACACCGGACGCAAGCGCTTCCAGAGCGCTCAATCCGAATGACTCCGTGTCGCTCGGGAGAAGAAAAATGTCAGCGGACGCAAGCAACGGTGCTATGTCGTCGATTTTTCCGAGAAAGGATACCGACGCTTCGAGACCGAGACGACGAGTCTCGTCCTCGGCCACCACACGCTCGGGTCCATCACCGATCATCACCAGGCGACTCGGCAGCTCCGCGTTGACACGCGCAAAAATTCCGACGATGTCGCGCACGCGCTTTACCTGCCGGAAGTTCGAGATGTGCATGAAAATCGGATGATTCGAGCCAAGCTGATTCTTTAGCGTGGGCGAGTAGCGCTCGCGATTGTATTCGTGTGGGTCGACGAAGTTGTGGATCACTCTGACATCGCAAGCGGTGCAGCCGAACGCGTTGTAGGTCTCCCGGCGAAGATATTCTGAAACTGCAGTGAGTCGGTCAGAGCGCTCGATCGAGAATTTCGTAATCGCGTTGAACGACGGATCTTGTCCGACGAGCGTGATGTCGGTGCCGTGAAGTGTCGTGATGACTTTTACATCCTCCCGTTGCTTTCGCAGCATCTCGCGCGCAATCCAGGCGCTGGTAGCGTGCGGGATTGCGTAATGGCAGTGAAGAATCTCCAGACCGTGCGCGAGAACTACTTCGTGCATTCTCACCGCCAGAGCGAGATCGTACGGCGGATACTCGAAGAGCGGATACCGCCCGACGTTCACTTCGTGAAAGAATACATTCGGCAGGAATGAGGGCAGCCTGAACGGCTGTCGATATGTAATGAAGTGGATTTCGTGTCCGCGCCCGGCGAGCGCGATGCCAAGCTCTGTGGCAACGGCTCCGGATCCGCCGTATGTGGGATAGCAGGTGATGCCGATCTTCACGCGAGCTCCCCTTCTTTCCACCAGCGTTCGACGGTCGCCTCGAAATCCGGATTGTCCGGATCGACATGCGTGACGCTCGCTGCATCGAGCTGATGACGCAACCACGTCCGCTGCCGCTTCGCGTACTGCCGCGTCTCAATAATGATTCTCGAGCGCGCCGATGACAAATCGCTGGTGCCCTCGGCAAGTGCGCGCACGGCGCGATATCCGCTCGCCTTCCATGCTGGCGCGTTGGGCGGAACATGACCCATCAGCGAGTTGACTTCATCGATCCAGCCGCCGTTCAACATCGCATCGACTCGATGCTCGATGTGTTCATTGAGCTTCGCGCCCGGATCGACGACGAGATAGTGCGGTTTTAGTCGCGGAGCCGAATCGGCTTCGCGGCGTTGAGATTCCGTTTGCAATTCGCTGAGACGGCGTCCGGCGAGCAACGCCGTCTCGATCGCGCGCGACAGCTGCGTTCTGCCGAGATGCGCCTTGGCCGAATCGAGCACCGAGCACCATTCACGAAGCAAGGCGAGCGGCTGGTGATCGAGCCATTCGCTCAACGATGCACGTCGCGCCGGATCGAGTGGAGGAGCATCGAAGAGCGGATCGAACAGTGCGCGGATGTAGAAGCCGGTGCCGCCGACAATCATCGGCGCACGTCGCTCATTGTTCGCTTCCGTGATCCAGGTCATCGCTTCAGTTGCCCATCGTGATGCAGAATACCGCTCAGTAGGCTCTGCAACGTCGATTCCTCTGTGCGGAACGATGCGCATCTCGCTCGGTCCCGGCTTGGCAGTGCCGATGTCGAAGCCGCGGTAAATCTGTCGCGAGTCGGCGCTGATTATCGTTGCGCCGTATTCCATCGCCACGTTCAATGCGATGCCTGATTTTCCTGCGGCGGTTGGGCCGCAGATGACTCGAATGCTATCGCCGGCCAAAGCGCCGGTCGAGCTCGTCCCAGGTGAGCTGGACGATTGTCGAGCGACCGTGAACGTCGTGAGCTGGAAGCTCCGTGTCCCTTAGCGAAGCAAACAGAGAGCGCATTTCCGGAAGCGATAATTCCTCGCCCGCTTTTATCGCGGCCTTGCACGCAACAGTCGCGGCGAGATGCTCATGCTGTGTTGCAGTGCCGGCGACCCGATCGCCAGTCAGCGCATCGAGTGTCTCGCGCAAACATCTCTCGGCGTCGAAGCGGGGATGCGGCATTGGAACACTGCTCACGATCAGCGTGTTGCCGCCGAAGCCTTCGACCTCGAACCCGAGTCGCGCGAGGTATTCGCGATTTTCCTCGAACGCGTCGCCCTCCGCGGGACCGAGATGCAGAGTGATCGGAAGCAGCAATCGCTGCGCGGGAAGATTTCCACTCTCTAGTGTGCGCATGAACTGTTCGTACAATACTCGCTCGTGGGCAGAATGCTGGTCTAGGAGAACTAATCCTTGCTCGTGCTCGAACGCGATGTATGTGCGCTTGAATTGAAAGAGCGGCGGAATATCAGCGGCAACCGGAGTGTACTGCGCAGTGTCGGCTTCCTCGGGCGAATCGGTTCCCGCGAAGAATTGCTCGCTCGGCGCCGGCGAAAGTATGGCAACACCTTCGACTGCCGGGCCGCGGTAATCTCCGAAGTCTCGAGGCGCTGACGAGAAATAATTCCCGCCCACCCCGGCGGAGCTATCGAAAGTGCCGAGTGCCCGTCGCACAGCGGATTCAACGGCGCGCTCGATTGGCCAGCGATCGCGAAATCGAACTTCGGCTTTCGCGGGATGAACATTCACGTCAACGGCATCCGCAGGCAGTCGGACGTTCAGAAACAATGAGGGCCGGAGTCCGGCGCTGATGGTAGACCGATACGCAGATTCCGCTGCGCGCACGATTCCGTTGTCGCGAACCGCTCGGCCATTCACTGCTATAAATACGCGACGTGTTGCCGTGCCGACATCAGCTGGTCGCTCCACTAGGCCGCTCACCTGCACGGCTCCAGCGACATCGTCGACGTCGAGAAGTGCACCCGCATATCGTCCGCCCCATATGCCGCTCACTCTCGCGCGCAGCTCGGAAACGGGAGGAAGCGACAAAACATTCTTACCATCGTGCGAAAGTGAGAATCGAACATCCGGACGCGTGAGGGCGACGCTGTTCACTGCTTCGGTTATCGCGCGCCACTCCGATCGAGCGCTGCGCAAAAACTTTTTTCGGGCCGGCACGTTATAAAAAAGCTGCGCGACGCTAACCGTAGTTCCTTTTCGCCGAGCTGCGTCCTGCGTTCCGGTAATTGTGCCGCCGGTCGTTTGGACCGCGACGCCTTCGCCGTCGGCGGGTGAAGTCTCCATCTCGAATCGTGAGATGGAAGCGATCGCCGGCAGTGCTTCGCCACGGAATCCGAAGCTCGATACACCGACAAGATCCGCGGCACTCTGAATCTTCGAAGTACCATGACGAACTAAAGCGAGGGATGCATCTTCGCGATCCATACCCGATCCATCGTCGCTCACGCGGATCAGCTTGTGTCCGCCTTCCTCGACTGAGATCTCGATTGTCGTTGCACCGGCATCGAGGGAATTCTCGACGAGCTCCTTCACGACAGACGCGGGGCGCTCGACGACTTCGCCGGCCGCAATCTGATCGGCGACGGCGCTCGGCAAAATTTTTATCAGCGCCAAGCTGTTACCAATCCTTTCCAGCGGGTGGAGGTTTTGGGACGTTCTTTCGCTGGTTCCTTCCCTGCACGTCCATTTCCTCTTTCTCCATTGAATTCAAAATCTGCTCGGCTCGCTGCTCGTTCATTCCGGGAATCGGGCGAGGTGCGGGTCTCGATTCCGTGGATGATTGCGGCGTCGGCTGCGGTTGCGGCGCACCACCTCCACCACCGCCACCTCCTCCGCCCCCACCACCATTGTTTTTCTTCTGACGAAGCGCCAGCTCGTAATTCCATTTTGCGTCACCATCATCAGGCCGCATGAGTAGCACTCGCTTGTAAACCGCGAGCGCGCTATCGAGCGGTTCCGATGCGGAATCTCCCTGCGCGGCGAGGCCAACCGTGAGATCAACGTAACCCTCGTTGAAGCCTGCGCGATACTTCACGGCGGTGTCGGTCGATTCTGCCGCTCGACGAAGGAGCGTCACGGCGGCTGATTCGGCGGCGATTCGCTGCGGTCGGAGTGTTGGCGGAAGCGAATCGCGCTTGAGTACGAGAGCGGTTCCCTGATTGTAAATCGCGATTGCCGCTTTATCCCGTGGCGGTGGGAAAAGACTGCAACCGCCAGCCATCAATGCAGCTGCCGCAGCGGCGGCGGTTAGCGCAGGCGTGGCTACAATTTTCCGGCGGCGCGCGCGACGCGCTGCGAGCAGCGTATCGAGAAGCAGCAAGAGCACCGCGGGAATCAGGAACCATTGGAACTGCAACGCGAGATTGCTGCCCGTCGATAGCGAGCGCTGCTGAGTTCGAAGCCTCGATAGTACCTGGCGAACGGCGGCCGCTCGGTCAGCAACTGTCGGTTCTATGAAAGCCCCTCGTCCAGCGTTCGCCGCCGCGCGGAGAAATTCCGGCTGATACTTCGTGATGACGATCTGTCCGTTCTGATCGCGCTTTTCTACTACGACTCCGTTCTGGCGAAGTGGTATCGTTGCGCCTTGCGGTGTTCCAAATCCGACAGTGATCACGGTAACGCCCGCATCAGCCGCCTGCTTCGCTGCGTCTTCAATTGCTTGCTGGTCCTCGAAGGCTTCGCCGTCGCTCATCAATACAATCGCCTTCTCTGCTTCCGATTTCGAGGATGCGAGCAGCCGAAGTGACATCGTGATTGCGGAGGATATCGAGCTACCAACCTGACCCACAACAGTCGGGTCGAGATTGTCGAGAAAGAGGTTTAATGCCGCATCATCAATCGTAAGTGGCGTAAGCACATACGCTGAGCCTGCAAAGGCCACGATTCCGAATCGATCGTTAGGCGAAAGATCGCGCAAACGGTGCGCGACTTCTTTCAATTTGCTTAGACGATCTGGCCTCTCGTCGCGCGCGAGCATCGAGTTCGACGCGTCGAGCGCGAGCACTACGTCGATTCCCGCCTGGCTCACGACTGTGCGCTCGACTCCCCAACGCGGACCAGCGAACGCAATCGCCGCGAACAAAACCGCAAGCGCGAGCCGCGCCGGACGCCATCGCGACACGCGCGCGGTTTGTGGAGCGAGACGCGCGATCATCGCTGGAGTTCCCAACCGCGAAAGACGACGCGCGTGAACGCGCCGCGCATACAACACCATCCAAATCGTCGCGAGGGGGAGCACGACGACAAGCGCGAGGGCCCATGGCCACGCAATGAATCGCAGATATTCCGTCATGGCACCGGCGCTTTCCAAGCGAGAAGCGCGAGCTCGCCGAGTAAAGCGAAAAGAGCAATCGCGACGAACCAGCGATATAGCTCGGTATAACGCACATATGATCTGGATTGAAGCGGCGCTCGTTCGAGGCGATCGATTTGTGAGTAGACCGCACCGAGTGCAGCTGCGTCGCGCGCGCGGAAATATCTCCCACCGCTTAATGCGGCGATCTGACGCAACAGTGCCTCGTCGATCTCGACTTTCTGATTCTCGAACTTGAGGCCGAATACGTCTCGACCCACAGGAACGGGAGCATATCCCTCAGTGCCCACACCGATTCCGTAAATCTTTATTCCGTAAACCGCCGCCGCTTTTGCCGCACTCAACGGGTCGATATCACCGCGATTGTTGACACCGTCGGTCATGAGAATGATCACGCGCGATTTTCCCGGAGCATCGCGCAAGCGATTTGCGGCAGTCGCAATTCCGGTCCCGATCGCAGTCCCATCCTCCAGTTGGCCTGCTCCGAGATTGTCCACGGCCTTGAGGAGAACGCCGTAGTCCGTCGTCAACGGAACCTGTGTGAGTGCCTCGCCTGCGAACGCGACGACGCCGATCTGATCCGATTGTCGCGCGAGAATGAACTGCTTGAGTTTCGTCTTCGCGACTTCCAGCCGATTACTCGGCTGGAAGTCTTCGGCGAGCATCGAGCTCGAGAGATCGACGGCGAGTACGATGTTGATTCCGGAAGTAGTGATGTTCTCCACGCGCGCGCCGGTGCGTGGACGCGCGAGTGCGAGGATCAGCGCAACGAGAGCAACGTTTCGCAAAATGAAAATGAGTCGCGCGATCAACTGACCTGCGCGTGGTCCCTTGGCGAGCACGCCCGTTCGCGAAAAGACAATCGCGTCCGGCGCCTGACGTCGTCGCCACAGCCACCACGCCGGCAGCAGGAGCAGAAGCAAGAGCGCCATTGGCGTCTCGAAGCGGAAGAGTCCGAACACGTTCATGCGGCGCGCTTCTCCGCTTCAGTCGTCTCTGCCTTCTGCTTTTCGAGGGCGATGAAGTGATCTTCGACCTGGCGCACGATAGTGCGTGCTTGTCCGCCAAGGGCGCGTGCCTCATCAGGCGAGATGCGCTCGCGGGCAAACTTCGCCAGGTCAGCGCGTGACAGCAGATGTTCGAGGCCGGCCGCGTACGGTCGCACTGGCGTTGCCGCTGCAATCAGCTCGGACGTTGTCTGCGATCGTTGCACATTTTCGACGCGCGCCGCGAGGTAGTCCCGCATGACATCGGTCATCAGCGCGGCGTACCGCTCTGGTTCGCCGGACGCTATCAAGCCCATTGCCTCGATACGCGCGAATTCTTTCTCCGCTGTCTGGAATGGCGGCAACGGTCTAGCTTTGCGTCGCCGGTACCATCGCCAGAACCACCACGCGAGCAATGCCGCGAGAATTGCCGCGAGCAATGCAATGAGCGGCCACCAGTTGAATGGGACGAGAACTATCGCCGGCCGCGGAGGTTTTGGTTGTCGCTGCGTTGTATCCGCAGGAAGAACAGAACGAACGAACACGCTCTGATCCCCGAGCGACACGTATTCGGTTTTTCCATTCAGGGTGATTGTTATGTTGCCGAGTCCGAGTCGCTGTTGTCCGATGTCCCACGCGGTGAAGCGATAGGCCGCGGTGCGTGTGGTTCCGCTCAGGTCGGGAACCGAATCGAACAACGGCCTTCCGAGCATTTGCGGAGCCGTCGGACCCTTCGGAGTAGTGCTGTCGACTGCCGCCGGAAACTGAATTGTGGCGCCTCGCGGCGCTCGCGCCTTGAGAAGGAGAATGAAATGCTGGCCGACTGTGACGGTATCCGGCGAAATGCGCGAGCCTAGCTGCACCGTGAATTGCGGTTTCGGTGCAGCGGCCTGTAGCAACACGAAGAGAAGTAGCGCGTTCATCGCCGTCTGGCTTGCGTCTCTCGCGAACGGAAAAACTTGAGCAGCGGCTCGATGTAATTGCCGTCAGTGCGAACGGGGACTTCGTCGATCGCGAGGCGGCGAAGAAGATGGCGGCGCTCATCGCGTTCCTGCGTAACGCGTTTCTCGAACTCGCGTCGCACGACCGACGAGCTCGTATCGATTTCGATTTGTTGTCCCGTCTCCGGATCAACGAATCGCGCGAGGCCAATGTCCGGTAGCACGCGCTCACTTGGATCTTCGACCGTCACCGCAACTACATCGTGGCGCTGAGCGAGAATCTTGAGCGGGTGCTCGATGTCCGAAGCGACGAAATCGGAAACGAGAAAGACGATCGCCTTCTGCTTCAGTGTTTTCGCGAGGTGATCGATCACACCGATCATGTCCGTTCCCTTTCCAACGGGCTCGAACGACAGAAGATCACGCATGATTCTGAGAACGTGCTTTCGTCCTTTTCGAGGAGGAACCACGTACTCGATTCGATCCGTGAACAACACGACGCCAACTCGATCGTTGTTGCGCACTGCGGACATTGCGACAACTGCGGCAAGCTCACTGGCCAGCTCGCTCTTGAATCGCTGAACGGTACCGAAGCGTTCAGACCCAGAGAGATCGACCGCGAGCATCACCGTCAGCTCGCGCTCCTCGATGTATCTCTTTACGAAAGGGCGTCCCATGCGCGCAGTTACGTTCCAGTCGATCATGCGCACTTCATCACCCGCCTGGTATTCTCTTACCTCCGAGAATTCCATTCCCTGACCTTTGAAAACGCTGCGGTATTCGCCGGTGAAAACGGAATTCACGAGTCCGCGCGTGCGAAGCTCGATGAGTTTTACCTGACGCAGAATCTCGGGAGGGACCCCTTTCCGAATCGCCTCACCGCTTGCCTGCGTTGGATGTACAGTCGTCGTCGCCCGCTCTGACGGCGACGCGGCAGGCGACGACGAGCGAGGATCGAATACGCGCGCGATGCGCCCGGTCGTTCCCGATCCGGTGCGTTTTCTTCCGATGGAAATCCGGCGAGGACTCACGGCGCCGCGACGGTGTCCAGCACGCGCTGCACTATCGCATCGCTGGTCACCTCTTCGGCCTCTGCTTCGTATGTCGTCAGCACGCGATGACGCAACACGTCGGGAGCAATCGCCTTCACATCTTCCGGCGTGACGAAACCCCGGCCACGGAGAAATGCGTGAGCTCGTGAAGCTTGCGCCAATGACAGAGTCGCCCGCGGACTCGCGCCGAATTCGATCAGCGGCGCGAGATCCTTCAATCCCGATTCCGCGGGGAAGCGCGTCGTGTGAACTATTTGCACGATGTAATCGACGATCCGCTCATCCATGTACAAATCCGAGATGCGCCGGCGCGCCGCCATGATCGCTTGCGGAGTCGCAACGTGACGAACTGGAATTGCATCGCCACTAGCCATTCGTCGCAGAATCTCCTTTTCCTCTTCTCTCGTCGGATAACCGACGTGAAGCTTCAGCATGAAGCGATCGACCTGCGCTTCGGGAAGGGGGTACGTTCCCTCCTGCTCGATTGGATTCTGCGTGGCGAGAACGAGAAACGGTTCCTCCAGTTTGTAAGTCGTGCCGCCGATCGTCACCTGCTTTTCCTGCATCGCCTCGAGCAGCGCTGACTGAACCTTTGCCGGCGCACGATTGATTTCGTCGGCGAGAATGATGTTCGCGAAGATAGGACCTTTCTTGACGCTGAACTGTCCGTTCGAGGGATCGTAGATCTGCGTTCCGACAATGTCTGCGGGAAGCAGATCGGGAGTGAACTGAATTCGCTGGAAGCTCGTGCTGATTGTCTCGGCGAGTGTTCGGACTGCTAAAGTCTTGGCGAGCCCTGGCACTCCCTCGAGGAGCACATGTCCACCAGTGAGAATGCTGATCAGCAATCGCTCGATCATGTAATTCTGACCAACGATGCGTCGTCCCACCTGGTCGACGACGTCATGCATCAGCGAAGTGTCTGCAGCCGAAGTTTCGTGCTGCGGCGGCGCTTGTGTGCCCACGTTAGTTCTCCAGAAGTAGTTGAACCTCTGTTTCTTACTGCACTATGGCGGCGATGAGATCGCGTTCCCGCCCGGTAAGTGCACGAGTCGCGCCGGGAGCGAGAGTTCCCAGCTTGACAGGGCCAAACTGGATGCGAATGAGCCGCTCGACGCCCAATCCAAGCGCCTCGCAAAGTCGCCGCACCTCTCGCGTCCGCCCCTCCTTGATCGTGATCTCCAACTCCCAGAGCCCGCGACCAACGTTGCGCGCGTGAATGTCCAGCGGCTTCACCCAACCGTCGTCGAGTTGTACACCAGTTCGCGCAGCTCGGACCGCCGCTGCTCCGTCGCCGCGCACAGTGACTTTGTACGTCCGCTCCACTTCCGTGCTGGGATGAGTGAGTTTATGCGCCGCGTCCCCGTCAGTCGTGAAGAGCAGAACGCCCTCGGTCAGGTAATCGAGACGACCGACATACGTCAGACCCGGTCTGCCGGGGACGAGATCGAAAACAGTTCGACGACCGCCGGGATCGGATTTTGTTGTAAGAACTCCGGGTGGCTTGTTGAGAACGATCCAGAAATAACCCGTGGGAGTATTGAGAGGTTTGCCGTCTACGGTGATCTCGTCGCTTTCCGTATCGACGCTTTGTCCGGTGATCGCAACTTTTCCATTGATTTTGACTCTGCCTGCCGCGACGAGCTCCTCCGCGCTGCGGCGCGAAGCAACGCCCGCTCTCGCGAGAGCGCGCTGAATTCGCATCACTTCCGCCATCAGGCTGAAGCGTCCGCAGTGTGCTGAGGAGAAAACTCGGCCGGGGGATTCTGGTCGGTGATCGTATCGGCGGGAGCCTCGGCGGTCGCCTCACGCGGCGGCGCATTCGGATCGCGCAGCGCAATCGCCAATTCATCGCCTCGTGGCAATTCACCAAGATGACGAAGCGCGAAGTGCTCGAGAAATAGCGAAGTCGTTCCGTATAGAAGCGGGCGACCCATTCCTTCTCCTCTCGCAACTACTTCGATCAGCTCGCGCTCGTGAAGCGACTTGAGCATCTGTCCTGCTCCCACGCCGCGAATCTCTTCGATCTCCGCTCTGCCAATCGGCTGACGATACGCGATTATCGCGAGTGTCTCGAGCGCAGCCGCCGAGAGTCGCTGCGGTCGGGCGGCGAGCTGAGCGCGCTCGATTACCTCGGTGAATTCGGGTCGAGTGAGAATCTGCCAGCCGCCTGCGATTTCCATCAGCTCGATTCCGTGCTCACCCTCGTCGTAATGTCTCTTGATTTCTTCGAGAGCAGCGACGACGTCATCAGAAGATGTCTCTTCGTCCGCAACCATCGCTTGCAGGTCGGAGAAAGGAACCGGATGTGCGCTCGCGAAGAGCGCGGCTTCAAGCAGCTTCGCCAGAGGTGTCACTTGTGATCTCCACTGAGGCGAACGGACGCGGTTGTGCGATTCGGAGCTCACCTGCTTTTGCGAGCTCGAGAAGCGCAAGTAGAACTGAGAGAACCTGCCACGGCTCTGCATCTGCTGCGATGAGGTCGCGCCAACGTGCGCGAGCGCGCATCGCAAGCACGGCGCGAACAACCGAGATCGCTCCATCGACATCGAGTGCGCGCGGAACGACACTGTGCATGTCGGGCCGCCTCGCTGCACGCAACACTCGATCGACCGCCCCGAGTAGCTCGCTCACTGAAGCGGAGAGCGGGCCGATTGGCGCGGGGGCCATGAGATTTTGCGGGAGATACGCGCGAGAGAATCGATCGCGACGATCTCTTCCCCGCGCTTCGAGAATGTCCACGACTTCGCGCACCTGTTGATACTCGAGGAGTCTTCTGACGAGCTCTGCGCGCGGATCTTCCCATGGCTCCTCGCCTTCGCGCCGCGGCAAGAGCATTTGCGCTTTTATGCGAACCAGTCGGGCTGCCATCTCGAGATAGTCGGCTGCTTCATCGAGTCCGAGTGTCGAAATTCGCGCGAGAAATTGTTCCGCGATTCGCGCGACGGGAATGTCGTAGATGTCGATCTGCTCATCCCGAATCAGCGATAGCAGAAGGTCGAGCGGCCCGGAGAATTGTGTCAGCTCGACGACAAAAACTTCGTCTTCGTGTCCAATACGACGAATGCCGTCATCGCGCAATGCGCGCAGCCTCAGGTCGTCCACCGGCTCGGTATGATGTAAGGGGAAACGGTATGGATGAGAACCGAATTCAAAGCGTACACCGGCTTGAACCAGATGCTGAGAACGCCCGGAGCAAAAGCAATAAGAATGAAGAGAATGATCATTCCCTGCCTGCCGAATCGCTGGTATTGCAACGACCACGCGGGTGGCAGCAGATACTTCATGACGTGCGATCCGTCGAGCGGCGGAATTGGAATCAGATTGAACGCGCAAAGCGCGAGATTGAGAAGAATGCCATAAACCAGCATCAGCTGTAGCACCGAAGCTCCGGTCGCGAGTGAGGGAATCCGGCTGCCAACGGCGTACACGAGAAGGATGACCGGAACGCAGAGAATCGCGATGATGAGATTCGTCGTAACGCCGGCGAGCGAGACGATGATGTCGCCCTTCTTGAAGTTTCTGTAATTGCGTGGATTAACCGGAACCGGTTTCGCACCGCCGAACGCAATTCCAGCGGTAATGAATGTCAAAGCCGGAAGAATGATCGTGAGGAAAGGATCGATGTGCTTCGCTGGATTCCAGGTGAGTCGCCCAAGCTGGTACGCGGTGGGGTCGCCATTTTTGAGGGCCGCGTAGCCGTGCGCATATTCGTGCGCAACCATCGAGAAGAGTAGTACCGGCGCGATTAGAATGAATGTCTGGAACTTGTCCAATTTGGCTCGCGTGAAAGTCTAGTTCCGCCGCGGGTAGAAGTTACCCAATACTCACAGACAAGGACACCTTTACAATTACCATGACAAGAGATCTGACGGGCATTCCCGAGCTGGCCGGCATAGCAACCTACGAGACCGCCGGTCGCGTTGGTTTCTCGGTCGCTGAAAATGTCGACCGGCTCTTGCGTCTGCATTGGGCAGAGCGCCGCGTGATGGACGTGCTTCTCACTCGTATAGCATCCACGCCAGAGTGGGAAGTAAAATGCGCGATGTGTCTCCATCAGTGGTACGCGGCCGAGCACGCGAATGCGTTGCGCAAGCGGATCAGTGAGATGAGACGTCCTGTGCCTGTTCTCGACAAGGCCCCTGACGCAACGCTCGATGCGTTCTTTGAAGAGCTCCTGCGCTCTGCCGACACGATCGAGCTCGTCACCGGAGTGTATCGAGTAGCGTTGCGCGCCCTTCGCGATGCGTACACCACGCACGCCGATCAAACCAATCCTTTGGTCGATCAACCGACTCGACGCATGATGAGGTCGGCGATTGCCGATCTCGATGAAGCGATTGCGTGGGGAGAGCGTGCGTTCGAAGCCATGATTCGGGGTGAAGAGAATGATCGCGAGCGGGGCAGACGATGGGAGGCGCACTTGAAGGCCTATCTCGACGCATCGCGAGGAATTGCCGGTGATCTTCCGCCCGACGGAGATGAGTCATGGTTGCCCGAGCCACGAGCGCGCGAAGCTTTTGTTCCAAATTTTTATCCGGCTCGCGACGAACGATTCTCCGGACAGTACAACTTTAATTTTCCGCCACATCTCGTATACAACGCGCCTGGCATTCCCGCCGACGAGCGAAATCTCGCTCTGCTTTGCAAGCGAACACTCGAAATGGACGTGCCGGAAATGATGGCGTCATTTCTATGCGAGCGAACCGATCAGCCGTGGTCGTTCTACTACGACTACTCGAGGCAGCTCTGGGATGAAGCGCGTCACGCGATGCTCGGCACTGTTGGTCTCACCGCACGCGGGATCGACTGGAAAAAGATTCCGCTCAACGTCGGCTTTTCGCTGCGATTGAACCTCCATGCAATCCTCTCGAGCGTCAGATTCTTCTTTACGCCATCGAGCAATCGCTTATGCCTGGCGAGACCGGAAAACGATTCGAGCACGAGACTGCAAAAGAGGCGGGCGATGAGTTGTCGGCGCACTTTCACGATTACGACTGGGCGGACGAAGTTCTTCACGCACAGATTGGACGTCGCGCGCTAGCCGCTGAAGGAATCTCGCAACAGGACGCCACAGAAAGAGCGAGTGAGATTCACGAACGAACCTGGGCGCGACTCGATGATTACAAGGATAGAGAAGCCCAAGTGGATTGGTGGCCGTCATTTGTGAGGAAGAATCTGGGAAAGGAAAGCGCTGTTGATCCTTCCGAGCTTGGCGATCTGAAGATTCTGGCGGAGTGACGTAACCTTTGAAATCGCGCCCTCCCCCGCTACCTTTCACGGTCACCATAACGAACGAATTCAGGGAGAAATTGAGTGCCGAATATTGCGTCCGCAAAGAAGAACATGAGGAAGTCCCGCGCTGCGATGGCGCGCAATCGTGCGCAGCGCTCAACGCTTCGTACAGCGCTCAAGAAAGCGCACTCTGATGAGGCCAATGCTGCAGAGAAGCTTACCGCGGTAACCCTTTTAGATCGGGCTGCTCGAAAGGGCCTTATACATCCAAACGCAGCCGCGCGACACAAAAGCAGAATGGCGAAGAAAAAGTCCAGTTAAGTTCGTGTAAGTCGCTTCATTGGCGCTCTCCGGGGGGAGCGCTTTTTTTTTGGAAGGTCATTCACGGCGGGATGCTGAGATGCCTGAGATGTCATCCGCAGATCTGTCACTACTGCTCGATTTGTTCGAGGCTCGCGGAATTTCTGTGTGGCTCGACGGCGGATGGGGAGTCGACGCACTACTCGGCAATCAAATGAGGACGCACAAAGACGTTGATATCGTCATCGCCCTCGGCGACGTTCCCAGGCTGCAGGACATTTTGGCCGAAAAAGGCTTCGTGGTTCGCGAGGGCATCGTTCCTCATTCATTCGTCCTCGTTGATTCAAATGGACTAGAGGTAGACGTTCACTCAGCGCAATTCAATGAACGCGGCGACGGCATCTACCGCATGCAAAATGGCGAAGACTGGATCTTCACGGCCGAAGATTTGACCGGGATCGGCAGTATCGGTGGGAAAGCGGTGAAGTGCCTGACGCCCGAAGCGCAGGTCAAGGGCCACGCCTACGGTTATGTCCCGACTGAAAAAGACTTTCGGGATATGGAGCGACTCGCCGAGCTGTTTGGGGTCCTGGTGCCTAATCAGCTAAAGCGCTGACTACACCGTCGCTAACTCGCCACCACATCGCTCGCAGTACCACTCCGTTGGATAATTCGGAGTTCCGCACTCGGGACACTTGAGGGTCTTATTGACCTCAGGTCTTCCCTCGGTCGGAGTCGCTACCGGCTTCGAGAATCCCGAAGAGATCTGCGCGTCTTTTCCCGGTGGCGTGCGACGTTTTGGCGGCTGAGTTTGTGGGGGCGGCGGGGGAGGCGGTGACGCAGAAGGACGTGGCGCTGCCGCCGCAGGATCCAAGCTTACACGATTCGATGACCGCGGCGTCGACGGCGTCGCAGTCGGGCGAACCGGTGCGCTTTCCTGCGTCGCATCAGCAACACTGTTCGTCTCAGGTGCGGCCGGCACATCGACTATGTCTCTCGCCGGCCAGCCGACATCGCTGAACTTGGGACGGTCAATCGCAGCCTCGACAGGTTTTTGCGCAGGCTCTTCGCGCGGCGGAGTTGGAGCCGCAACAGAAGCGGCGACGGGCTGAACCACCGGTACCGGCTGAACTACCGGCTGCGCAGTTACCGGCGCTGGCTCCGCAGGGCCCGGCGTCATCTCACTCAGTTTTCTGATGCTCTCGAGCTCCGCGAGCTGCTCCTCGAGCGAAGCACGATCCGCCGCAATCTTCTCTAACTGGCGGCTCGCTTCTGAGCGCATCGATTCCCACTGCGCAACATCATATTCGCCCACCGCCGCCCGAAGCTCGGCCTCCTGAACCGAGTCGCGTTTCGCCTCTTCATCTTTCGCGACTTCACTCAGTCGAGATGAGAGAGCGTTGATCGAGAGCTGCAATTCCTCGGAATGGCCGCGAATCTCGCCGACAACTCGATCGAGCCTGCTCCGATAATCGGAAAAGACGCGATCGAAAACCTGCGCCGGAGTTCCATCGCGCTTCGACTCGAGCGTCGCAATCCACTGATCGTACTGCTGCCGCTCCGCGATCAGTGCGCGCAGTGTGTCGAGGGCATTTGTCTTTGACTTGCTACTCATCTTGTCTCTTGCCTCAGGATCGTGCCACCGGGCCACCACCAGTCGAAACCGTGGCGCGGTTCTCCAACTTATATACGATCCTGCCACCGACAATGGTCAGTGTCGCGCGACCGGTAAAAGTCATACCCGCGTACGGCGTATTCCGTCCTTTCGTCAGCATCTCCGAGGGATCGACGGCCCACCGCATCGCTGGATCGAACACCGTTATGTCCGCCTCCGCGCCACGGCGCAAGCTGCCTCCGGGAAGATGAAAGAGACGAGCGGGTGAGCACGACATTCTTTCGACGAGGGTCGAAAAATTCAGCGCGCCAGTTTCCACAAGATGAGTCACAGAAACAGCGAGAGCGGTTTCGAGACCGATAATTCCATTGGGTGCATCCGAAAATTCGCGCTCCTTCTCGTCGTAATGGTGAGGCGCATGATCAGTCGCAATCATGTCGATCGTTCCATCCTTCACTGCTTCCCGCAACGCTTCGACATCCGGCGCCGTTCGAAGCGGCGGATTCATCTTCGCATTCGTGTCGTACGCGCCAACTCGTTCATCGGTAAGCGAGATGTGATGGGGACAAACTTCTGCGGTGACATTGATTCCCCGCTCTTTCCCCCAGCGAATCAGCTCGACCGATCCGCGTGTGCTCATGTGCGCGAGATGGACGTGACCACCCGTACGCCGCGCGAGGAGTATGTCGCGAATGACCATTATCTCTTCGGCTTCGGAAGGAATTCCCTTGAGGCCGAGCCGCGCGCTGACAATTCCTTCATTCATGACGCCACCATGCGAGAGCGTCGGCTCCTCGCAATGATCGATCACCGGAATCCCGAATGTCCTCGCGTACTCGAGTGCAGTGCGCATGAGATGCGCGCTCACTACGGGTCTTCCGTCATCGCTTACCGCAACAGCTCCGGCGCCGACCATCTCGCCGAACTCCGCGAGCGTTTCACCTTTTTGGCCCACCGAGATCGCACCAATAGGATGAACTCGTGCCGCCCCAGCGCGACTTCCCTGTCTGATGATGAAGCCGACGGCAGCCTGGTTGTCGGTTACCGGATCCGTATTTGGCATCGCGCACACCGCGGTGAACCCGCCGGCGGCAGCAGCGCGCGCTCCGCTTGCAATCGTCTCGACATCTTCCCTGCCGGGCTCACGCAAATGCGCATGTACGTCAATGAATCCCGGCGAGACAATCCAGCCTGAACAATCAACGACCTCAGCATGATCGGGAGCTTCAATGCGACCGCCGATCCCCTCGATCACTCCACCAGCAACGAGAACATCTCCGCTTTCGTCGAGATTCTGCGACGGATCGACCAATCGTCCGCCCGCGAGAAGAACTGGACGCAGATCGAGCATCAATGTGCTCACGCGGCTTCAGTCATTTTTGGCGACGCCGTTCTCTTGTCGGTGCCACCCTTCGCTGCTTCGGCGAGCTCGGGCTTTCCGCCAGCGAGAAGATAGAGAACAGCCATTCTTACTGCGACGCCATTAGTGACTTGATCGAGAATGATGCTGTGAGGTCCATCAGCGACATCGGAGTCGATTTCAACGCCGCGATTCATCGGCCCCGGATGCATGATCAGAATGTCGCGCGGCGCGCGCTCGAGTCGCTCGCGCGTCACACCGAATACGCGATTGTATTCTCGATTCGATGGAATGTATCCGGCAGTCATTCGTTCGAGCTGAAGTCTGAGAACGTTGAGCGCATCCGCCCATTCGATCGCTTCCTCGATGCGTCCGAACACCTTCACGCCAAACTCGTCGATGGAATTGGGAAGAAGGGAGCGAGGACCACACACCGCTACCTCGACGCCTAGCTTTTGGAGTCCCCAGATATTCGATCTCGCGACACGTGAATGAAGCACGTCGCCGCAAATGCAGACTCGCCGGCCGGCAAGAGCTCCGAAGTGATCGCGAAGAGTCAGTAGATCGAGTAAACCCTGCGTCGGATGCTCGTGCGTTCCATCACCCGCATTGATGACGTTCGACTCGATTCGCTCAGCCAGAAATTGGGCTGCCCCGGATGCCCCGTGTCGTATCACCACCATATCGATCCGCATCGCCTCGAGATTGCGCGCGGTATCGACGAGCGTTTCTCCCTTGAGGACGCTCGAGCCTGCCGCTGCAACGTTCACAGTGTCCGCGGACAATCGCTTCTCTGCAAACTCGAACGAGATTCTCGTGCGAGTAGAGCTCTCGAAGAAAAGATTGACGATAGTCGAGCCGCGAAGAGTTGGAACCTTTTTTATCGCCCGCTCGCTGATTTCCTTGAATGGCTCGGAGGTATCGAGAATGAGAAGTATCTGTTCGCTCGACAAAGGCTCGAGGCCGAGTAGGTCCTTGCCGAGCGCGCTTGTCACGGCTCGTCTTCCCCTGGAGGAGGAACGATCACCACTGCCGTGCGCCCGTCGACTTCGTCGATCATAACGTCGACTCGGCCGCCCGGCTCGACCTCGACGGTTTTGCCAACGATGTCGGCATGGATCGGAAGCTCACGTCCGCCGCGATCGACAAGAACCGCGAGAGAAATTCGCGCTGGTCGTCCGAAGTCGGCGAGCTCATCAAGTGCCGCGCGCACCGTGCGCCCGGTAAAAAGAACGTCGTCGACAATCACGACGTTCGTGCCTTCGATGTCACCGGGTAGACTCGTTTTTCCGACGACCGGGCGAGGACCTACCGATTGGAGGTCGTCGCGATAAAGTGTGATGTCGAGTGAGCCCTGAGGAACCTCGACTCCTTCACTTTCTTCGATGAGGGAGACGATGCGGCCCGCGAGCTGTACTCCCCGGCGCTGAATTCCGACGATGATGAGGTCGTCCGTGCCATCGTTCCACTCGACGATCTCGTCGGCCATTCGCTTCAACGTCCGATCGACCGCGCGAGCCGACAGGACGGTTTTCTGTTCAGTTGTCTTAGCAGGCATCGAGTTCAAATATAAGGAAGTCAGTGCTAAGAAGGCTAAGACTGATGAGAATCACGCCACAGAAACACAGAAACACAGAAGGTGACACTACTCGCGACAAAACATCGCTGCGCGGCGCTCTCTTTTGGGGGTTAAGGCGTAACATCAGGAGCCAGCGTTGTTCTGCTGTTAGACCAAAAAAACTTCCGCAATTTTCTGTGTTTCTGTGTTTCTGTGGCGCAATTACTCCGCGTTCTTCGGTCTTCGCGGTTACTTCCTATTCAATGACCACTCCCGACCGCGACTCCACGACTTTAGCAGCCTCGACGTGATCTGCCTCTTCTCCGAGCTCGAGATGCGCTTCGTGTATCAGCTTCGCCGCAAGATCGATCAACGGAGTCGGCGCGCCTGACTCGCCTGCGAGCTTCATCGCAATCCCGATGTCCTTATCGAGCAGCGCCAGGCGGAACGTACGCGGAAAGGCCCGCGTCAATACGCGATCGGGAAAAAGATTCTGCGACGCGTTCGATCGACCAGCCGACGCGTTGATCACGTCGAGGGCAATGTCAGAATGCACGCCAAGTCGCTTGAGAGCAGCAAGTGCTTCAGCGGTTGACCACACATCAACGGCGAGCAGTGCATTGCTGACCGCTTTCACTGCATGTCCGCTTCCGACCGGGCCGCAAAGCACAATCTTTTTTCCGAACGCTTCGAGTGCCGGTCGAACTCTCTCGAGAACACCCTCGTCGCCGCCGCACATAACGGTGAGCGTCCCGGCCTTTGCGCCGATGATGCCGCCGCTTACAGGAGCATCCATGAATGATCCGCCGCGCCCTTCGATTACCGCCGCAAACTCCCGAGAGGCGGCAGGATCGCCTGAGGTGCAGTCGATGAGAGTCGCGCCGTTTGAAAATCCGGCGAGAATTCCATTCGGGCCGGCGAGCACATCACCGACTTCGCGCGATGATGGAAGACAAGTGAACACGATCTCTGCGCCACGCGCTGCTTCCAACGGAGTGTTCGCCACCGAGCCGCCGAATTCCTTCGTGAAATCATCCGCTTTCGAGCGAGTCCGATTCCACACGGTAAGCTCGAATGGCGACTTCGTCAGGTGAGACGCCATTGGCGCTCCGATCGCGCCAAGACCAAGAAACGCGACGCGCGTCATCTAGTGCCCCGTCGCGTGCGCGTAAACAAATCGCGAGATATCCGCTATCAATGCCGCCGACTCCTTTCCGTCCCGAATGCCACGAGTCAGAACGACGAGCACGTACGGCTTTCGCCCGGGGGGATACACAATTGCCGCGTCGTGAGACACAGCCGTGATCTCACCTGTTTTGTGCGCGACGCGAGTCCCAGGCGGAAGACCGGCGGGAATCTTATCGTTGAATTCCTGCGCGAGCAGAATGTCGCGCATCAATGCCGAGCTCTCGGGTGAGAGAACGCGCCCGTTCTCGATTGCCACGAGCAGCGTCGCGAGATCAGCGGCGGTAATGGTATTGATCAATCCAGCATCAAATGCTTTTTGATCCTCGACACCCCGCAGAACTTGCGCGTGGGTTGCGCCGAGCTCATGCGCTCCTGCCGTGACGTGTGCAGCGCCGACGAGCTCGATTAGTTGATTAGTCGCAAAGTTGCTGGATCGTACGATCATCAATCGAAGTAACTCTCGTACTGGTACGCGTTCGCCGATCCGCGAGTAAAGAGTGCTGTCTCCGTCGTCTTTTGCGATCATCGAAAACGGAGAGCCATCCGCGAGGGATTTGAATTGATTTATCAGCAGAATTCCCTGATCGAGAGAGAACGAGCCCTGTTGCGCTCGGCGCAGCACCTCGATCATCACCGGAATCTTCATCGTGCTGGCCGCATGCATCGCAGTATCGGCACTGAGCGAGAGGCGCTCGCCTGTCGCCAGATCGACGTAGGCTACCCCCACTGTTGCCTCGGGGGTTGCAGCAACTCGCTGTACTATGCTGTCGCGGAGGGCTTCCGTGCTGCCGGCTAACGGCTGCGTGTTACCGGCCCGCTGTGCGCTGCCGGTACCCGGTAGCCCGTAGCCGGTAGCCGCCGCAACAAACGCCACCCGCCTCAACATCTTTCGAAAGCTCACGCTGCGTTCGGGCGGAACTCTTCGACCTCATCCCAGATCCGATGCGTGTGACTCTCATTCAGGAACAGCGACCCGATGACGAACGTCAGCAGCGCAACAATGATCGGATAAGCGAGTCCCGCGTAGATATTCCCGGTGCGTCCGACGATCCAGGTCGAGATAAGTGGAAGAAACCCGCCGAACCATCCATTTCCGAAATGATACGGCAAAGACAACGACGTGTATCTGATGCGCGCCGGAAACGCCTCCACTAGAAACGCTGCGATTGGTCCGTACACCATCGTTACGAAAATCACCTGCACGAACACCAGAAGCGTTAGCATCACCGCATTAACCGGAGTCGAATACGTTTTCATCGCGTGATAGATCGGCACGTACGAGAGCGCAGCAAGAAGATTTCCGGCCATCATTATTCTCTTCCGGCCAATTCTGTCTGACAACGATCCAAAGAAAACGAACAGCGGCGCGCCCACAAGAAGCGCAACTGCAACGATAGTGTAGGCGGTTACGAGAGGAACCTTGAGTACCGTCTGTAGAAAAAACAGCGCGTAAAATTGTCCGGTATACCATACGACGGCCTGTCCCGCCGTAGCGCCGAACAACACGAGGAAAAAAATCTTCCACTTTGGCCACGTTCCAAAGCTTTCCCGAACAGGCGCAACCGACGTTTTCTTTGCGTCCTTCAGTAACGTGAACAGTGGCGATTCGCGCAAACGGACGCGGATGTAATACGACATTGCAACGAGCACGATCGAGAGTAGAAACGGAACTCTCCATCCCCATGCCTTGAACGCTTCTTCACCGACGGCGTGCCTCACGACCAGAATGACGATCAATGAGATGAACAAACCGAGGGTCGCAGTAGTTTGAATGAAGCTCGTGTAGTATCCACGCTTCTCATCGGGCGCATGCTCCGCCACGTAAACGGCGGCACCTCCATATTCACCGCCGAGCGCGAGACCTTGAAGCAGCCGCAGAAGTACGAGAATTACCGGCGCGGCCAAACCGATCTTCGCATAACCCGGAAGAAAACCAATCGCAGCGGTCGAGCCGCCCATGATCAACAGCGTAACGAGGAACGCGAATTTTCGCCCTACGAGATCGCCAATTCGTCCGAATACAAGGGCACCGAGCGGACGTACTGCGAATCCGACTGCAAAGGTCGCGAGTGTTTTTAAAAAATTCGCTGTTGGATTTCCGGGCGGATAAAACTCAGCGGCGAGAATCGTCGCCAGACTTCCGAAGATGTAGAAGTCGTACCACTCGATCATCGTTCCAGCCGAGGAGGCGGCGATGACCTTCCAGATCTTCTGCGTCTGATCCAAGAATCGCTCCGTCAAGAGGCGAGCGATAAATCTGGCGTCTCAAAAGCGGCCGCGCACTACGCTGTCGCCCCTTTCCCCCATTCTCCGCTGAAAATTTTGCGCAGCGTCACGACGATCCGGTGAACTACGAGGATGAGCAGAATGAGAACGAGAATCGCGACCGTGATCGTGATGTAAGGATGAGTCCAGATGAAGATTCCGATGCTTGTTATCGTTCCCAGCTCGGCGAAGTTCGCGAGGCCATTCGTCACCGGCTCAGGCGATGTGTCGACGGCGTAGCGAAGGCCGAGCTTGGTGCCGTGAGTCGTGAGGGCCAAACCGCCGCCCAACAATCCGGCGGCGGCGATATATGCCGGATTGAGATGGTATGCAGTTGCCACCGCGAGAAACGCCGCGGCGGCCGGGCGCACGATTGTCTGCGCCGTCTCGACAACGCTCGCAACTCCAGGAACCAGCGTCACCAGAAATTCCATCGCGTAAATCACAACTGCGATAGCGATGATCCAGATGCTGCCGACCGCGCCGAGTACTCCGGGCAATGGCCCGATCCAGCCGGCACGCTCGGAGATACCGAGAACTGCAACAGTCGCCGGGAGGTTTACTCCCGCCGCCATGGCAACTCCGAGCGATTGAACGACGGTCGTGACTGATGTCATCGGAAAACTCCGTTGAAATTCTTTACGCGCGAGCGAGTCGGACGGTTTCGCCGACTATATGTAGCCCAGCTGACGATACCGAAGAGTTCCTGCCAGCTCATAGAGCCAAACCTGAAATGCTCTTACTCGATCTGTGGGCGAGCCGATCGCGCCAAGCGCGAAACCTCTTGTATTGCTCGGCGTGCACGACACCACGACTCCGATTTTCTCGAACGTTGCGCATGCGCGACGCGTGTGCAGCGGCGATGTCACGAGAACGATTCGCTTCCAGTTCCTCGCGCGGACGAGCGTGAGGGCTCGCACCGCCTCATCGTGAGTGCTATGAGTCACGCCGGCGCTGACGAGTCTCGAGACGCCGCCCGGAGTCAATGAAACGATTCGCTCCTGATCGCGCTGCGATGTCACCAGGCGGCCGTCGATGATGTATGCCTCACGCGTCACGACGAGCACGGGGGCAATTCCACGATTCACGAGAGCGATTCCCTTGATGAGCTGATCCATTGAAGCATGAGAAATCGTGCCATCGTCGTTGACTCCCGCCGAGAGAACCATCACTGCGTCTGCATGCGCGGGTAGCGGATCGTTCCGCACGAGTGACCTCACTGGTCCAACAATGATCGGTGTGAAAGCGATGACGACGACTGCCAGACAGAGCGCGCTGAGAGCGCCCATCGTCACTCTTCTCCACCCGAGCCAGCCAAAAAATGCCCCGAGGATCGCGCACGGAATGAGTCCGTCGAATCCCTCGAGGTGAAGAATCCACGGAAACCCAAGCGTAAGAAGAACGACCCAGATCGCGATTCCGAGAATCGCGCCCTCCCCGGCGGTCATGACACGCTTGTCGCGTGAAGAAGCCGTCGAGTGCGTAGCGACCTCGGAATGCTCCCGATACATTTCGGGTTCGCGCTCTCGTGGCGCGCGGTCATCCATCAGTGGAGTTGTCATCGATGTACAACTTACTGCAACAGCAGCCGCAGGCACCCGCTGCGCCGGACATTTCTGCTGCTCAGCTCAAGCAGCAGATCCAGGAGCAAGTCAGGCAGGCGACGGCCGACGCGCGAAACGCCGCAAAGGAGGCGGCGCAGGCGGCGCGTGACGCTCAGATCAACGCGCCGCCCCCGATTCCCGGAATTCCAACGATCCAGATTCGAGGCCGCCCGTTTGAGCGCGACATGCCCCCGCGCGTGAAAGACGTGTCGATCGCTTTCTTCGTGACACTCGCGGTAATCATTATTGGACTGCCCATCGTCCGTGCGATCGCACGAAGAGTCGAAAGGGGCGCACCGCGACCAGCACAGATACCCCAGCAGATGCAGGCGCAGATGGAGCACCTGATGCAATCAATCGACGCAATAGCCATCGAAGTCGAGCGCATCTCTGAAGGTCAGCGCTTTCAGGCGAAGATGCTGGCTGAGAAAAAGCCCGAACCCTGATTGCGCGGTGTTACTACGCCGCGCGCTCTCGGCAAATGAGCGCGTTGTGCGCCTTGATGTATCCCGCACGCAAAATCTCGAAGCCATTCTCGTGCGCGTATAGCGCGAGCTGTCTCGTATCCATTAGCTCGCGATATCCATAGTTCATGTAGTCCGAAAGAATCGTATAGAACGCCCTCCCGCGCAGCTGATTTCTTGGCGTCGTGATTATCACGTAGCCGCCCGGTTTCAAAAATCGCCGATGAAACTCGAACGCGGCCGGTTTGTGCTCGTCGGGGAAATGCTCTATCAGTCCAATGCTGACGACGATGTCGAACTCGTGACTGTATGTGAGGTCACGAATGTCGGCAACTTCGTAATGGATCGGCATCTCGTCGCGATACCACACTCGCTTGTGACCGCTCGCGGGATCGACGCCAAGAAATGGATACGCTTCGGGAAACAATCCATAGCGATCGGTCTTGCAGAAGTCATCGTAATCCACGAGGAGGACTTCCCCTCCCGGATACATCGCGCTGAGCTGCATTGCCTCGTATCCCTCCGCAGCGCCGAGAAAAAGAATTCGGGGACGCTTTACGTCGAGATCTTCGAAAAGCGCGCGCTTTCCGCGAGGATCCCAGACTGCGTCTTCGACGCGATGAACGCGATTCCAAACTGCGAGACACAAAAGCTCCTGCATTGTTTCCTGCGCACCGTGGACGTCCATGTGTGCGAGCTGTTGGACAATCTCTCTGCGCGCCCGTGCCTGCTCCTGCGGTAAATCGGTGATGAAGAAATGGTGAAAGCTTCGATTGAAACGCTTCCATCCCTCCTTTACCGGCATCGGCTCTCCGTGATTCTTGTCCCACGCTTTGCGGTCCTTCGCCCAGCGTTCGACCTTGTAGGGCCGTCCGACGTCGTTCCACCTAAGGCGTGACCAATCAGTCGCGCTCAGGTCCTCGAAAACGTCGGGCGCTGAATCGCGAACGTCGACGACGTAGCGATCGAGCCGCGCGAAATCGCCAATCTTGAACGACGCACGGTTCTCAGGCATTTGCCGGAGTCATCTGGCGCACGCCAAAGACTCTTGCGCGAATCACAACGCCAAGAGACGAAGCACTCCATGCGAGAAGCGCGGGAAATATTAACGTTGTCACAAACAACGCGACCGGGGAGAATCCCATCACTCCGCCGAAACGCGCGGCGAGCTCTCCAAGTGGCCCACGCGCGGCGTCGAGAAGCAAAAGCGACAGCCATCCCGCCGCGGCACAAATCGTCGAGTAATAAATAGGGCGGCCCTCCCTGTTCATCACCAGTCCGCACACGAGCGCGACCAACGGAATCGCCCACCAGCCCACGGCGTACGTCGCAACCGCGAACGCTTCCGAGAGCAAGAGAAACTTCACGACGGCTCGAAGCATCATCGCGGATGCAGAGTGAGATTCGAAATCACGCGCTTTGGATCCAGCTCATTCGGCGCTTTTGGAAAAAGAACTGGAGCCAGCTCGCCGTTTGCCCACAACTTCAACCTGTCCGTGTATCGCGGACTCGCGGGATTCCCCGATTGACCACCCGGGTAGGTCGCCCACGCTTTGACCTGTGGTCCCAGCTCGACCACCATCCTCCAGCTCGGGCCCTGCTTGCCCGACGTGTCTGAAGGGCTGAGAGTCGACGGTCCTCCAACAATCGGAATTCCAAGCGCGGAAAAAGATTTGATGCGCGCTAGATGATAGATGTTCGCGTGCTGCGCGTTCGACCAGAGCCACCCATCGCCGGCGGGGTCGCCGCGGCGCTGCTTCACTGCAACCAGAGCAGCGCTCAAACTCTCCGATAGAATTGCGTCTCGATCTTCAACCACGTTCTTCGTTCGATGATCGTCCCACCATGGACTATTCGGAGTCTCCATCAGCTCGAGCAGAATCTGGCTCTCCGGATATTCAGTGGCGGTGGGATCATCGTGACTTCCAGCCGGAGGAGCGAGCTCGTCCCACGTGCGCGATGCAAGCTCCTGCATCGCTCTGTCGAATAATACCGCGCGCCTGTTCGTCTTCGTGTACTGGCGATCCCACTCTGAAAGGAGTTTCGCTGCTTCGCGCAATGTGGCATCCGCTCTGCCGGCACTGTCCTCCTCCGCTGCTGCCGCAAGAAATCGCGGGACAAACGCATCGGCGCGAGCGCTGCCGGGATCAGTTTGGAATTTGCGCATCGCGTCGGACGTAACTGCCGGGTCCCCACGCAAAAGCTGATTGATCCTGATTGCACGCCATGGCGAATACCAATGCGAGCCCATGAAGCTCGGATTCACTTTCGGATCGACAGGCTGTTGATTGGCCGATGCGAGAAATCCCTGAGGCGGGTTCATTGCAAATGGATATTTCGAAACGGGGAGGAACCCAACCCAATCGCTCGACGACAACGATCCGTCGCGGATGACATCGCCTCGTCCATCGCCAGGGCGCACCGGATAATGACCGGATGACCGAATCGCGATATTCCCACTGTTATCGGCAACCAGACCGTTTTGCGTTGGCGCGACGAAGGTGCTCATTGCATCGAGCCACTCGTTGGCGTTACGAGCGTAGCCCGCCCTCAGGAAATTGTCGGTCTCCGATGACGCCTCGTAAGCCGTCCACCGCATCGAAACCCATCTGCCGTTCAGCTTCGTCATCGGTCCGCGGTGCGTGTAGTAAAGTGTGTCAGTATGCAGAAGCGCGCCCCTCGGACCACGATAGGATTCGATGCGCTTCTCGAGCGCGCGCCACTTTCCATCCAGTCGATAGCGCGCGGGTTGCGAAGCATCATCGACTTCTTCGATGTAATAATCGTTGACGTCCGATCCGGTGTTCGTGAAAGTCCACGCGACATTTCGATTGAATCCGATCACAACGCCGGGAACTCCGGGAAAACCAACTCCGGCAACATCGAGCTTGCCGGGAATGACGATGTGCATCTCGTACCAGATCGATGGCAGCGTCAGGTCGAGATGAGGATCGCCCGCAAGAAGAGCGTGACCACTCGCGGAGCGCTTCGGTGCGACAGCCCAGTTGTTGCTACCGATTGCGTCGCCATCAGCGTTCGGTTTTCCGATGCCGAGCGCTGCAATGAGGGACTTCTGCGCTGCAACTGCAACAGTCGCGCGTGAGTCCGGCGCTCCGGGCGCGGGAATCGCCGCAAGATCGTAACGTGGTGCCGGCAAACCGTTCGGTTGTATCGGCTCTTGAATCGGACTGTTGATCGGAAACAACGCATCCGCTGCGACGCGACCTACTTTCGCCTGCGCCGCCAATCTCGCGTAGCTCGCATCGTTGAATCCGAGAGTGAGAGCCATCTTCGAAAAGAAGTGAACCGAATTTATCGGCTCCCATTTGAATGGAGCGACGCCAAGCAATCTGAATTCGATTGGCAAATCGGGACGCTTCATGGATGAGATCCACGCGTTGACGCCATCGGAATACGCGATCATCGCGCGGTACCCGAGCGACGTTTTATCGTACGCGGCAAATTTTCGCTCGACGCCCCATGGAAGTCCGAGCGATCGCGTCGCGCGATCGGCTTCCAGCGCTTTTGGTCCGACCCATTCCGTCAGGCGCCCCGCTGCGGCAAGCGTCTGCAGCTCCATCTGGAAAAGACGATCGCGCGCAGTGACGTAGCCGAGCGCCCGATACGCATCCTCTTCGTTCTCGGCGAAAATGTGCGGAACTCCACGGTCGTCGAACAGCACCTGAACCTGCTTGTGCAATCCGGGAATCGTTCCGCTTTCGATAGGGGGAAGATCGGCCGCACGAGCTGTTGCCCAAACTCCATTCGCCGGGTCGAGCAATTTTCCAAGCGGCGGCAGAGTGCCCACTGATCTGAATCCAGTAAATAGCAGAAGCGCGAGAATGATGGATGCAACTCCAGCGCGCATGACTATCTCCTCACCAGCCGCGCTCGACCGCGCGCATGGTCATTCGGTCAATTGCTGCTGGAGCGATCAGTTTGATCCAGCGGCCTACTTTTCCGCGCACGGTCATCACGACATCGCGCTGCCTGTTTCCCGCGGCCGAAATAATCTTCGCGGCGCATTCCTCGACCGGCATCGCCCTCGCCTTCACCACGCGGCGCTGTGCCAGCGTAGTCCCGCGCGGACCAACAGCCCGTGCGGCAATGTCGGTCGCAACGAAGCCCGGATAGACCAGCGTGATACTCACACCATCGGCGGCAACTTCCGGACGGAGCGATTCGAAAAAACCGGTGACCGCATGCTTGCTCGCAGAGTACGCGCTCAATGTGGGGACGCCGGTGAGCCCCGCAAGACTGGATGTCTCTACGATTCTGCCATGACTGCGCTTGAGATGCGGCAGCGCATGCCACGTGCAATAAACACTGCCGAGATAATTGATATTCATCAAACGCTCGACCGGCTCGACGCTACCGAGCTCGTCGAAACGCGCGCGCATGCTGATACCGGCGTTGTTAACGAGCGTGTCAATTCGCCCGTACTCGTCGACTGCGCGCGCAATGAGTGCGCTGCATTGCGCTTCCACGGATACATCCGTGGGTACCGCTATCGCCGGTGCTCCGCGTCGAATGCATTCAGCGGCGACGGCCTCTAGAAGCAGTGGCTCGCGCGCGGCGAGTACGAGGCGCGCACCCTGCGCGCAAAGTTGGTACGCGATCTCGCGTCCGATGCCGCTCGAGCCGCCGGTGATGACGACTACGTTTTCAGAGAAGTCCTTTCGAGCCATTGGCGCCCCTAAGTAACGAGCGCCGGAGCAGCGTCGCTAGTGTGTTTTCGGCTTCGTCTTCTGAATGCTCTCGCTTGCCGCCGCTACTTCCTTTGACAGAGTTTCGAGCATGGACTGAAGAGTCTCAGCCTGCTGATTGACGACGATCTGTGCCGCGCTCACTGATTCTTTCGCGAGGTTCAGCGCAGCGACTTTCAGCTGAGGATCTTCGGTGACTCTCTTGACGACCGCCTGCACGCTTCGGGCGAGCTCGTCAGCAGCGCATTGAACATCGGCGACAGAAACTGAATCGCGCGATGTAACCGTGGTCTTTGCGGAAGGCGATTGAGCTTGCGCGCGCGCCAGAGCGGGGACTCCCGCAAGAGTGACGGCAAACACGATTGCGTTTGTTTTTTTCATTGTGAACTGCCTGGGGGACGGGTTACGAGTTGGAGGGTGCTGCTAAACTTTGGACACTCGTATCCCGGGAAGAGTTCCCTTTTTTGCTAGTCCGCCGAATTGCGCTTCGAGCTGCGCGATGCCGTCCGCGTGCTCTTATGGGACTTGGACTTGTGATGCCGAGAAGCAACCCGCACGCCGCGAACCCATCGCGCTCTGCTTCCCCGAACATCGATGTGGGCGAAGGGACCGCGCGGTCCTGTCGAGTGATAGAGTCCGACGCCGCCAACCAGATCGGGGTTGTCGTGCTCGACGCGCTCGACAGCCGCGAGAACAACGCGCACATCCGCGAACGTCAGCCGACCGTCGCGATTCAAATCGTCCATGCGCCCGTCGCCGTCATTGTCGATGATCACATCCGCTGCGTCGCCGAACTGATGACGGCTGTCTCTGGCGCGCCCACTCTCGTCGCCGAGCGCGGTGTTGTAGTCCGGCGTTCTGAATCCGGAAATGACTTTCATTCCACCTGCGTGTACGCCGTGCTTCTCGAGATCCTGAATCACCAGCTCGAGCTTGTCGAGCAGCTCTTCGCGAAGAACGATGTACTTCGGCCAGACATATTCCTGATCGTGCGTAACAAAATCCTGCAACTTGAAATGCGTAGACACGAGCATGCTCTGATTCTCAGGAGTCACCTCGATGAACCCATCAGGATTCTCGTACGCTTCCGAGCGAAGGCGCCCTTTCTCTTCCGGCCAATACCCCACACGATAACTGCCAACCGAGCCGGCGATTTTCTCGCCGAAGGATTTCATCGTAATGAGCGAAAACTTGCCGAACTTGCTGGCGCCCGTAATCTCCTGCACCGTCGGAATGAGCTTCGAGGTGTAGTTCAGATTGTTGGCGAGCGGTGGAATTGTGAGCGAACGCGGCGGAAGAACAAATCGAGCGAGGAGTTTGCCGCTTTTTCCGGCGAGGCTGGAAACGAAGTGCCGAAGGCTGGAGCTGTCTACGACGGGGAGCTTTGCAAGGGCAGCGACCTCGGGATGGAGGTCTGTCTGGGCGGTCGCGGTGACCGGAGTCGTAAGTGCCGAGACTGACAGAATCGCGGCAATTGTAAGCCCGCACCGACCGACAGCTTTCATAGCATCCCTCATTCAACCGCTGCTAAGCGGCTCGGCGAAAAATAAGATTCCCTCCGGCGACTCGAAGCCGGAAAAAACGTTTTACATCTATTTGACTAGTGAAGCCGGCCATCGTCACGCCAACCGGCGCGTGAGGCCCGCTGGGTGGGACGCCAGCAACTTAACAATCGACTTGGAATCGCAACAGAGAAAATTTCCCGCGCGCGATGTAGCAGAATGCAAAAAAACCCGCCGGACCCAGGTCCCGGCGGGATTTCTTGCAATCGAGCTCAGATCATCAGGTGCAGCTGATCAGGCCGTTCGCCGAGGAGCTGCAGGTCTTCGTGGTCAGCGTGTGCGTCGCAACTGCTGTCCAGCCGGCTGGCGGTCCGGCAATCGCGGTGAACGTAACGGATACGTTCTGCGACGGTGTAAAGCCCTGTGCCGTGCCGTTGCCTGAGAAGTATGCGCCTGCGCTATCTGCGGCGTAGCTCTCTTCGTAGGTCGCACCGTTGCGAAGATCGGACTTCATCGACGCGAGGTAGGCCTT
>JBHELX010000006.1:6233-119734 GCA_046262875.1 Gemmatimonadaceae bacterium | reverse complement strand
CTCTAGCTAGACTCGGACGAGCGGCGCGCGAAGACGCTGGTGTGAAAGTGAGGCAGCCGCTTAAGCGAATGGTGTGCGTCGTTCCGGATACTGGCGGGATCGGAAAGCTCATTCCACTGCTGGCGGACGAGCTGAACGTGAAAGAAATCAGCTTCCTTACATCTGCCGACGCGCTCGTGACGCTCGAAGCGAAACCAAATTTCCGTTCTCTGGGTAAAAAGTTCGGCAAACAGACTCCCTTGGCCGCCGAGGCGGTGTCCAATCTCAGGAGCGACGCACTAGCCGCATTCGAGAGAGGCGAGCCGCTCAGCATCTCTGTTGGCGACGATACCCGGACGCTCGACGCGGAAGATTTCGTGATCGTACGCCGAGCGTCGGGCAATCTGGTTGTCAAGGAGGAAGCAGGATATTTCGCCGCGATCGATCCGGTTGTTTCCCCTGAGCTTCGTGCCGAGGGGTTAGCCCGCGAAATCGTGAGCCGTATTCAACGAATGCGAAAAGAGGCGGGTCTGGCGGTGAGTGATCGAATATCTTTATGGGTTACCGGAACGCCCGAGATTGAAGAGGCGGTTCGGACGCATGCGGATTGGATCTCGGAGGAAGTGCTCGCCCGGGAGCTGATCATCGGAGAAAAGATAAAAAAACATCACGCGATGCAATCAGTTGACATCGATGGTCAACAGGTCAGCATAGCATTCGAGAGGGCGGTTTAGATGGCATCACCCATTGCAGTCAAGAAGTTCAAGCCGATGACCAAGAAAATGCTCGATCATTTCGAGAAGCGATTGATGGAGGAGCGTCGTCGCGTATTGAAAGAGCTCGGGCATTACGACGAGACATTCGGCTCGACGCCTCAGGGCGCGGACGGCGACTTGAGCGCGTACTCCTTCCATATGGCTGATCAGGGCACCGACGCGATGGAGCGGGAAAAGGCCTTTCTCTTTGCGAGTCAGGAGGGACGATTCCTCTGGCATCTGGACGAAGCTCTGCGACGCCTTTATCGCTCCCCCGAGACATTCGGCATGTGTCATAATTGCGGACAGAATATTGCGTACGAGCGCCTGGACGCGCTGCCGCATGCGCGATACTGCATCGATTGCAAGCAACGTGAGGAAGATGCAAAGAGGCAGATCTAACCCGCCGCTCTTCTGGTCCGTGGTTGTGGTGATCGTCGTCGCGGACGTGATCACCAAGGCACTGGCAGTCTACTCACTTTATCCGCAGAGGATGCCGCACGAGCTACTCGGCCCGGCGGTGAGACTGACTCTCGTGTACAACCCCGGCGCGGCGTTCGGCCTCCACCTTGGCGAGTATTCGAGGTGGATTTTCATGGCGCTCACAGTCGGCGCTCTGATCATCCTGGGGCGACTTTATCGCTCCACGCGTGACGGGGACCTTCTGCGAACGCTGGCGATTGCGCTTGTTTGTGGCGGCGCGCTAGGCAATTTGATCGATCGTGTTCGGTCCGCAGCCGGCGTCGTTGATTTCATCGATGTAGGAATCGGCGACATGCGATGGCCAACGTTCAACGTTGCCGACATGGCAGTGAGCATCGGCGCATTTCTGCTCGCGTGGGTTCTGTGGGGCGAGGATCGCGTGGAGCAGCCTGAGCGGCCGGAAGGTGGCGAGCCTGAAGTCGCGTCGATGCCTGCCTCTCCCGTGTCGCCCGTGAGCCGAGAGATCTGAGACCGCCGGAAAAGGGACGACGCGAATTCATCATCGAGGCGGACGGCAACGTTCGCCTCGACTTGCTTGTAGCCCAGCGAGCGGACCTGTCACGTAATCAGGCAGCGACACTCATCGCAAACGGAGATGTCACGGTAAACGGCCGGCGAGAAAAAGCGAGTTATCGCGTGCTCGCAGGCGACGTCGTGGCAGTCGAGCCGCCAGAGCAAGTATCGCGTGAGATTATCGGCGAAGACATTCCACTCGCTGTCGCTTACGAGGATGAATATCTGCTCGTCGTTGATAAGCCGGCGGGAATGGTCGTGCATCCTGCGCCAGGAAATTGGTCGGGAACGCTGGTGAACGCACTAGTCGGCCGCGGGGGCGAGGCTCCGTCGAGCTCGCCGTCTGACCGGGCTGGAATAATCCATCGTTTGGACAAGGAAACATCAGGCCTCCTGGTCGTCGCCAAGACGGAGCGCGCGCACAGGATTTTAGGGGCAGCGTTGGCGGCGCGAAGGGTCAATCGCAGCTATGCGGCGATGATATGGGGCCACCTTGGGGGTGACACGATTACCATCGACAAGCCGATCGCGCGTGACCCGCGAGACCGAAAGCGTATGGCAATCGTCAGTACGGGTAGGCAGGCGAAGACGGACTTCTTCCGGCTAGCCCGCTTTGGACCCGGAGACCTGCTGCGCGCTCATTTGCACACCGGGCGGACCCATCAGATTCGCGTTCATCTCTCGTCGGTCGGACACCCAGTAATGGGTGACGACACATATGGCGGAGGAGGTGGGCGGCGAATCGCGGGACTTCCGCCGCGGCGGCATTTTTTGCACGCAGCGTGGCTCGTGTTCACACACCCGATCACTGGCGCGCCGATGGACATTCGCTCACCGTTGCCCGAGGACTTGAAGCATTCGCTCTCCGCGATAGCGGAGGGCTCGGGGCTGCGTGACGCCGAGGATCCCCTGGTGGCCCTTGGCTTCTATGACCACCCTCGCCGCTAACAGCGAAACTCTCGAGCTCGATCAGGCTGGCGAATCCAACGTCCATCGCCCGGCGCCATTGCGTCAGACGAAGGTGTTGGTCTTCAGTCTCGGCGGTAACGTCCATTGCGCAGGACTCGGCGCAGTCCGCGAAATAATTCCGCTCAAGCCAGTGACGCCTCTCCCGGGAGCGCCTCGTCATGTGCTCGGCTTGATAAATCTTCGCGGAACGATCGTGACGGTTCTGGATGCGACAATGTCGGAATACGGAGTTCCATCGAGCGCGCCGAGCGCAAGCATTCTTCTCATCGAGCGCGGGACGCGCGTTGCTGGAGTTGTGGTGGATGAAGTGCACGACATCGGAATTCTGAACAAGGATGTACGGCTCGAAGCGCTGCTCGACTTGAGTGCGCTCGTGCAAATGGCTCTCGCCTGAGGAAATTGGAATGAACAGTACCGTGCTGGTGTGTGACGACGCTGTGTTCATGCGAACAATGATCGGCGACATCCTGACGCAGGCTGGTCTCGACGTCGTTGGCGAAGCGGAGTCCGGACAGGAAGCCGTCCAGAAATACAAGGAGCTCAAGCCCGACCTCGTGACGATGGACATCATCATGCCGGAAATGGGCGGAATCGACGCGGTGCGAGCGATCACCAGCTTCGACCCGCAAGCTCGCGTGTTGATGTGCAGCGCGATGGGACAGCAAGCTCTCGTCGCGGAAGCGATACAAGCGGGCGCCAAGGATTTCGTCGTCAAACCGTTTCAGCCGAGTCGAGTGCTGGAAGCGGTGCAGCGTGTTCTTGGATAAGTGAACGCACAACGCTACGCCGAGCTCTTTCGCGCGGAAGCCCGGGAGAGATTGACCGAGATGAACAACGCGCTGCTCGCAATCGAGCGGGGCGCTGGATCGTCGGACGGCGTAGACCACGTGTCCGAGATGTTCAGAGCAGTTCACAACATGAAGGGAATGAGCGCGGCGATGGGGTATCAATCCATCCGCGATTTGTCTCACGCGCTCGAAACGCTGCTCGATAAACTCCGACACGGCAACGAGAGTCCATCGCCTGCGGTGATCGATGCGTTATTCGACGCGGTGGACGTTCTGGAGAGCACTGTTGTGAGCGTCTGTGCAAATCCTGACGCTGATCGCGACGTGAACACGACTGTGCAAACGCTGGAGAGCCTCGCCCACGCGCAAGAGTTGAGCGTTCGAGCGGCGGTGATGCCGACGATGGAATGGCCGACGATGCAGGACAAAAGTCAGACGCCTCCGAGCGCCCGCCGGTTTACGCCGCCGAATTCCGTCCGCCGTACTCCGACAAACCAGGCGCGATTTACGCCGCCAATCGGGACAAGAATGCCGGGATTCTCGATAGCGGATGGAAAGCGAAGCGTGCGCGTCGACGCAGAGCGGCTCGATACGCTAATGACCTTGATCGGTGAGCTGGTGATCGCGAGAGGAAGATTGTCTGAGCTGGCGCGACAGTCGGGCAATGTCGAGCTCGTTGACGTTGTATCGCAAGCGTCGCGACTCGTTGGAAATCTGCAGGAGGAAATCACCAAGAGTCGCATGGTGCCTGTTGGACAGGCGTTCGAGCGATTCGAAAGATTGGTCCGTGACACGGCGCATGACCTTGGCAAGCAGGTCGCGTTCGAGCTCAAGGGAACCGACATCGAAGTGGACAAATCCGTTCTCGACGAGATCGGCGATCCGGTGATGCATCTACTCCGCAACGCGATCGATCACGGAGTGGAAACACCGGCGCAACGAAAGAAAGAAGGAAAGTCGCCGACAGCGCGCCTGATTCTTTCCGCCGAGCGCGAGCGGACCGCTGTTGTGATTCACGTCAAAGACGATGGCCGGGGAATCGATGCAAGGAAGGTTCTCGCGAATGCGCGGGCCGCTGGTCTCTTTTCGAAAGAGACGGAAACTTTGTCCGACGGCGAGATTCTCGACGTGATCGCGCGCCCAGGATTTTCGACGTCTGCAAACGTCACTCGCGTCTCGGGAAGAGGAGTCGGTCTCGACGTTGTCGCAACGAAGGTAAAATCGCTCGGCGGATCGATTGAGCTGACGACAACGGCGGGCGCCGGAACGACGATGACGGTTCGCCTTCCAGTGACGCTCGCGATCATACACGCATTGCTGACGAAGACGGCGGGAGCGGTGTACGCGCTTCCGATCACCCACGTCGTCGAGACGATGATGCTCACTCAGGCGATGACGAGCGTCGTTGACGGTCGCGAGATGATCGAAGTACGCGGCGAAAAGCTCCCCCTGATCCGGTTGAGAGATCGCCTCGGACACGCGCCGCGAGAGAAGGGTGGCGGACATGTTGTCGTTCTCGATCTTCCTGATCGGCGTACGACGCTTCTTGTAGATGAATTCATCGGCCAGCAGGAAATCGTTGTAAAACCATTCGACGCCGCCCGCGGAATGCCGCAGCTGTTCAGCGGAGCGACAATCCTTCCAACCGGAGCGCCAGCGCTGATTCTCGATGCGCGCGGCGTTGCATAGGCGGAGTTATGCAGAGAGTCGATGTCCCTGAAGTGACGGTTAGCCCCGCGATGCCGAGTTTATTTTCGCCGGCACGGATCGATGCGCTGAAGGAAGTTGCAAGCATCGGAGCCGGCCACGCCGCAACTGCGTTGTCGTTGATGACGGGTGCGCGGATCATGATCGAAGTTCCGATGGTTACCGTTGGACAGCTCTCGGAGCTCGCGCCGGCGATCGCAGAGCCTGATGCACCGATGGTGAGCGTGATGATGGACATGAATGGATCGCTCACAGGACAAACGTTGCTCGCTCTACCGGTAATCACCGGACGACGGCTGGCTGACTTGATGCTCCGGCGGGAGCGTCGTGCCGGGTCAACCGTGTTCGATCGCCTCGAGGAGTCGGCGTTGAAAGAGGCCGGCAACATTCTGGGGGGAGCGTACATGACTGCGCTCAGTGACTTTCTCGGAATGCATTTAATGCCATCGCCGCCCCGTTTTAGCGTCGGAGTGGCGCACGATATACTCGACACGTGCAACGCGATGTCCGGACCGGGGGTCGCGGTTTGCTGTGTCGAAACAGAGTTCTCGTTCGAGGAGATCGGCGAGCGCTTTCGTGGGTTCTTTCTTCTGCTTCCCGACACGAAATCATTCAGCGCAATTTTCCGCGCGGTCCGCGTGGCCTGATCGAATGTCGGCGACTGCTCCCGTTGGCCTGCGCGAGATCGAGATTCTTCGATCGTTTGCGCGCCGCATCGACGTCGCCGACCCCGGAGCGCAGAACAACCTCGGTGTTTTTTATTTCCGGAGGGGACTCGTTGACGAGGCGATTGCCGCGTTTTCTCGCGCGCTTGCACTCGACGAGCGAATGCGCGTCGCTCGCAGAAACCTCGAGATCGCCTATGGCAAAGCAGGCTCGTTAAGAAGTCGAGCGACCGAGCTGGATCAGCGGTTGGCTGCGGCACCCGACGATATCGGCGCACTCGTCGAAAGCGGCATTGCAGAGAAAAGCGCAGGCAATCTCGATGAGGCGGAGAGGAAATTCCGGCGCGCGCTAGCCCACGATCAGAATAGCTCGGTGCTCCATTTCTTCCTCGCGGAAATATTCTACAATCGCGGCAGCGGCGAAGAGGCGCTGCGGTTCCTCAGGCGGTCAATCGATCTCAATCCAGCAAATCCCGACGCGCATTACCTCGCTGGATTCATCCTCGGAGACCTTGGCAGAATAGACGAAGCGCGCGAAGCAAATCGGCGCGCAGTTGCGCTCAATCCAAGATTGTCTCGTGCCGAGGCCAACCTGGCGCTCGATGATCCGGATGCTCGTGAGTCGTCAGGAGTTGATACAGGGGCCAAATCCCCATCGATGTCGCGGCAGGGAAGCACGCATTTGACTCTCGCATTGGCCCTCCGTCTCAAGGGATATCACGCGGAAGCCATGCGCGAGTGCCGCGCCGGTCTCGCTGCCGGTGAGGATCCGGCGGCTACACTTGAAGCGATGGCAAGCCTCCATCTATTGATGGCGCAGCCCGCAGACGCACTCGACGCGTACGACAAGCGGATCAAGCTGGGCAGTGTATCGCCACGCGTGCTCAATCAACGCGGGATTGCGCTGTACCTCCTTGGTCGAAGCTCTGAGGCGGAGCAGACATTCCGTGATTGTCTGGTCAGAACGCCGGGATACGCTGCGGCCGAAAATAATCTTGGTGCGCTGCTCTGGGACACCGGAAAAATGCGCGAAGCAACCAATTATTTCCGGCGCGCCGCGCGCGATGACAAAGCTCTCGACAGCGCCCGGATAAATCTTGCGCTCGCACTCTACAGGCAGAGTCATTTTCAGCTCTCGCTCGATGCATATCGCGCGGTGATTCACGATCAGCCGGAGCACGCGATCGCCTGGTGCGGCCTCGCCCGGGTTCTGGTGGAATTCGGACGGTTTGTCGAAGCGCGAGACGCGTGCGTGCGCGCTATCCAGAACGACGCGTCGATTGCGCAGGCGCACGCGATTCTCAGCGTCGCCTTATCCGGGCTCGGCGATATCGATGGCGCAGCCCGGTCCGGCGAGCGCGCTCAGAAACTCGATCCGCATTCGCTTCGGCAACCGATGACTCTCGAGATGGATACACCCGAAAGCGGAACGCTCATTCCAGGCGGCGGAACTGCAGCGACAGTCGTTCCCGACTACACGCTTGGGCGCGATTATCTATCGAAGAGTTTACCCGAGCGCGCGATGGCCGAGATCAGGCGCGCAATGGCGCGCGGGGCAGACGAAAAAGAAGGATTGGTTCTGCTCGCGAGATGTTTTGCGGCACGCGGCGAATATGACGTCGCCGAGAAGGAGCTGTCGGCGTTGGGTGCCATGCAGTCGGATGATCGAGTCGCACTGGAAGTCGCATCGGTGCACCGGGCGATGGGACGACCGCTCGAGGCTCTTCGCCGGGTCGTGGTTCTCCTCAAATCGAACGTTTATCACCTTTCCGCGCTTGTCGTTCTCGGCGAGTCGTTGCTCGATCTGAAACGCACGCGTGATGCGGGCCGAGCATTTTCCAGAGTTCTGAAATTCGATCCCAACCACGCCGTCGCCAGAAAGTACAGTCAGATAGCGCAATTGGAGAACAGCTGATGGCGCTCGAAGGCCCACTTCAGGACATCGGAATTCACGATGTGTTCCAGCTGCTCGACCTGACGCGCAAGAGCGGGACGCTACGCGTGCATTCTGCTGCACGCGAAAGCGAAGGTCACGTGTATTTCCATTCCGGCGCGGTCGTGCACGCGACGATGCGTGACAATCCACACAGTCTCGGCGTCCTGCTTTTAAAGGCAGGGAAACTGAGCGAATCGCAGCTTCGTGAGGCGACGTCTGCTCAGCGACGCGGAGATAAGCGAAAACTCGGCGAGATACTCGTCGCGCAGGGAACAGTCACGCGTCGGGATGTAGATCGCTCGATGCGGCTGCAGATAGAAAGCGTGGTGTTCGAGTTGTTCTCGTGGAAGGAAGGAACGTTTTCGTTTACAGATGGAGATGCAGGCAACGTCGATGCTGACGCGGCAATTCGCGTGAGCACCGAATCGCTGTTGATGGAAGGCGCGCGGAGAATAGACGAGTGGTCGCGGATGGCAGACCGTTTACCGGACGCGCTTGTCGTGCCGAAGCTTGCAGCTTTGGATGATGGACCGGAGCCGGCAATCGATTTGCGGCCCGGCGAATGGGAGGTACTGACGATGATCGACGGTGAACGAAGCGTTCGTGACATTGCGTCGTCGCTGGGTGTCAGCGAGTTCGACGTAGCGCGAACTATTTATGGAATGATGTCCACCGGATTGATCATCGTCGCGCCGAGGGAGGAACTAGTGCATGGATGATCGCGCGCGCTGGGCGTTCGCCGATGTAATCGGTGATGGAGATCAGACCGTGCTCCTGCTCGACAAAACAGGAAACGTTGTCGCAGGCATTTATGTCGACAGCAAAGCTCGCGATGTCAGCGCCGAAGTGGGTCGGGCTCTAGGGCCGGTTGGTGACGAAGCCCGCAGAGCAATGCGACATCTGCCGCTAGGTGGATGGCGTGCGTTGTCGGTTGAATGTGAAGATGCGAATCTCGCGATCGGACCTGCGGGCGAAGGTGATGTCGTGCTCGCTGCCGCCGCGCCGTCGGTTCCCGTCGGATTCGTGAGGCGACTTCTAAGTCATGCCGCATTGCGCGCTCTCGCGTGGCGCGAGGAGGTGGCGTGACGAACGAGTACGAGGCGGCCGTCGCGCAGATTGTGCGACAGCCCGGTGTCGTTGGCGCGATGCTCGTCGGCATCGAGGACGGTCTCGCTATCGCCGGCGCTGACACGCTCGGCAGCGGCTGGGAGCCCGCCGCGGCGCTCGCATCTTCAGTATTCCGTCGAACGCGCGATGCATCAGCCGACGCCGGGCTTGGCAATGCGAAGTTCGTTCGTCTCGAGGCCGACCGGGGTTACGTCTGTGCCACCTCGAGTGGTGACATCGTCATTGTGGCGGTGACCGGCATGAACATCAATCTCGGGAAGCTTCGGTTGGAAATGTTGAGTGCGGCGGAGCAGATATGATAACCGGTGCGGTTAGCGCGGGGTGGCTCGATCAGCCGCTCCGACGATTCGTTCAGGATTCTCGTGTGCAGCGCGCCGTCGTGTTGCGCACTGATGGTAAGGTTCTGGGCCAATTTGGATTTCAGAGCTCGGCCGAAGTAAAAACTGCGTGCGCGCTTGCGGCCGCGATCAACGCATCCGGTCGCGCGCTCGGCAAGGAGCTCGACGGGCGGCCGTTCCTCGGATTGCATCAAGGTGGTCGTAGCCAGGGCGTTTTTATGGGCTCGTGCACGGCGGGAGGAAGGGAATGTCTTCTGCTCGCGGCCTTCGATCGCGAGAGTACCCTCGGTCTCGTGCGATTGTACTTTGGTGAATTCCGTGATTCGCTGGGAGTAGCTGCGGGCTCTGCAGTTCGGCATGAGCAACCGCAGGATCTCGAGTCGGACTTGAATAGCAGTCTCGATGCGCTGTTTGGACCGCTAACGTGATCGAGCGATTGAGCGATTGAGCGATTGAGCGAGAATGCGATAAGCGAAAGAGCTCGCCCAATCCCCCAATCGCTCGACCGCCCAACCGCTCAACCGCTCGATCGCTTCTCCAATTTCCGATTAATCAGACAGGTCGTACATTGCCTGACGTGAAGAAGGGTTCTTTCAACGACGGCGAGTTCGAGGACTTTCTCGCGGAGATTGCGCCGACGCTGGAACAGAGTGTCGGCCGACTCGGCGTTGCGGGACATCTCGGAACCCGCGCGTATACGCTCGATCCCGCCAAGATGATCCTCGTCTGGCAGGAAAGCTCCGACCGGTTCATAGAGGAGCTTCACTAGTGGCAATCAGAGGGAATCTCAGCGAAGCGAGTCTTCCCGATGTTCTACAGCTACTGGCAATGGGGGGGAAGTCCGGTTGCCTGACGCTCCACATCGACGATGCGTCGGGCTCGATCTATTTCGACAACGGCCAAATATCGTTTGCGTCGCTGAGTAACCGCGACCTCGGAGTTGGCGACGCTGTGTTTGCGATGTTCACGTGGACGCACGGCGCGTTCAGCTTTGAGCCCGGAGTCATGCCGCCAGCCGGCTCAGAATTGGTTGCGGTTGACGCACAGGAGCTGCTACTCGAGGGAGCGCGGCGTGTAGACGAGTGGTCGTTGATCGAGAAAAAAATTCCGAACTTCGACCTTGTCTTCGCCCTGGATCGACACCAGATGCTGGGCAATACAATCGCCTTCACGCGCGAGCAGCAGGCTCTTCTTCCGTTGATCGACGGAAATCGAAACGTGCGCGAGCTGATGCGAGAATCCGGGCTCAGCGAATTCGCGGCGGGGAAGGCGCTGTACGGGTTATTGAGCGGTGCGTTCGTCGTCCCCGTAAGTCAGCGCGACAAGACTCCCGTAGTTCCCGACAGCGTTATTCTCGAGCACAGAAATCTCGGCATCGCGTTCTACAAGGCACGGATGTACAGCGATGCAGCTCGCGAATTCAAACGCATCATCGAGCTGAGGTCGACTGATCCCGCAGCCGCGTTCTATCTTGGACTGATTGCCCTCCGCGACACCCGATGGAGCGATGCGGCCACCGCCTTCCAACGTGCAGCGATGTCAGCGCCGAGAATGACGTCGATATTCATCAATCTTGCATTTGCGTACGAGCGAACGGCGCAATATGAGAAGGCCAGGCTGGCACTGGAGCAGGTGCTGGGCCGAGGCTCGCGTGATGAACCGCTCGCACATCTTGGCCTCGTGTCGCTGGCGCTCCAGCGAGAGGATCTGGACGGCGCGGCCCAATCTCTTTTGTCCGCGCGAAATGCCTGGGGCGGCTCTACACCACCCGCGGCGTGGTATCACTACGCGGGCGTGTTGGCATCGATGCGCGGAGATCTCGATGGCGCAATCGCCGTTCTAGATGAAGGAGTATCCCGATATCCCGCAGCGGCGGTGCTGCTCAACAATCTCGCCGTGGTACAGGAAGCAGCCGGCGATTTCGAGCGCGCGCGGCAGAGTATAGAACGAGCAGTGCAAACCGAAAACTCGATGCCGCAGCTGTACCGCAACCTTGGCGATATCCTGAAGCGAGCCGGCCGCTCCGAAGAGGCCCAGGCTGCGTATACACGTGCTGCTAATGCCGGTGGAACCCCTCGCTGACGAGCCCCAGCTCGCAGCTCTCTGTAAAAAGATAGAGCGCGACCGCGGCTTTTTTTGCTCGAGTTACAAGGACACATGCGTAAGGCGGCGGATATCCGTCCGCATGCGTATCAAGGGAGCCGCCACGTTCGAAGAATATGGATTTCTTCTCGACGACGATCCGCATGAATACGATCGACTGATGGGAACGCTGACGATCAACGTCTCGAAGTTCTTTCGAAATCCCGAGACCTTTGCTTCAATTGCGACCAAAGTGATTCCAGACCTCGCTGCGAGCGCCGTTCCACTGATCCGGGTTTGGAGCGCGGGATGCGCGTCCGGGGAGGAACCGTACTCGCTCGCTGTGCTTTGCCATGAGTATCTGGAGAGTCAAGGCGAAAAAAAAAGGGGGCTTCGCTTTGAAATCGTCGGAACCGACGTTGACGCCGACGCAATAGCGGCCGCGCGCCGGGGACGTTATGGCGAGGCAGCCTTCACGGAAACAACCCCCGCAGTGCGCGACACCTACTTTCCCCTCTCTGACGGGCTGCATACCGCCTCGGACCAGCTTCGCAGCTTAGTTGCGTTTCACAAATCGGACATTCTCGACGGCTCGAAAGCGGTATCGCGCTTTCACCTCATCCTCTGCCGCAACGTCATCATCTATTTCAAGCGCGAAACCCAGCAGTGGCTGTTCGAGCGCTTCCATGAACTGTTGCTGCCGGGTGGCTTCCTCGTCCTAGGGAAAGTAGAGTCGCTGATCGGCAAATCGCGCGAGCTGTTCGTCCCGATAAGTGCCAGACAGCGAATCTATCGCCGCGCGTAGTAATACCGATCAGCGAGTGAACCGCAGTGCCACAAAATACAAAACGTGTGCTGGTGGTTGACGACAGCGCATTCATGCGCGGTCTCGTCACCGAGATCGTGGAATTTCGCCACGACTTTCGCGTCGTCGGAACCGCCAATAACGGGGTTCAGGCACTCGACCGCGTGCGCGCGCTTGCCCCCGACATAGTGACACTCGACATCGCGATGCCGCAGATGGACGGACTCACCGCGCTCGAGCGAATCATGAATGAGACGCCAATACCCGTGATCGTTGTGAGTGCGGCTGATTCCGCCGATTTCAATGCGTCCGCCGTGCGCGCACTCGAGCTCGGCGCGGTTGAATTCGTTCGCAAGCCCTCTGGGCCGGTGAGCGTGGACATGGTCGCGATACGCGAGCAGCTGCTGAACGCGCTGGAGACTGCATCGATGGTGAGGTTCGATTCGCGTCGAACGGAAATTGTTCGCCCTCAGTTGTCACGAGCTCAGCAGACGCGTCGCTCGCTGCGCCCCGCAAGTCACGCCGTCGTAGTTGCTGCCTCGACCGGTGGCCCGCGGGCACTGTCGGAAATGATGTCGCGCCTCCCGTCCGATTTTGACGCGGCGATTCTAATCGTGCAGCACATGCCGAACGAATTCGTCCCGACACTCGCTGATCGTCTCAGTCAGATATGTCCGCTACCGGTGACGGTCGCGTGCGATGGCGAGGCAGTGCTCGCCGGTCATGTTTATCTCTCTCCGGGCGACGCGCGCCTGAGAGTTCAGCGGACACCTCGCGGGGTCCTGATGGAAGTTGGCGGCAGTGACCCGCTTTGTGGCGGTCGCGCGTCGGCTGATCCCCTCTTTCAAAGTGCCGCCTCGACCTTTGGGCGGCGAGCAGTGGGTGTTGTCCTATCCGGCATGGGTCGCGACGGTGCCGAAGGATTGCGCGCAATTCGCGGCGCAGGCGGAGGCGCAGTAGTTCAGAATCGCGCAACGTCAATCATCTATGGAATGCCGGCTGCCGCGCTGGCGGTAGCAGGTGCGGATGTCATTGCAGCGTCGAGCGATCTCGCCAGCGCGATCAGCTCGGTGTTGTCTTTCGGAAAGAGAGTGGCGTGACACCAGCAGGCTCGAGCGCGGCAAGGCGAACACTCCGCGAAGACTATCTCGGTGCGTCGACGTTCGTGGAGAAGGGGTGGAATTTCATTGCGATAGGGAATTTCTCCGGCGCGGAAAGAATTCTGTTGCGCGCGCTCGAGCTCGCGCCGAGTGACGTACGCGGAAAGTCATTGCTCGGGTGGGCGCTGATGCGTCAGGGCAAGCTGCTCGAAGCAGAGCAGGTTCTCGTTGGCCTTCTGTCGGAGAACACGCTGAACTCCATGGCGCGCGTGAATCTCGGCTACGTCTATATGAAGAAGGGCGAGGTTGCGCGGGCATCAGAGTTGTTGCTTTCGTCGTCGCGTCAGAATCGGGATCCCAAAGCCGCGCTCTACGGCGTGTTCTATCGCGGACTTCTTCTCGCGAGCGAGGAAAATTTCTCGGAGGCCGAGCTCTATTTCCGGAAGAGCATTCAGCTCGCTCCAAATTTCGTCGAGGGATACTATGAGCTCGGACGCGCTCAGCAATGCGCGGGACTGGAAACCGAGGCTCGCGCGACCTGGAAAACGGGTCATGCAATCAATCGAATCAATATCTGGGGCAAGCGATGCGCTGACGCCATTCGATTGATCGATCACGGCTACTCACCACCGAGTTTTAGCTGATTCGTCCGTTAGCGCTTCATTAAGAATCAATGACACGCGCGATGTGCGCGTCTCCTCTGCTTGACACTACTTGCAAGCACATCTACACTACCGCGCAATGATCGAGTCGGACGCGGGCGAGGCTTCTTCAACGACTGGGCGTAGCAGTCAGCGCAATCGGTCTATTACGTTGTGGGGTGTTGCGCTGCTGGTCATCGTTGCAGGATTTGCCGATCTCGCACGGGGCGGCACGACACTCGCTCCGATCCTGCTGGTAATTGGCTATTGTGTGTTGGTGCCCATAGCAATTCTCAAATAAAGGAAACGGCTCGGTTTCTGCACTCGGGCGAGTAGCTCAGTTGGTTAGAGCGCCTGCCTTACACGCAGGAAGTCGGGGGTTCGAGTCCCTCCTCGCCCATGATGAAAAGACGGACCCGGAAGATTATTGAGGGGTACATTTGTTTTCAAAGCTTGCACCACAAACAACATTGAGTGAGAGGAGTACGACTTTGCGTCACGACCGTATTTCAGGACAGCGAAAGCTGATCGCGATGGCCGCGCTGGTTGCCACGCCGTTCGCGGGCGCGGCGGCACAGCGTCAGCCTGCTCCAGTGCCTCATTTGATGGTCACCACCTTCGCGGCTCCAGAGCCGGGTTTTGGAGTTCAGGCTGCCGAAGCCGTTCGCCAGCGCATCTCGAAGGACGCTGACGATAAAAAGCTCCTTGTGATCCCGAAGAAAGACATCGACGCGACGTTGGCCGCGTCGGGCTATTCGACGACCGAGGCTTTACAACCGAATGATGCGCGCGCGCTCGCAGTGTTGTTGCGCGCTGACGAATATGTAGAAGGAACCGCTACGAAGACTCCAAACGGCGTAAAAGTCGATGCGCGTCTGGTGCTGGCGAGAGACAATACGATTCAGCAGCCGCTGCCGCCGGCCGAAGCCAAGAGTCTTGACCTGGCAGCGCAGATGGTCTCGAAGAATTATCAGGCTGCGCGCTCGCAGCTCGAGTATGAGCGTGCATGCAATACTCTATTCCGCGATGCGAAATACAAAGAGGCCGAGCAGGCCGCACGCGCCGGAATCACGAAATATCCAAACGGCACCATAGTTGGAATCTGCCTGGCAAATGCACTCGACAAACAGAACCAGACAGACTCGGTTCTCGCGGTATCGCAGCGAATCCTGGCGGTGGACCCGAAGAACATTTCAGCGCTCAAATATGCGGCGGCGATCTACGGCCAGAAAAAGGATCCGAAAGCGGTTGAAGCGCTCGTTTCATTGCTGGCGGCAAATCCAACCGACGAAAAGCTTCGCGATGACGTCATCGCAGAGCTGGCACGCAGCAACCGTTACGATCTCGCAGTTCCAATCATTCAGGAAGCGGTCAAGAGCAATCCGGGTGATCCGAAGCTGCTGCGCACTGCGTGGTTGATTTATCTCGGTGCGAAACAACCCGATCTTGCGGCGGCCGCCGGTGCAGAGCTCATCAGAGCGGATACTGCCGCAGCGGATTCGACGTACTTCATTCGAACCGCTGCAAGTTACGCGGCAGCCAACAATTATCAGAAGGGCGTCGAAGTCCTGAAGCAGGGCGAGGCGAAGTTTCCAAACAACGCTACGATCAAGCTGAATGAAGGCGCCATGTTGTCGAAGGCCGGCGATAATGCAAATGCTCTTATCAAGATTCAGGATGCACGGCGAATCAACCCGAACGTTGAAAACGGTTGCGCCCAGGTCGCATTGATACAGAGCTCGATGAACCAGGCGGACGCGGTGCTTACGACGCTAAAGGGCTGTTCATCAGGCGGCGCCGAGAAGCACACGCTCGCGCAAATCGCATTGTCGGAGGGCAACAAGGCATACAAGGCCGGAAACGCTTCGAAGGACCGCCCGACGTTGCAGAAAGCAATTCAATTCCTGCAATTCTCCGATCAGCTCGAAGCGTCATCGGACGCGAAGTTCCTTGTCGGTGTGTCCGCTTTCACGATTGGACAGAGCGCTATCACCGAAGCCCAGGGCAGCAAGAGCTGCGCACTCGCGAGAATGGCGAAGGAGAATTTCGCACTGGCGCAGGAGAACGTTCCCGCGGGATTGCAGAGCTATCCTGATGCGGCAAAGCAGATATTAACGGCGATTCCGCAGTACACACCCGCAACCGACGAGATGGTCAAGCGATTCTGCAAATGAGTCCACAGGCACCGGTGACGGGCGCGTGGGATAGCGCCTATCACTCCCCGGTGCTGGTGGACGAAGTCGTCGAAGTACTTGGCGGCGCGAAGAGGATACTCGATTGCACTTTGGGGGGCGGCGGTCATAGCGCCGCCCTTCTTGCTTTGGGGGCCGACGTTACCGCAATCGACCGAGATCCTGAAGCAGTGGCCGAGGCAAGAAAGCGACTAGCATCGCATGAGGCTGCCGGGAAATTTCGCGTTATATTGGGCAACTTCGCAGAGGCAGACCGGTTGCTCCCCGACACTCGTCAGAAATTCGATGGCATTCTTGCAGATCTCGGCGTGTCCTCGCGCCAGATCGACGACGAGTCGCGCGGGTTCTCATTTCGCCAAGGCGCGCCACTCGACATGCGCATGGAGAACATCGGCAAAGCAACCGCTGCAGAACTTCTGAATACGATGGATGAAGAAGATCTCATTCGCGTTCTTCGCGAATATGCCGATGAGCCGCGCGCTGGGCGGCTCGCGCATGAGATCGTTCGCCGCCGCGAAAATATTCCATTTGCCACCAGCGACGATCTCGTAAAAGCGATTCGCGGCGCTCTCGGTGCGCGGAGTGGTCCCGGTGATTTCGCCAGAATCTTTCAGGGAATTCGCATCGCCGTAAACGACGAGCTCGGCTCACTCCAGCGCGCGCTGCCGATGCTGCGCGACATGCTCGAGCCGAACGGTGTGATCGCGGTGATCGCATACCATTCCGGTGAAGACCGCATTGTAAAAACACTGATGCGCGAATGGAGCCGCGACTGCGTCTGCCCACCGAAGCAGCTCCAGTGCACGTGTGGCGCGCGAGCTCTCGGCAGATTGATAAATCGGAAAGCAATCAAGACATCAGCGGCCGAGATGGAGCGTAATCCGCGCGCGAGAAGCGCAAGACTGCGAGCATGGCGAAGCGCCGCGTAGGAGTTCGAGGCCGCTGGATTGTCGCGGCCATTCTCGTGGGGTTCGTCGTCACAACGGCAGCCGTCGTTACTCGGCGAAGTTATGGAGACGCGCAGTCGAGACACATGAGCGCCGTCGACGCGCAGCTTCGGCAGCTGCGCAATGAGCGGGTTCGCCTCGAAGCAGAAATCAGAGATGCATCGTCGCGGGTACGATTGATACCAATTGCCGAAGAGAAGCTCGGCATGCACGTCCCCGCGGATACGCAGGTCGTGATTCTCCCGGGAAGGACTAGAGTGCAATGATCGTCCCGACGAGGATCACGATCATCTACTCGACGCTGTTGCTTTTTGCAGTCGCGCTACTGGCGCAATCCGCAAAGCTTCAGGTCGTCGAAGGTGACATGTGGGCCGAGCGTGCGCGCGCGCTGCACTTCGACGTTGATTCACTAAGCGCGCCTCGCGGACCGATCCTCGACGCGTCGGGAAACGTTCTCGTCGACAGTCATGAGCTCGTCCATCTCGATATTGCGCCGAAGGAAGTTCGCGACCGGCAGAGACTGGCGGACGAGCTCGGCGCGGCGCGCGTTGCGTCCGAGCTGATTCGCCGTGCGACGGACACTAGCGTCAAATGGGTTTCATTACCTGAGCTGTATGTCGCATCCGACATTGGGCCGCTGACAAAAATGGCGGGCGTTCACGCGCGAACAGTGATGCAGCGCGATTTCGCAACTGCAGGGGGAATCAGACGCATTGTCGGGCGCGTTGGTCCCGATGGACGAGCGCAGGATGGAATCGAGCTTTCGATGGACAGCATACTTCAGGGCGACACGAGAGGGTCGCGCAGGGCAGTGGATGTGCGCGGTCACGCGATGGATTCGCCAGGGGAATGGACATCTGCACCGCGAGCCGGATCGAGTGTTACCCTCACAATCAACGAATCACTACAGGAGATTTGCGAGCGCGCTCTCGCCCGTGCGACAGACAGCCTTCAGGCCGAGGGTGGCGACATCGTCGTGATGAATCCGTTGACTGGTGACGTGCTGGCGATGGCGAGCCGCCGGTCGAACCCGGCTGCTGTTGCAAACACGGCGGTGACTGAACCGTTCGAGCCGGGATCTACAATAAAGCCCTTCATTGCTGCAGCGCTCCTTCAATATGGACGCGCCAAGCCGGACGATAGCGTGGACACGTCGAACGGACGGGCGATCATCGATCAACGCTTGATCACTGACGAGCATGCCGCGAAATCGCTCACGCTGAGCGATGTCATACGGTACTCGAGCAACATCGGAATTACGCGGTTATCGCAGCGACTTACACCGCGCGAGAAATACGAAATCCTTCGTGACTTCGGCATTGGAACGCCGACGGGAATTCCGCTGCCGGCGGAAGCTGAAGGAACTTTGCGTGAGCCAATTCACTGGAACAGAACGTCCGGATCGTCCATGGCGATGGGATACGAGCTTACGGTGACTCCGCTTCAGCTGGTTGCGGCGTACTCTGCAATCGCCAACGGCGGACAGCTGATGGAGGCGCACATCATCAAGGAAGTTCGGTCCGCGGATGGTGAGCTCATCTATCGTGTGAGGCCAAAAGTAATTCGCAGAGTCGTCTCACCTGCGGTCGCGCACGAAGTGCAACAGATGCTTCTTGGTGTCGTCGAGAGTGGAACGGCGACGCGTGCTGATCTCGCGACATACTTGCTTGGTGGCAAAACTGCGACAGCCAGAAGAACTGTTGAAGGAAAAGGTTATGTGCTGGGCAATTACACTGCTTCATTCGTTGGACTTTTTCCTGCCGATCGCCCGCAGTACGTGGTGCTCGTAAAACTCGATAGTCCTCGACATGCTTATTATGGCGGCGAGATCGCCGCTCCGGTTACGAAAGTCGTTCTTCGCGCAGCGCTTGCCGCGCGAGACGCTGCGCTCAATCGCGCCGAGCTCGCGACTGTTGAGCGAGTGCGAAAGCCATCGGATACGATGTTGCCGGCCACGGCGAACCTGCCATCGCCGCTCGCCGGCGCCGAAGAGTCATCACCGTTGACTGACGAGCCGATGCAACCGAATGTGTCGGTCAAGTTCAGTCTTCCATTCGTTCCACATCCCAAGGCCGTCGATCACACCGACCGTGACGTGCCGGATGTCTCGGGACTGAGTCTGCGCGATGCGGTTCGCGCCTTGCATCGTTCAGGCTTTCGCGTCCGCCTGATACCTCAGCGCGGAGCCGCGACCGTTCCGGCGGCGGGCACTTCGCTCGCAGCTGGCAGCGTAGTAAAACTTCAGCACATTCAGTAATGCGCTTCCCGCTGGCCAACGTTACCTCGGCCCTTGAAGCCGCGGGACTTCTGGTCGCGGTGCGCGGGACGCTGCCCGAATTTGTCGACGGCATCGCAGATGACAGTCGACAGGTTGGACCGAGCTCGCTCTTCCTCGCGGTGAAAGGCGCAGTGCTCGACGGACACGATTATCTGGAGCGCGCGCAGAAATCCGGGGCGGTTGCTGCGATGGTCGAAGTTCCAGCGCGGACGAGTCTCCCATCTATTGTCGTGCGCGAAGGAAGGAAATCGGCGGCTGTCGCCGCTTCTACAGCGTTTGGAAATCCGTCGCGCAAGCTTGGCATGATTGGCATCACCGGGACAAATGGAAAAAGTACGACAGCCGGAATTCTCCGACATCTGCTCGACAATACTTCACATCGAAGTGCGTCGATCGGCACTCTTGGCGTACTGCTTGGCACAGAAGGAGAAGTAATTCCCGGTGGAACAGAATTGACCACACCGGGGCCGGTCGAGCTGCAGCGAATACTTCGGGTGCTCGTGGATCGCGGCGCGAAATGGGTCGCGATGGAAGTTTCCTCACACAGTCTCGATCAAAAACGAATCGACGGATTGGAATTCGACGCCGCCGTTTTCACGAATCTCACGCGCGATCATCTCGACTATCACGGCACAATGGAGGCATACTTTGCCGCGAAAGCGTCGCTGATGCTTTACCTGAAACCGGATGGATACGCGGTGATCAACGCAGACGATCCGACCTGGGATGCGCTCGATGCAAGTCGTCGAAAAATTCTTTTTGGGGAGAGTGATCGATCTGACGTAAGAGCGAGCAATGTAAAATTCTCCCCGGCCGGGAGCGAATGGACGGTTCATTATCGCGATGAATCGTTTCCGGTTTGTCTGCCGCTGATCGGCGACGTGAACGTTCACAATGCGCTTGGCGCGATTGCAGTCGGAGTTACCCTGGGAATGAAGCTCGGTGCGCTTGCTTCGAGGCTCGGTGACCTGCCGCAGGTTCCTGGACGTTTGGAAGTCGTGTCGCAAGCGCCAACCGTGTTGCGCGACTATGCGCACACTCCGGATGCACTCGAGCGCGCGCTCGCGGCCATCAGACCCTTTGTGTCGGGCAGATTGATTCTCGTTTTCGGAGCAGGCGGTGATCGCGACGCGGGCAAGCGGCCAGAGATGGGCGCGGCGGCTGAGCGCGGAGCCGATATAGTCATAACGACCAGCGATAATCCACGAACCGAAGATCCCGAAAAAATTCTCGACGACGTCGAAGCCGGGATGACGCCTGGTCACTACGAGCGAATCGAGAACCGTCGCGAAGCGATTGCTCGCGCACTCGATCAGGCCACAAACGGAGATGTCGTGCTCCTCGCTGGAAAGGGACACGAGACATATCAGATTCTGGGAACGACGAAGGTGCCGTTCGACGAGAAGGAAATCGTCCGCGAACTATTGACCGCGCATTGAACGCTCAGTTCTGGACATTGGATCGGGTCGCTGCGGCGCTCAACGAGTGCGCCGCAGCTCCATCGCCGAGAGGATCGACACCGGTCGAGCGGATAACGACAGACACTCGCTCGATCACGCCTGGCGAGCTGTTCGTTGCGCTGCGCGGTGAGCGATTCGATGGTCACGATTATCTCGAGGCCGCAGCCGCCGCGGGTGCAGCAGGTGTCGTGGTCACGCGCGCGCCGCCGCTCGGCGCGCTCGGCATCCCGGTCTATCAGGTCACCGACTCTCTCGTGGCACTCGGCGCACTCGCTCGGTATTGGCGGCGTGCGTGGGGAGGCAAGGTGATCGTTGTTGCGGGAAGCAATGGCAAGACCACCACAAAAGATTTGATACGTGCCGCACTCGGTGACGAAATGCGGGTGCACGCGACAACCGGCAATCTCAACAATCGAGTAGGCGTGCCTCTCACATTGTTGTCAATGCCGGCAGAAGCTCAGTGCGCGATCATCGAGCTAGGGTCGAACATTCCGGGCGAAGTGGCGATTCTGCGCGACATTTCCGAGCCGCAGATTGCTGTCGTGACGTCAGTCGCAGAAGAACACCTCGAGGGATTTGGCGATCTCGCGGGTGTGTTGCGCGAAGAGACCTCGGTCTATGACGGCCTCGAGGTAGGTATCGCGCCCGGCGCAGAAACTGACATTTCGAATGCGGCGAAAAAACTGGCGAAACGTGTCGTAACTGCCGGTTTGGATAACGGCGACGTGAAGCCGAAGTCATGGAAGATCGAGCCGGATGGTCGCGGCACCATCGAGCTCGACGGTGTCATCATCAGTCCTCCGCTTCGCGGCAGACACAATCTCGACAATGCGATGCTTGCGATCGCGGTGGCGGGAGAGATGGGTGTCAGTGATGTCTCGATTGCGGACGGAATTGCGCGAATGGCTGTGCCGAAGATGCGCTCGGCGTGGGAGACCATCGGTCGCGCGACAATTATCAACGACGCGTACAATTCCAATCCCGGCTCGGCTCGTGCCGCGATCGGGTTGCTCGACGGAGTCGGCGCGGGAAAGCAACGCGTGATTGTGCTTGGAACAATGCGTGAGCTCGGTCCGCAATCGGACAAACTTCACGATGACATCAGCAATCTTGCGCTCCAGTCTGGGGCGGATGTAATCGCGGGCGTGGGCGACTTCGCAACGTCCCTCGCGCGAGTGGGAAGGAGTGACAAGCGCATTGTAACCGCGGCCACGGTAGAGGAGATTTGGCCGCTACTTGCGCCGCGTCTCGCGCCGGATGCGGTTATTCTATTGAAGGCGTCGCGCGGTGTTCAGCTCGAGCGTCTCGTTCCGCATCTCACAACCTGGGCTACTCAATAAGTGCTCAACTTTCTACTGGTTCCCTTCGTCAGACAGTTCGGGTTCCTGCGGATCTTCAACTACATATCGTTTCGAGCCGCGGGTGCGGCAGTCACCGCGCTGCTCGTTTCGTTCATCGTCGGGCCGATAATAATCAGGCGACTTCGTCGCATGCGTCTCCATCAGGTAATTCGCGAGGGAACGCCGGAGAGTCACCGCGAAAAAAAGCGCACGCCTACGATGGGTGGTCTGATCATTCTCACCGGCACGCTCATACCGACGCTTCTCTGGGCGAAGCTCTCGAATGTCTACGTTCTGCTGGCGATGATCGTAATGCTGTGGATGGGATTCATCGGCTTCACCGATGATTATCTCAAGCTCAAGCAGCGTCAAATGGGAAAGAAAAACACCGGGCTCATCGAGAGCTACAAGCTCGCCGGTCAGATAATCGCGGGCTTCGCGCTCGGCTGGTACATCTGGAAGTATCCGCTCTCAACGCTGCCTGGCGCGTCTACAACGCTACCGTTTTACAAATACATCCTCATCGTACCGTCGACGGCTGCGCTTGGCTGGCTGTACGTGTTGTTCGTGACGTTCGTTCTAACGGGAACGAGCAACGCAGTAAACATCACCGACGGGCTCGATGGACTTGCGCCCGGGCTCGTTGCGATTGCTGCGGCGACGCTGGCGGTGTTTGCGTACATCATCGGGCGCATCGACGCGTCCGCCTACCTCCAGGTTTATTACCTCCGCGGGGCAGGGGAGCTGACCGTGTTTGGCGCGGCCGTCATGGGCGCATGTATAGGATTTCTCTGGTTCAATGCACACCCGGCGCAGGTGTTCATGGGAGACACGGGTTCGCTTGCACTCGGTGGCGCGCTCGGAGTGGTTGCGATTCTCCTCAAATCCGAGTTCTTGCTGCTACTTGTCGGCGGCGTCTTTGTGGCCGAGATGGTTTCAGTGATTCTCCAGCGGTTTGTCTACAAGTATCACAAGCGGCGTTACGGTAACGAGTACGCGCAATCACATCGCGTCTTCAGGTTAGCCCCGCTTCACCATCATTTCGAGCAGGGCGGCTGGGATGAAGCGCAAGTCGTTGTGCGCTTCTGGATCCTTGGCATTCTCTGCGCGTTCGTCGCGCTGAGCACACTCAAGCTCAGATGAGGTTGGAGGAGCTACCGGCCGGCGAGATAGCCGTGCTGGGTCTCGCGAAAAGTGGAACTGCAGTCGCCAGGCTTCTCGCTGCCGATGGACGAAAAGTCTACGCTTCGGATTCGAGTGACTCGCCAACGGCAAGAATCAACGCCGAGAATCTTGCGGCTGTTGGAGTCGATGCTTCTCCCGCCGCACACGACCTCGCAAGAATTGCGGCCGCGTCGCTTGTTGTTGCGAGTCCGGGCATCCCCCCCGACGCGCCGCCGCTAGCGGCAGCGAGGAAAGCGGATGTGCTCATCGTAAGTGAAGTCGAGATCGCGTTACGATTTCTTGAATCGTCGCGCATCATCGCCGTCACCGGCACTAACGGGAAAACCACTACGACGGCTTTGGTCGGACACATACTCCGCGGTCTCGGCCTCGATGCGGTCGATGCAGGTAACATCGGCACGCCGCTGTCGGAGATCGCGCTACGCGAAAATCCACCGGCCTGGATCGCGCTCGAGATGTCGTCGTTTCAGCTTCACGACACGCCGAGCATTTCTCCGGCGGTCGGAGTGCTGACGAATCTTAGTCCGGATCACCTCGATCGTTATCCGTCGGTCGCCGAATACTACGCCGACAAGGCTCGTCTCTTCGCGAATGCAACCGAGCACAGTCGTTGGATTCTTAATGCCGATGATTCTGCTGTCCGTCGCATGACGACCGACCTTCGAGGCGACAAATACCATTTTTCAATTCGCACGCAGGCCGACGCGTGGTATGACGCACCGACCGGATGGTTGATTCTCACCGGTGATTTGTTGCTGGAGCGAAACGACATCGTGCTGCTCGGCGATCACAACATCGCGAATATTCTTGCCGCTGCACTTGCCGTATCTGTTGCCGACGTCGATTTCCGAACCCTCAATGCGCGCGACCGGATTCGTGACTCGCTAAAATCATTCGCTCCGCTCGCAAACCGACTCGAGCTCATCGGCGAATATGCGGGCGTACAGTGGATCAATGATTCCAAGGCGACGAACGTGAGCTCCACTCGCGTCGCGATCGAAGGAATGCGACGACCAACGATTCTGCTGCTCGGTGGCAGGCACAAGGGCGAGCCGTACACGTCGCTCGCCGAGGCGATTCGGAAGAACGTCAAACACGTTATCGCTTATGGAGAGGCGGGTCCCATCGTGGCGAAGGATCTCACGGGAGTAGTGCCACTCCAAAAACTGGATTACGATTTCGAGGCGGTGATTCGCCGCGCCAGAGAGCTCGCATCGCCAGGCGATGCGATTTTGTTATCGCCCGCTTGCTCGAGCTTCGATATGTTCAAGAACTACGAGGAGCGCGGCGCGCGCTTCAGGCAGCTCGCAGCGGAGAAATAGATGGCGCAAGCAGTAAGCGATGTCCGATACCGATGGAACATGAGCATCGAGGCCCGACTTCTCGTCGTGATCACTCTTGCTCTCGTCGCACTCGGTCTCGGGACGGTGTACAGCGCGAGTGCAATCGCAGCAGAGCAGGCCGGCCAGAGCGCCGCAGCGTTTTTTCTAAAGCAACTCGGCGGGGTGCTCGTGGGCATGGTGATTTTCGCGATCTTCGCGAAGGTCGACGCGGAGTTGTTCTATAAGTGGGCGTGGCCGCTGATGATTCTTTCGATAGTGCTTCTCGTGTTGATCATCCTGCCATTCACACAATCGATCGCGCCGAGACTTCGTGGGTCCCGACGATTCCTCATCGGTGCATCGCTTCAGCCGTCGGAGCTCGGGAAGATCGCGGTCATTGTCTGGACGTCGATGCTCGTTGTGAAAAAAGGAGACGCACTGCGAGGACTCACGAAAGGATTGCTGCCATTTCTCGTCGTCATTGGCGTACTCGATATTCTAGTTGCCCTCGAGCCTGACCTTTCTGTGGCGATGACTTACACGCTCATGATGGGAATAATTCTTTTTGCGGGCGGCGCGCGGATCGGGCATTTCATCGTCCTCGGTATTATCGGGATTCCGCTACTGTGGACTCAGTTTCAGCGACTGAACTACGCTCTGTTGCGCATGACCGCGTTCTTCGACCCCGGCTCGGCTCCGCCGCATCTCGACTATCAGCTCAAGCAAAGTTTGATCGCGATCGGATCGGGGCAGATTTTTGGGGTCGGCTTTGGTCAGGGCAGACAACAATACGGTTTCCTTCCACTCGCGTACGATGATTTCATCGCTGCGAACATTGGCGAAGAAAGAGGCTTCATCGGTCTCGCATTCGTGATTCTGATGTTCGCGATTTTTGCAGTTCTTGGATTCCGCATCGCGCGTAGCGCGCGCTCGCCATTTCTGCAGCTCGTCGCGATTGGAATTACGGTTATGATCGTTCTCACCGCGTATCTGCACATCGGTGTTGCCATCGGCTTGCTCCCGACCACGGGGCTGACGCTTCCATTCATTTCCTATGGAAGATCGAACCTCGTTCTGTCGATGCTGATGACCGGCATTCTCGTGAATATCGGCAGCACTCGCGAGAAGGTGGTTGGCGGACGCGCGACCGACCCGTCGTTCGCGATGGAGAGCATGTAGGGGTGCGAATTCTTTTCGCCGGTGGCGGCACCGGCGGACATCTCTACCCCGGTCTAGCCATTGCGCGCGCGCTGCGCCGTCTCGATCCGGCAATCGAGCCGTTTTTCGTCGGTGCCCTTCGCGGCATCGAGCGTCAGGTTTTGCCGACGACGGAATTCAAGTTCGAGCTGCTCGATCTTCATCCACTCTATCGCTCGAAGCCGTGGCTGAATGTAAAAACGTTGAACGGCGCCGTAAGCGCGTGGAGCAGGATAGGCAGCGACGTGAAAGAGCAGGCGCCTGCGTGCGTCGTCGGAACGGGCGGATACGCGTCGGGTATCGCTCTGGGCTACGCAGCGTTGCATGGAATTCCAATTGCCATCCAGGAGCAAAATAGCTTTCCTGGCCTCACGACGAGATTCTTCAGTCGCTATGCACGGCAGGTACACAATGGATTTCCGGAGGCGAGTCGGTATCTCCGACCGGGAAAGCACACTCAAATCTTTGATACAGGAAATCCAATCGAACCGCCTCCGACGCCGCGCCCCGACCGACAAGTGGCGAGAGCGGAGTTCGGTTTTCCCGCCGAAGGGGGACGTGTGATGCTCGTCTACGGCGGAAGTCAGGGAGCAAAGGCGATCAACGAAGCTGTTGCCACTTGGCTCGCTCGAGATTTGCCGGAATCTCTCTTCGTGATTTGGGCGACTGGCGACCGGACTTTTTCGGAATTCAAAAACCTCGAGACCGATCGCGTGCGGATAAAGCCGTACCTGAGTCCGATTGCAAGCGCATACGCCGCGTCCGACTTCGCGTTGAGCCGCGGTGGCGCGATGGCGACAGCTGAGCTTTGCGCGTGGGGAATTCCGCCGATCGTGGTGCCTCTTCCAACCGCCGCCGCCGATCATCAAACCGCCAACGCGAAGGCGCTCGCCGCTGCCGGGGCGGCAGAATTCATCGCGCAATCGCAGCTCACTGCCGACCGCATCAATCACTCAGTTCAGGCGCTTTTATCGGACCCAAACCTGTTGGCCGAGCGGAGCCAGGCTGCCTCGAATCGAGCTCGGCCGGAGGCGGCTATGGATATTGCGCGACACATACTTAGCATGATCGACGTAAAGGAAATTCGAGGTCCCGCAAGTTGAGCGATCCGCGCGCTGACGACAATCGTCCGGTCCATTTCGTTGGAATCGCTGGGGCAGGAATGAGTGCGCTCGCGGAGCTTTTCGTGAGGCGCGGATACCGTGTATCTGGATGCGACGCGAACCTGGCTTCCGCTGACGACCTCCGGCGATTGAACATCGAGCTGTTCACCGGACACGATCCGGCGCATGTCGCCGGTGCGAGCGAAGTGATCGTTACGAGTGCTGTTCGCAAAGATCATCCGGAGCTTGTTCGTGCCCGTGAGCTCGGCATCCCAGTTACGCGGCGAGCGGAAGCATTGGGTCGCGCCGTGTCGGGTGGAGAACTGGTCGCGATTGCCGGAACGCACGGGAAAACAACCACGACCGTTATGACAACTGAAGCCCTGTCATCGGCGGGACTCGATCCGACCGGCATCGCTGGCGGAAGAGTCGAAGCGTGGAATGGAAATCTTCGTGGTGGCTCTCATCGCGAATTTGTCGTCGAGGCAGACGAATACGATCGGTCGTTCCTCGCCCTTACTCCGACGATCGCAGTCGTTACGAATGTCGAGGAAGATCATCTCGACATTTATCCAGGCGGCATCGTCGAGATTCGAGACGCGTTCGCTCAATTCGTTCGGCCCGCGAGAATCATCGTATTGTGCGCTGATGATGCCGGCGCCTCGACACTTCCTGTTCCGAATACTGCGGAAGTGATTCGCTACGGAATCGATTCGAATGACGCGCGACTTCGTGCGGTCGATATCGAGACGGCAAATCGGGGATCCAGTTTTGGAGTCGAGTACGACGGCGAGCAGCTCGGGAAATTGTCGTTGCGCGTCCCCGGAATTCACAATGTGAAAAACGCGCTCGCTGCAGTTGCCTCGGGAATTGCTCTTGGTCTGGAGCTCGGCGCAATGAAACCGGGGCTCGAATCATTTGGAGGTGTCGAGCGACGATTCGATCTCGTGGGTGAAGCAAGCGGCGTCACGATCATCGACGACTACGCTCATCATCCGACAGAGATCGCAGCGACGCTCGAGGCGGCTCGTGCTGCTTATCCCAAGAAAAGAATCATTGCAGCCTTTCAGCCGCACTTGTACTCTCGCACGCGTGACTTCTATCACGAATTCGCCGCTGTGCTGTCAAAAGCTGACGTTGCATATCTCTGCGATTTGTATCCCGCGCGAGAGCAGCCGCTTCCCGGAGTGAGCTCGGGTTTGATCGCGACTGCCATGCGAGAGTACGGATGCGCTCCCAAGTGGGAGGGCCCGCGGAGCGAGCTCGCCACGGCGCTCGGGCGCGAGGTGCGCGAGAACGATCTCGTTTTGACAATGGGCGCCGGGGACATAACGAAAACCGGTCCGGAGCTGATTCGGCTGCTCGAAGAAAAACATTGAGTCCGCAGCCGCTCGATCTAACCGAGCCCCGAGTCGAGCCAGCGCCACGCTCACGCGCGAGATGGAAACTGTTCGCGATAATTGTGTTGCTTGTTCTGCTTGCGCCGGCTCCGTGGCTCGCGCGCCGCGGGGCATCGAAGCTTGCATTCTTTCGAGTGCGCAACGTCGTCGTGGAAGGAACGCGATACTTGTCGCCTGATTCTGTGGTCGCTCGTCTTGCGCTCGACACGATGCGATCTGTGTTCGACGATACGCCGCCTCTGGAGAAAACAATCCGCGCGATGCCGCAGGTTGCTGACGTATCCATTCGAAGGAAACTTCCGGGCACTCTCGTGGTGGATGTACACGAGAACCCGCCGGTTGCTTTCACTCCCGGGGCGCAGGGACTCGATGTCGTCGACTCGGTCGGAGCAACGCTGCCGATAGACCCATCGCTCGAGCCCGCACTCGATCTTCCGATTGCAGATCAGCGAGACGTTGCACTCACCAGGATGCTGGCCGATGTGCGATCGAGGAGCTCGGTGCTCTACAGACGAATCAGTGAGGTCTCGCGAAGCGGCGCTGAAGACATCGTCATCCTGTTGACCACGACCAATCCTGCCTCGCGGTTGGTCGCGTTAGACTCCACTTCCACTCAACGCGACAGCGTGTCATCGATGACGAGCAATACTCCGCCGCTGCTCCGCGTCCGCGCGAAGGTGGGGGTGTCAGCAGCTAGATTGACCGATATCTTTCCGGTTGAATTCGACCTGCGACGACGCGGTGCCCGTGTCGCCGAGCTCGATTTACGCTACCGCGACCAGGTTATCGCAAGGCTTCAATGATTCAGGAACGCGTCATCGCCGGGTTGGATATCGGCTCGGCAAAAACTACGGTGGTAATCGCGGAAGCGGTCGGTGACATCCATCGACAGCCGTCAGTAAAAATTCTCGGCGTAGGACAGGCGCGCACTACGGGTTTGCGCAGAGGAATCGTCTCCGACATCGAGGAGACAACGCGCTCGATCAAGAAAGCTGTCGAAGATGCCGAGCGGATGGCAGGCACGAACATCGACTCGATTTACGCCGGCATTGCCGGCGAACATGTGCGAGCGATGACGAGCAAGGGAATCGTCGCCGTGAACGGCGACGAGATCAACAAGGCCGATGTAAATCGCGCGAATGAAGTCGCACGGGCGCAGCCGATTCCTCAGGATCGCGAGCTGCTCCACGCGATTCCTCAGGAATACACGGTCGACAAGAATCAGGGCATTCGCGATCCGATCGGAATGGTCGGCACTCGCCTCGAGACGGAAATGTATCTCGTCACTATCGGCAGCTCCCCGGCAACTAATCTCAGAAAGTCTGTCGAGCGCGCCGGTTATCAGGTGAAGGAATTGGTTCTCGAGCCGCTAGCGAGCGCCCTGGCTGTATTGACTGAGGATGAGAAGGAGCTCGGCGTCGCACTCGTTGAGATGGGCGCCGGAACTACGGATGTCGCGATTTTTCACGAAGGAAAAATCCGTCATCTTGCGACGATCAACTTTGGCGGCAGCAATGTTACCAACGACATCGTGCAGGGAATTGGAGTTACCCAAACCGACGCGGAAAGATTGAAGGAGCGATTCGGCTGCGCATACGAGCCGATGGTCGATCCCGACGACGTCATCGAGCTGCCGAGTACCGCGGCTCAGGGTCAGCGTCATGTCGCGCGTGAGGTTCTCGCGCACATCATCCATCAGCGAATCGATGAGATCTTTTATCTCGTTCATCAGGAGATCGAGCGCGCGGGATATGCGAATCGTTTGAGTGGTGGTGTCGTTGTGACCGGGGGCGCTGCAGCGATGGAGGGAGTCGCTGCTCTCGCGACAGATGTATTCGGCACTGGGGTTCGCATCGGGAAGCCGGCCGAAAATATTGGTGGACTCGCGGACTCGGTCGACGCGCCTCGTTTTTCGACGGTTGTTGGCTTGGCGCTTTACGGCGCAAATCGCGTCGCGATTGGCGGTGCTTCAGCCGCAGGACGACGGCGTCCCCTCACTTCGCCCAAGGTCGATCGTCTGACCCAGCGCGTGAAGACCTGGTTGCAGGACTTCTTCTAATTCGACCGCGGACTGCGGACCGCGGAAGAACCGCGGAACGCGGAAAATGGAATACCGCGGAGGTAAAGTCACTGTCGCTGCACTGTGATTCTTCCGGTTTCCGCCGTCCGGAGTTTTTCCGCAGTCCGCGGTCTGCAGTTGTTTTCAACATCAAATAAATGTTCCGATTGCTTTAATTGTGGGAATTCCTGCATCCGTTGCTCCAGCGAAAGATTCTTGGTCACCCATATGATTTGCTATTGGATGCTCCCCGCCTTCGCTTATATATTGGCGTCCCCGATAGAGCGTTTAACGTACCCTCCGGAGTCTCCGCCAGATGAATTTCGAGTTCGAAGAGAGCTCTTCCCAGAACGCGCGCATGAAGGTCGTCGGCGTCGGCGGCGGGGGCGGGAACGCTGTCAATCGCATGATCGAGGAGCGGCTTTCGGGCGTCGAATTCATATCTATCAACACTGATGCTCAGGCACTTCTCAACTCGAAGTCAGACGTCAAAATCCAGATAGGTAAGAAGCTTACCCGCGGGCTCGGCGCAGGCGCGCGGCCCGAGATTGGAAAGCAGGCGATAGAAGAGAACCGTGACGAGGTCTCGCGTGTCCTAACCAATGCCGACCTCGTTTTCGTCACGTGCGGCATGGGCGGCGGAACCGGCACCGGTGCCGCTCCGACGGTTTGCGAGCTTGCGCGCGCAGCTGGCGCCTTGACGGTTGGCATCGTCACCCGGCCATTCCTTTTCGAGGGACGCAAGCGCCTTCGCCAGGCGGAGCTCGGCATCGCCGACATGCGAAAGCACGTCGACACCATGATCGTGGTTCCCAATGAGCGACTGCTCGCCGTCGTCGGGAAGGGAATTCCATTCCACGACGCGCTGAAGAAAGCGGACGAAGTTCTTCTTCATGCGACTCAGGGAATCTCGACGCTCATCACTGTTACCGGTCTCGTGAACGTCGACTTCGCTGACGTTCGCACAGTGATGCAAGAGGGTGGATCGGCGCTGATGGGAACCGGCGTTGGACGGGGCGAGAATCGCGCGACTGACGCGGCGCAGCAGGCGATTGCCAGTCCGCTGCTCGATAACGTCTCGGTCTCGGGCGCGACGGGCGTTCTGGTGAACATTACCGGTGGTGATGACCTCACGCTCGGCGACGTGCACCAGATCGTCGAGATCGTCAAGGACGCGGTTGGTGACGATGCGGAGATCATCTTCGGCACCGTCAACGAGAAGGCGATGCAGGGCGAGTGCAGGGTTACGGTAATCGCTACCGGGTTCGACAAGAATCCGCCGTCTTCCATCTCCACCGCGCCTTCGACGATGACATCGGCGAACACGATGCCGCCTCGCGGAACGCCGGTGATTCAGCTTCCGATTCAGCGCACGACGAGTCGTCCTGTGACGCCACCGCGTGGGATCCCCACGCCAGATATCCCCCGCAAGGTTACCCCGCTCACACCTCCGCCGTCCTTGGATAGGACGGATGGTCAGGACCTCAGTGACATGGAGATCCCGACCTTTATTCGGAGGCAGATGGATTGAAGGTCCGCACCGCGCGGGTAATAACCTATTCGTTCGTAGGGCTGTTCTCGTTGTTCGCTGTGCGGATGACTCCGCCGATCGCACCCAGCACATCCGATCCGCAGCTCTTCAAAGAATTCTCGGCTGCAACACTCCCTGTTTCTCCTCTCGAGGGAGTGGCTATCTCACCGGTTTTTGTCTACGCCTCGAACGTGACGAAGATCGATACCGTCACCGTGAGCGGAGTGATTCACTCCAACCTGTACTCCGCGTTGGATCACAGTCGCGCAGCGGATCTTCCGCGTGAAGCTCGCGCTGAGCTGGCGTACTCACTCGCCGACATCTTCGAGTATCGCGTCGACATGAGCAAGGATCTGCAGGACGGCGACAAGTTCCACATTCTTGTCGAGCGACTGCAGAAGCCCAACGGCGCCATTCTGATCAACAAGATCCTCGGCGCGCGTCTCGCGCTCTCGGGGACGCCGATGGACGCGATTCTTTTCAAGGGCTCGGGATCAACAGGCGAATATTTCGACGAGACCGGCAAGTCTCTTCGCGCTGCGTTCCTCCGCGCCCCTGTCGCATTCCGTCGCATCTCGAGCGTGTTCGGTCGGCGCTATCATCCGATTCTTGGAATGTGGCGCAATCACAAGGGAACCGATTACGCAGCCGCGATGGGAACTCCAGTGAGAGCGGTTGGTGATGGCGTCGTGATCTTCGCTGGGCGAAAGGGCGGGTACGGCAACGTCATCGACATTCGCCATCGGAACGGCTTTGTCAGTCGTTATGGGCATCTGCGCAATTTTGCGAAGGGGATTCACGGTGGCTCACACGTTGGAATCGGCAGCACGATCGCATACGTCGGAATGACCGGTCTCGCAACCGGGCCTCACCTCCATTTCGAGATTCTGGTTGGCGGTGTGCAGCAGGATCCAAAAGTCGCGCTTCGGATGAAGGGCGGCATGCCGATTCCATCATCGGAGCGAAACGTATTCGATCGAATGAAGTCGAGGACCCTTTCATCATTCGCCTTGGGGAATTCGAGCTCGAACTGAATAACCGCGGACGGCGGACCGCGACATAACCGCGGAACGCGGAATAGTTCGAACTCCAGTTTGCAGCATTACTCCGCAGTCAGCAATAATTCCGTAGTCCGCGTTCCGAAGTGATTCCGCGGTCCGCGTTCCGCGGTTGTTTTAGATTCTCTCCCATGCCTCGCATAATCCGCCGAGCGACAGATGTCCCACGCCGATCGTTGTGGCAGCGCTTGATCGACGCTGCGATGACCGACGTGAGCGCAATCGCGCGCGGCGGCCAGATTCAAGGCTCTCTCGAAAAGCTCGAAGAGGTTCTCATCGAGGCCGACTTCGGAGTCTCTACGAGCCTCCGACTCGTCGAGGATGTCGAGCGACAAGCCAAACGCGGAGCGCTCAAGACGCAGGACGATTTTCTCGCTGCACTCGAAGAGGGAGTCGCGAGTGCACTCGGCGCCGATGGCGATGACACGTCGGTGCATTTTTCTCCGCAACCGCCGACGGTAATTCTCGTCATCGGCGTGAACGGCGCCGGCAAAACAACTTTCATTGGCAAGCTCGCCGCACTCATGGCGGCTCGCGGAAAAAATGCGCTGGTCGGCGCTGCCGACACATTTCGCGCCGGCGCAATCGATCAGCTTCGCGCGTGGGCCGAGCGAAGTGACGCCGAGTTCGTTGGAAGCGCACCCGGTGCGGATCCAGCGTCGGTCGCATTCAACGCAGTCGATGCCGGTGTAACGAAAGGCAGAGACGTGGTAATCGTCGATACTGCCGGCCGTCTTCACACGAGCTCAGGATTAATGGACGAGCTCAAGAAGATTCATCGCGTAATCGGCAAGCGAATACCCGGTGCACCGCACGAGACGCTGCTCGTTCTCGATGCGACGATCGGACAGAATGCAGTCGCGCAGGCGCGAACGTTCGCTGAAGCGATTCCGATCACCGGCCTCGTGATGACGAAGCTCGACGGCACTGCGAAAGGAGGAATCGTTCTCGCGGTTCGCGAAGCGATTGGAGTTCCTGTGAAGTTCATTGGAACCGGCGAGACGATGGCTGACATCGAGCCGTTCAATCCAGTTGCGTTTGCGCGCGAGCTTGTGGAGGGCGGAGGGGGAGGCTAGCGGTTGGCAGAGGGAGAGCAGCGGGCGCCACCGTCCGGCAAAGTCTACCTCGACATGCCTGTCACGTACTTGAAAGGCGTCGGCCCTCGGCGCGCTGAATCACTTCGCCGCCTCGGAATCGTCACCGCGCGCGATCTGCTTTTCCATGTGCCGCATCGCTACGAGGACGCGAGCACAGTGAGTCCGATATCGTCGCTCGAGCCAGGCATGGACGCGACGATAATCGGTCGTGTCGTCTCCAAGGGAATCATCCCGACGCGCAAACGTCTGAGAATTTTTCAGGCGGTAGTTCGCGACGATAGTGGAGTAATCGAAGCATCATGGCCCGGTCAACCCTTTCTCGATCGAACGATTTCAAAGGACGACATGCTTCTTCTCACCGGGAGCGTGCGCTTCTTTCACGGCCGACAGCTGCAGCCGAGGGAGTACGTCAATCTTGGAAGTGATTCGGAGAGCCTGAAGGAAGGTCGCGTGCTCTCGGTCTATCCAGCTACCGAAGGACTCTCATTCAAAGTCATTCGCAGCATAGTCGACACGCATCTCGACACGCTTCTGCGCGCTGTTAAGGAGTATCTGCCGGCAGACATGTTGCGGTCGGTCGGCGTGCCTCCACTCCCTCAAGCGCTGCGCACAGTTCATCGGCCGAAATCGATCCCCGAAGCGGTGGAAGGCCGGTCGCGACTGGCATTCGAGGAGCTGCTGTTCGTTCATTTACTGCATCGACGAGCGAACGCACTCGCGCGAGAGAAGCGAAAAGGAATTGCGTTTCAAAACAAGCGCGAGCTAACGAGCGCGCTGAAGGCTCGTCTGCCGTACAAGCTCACGCGTGCTCAGAACGCTGCGCTCCGCGAAATTTTCGCGGACATGTGCAGTCCAAGAAAAATGCATCGGCTCCTCCAAGGCGATGTCGGAAGCGGAAAGACGATTGTCGGCGTGTTCGCTGCGCTGCTCGCGATGGAGAACGGATATCAGGCCGCGCTGATGGCGCCCACCGAGCTGCTCGCGGAACAACATCACCGAACGATCTCGGAGCTACTCGAACCTCTCTCGATTCGTCCGCTTCTTCTCACAGGAGGAATGACAGCGCGCGATCGCGCGAAAGCCGCGAAGATCATTGGGGGAACCGCGCCCGCATTCGTAATTGGCACGCATGCGTTGATTCAGGAAGCAACCACCTTCGGAAAACTTGGGCTCGCGATCATCGACGAACAGCATCGATTCGGCGTCGAGCATCGCGCGGCGCTCGCCGGAAAAGGAGAAGCGCCTGACATTCTTCTTATGAGCGCGACGCCAATTCCGCGCTCATTGGCGCTCACGATGTACGGGGATCTCGACGTGAGCACGCTCGACGAGCGTCCCGCGGGTCGACAGCCGGTCACGACTGTCATGCGACCAGAAAAAGTGCGCGACAAAGTGCTCGAATTCGTGCGCCGCGAAACCGATGAAGGCCGGCAGGCCTACATCGTCTATCCGGTAATCGAAGAATCGGAAAAATTGGATCTCAAAGCGGCGACGACGATGTATCAGCGCTTGTCAGAGGGTGCCTTCGCCGGAAAACGGGTTGCTTTGATCCATGGTCGAGTGCCAACCAACGAGCGCGATGCTACAATGCGCGCCTTTCGCGATGGGCTGATCGACGTTCTTGTTGCGACGACGGTGATTGAAGTTGGAATCGACGTGTCGAATGCGACGGTGATGCTCATCGAGCATCCGGAAAGATTCGGTCTCTCGCAGCTTCACCAGCTTCGTGGTCGCGTCGGTCGCGGAGCCGACGCGTCGTATTGCATTCTCCTCGGTGACTACGGCCCCGACTCGGCCGAGCGCCTGAGAATTTTTGCGCGAACAGAGGATGGATTCGAGATTGCGCGCGCGGATTTGCAAATCCGGGGAATGGGAAATCTATTCGGGGAAGAGCAGAGCGGCATGGCAACGTTCAAGATCGCGGACCCAATACGGGATGAGGAGCTGAACATCCAGGCGAGAGACGCTGCAGAGAAGCTGCTCAGCAGGGATCCCGAGCTGCGATCGCCGGCTAATGACGGAATTCGACAGGTCTTGTCGTCGCGCTACTCGCGAGCGCTACAGTTATTTCGCGTGGGTTAGAAAAGAACAGAACAAGGTCTGAGGCTTCAGGTGGATCAGGTTGCCGGGCGTCCAGTGACGACCGCATGACCGTTCGATTGCCGAAATCGGCCGTGCGGAAGTTCACCCGACGCCTGGCAACCCGATCCACCTGAAGCCTCAGACCTTGTTCTGTTCTTTTTTACCGACCGGGGTTCGCAAGCCTCTTCTTGATCCGATCGAGCTCGGCATTTGCCTTCGCTAATTGATCTCGCAAAGCAGCGACTTCCTCTTCACGCGAAATGAACACCGTGTCCTTTCCGGTGACCTGCTTCGGCATTTGCGCCTGTCGCACCTGCTGAATCACTAACGCGGTGCGTCGCAGAACCTCGGCTTGTGGTCGGTACCAGATCGTGCCGTCGGTCGCGAGATAAATGTCCAGCGCCCTGATGCCCTGTGCAATCGACGCAGTTCTGTTTGCGGGATCGACGATGTACATGGCGCGCCAGAACGAAATCTCGCGCGCTTCCGGCGTGCCCTGATGACGCAGTGAATAGTCAGCGAGAATTTTGTCTGCGCCCGGATAATCGCCCGCGTCAACTTTTTGGCGCGCCGCTTCGATTGCCGACGCAAATTCTGCCGCCAACGGCTGAGTCACCGGTGCGTGCGGCTTACCGCATCCCGAGGCGGCCAACACGATTGCAACGCAAACAATTCGCTTCAAGCGACTTCCTCCACAACCGGTGTCCGCCGGAACGGTGTTCTTCGTGTTACGACCGCCCTTACCGGAAGCGTAATCGTGAAAGTCGTCCCGACGCCCTGATTACTGGATACCGCGATGGTACCCCCATGGGCTTCGACGATCTCCCTTGCAATCGCCAAGCCGAGACCGGTGCCGCGGGTGGCGGACTGCGCCTGATTGTTCGCCTGATAGAACTTTTCGAAGATGTGCGGCAGTTGTTCCGGCGGGATTCCGGCGCCCGAATCACGGACGGTAATCGTCACCTCGTTGTCCGCACCCTCGACGCCAAGCTCGACCGTTCCGCCCCTATCGGTGAATTTGAAAGCGTTCGACAAGAGGTTGCCGAGCACCTCGTTGATCCTGTCTTCGTCCCATAAAACGTGGGCCGGCAGATCATCGCCGCGCACAACCCGGAACGCAATCTCGCGCTGGAGCGCCAGAACCTGGAATGAGGATTCGAACTGATGAAGGAATCGGTCGAGGTCGATCTGGCGGCGCTCGAGCTTGCCACCTCCTGCCTCGAAGCGGCTGATGTCGAGCAATCTCTTCACCAGTCGTGTGAGAGTTTGCGCCTGTTTTCCCAATGTCGCGCAGATCTCACGCTGCTTCGGGTTGAGCTCGCCGTAAATATTTTCCTGCAACAGCTCGAGATATCCGACGATGACGTTGATCGGTGTTTTTAACTCATGCGACGCAACAGACACAAATTCGGCCTTGAGCTTGTCGAGCTCCGCGAGCTGCGACGTCATTCTTTGATAACTCTCGGCGAGCCGGCCGAATTCATCGTGTCGATCTTCTTTCATCGGCAGTCGATGAGTGAAATCACCGTCTGCGACCGCCCGCATTCCTTTCTCGAGATCGTACACAGGGCGACTGATAGATCGCGTGAGCCAGATTGCGATCAACGTTGCGATCAACAGCGCGATTGCAAGTGAGCCGGCTGCAGTACGTTGCGCGTCGTCCGTTTCCTCGGCGGTTTTCTCCGCCTTGTCGCGTGTTTCTTCGCGAAGACGTGCTTCTGTTTGAGCAATCAGCTTATCGAGAGTCGACAAGGCAGGACGTGTTCGCTGCACCGCGATTTCGTCAGCAACATTTCCGTTATCGGTCGATGCGGCGGCGTACTCAGCGTCGATCGCAGACCGCAGCGAGAGAATCGCCGCTCCCATTTCGCCGGGCGGGCTCAGCTTGTAGCGGTCGAGCGAATCACCCGTCGCGGCGAGTGCGACAATGTTGGCGCGCATCCGCGCGAGAGTTGCCGGTGTGTGAAGAAGCGCGAGCGCGTCTTCACCCCGTTTGATATCGTCTGTGAGCTTTCGAAATCGTCCGAGCTGTAGCGATCCTGCGAATTCGCGATCGCGCAGGCTGCGCGTTGTCTGATGCACGCTCTCGAGAGATCGGAGCGCGAGCAAAAGTGGAATCAGCAGTATGATCGTGATCGAAACGATCCCGATTGCGAGTCGTACGCGCAGCGTCATGCGCTGTTGACACTCCTATAGGGGTGGTCTAGCTTGCCGCGCACTTGTTGTCCTGATCCAATACCAATGACTCTCCCGTACGCACGAATTGCCGAGCTCAGCACCCACGCCGGACTTGAAGTCCGTGTGCGGGGCTGGGTTACGCACCTGCGCTCGTCCGGTAAAGTTGCCTTTATCGTCATGCGCGATGGTAGTGGGTCACTGCAATGTGTTCTCGTGAAACTTAGCGTTGCCCCACAGACGTGGGAACGGTTCGCACTGCTTACACAAGAAACGACGATCGAGGTGACCGGCGAGGTACGCCCCGACGCTCGCGCACCCGGCGGCTATGAGCTCGCTCTCAGCGAGCTCATCGTTACCGGTCCGAGTCCGGTCGACTATCCGATTCAGCCGAAAGAACACGGAATCGATTTTCTGCTCGACAACCGTCATCTGTGGCTGCGGAGCGATCGCCAGCGCGCAATCGCCACGGTTCGCCACGAAATCGAGCAAGGCATTCGCGATTTTTTTTACGATCGTGATTTTCTTCTCGTTGATACGCCGATACTCACTGCCGCAATTGGCGAGCGCAGCGGACTCTTTGGGACCGAATACTTCGACGAAGGCACCGCTTACCTTGCACAAACCGGGCAACTATACGGAGAAGCCGCGGCAGCGGCGTTCGGAAAGATTTATTGCTTTGGACCCACATTCCGCGCGGAAAAATCAAAGACCCGGCGACATCTGACTGAATTCTGGATGTGCGAGCCCGAAGTCGCGTTCAACGACTCGGACGACAACATGCGTCTTCAGGAGGAGTTCGTTTCCTATCTGGTGGCGCGCTGTTTGGAACTACGCCGGCCCGAGCTCGATTTGCTCGAGCGCGACACGAGCAAATTGGAGACGGTCGTGATGCCGTTCCCGAGAGTCAACTATTCTGACGCAGTCTCGACGCTTCAGTCAAAGGGCAGCTCGATACAGTGGGGCGATGACCTCGGCGCCGAGGACGAGACGCTGTTGGTCGAGAGCTATGACCGGCCGATCTTCGTGTTCAACTATCCAAAGGAAGCGAAAGCATTCTACATGAAAGAGAATCCGGCGGATCCGCGCACGGTTCTTTGCGATGATTGCCTCGCCCCCGAAGGTTACGGCGAAATCATCGGCGGATCACAACGCGAGGACGACTACGATAAGCTCGTTGCGCGAATCAAGGAAGAGAATCTGCCGATGGAGGCGTACAGCTGGTACATCGATCTCAGAAAATACGGGACATTCGTTCACGCCGGATTCGGATTGGGACTCGAGCGGACAGTTGCGTGGATTTGCGGAATTCCGCATTTGCGAGAGGCGATTGCATTTCCGCGGATGATGCACCGGCTAAAACCATAAGCCTCCCGCGGACCGCGGACCGCGGACCGCGGGAGTACCGCGGACGGCGGACTGCGGTATCACTTCGGACTACGATGTCAGCGGTCATTCCGAAGTCCGCGGTACTACCGCGGTTCGCGGACCGCGGTCGTCTCCGATTTCACTTCCTCCCAAAGTGAATCCAGCACATCGAGTCCAGCGTCGTGCATCGCAATTCCTCGTTCACGACACATCTTTTCGATCTTCTTGAATCGCGCCTCAAATTTCGAGTTGGCCCGATCGAGCGCGAGCGACGCGTGAACTCCCGCTTTGCGGCAAAGATTCACGCACGCAAAAAGCAAATCGCCTAACTCCTCTTCTAGCATCTCGTGCTCTCTATCGATGGTTGGAGCGGCGCCAGTTGGAATTGCTGGGCGACCTTTCAGCTGCTCACGGACTTCAGCCAATTCTTCCTCTACCTTGGCGGCCGGCCCCTCGACATCAGGCCAATCGAATCCTACTCCGGCGGCGCGATCCTGAAGGCGATGCGCGCGGTGCAGAGGCGGCAATGAAGCGGGCAGTCCATCGCCAATGGATTCGCGCTTCTTCGATTTCATGCGCTCCCACGGCTCGCGGGCGCCATCGCCGTACAGATGCGGATGTCGCGCGCGCATTTTTGCAATCAGTCCCGCGGCGACATCGGCGGCATTGAATTCGCCGCGCTCTTCAGCAATCACCGAATGAAACAGCACCTGCAGCAACAAATCCCCGAGCTCCTCGCGGATGAGAGGCGCGGTGCCCGAGCTGATCGCATCGTCGAGCTCATATGCTTCTTCGATGAGATAGGGTCGCAACGAGTCGTGCGTCTGCGCTCTGTCCCACTCGCATCGCTTGCGCAAATCGCGCATGAGCTCGAGAGCGTCATCGAGTGTCGTCTTTTCGTCCATGCAGGCTCCTGACCGCTAAATTCCGCGCTGTGAATGGAATACTAGACATCACGACGATCAGCCGCCAATGAGATCGAGAGTCGATCGCGCGTGGATGGACGTCGATCTCGACGCAGTGATTCGCAATGCGCGCACTGCGAAGACGCGATCTGGCGTGGCCATCATCCCTATGGTAAAGGCGGACGCATACGGGCTCGGTGCAGTGCGTGTTGCGCGCGCGCTCGAATATCTCGAGCCGCTCGCATATGGAATTGCGACGATCGAAGAAGGAAGGGAACTACGCGAAGCGGGAATCAAGCGACGGATAATTGTCTTTTCACCGCTTCTGCGCGACGAATATCCGGCTGCGCACGAGCTATCACTCACGCCGGTCTTTGGCACCTCCGAAGAAATCGAAGAATGGGCGCGGGGCGGCGGCGCGTGGGAGCTTTCGATAGATACAGGTATGTCGCGAGCAGGAATTCAATGGCGCGACATAAACGCAGTCCGCGATGTGGTCGCCAGGCATCCCCCCGAAGGAGCGTTCACTCATTTCCATTCCGCAGAGCTCGATGATGGGTCAATGGATGAACAGGAACAGCGTTTCCGGGACGCGGTCGCAGCTCTGCCGGCGCGCCCGAAGTACCTCCACACGGATGCAAGTGCCGCAATAGTTCGTCACGGGCATTCCGAGTGGGATGCGATTCGCCCCGGCGTTTTTCTCTATGGCGTCGGAAGTGATGCCGGTCCCGAGCTCGATCCTCAACCGGTGGTCAGCATTCACACTCGAATCGCCGAAACTCGATGGATAGAACAGGGCGACAGCGTCAGCTACGATGCAACGTGGCATGCTCCGTCGCGCCGGAGAATTGCGACAATTCCAATAGGCTATGGTGATGGTTATCCGCGCGCATTGGGTAATCGCGCGTCCGCGCTGACTTCAGATGGACGCGTCCCGATAGTGGGTCTTGTCACGATGGACATGATCATGCTCGACGTCACCGAGTCGAGCATTAACGTTGGCGACGTTGTCACCCTCGTCGGTAAAGTCGACGGCGTTGGAGAAATCGGCTTGGCGGAGTTGGGCGCGCTCGCGGGAATGTCGTACTACGAAGTGCTCACCGGACTTCGCGGCCGACTCGACCGTTACTACTCCGGAGGTCCGAAGTGAGACGTGCGGGGATCATCGTGCTCGATGGTGTGGGCGCCGGCGAAGCTCCCGATTCCGCGGCTTACGGTGATCAGGGCACTGACACCCTCGGACATCTTGCTCATGCGGTAGGAGGATTTGATCTACCGACTCTGAATCTGTGCGGACTAGGGAACATTGCACTGTTCGAGGGAACAAGTAGAGTCGATCGGCCCGTTGGCGCGTGGGGCTCGATGAATCCTGCGTCAGCCGGAAAAGACAGCACGACAGGCCACTGGGAAATTGCCGGCGTCCACCTCTCGAAAGCGTTTCCGACTTACCCCAATGGATTTCCTGAAGACGTGATAGCGGGCTTCGTGGCGGCCACCGGTCGAGGCGTGATTGGAAACGTCGTTGCCAGTGGGACCGAAGTGATAAACGAACTCGGCGCCGAGCATGTGAGAACGGGAAAGTGGATCGTCTACACGTCCGCTGATTCGGTTTTTCAGATTGCAGTGCACGAGGAGGTCGTCCCGCTCGAGGAGCTGTACCGGGCGTGTGAAATCGCGCGGCGAATCCTGGTCGCGCCCAACGACGTCTCACGAGTCATTGCGCGTCCATTCGCCGGCCGCGAGGGGTCGTTCAGGCGCACGACTGACAGGCGGGATTTTTCAATCGATCCACCGTCGGAAACTCTGCTCGATGCGCTTGCGGCCGCGGGAATCGATCGAAGCGGAGTCGGAAAAGTCGATGACTTGTTTGCGTCTCGCGCTATCACATCACGTCATACAGTGTCGAATGCAGAGGGAATCGAGCTGATTCGAGAATGGTTGACCGGGCCGGAGAGTGGGCTCCTTTTTGCCAACCTAGTAGATTTCGACCAGTTATACGGGCACCGCAACGACGCTCCGGGGTTTTACAAGGCACTCCAGGAGTTCGACAGGGCACTGCCCTCACTATTATCCGCGCTCAAAGAGGACGACCTGCTGTTCATAACTGCCGATCACGGCAATGATCCAACGACTCCTTCAACCGATCACGCGCGCGAGCGCGTTCCGCTTCTCGCCCTGGGGCTGGCCGTCGCTCCAGTCGATCTAGGTGTCAGGCCCACATTTTCGGATCTGGGCGCAACTATCGGGGAGTGGCTTGGTGTCTCATATCGCGGCGCTGGTCGGTCGTTCCTTAGTGAGCTGACCGCGAAGTGAGCGACACGACGAACGAGGGCGGACGCCTCAGAGACGCCGCCTTCGCCGCAATGGAGAATGCGTACGCACCGTACTCGCGCTTTCGGGTTGGAGCCGCGGTGCTTGCTTCGACAGGTGAGATCGTCGCCGGGTGCAACGTCGAGAACGCGGCATACGGAGAGGCGCTCTGTGCCGAGAGGGTTGCGGTTGCCGCTGCTGTCGCGCGGGGGCTGACGTCGTTCGATGAGATTGCAATTGCAAGTGAAGCGGATGAGCCGTCGCCACCGTGCGGGTCGTGCCGGCAAACAATGAGCGAATTTGCTCCGGACCTTCTTGTTACGAGTTATGCCAGGAATGGAAAGCAGGCGCAGTGGAAATTGAGCGACCTTTTGCCGGAAGCATTCGACCTGAACCATTTACGTGGAAGGTTGTAGTGCCCGTAAGATCTGCCGGCCTGCGTCTCGCCGGCGTGTTGTTCATCATCGCCGTCTCGACCGCCTGTACCGAAAACCTCGACACGAGCGCCGGCTGCCCGGCGCTGTGCAGTAATCAGTCCGGCGATATCCAGACTGTAACGATCGATCCTGTCGTTCTCGACACGGCGGTTTCCGCTTTGACCGGGCAGGGCACGGAAAGCGAGATGCTTGTCGCGACGCGGGGTGACACTGTTGATTCGCGTGCGATCATTCGATTCGATTCGATTCCCGCGCGCTATCAGAAGAACTTAACCGATACCACCACGACAGCGATCACGATCGCCGACAGCGCGCGAATTCAATTCCGAATCGATACCGTCAACGCAAAATTTCCCGGGCCGATAACCATCGAAGCGTACGACGTTAATTCGGACGCGCCCGACTCGCTCATTTCAGCGGTGACTGCTCTTTTTACGCCGGATCGACTCATCGCGTCTCAGACATTCGACAAGGATTCGCTCAAAGACACAGTAAGGCTTTCGCTGCCTCCGGCAGCCATTCTCTCGCGACTTGGCGGGCGGATGCGTGTTGGACTTCGTGCAACATCGCCGGGCGGCTCGGTTCAATTCAGGATTTTCGCCGTAGAGTCAGGACTTCCGGAGCTTCTTTATTTCAGAGTCGATCCTGATACGTCGATCAAAGCGATTCAGCGCTCGCCTCTTTCCACCACGCCTGCAAATCAGACTGACATAGCGACACATCTTTCGGATTACACTGCGCTCGCGAAGGGGCCGCCACCGCCTCCAACGGGAGTGCTGGATGTTGGAGGACTACCGGCGCGCAGAATTTACATGCGGTTCAATATTCCCCCGTTCATTTCTGACACGGCTCAGATTATTCGCGCGTCTCTACTCATGACGCAGCGGCCGGATCGGTCAGTAGATCCGAAAGACACGGTTAGAATCGTCGCGCACGTTTCGCTCGCGGCAAAAGCTGTGACGGATGTTACGCGCGCCGCACAAATCACTGCGCAGAGCTCACTCGATACCACAAGAGTTGCGCCCGGAGACAGCGGCGTCAAAGCTGTTGAGATTGCTCAGGTCATCAACCTCTGGCGCACGCAGAAAGTGGATCAGACACCGCGCGCGGTCGTGCTGGTGAGCGCAACGGAAGGGTCGGCGCCGCTGCGCGCTCTATTTTTCTCGATCGAAGCAGCACCAGATCTGAGACCTCGCCTGCGCATCAGCTATTCAACACGCAAATCGAGCGGCCTCCCATGACCAGCGCGCGTTGGGTGTGCATTGCATTTCTACTCGTCGCGGGCTCAGCGGGTGCGCAAGGCACGTTGAGCACTCAAGGTTTCGGATATCCGCCGGGTGAATTCAGCAGTCGGGCACTTGGGACCGGAGGCGCGCTCGCGCAATTCGATCCGCAGAGCGCAATCAATCCTGCGTCCATCGGAGCGTCCGACCAACCCCTCTTGTTCATGCAATACGAGCCGGAGTTTCGGCGTCTTTCGACGGGCACGGCCACTCAAAAAACGACGACGTCACGATTTCCTCTGGCCATTGCCGCGCTGCCAGTCGGAACCCGGACAACGATTGCCGTGAGCGTCGCCACGCTGCTCGATCGCTCCTGGCAGACGTCCACAACGCGCGATGAAATCATCGGCGGTGACAAGACCACGATCACCGAGAATGTGAAGAGCATCGGCGCAATCGACGATGTGAGGATTGCCGCGAGCTGGATCCCGAATCAATACCTCCAGTTTGGCGTCGGCGGTCACGTTTTCACAGGACAAAACCGACTCTTTTTCAATCAGTCGTTCCCCGACACGCTTGCGTTCGTTCCGGTGAATCAGATTTCGCAGCTGGATTACACGGGTTTGGGTGTGTCTGCCGGGGCGGTGATTCATTCGAGCGTTTTCGCGCTCGCGCTCTCGGGACGAAAGGGAGGAAATCTTCACGCCCATTCCGGCGACACCGTTGTAGCGACAGCAAAAATTCCCGATCGTTATGGCGCAGCTATCTCTTTTTCCGGCATTCCGGGTGCGGTTGTCTCTGCACAGGTGGATCGGAATCTCTGGTCGTCGATGAACGGTCTTGGCTCGCAAGATGCGCGTGCAGTCGACGCGTGGGATACTGGAGTGGGATTGGAAGCGACTGGTCCGCGGCTTCTCGAGCGTGTTGTTCTCCTTCGGCTTGGCGCGCGATACCGCACGTTGCCCTTTGTTGCCGGCGACAGCGAGGTTCGCGAGCTCGCGTTCGCGGCTGGCCTCGGCGCACAGTTCTCTCGCAATCGCGCAGCATTTGACGTGACATTGCAACACGCGTCGCGATCTCCAAATTCTTCCACGACGATCGGCGACGTTCGCGAGCGCGCGTATACCTTGAGCTTCGGCTTACGCGTTAGGCCCTGACATCAATGAGCGAGCCGGGACAGCATTCCGCACCGCTGATCCTCGTCGCCGACGATGTACCGGCTAACGTCGAGCTTCTCTTCGACCAGCTAAACACGCTCGGCTACCGCACGATTGCCGCCGAAGATGGGCCATCCGCTATTGCTGCATGCTTCGAGCACAATCCGGATCTCTGCATACTCGACGTGTCGATGCCTGCGGGCGATCTCGGCGTAGACACACGGTCTACCGGGTTCGAGGTGTGCCGTCGCATCAAGCGCGATCCGCGGACTGCGCGAATTCCGGTGATCTTTGTCACGGCGCTGAATGACACCGGCGATCGCGTGAAAGGAATAGAAGCCGGCGGCGACGATTTCCTCACGAAGCCGCACAACAGACTCGTACTTGGCGCGCGTGTGCGGAGCCTTCTCAAGTTGAAAGCGGCGACTGACGCACTCGAGGGCAGCTATCGCAAGCTGCGCGAGCTCGAAAAAGTTCGCGACGATCTCATGAAAATGATTGTACATGATCTGAAGACGCCGTTGACATCGGTTCTCGCGACGCTCGAGATGCTGGGCGACGGAGACTTCGGGGTACTCAGCGAGGAGCAGCGTCGCGCGGTGGCGGATACCGAGGGGAAATCCGAGGATCTTCTCGCTCTCATCGAAGACATTCTCGAGATTGCACGCATCGAAGAGGCGGGAATCAATCTCAACTACGAGCAAATTGCTCCTGCCGCGCTTCTCTCGGAGTTCCTTCATGAATGGGCTCACCGTTTTCAGCAGGAAGGAACACGCGCATCGCTCAATGTCGACGATGAGACTCCGTTATTCGAGGCAGACAGGGCGCTCCTCAAGAGAGTTTTTTCCAATCTCATCCAGAACGCCGTTACACATTCGTCCAGCCCAATCGACCTGGCGTTGAGCGCGCGCAAGCTTCCGGACGCAGTTCTCTTCACGGTCAGCGACACCGGGCCAGGGATTCCTCCCGAGTATCATGAGGTGATCTTCAGAAAATTCGGTCAGGTTGCGGGACCAAACGCGCCTCGTGTGCGGAGCTCGGGTCTCGGACTCACGTTCTGTAAACTCGTCGTTGATCTTCACGGCGGAATGATCTGGGTGAACAGCAAAGAAGGGGAGGGTAGCTCGTTTTTCGTGCAGCTTCCCATCAAAAAGCCGGGCACGCATTGAAATTTTATTTGCGCACTCACGGCTGTCGCGCCAATCAATACGACAGCGAAGCGACGCGCGCGATGCTTCTGGCTCACGGCGGCGTTGAGGTTCTAGGCCCGTCCGATGCGGACGTTGCGATTTTCAACAGCTGCTCTGTCACTGCCGCTGCTGAGGCTGACATGCGAAAGGCTGTGCGCCGAGCGGCGCGTGACAACCCGCGTTTGCGATCGGTGATCATGGGTTGCGCGCCCGGGATTCCCGCGCGCGACGAGCGGGTGGCGCCATTGCGCACTCTTCCGACGGTAAGCGACACGGTTGCCGGCGCTGATCTCGATGCCATCGCCTCCGCGCTCGGTTTGAATCGCAAGCTCGGGGTACCCAATGCCAAATCGCAAACAGGCGCGCGTGGCTTACTTCGAATTCAGGATGGTTGCGATGAGCATTGCACTTTCTGCGCGACGACCCTTGCGCGTGGATCGAATCGCTCGCGTGATGCACGTCAGCTGGTTGACGAAGCGAGAGAGCTTGCCGACGTCCACAGTGAAATTGTACTGACGGGAATTCACATCGGGTCGTATGGTGTTGACGTTGGAACGTCGCTTTCGCTGCTCGTCGAATCTCTCGTCCGGGAAGTCCCTTCAGTAAGGTTTCGGCTCTCCTCTTTGGAGGCGACCGAGGTCGATGACAGGTTGCTCGATCTGCTCGTAGACGGGACTCATCTCGCGCCCTACCTGCACGCTCCTCTTCAGTCGGGATCGAATCGAATTCTCAAACGGATGGGACGTCACTGGTATTCGGCGGAGACTTACGCTGCACGAATCGAACGAATCGCGAAGTCTCGAGCCGTGTTCGGATTCGGGGCAGATGTGATCTCGGGATTTCCTGGAGAGTCAGAGGAGGATCATCGCGCGACCGTAGAGCTCGTCGAGCGATTGCCGTTCACCTCGCTTCATGTCTTTCGCTATTCGCCTCGTCCTGGAACCTCGGCCATTCGCCTTCCCGCACAAGTTGGATCTGGTGATGCCGAGGGGAGGAGCGGCGAGCTGCGCGAGATCGCAGCGCGCAAAGCCACTGACTATCGCGCTTCGCGCGCGGGAGGTGTGGCTGACGTGGTTGCAATTTCGCAGCGTGAAGGACTAACTGAGGACTATCTTTCCGTGTACTTGTCCGGAACGACAGTCAGGCGTCGAGAACGGTTCTCAGCGAATCTCGCGGCGCAAGACGGCCGGCTTACAGCCAGAGTTGCATGACGAGTCCGACTCAATCCACGGTTTACATCGAGACCTACGGCTGCCAGATGAATGTCAGCGATTCCGAGCTCATGCTCGGGAAGCTGGAAGCATCGGGGTATCGTTCCGTCGATGCGCCGGAGTCGGCCGACGTCATCCTCGTGAACACGTGCGCGATTCGCGAACACGCGGAGCAGCGGGTGATCGGTCGCCTGGGCGAAATGAAAAGCAAAATGAAAACGGGCGCCGTGCTCGGTGTCACCGGTTGCATGGCGCAGCGTCTCGGTCCCCAGATCCTCGAGCGCGCGAGCCATGTCAGTCTCGTCATTGGTCCGGATGGATACCGATCGCTTCCGCTGCTCGTAGAAAATGCGCGTCGCGGCGCGCGAACGAGCTCGACGAACTTCGATCTCGAGGAGCATTACGAGGATTTCACGCCACGTCGGTTCGACAAAGTGAAAGCCTGGATACCCGTTCAGCGTGGGTGCGATTACCGGTGCACCTACTGCATCGTGCCGACAACCCGTGGTCCCGAGCGAAGCCGAAAGCTCGACGACGTGGTGCGCGAAACGCGAGACATCGTCGGCGAAGGAATGTCGGAGGTCGTCCTTCTCGGCCAGACAGTGAATTCCTACAACGACGGCACACACGACTTCGCTGATTTACTGCGCGCTGTAGGAGATGTGGACGGAATTCGGCGCCTGAGATTCACGAGTCCCCACCCAAACGATTTCAGCGATCGAGTGATATCGGCGATGGCCGAGACCGACGCTGTGTGTGAGCACGTACACCTGCCGATGCAGTCCGGGTCTACACGAGTTCTCAGGCGAATGCTCAGACGCTACACGCGCGAGAAATATTTCGAGTGCGTCGACCGACTGCGATGTGCGATTCCACGATTGTCGGTGACAACCGATGTCATCGTCGGTTTTCCGGGTGAGACAGAAGAGGATTTCGACGAGACACTCTCGGCTGTCCGCGAGATTGGCTTCGAGGACGCGTTCACTTTCAAGTTCTCGCTGCGCGATGGAACTCCGGCCACGCGTTTTCCGGAGAGCGAAACGGTCAGCGACGAAATTTCGAGCGACAGGCTGGCGCGACTCATCGAGACCGTTCGAGCCGGCGTTCGTGACAGCAATCTCCGACAGCTTGGCCAGCGCCGGGAAGTGCTGATCGAGAAGGAAGCTCGACGCGGCGGGTTGTTGCAGGGGCGAACGCGTGATTTCAAAACTGTAGTCGTGCCCGGCGAAACGACGATGATCGGCAGTTATGCGACAGTCGAGCTCACCGGCACGACCGGCTCGACATTCACGGGTACCTTCGTTCGCGAGCGCGCTCCGCTTCCAGTGGCGGTGTAAAGATTTCGCGTGCGACGCGCTGATGCGCGTCGAATAACACCGGCAGGTTACCGTCGAGCGAAACGCTCCGGGATAATCAACTGCCTCTCATTACGTGGGCCTATCTCTGTTTTGCCGCCGCGCTGCTAGGTGGCTTCAGCGGATTTGCATCCAGTGGAATTCTTACTGGAGTCGCGGTCTCGTTCTTTGCTTTAGCGAAGAGAGACGCGCGACTGGCAGGGCTGGGATTTCTCATTGTGGCGGGAGTCGTGATTGCACTTCTCTCGGCCGTGCCCTCTCGCCGGTTGACGCGTGAAGAACGCGCCGAAGCGAATCGACACGCCGACGCTACGATCCTCGGCCGCGCGCGACAACGCGCATCCCGCTCGATCGACGCGGTATTTCGTAGAGATGCACCCATGGCGAAAGCGCTGCTCATCGCCGACCAGCACGAGATATCGCCCGAGATGCGCGATCGCTACGCTCGCGCGGGGATCATCCACATGTTGTCGATCTCCGGTTTGCACGTCGCGATCATCGCAGGCGCGATGCTCCTTTTGTTGCGGCTCGCTCGGCTGCCTCCGTCGATAGCGTCGCTCGGTTCGATACTTGTCATCGCGATCTACGTGGCCGTCATCGGCGCGCCTCCACCCGCGCTCAGGTCTGCTGCAATGCTCGCGATGGCGACAATATCGAGAGTCTGGCAGCGACCAACGTCGCCCTGGGCCGCGTGGGCAGCCGGTGCGTTTGTGCCGCTGGTTGTGCCGCGGACCGTTCTCGATCTCGGATATCAGCTCAGCGTTGCGGGAATCGCGGGCCTCATCGCCAGTGGCGTGCTCGCGCGGCGGTTCCTCACTCCGAGATTTTCCGGACTTCGACTCAAAATCGGTCGCGACCTGTTGACGTCGATCATTGCGAGCGTTGTCAGCGCTCCGCTCGTGACATGGTATTTCGGGCGGATGAGTTTGATCGCGCCGCTATCGAACCTCGCTGCTGGTCCCGTAATCAGCCTCCTTCAACCGACATTGTTTCTCGCGCTCGTGTTCGCGCGGTTTCCGACCATTGCGGGTTTGTTCGCTGCAGCGGCTCATCCACTTCTGATTGCGTTCGATCGAATTGCATCGACAGCGGCCGGAATTCCGGGAAGCTCCCTCAATGTTGCGCCAACATTCGTCGTGGTGATTGCCGCGAGCGTTGCAGTGATCGCGCTGCTTGTCGCCTCACTCTCCAGATATCCCGGAAAGCCTCTGGTCGCAGGCGCGGCTGCGCTCGCTGTCGTCGCATGGGCGCCAGCGGTTCGTCTACCATATCACGGGGGAGTGGAGCTTCACGTTCTGGACGTAGGGCAGGGTGACGCAATTCTTCTTCGAACAAACAAAGGCCATTGGATTCTTGTGGATGCCGGCCGCATCTGGGAAACCGGCGATGCTGGCCGCTCGACAATCATTCCTTATGTGCTTCGACGCGGCGGGTCGCTCGAGACATTTATTCTCTCACACGCGCATGCGGATCACGTCGGCGGAGCAGCAAGTGTGTTTCACGCGCTACATCCAAAGACGTTCTGGGACGCAGCATTCGCGCAGGGAAGCAGAGTGTACGACAACTCTCTGCGTGTCGCGCGGGACGAGAAGGTTGAATGGCGACGCGTTCATCCCGGCGACGCAATCGAGCTCGACGGAGTCGGCATCGATTTTCTCGCTCCCGATTCTGTGTGGACTGCATCGCTGACCGATCCCAATCTTGCGAGCACAATTGCACTCGTTCGTTATGGATCGGTGCGGTTTCTTCTCGTTGGCGACGCCGAAGCACCCGAAGAGAACTGGCTGCTGGAGCACGCACGAAGTGAGCTTCACGCCGACGTTCTCAAGGTTGGCCATCACGGAAGCTCGACGAGCAGCACCGATGAATTTCTCGCTGCTGTTCATCCAGCTGCGGCGATAATTTCAGTTGGTGCAGACAATCCTTACGGCCACCCAAGCGCCGATGTTCTCGCTTCGCTTGGTCGCGTTGGGGCGCGAGTCGTGCGTACCGATAAGTTGGGAACGATCATTGTGCGAACCGACGGCCACGCAATTACGCTCGAGGCGGAAGGACAACGATGGGATATCTCAGCAGCCTCGCGAGATTAGTGATTGGTGAGCCCATACGCTTGCCCGATAATTTTGCGCAACAATTTCCGGAGCTCACGCGACTAAGGCTTCGCAGAGGTGGGCTCGCGCCCCGAATCGGCGGCTTAATGCTCGGTCAGTCCACGGTTGAAGCGATAACTTTGCGCCGAACAATATTCTTCGGCGCCCATGCATCGCTTGACGCGGCGCTGCTTTTGCACGAGTACCGTCACGTCGAGCAATATCTGGAGCGCAGGTCTTTCCCTCTGCGTTACATTTGGGAGAGTCTGCGTCGCGGGTACCATAGAAACTGCTACGAGATCGATGCGAGAACGTATGCCGCACGTCGGCTCAAAGGCTCTCGCGTCCCTCCCGAGGAAGCCTGACGTGAAGCATACCCCCACATCCGTTGTAACAATCGAGCGGTTCATCATTGAACAGGAAAAGCTCCACCCTGAAGCAACGGGTGAGCTTTCCGGAATTCTTTATGACATGGCGTTGGCGGCGAAGATGATCGCCAACAAAGTGCGCAGCGCTGGACTAGCGGACCTGCTGGGCGCCACCGAAGACAAGAACGTTCAGGGTGAAATACAGCAGAAGCTCGACGTGATCGCTAATGACATCATCGTCAAAGCGGTCGATCACAGCGGACGCCTTTGCGCGATGGCATCAGAGGAAGAACCGGGCATCATTCCAATTCCCGAGAATTTCCGCTGCGGTAAATATTGTCTCTTGTTCGATCCACTCGACGGATCGTCGAACATCGACGTGAACGTTCCTGTTGGGACAATTTTCTCCGTTGTACGAAAAATCACGCGTGGTGCGCGCGGGGAAATGGAAGACATGCTTCAGCCCGGCCGACGTCAGGTCGCCGCTGGCTATGTCATCTATGGATCGAGCACCATGCTCGTGTACACAACGGGGCAGGGCGCGCACGCGTTCACGCTCGATCCTTCAATAGGTGAATTCCTGTTGTCGCACCAGGATATCAGAATTCCTGCATCGGGCCGATATCTCTCGGTGAATGATTCGTACGAGCGATTGTGGAGTGACAAGGTCCGAATGCTGATGCGTCGCTATCGCGGGCTCGACGGTGACCGGCGCGCGATGAGCGTGCGTTACGTCGGCTCCCTCGTTGCAGATTTCCACCGCAATCTTCTCGGCGGCGGACTGTTCGCATATCCCTCGAACACCAAGACGCCGCGCGGAAAACTGCGGCTTCTCTATGAGGCGAATCCGCTTGCGTTCATCGTGGAGCAAGCCGGCGGCGCGGCATCCGACGGGCGCAATCGCGTTCTCGACATTCAGCCCGACGATCTTCACCAGCGCACACCGCTCTACATCGGAAGCAAGTACGATGTCGAGATCGCGAATACGATGCTGAAGGAAGTCGCGAAGGAAGAACTCCCCGTCGCGGCTCGATGACGGACGGGGGCGAGCCCGGGAAATCCTCGCCCTCGGGAATTCCAATCGAGCCATATTATCGCCCGGAAAATCCGCCGCGCGATTACACAGCCAATCTTGGCAATCCGGGAGCGTATCCATTTACGCGTGGCGTCCGCTCCGACATGTATCGCGGCCGGCTATGGACAATGCGGCAGTACGCCGGCTTCGGCACCGCGAGAGAAACCAATGAGCGGTTTCGTCATCTGCTCACGGCCGGGCAGACAGGACTTTCAGTAGCCTTCGACCTTCCGACACAGATGGGTCTCGATTCCGATTCCCCTCGCGCTGCGGGGGAGGTCGGTCGAGCTGGTGTTGCGATCGACACTGTCGAGGACATGCATCAGCTGTTCGATCAAATCGATCTCGCCGTTGTCTCCACTTCGATGACGATCAACGCAACCGCTTCCACTCTTCTGGCCATGTACATCGTCGTCGGCGAAGAACGCGGCGTCCCGCGCGAGAAGTTGAATGGGACAATTCAGAACGACATTCTCAAGGAATACATCGCGCGCGGAACGTACATCTATCCGCCGGAGCCAAGCCTCCGGCTCGTGTCCGATGTATTTCGATTTTGTGCGCAAGAGCTTCCAAGCTGGAATCCAATTTCCATTTCCGGTTACCACATCAGAGAAGCGGGCGCGACTGCCGTCCAGGAGCTCGCTTTCACACTCGCCAATACCATCGAGTATGTCTCACGCGCGGTCGCGGCTGGACTTTCGATCGACACGTTTGCGCCTCGCCTGTCTTTTTTCTTTGCGGCCCACAACGATCTTTTCGAGGAGATCGCAAAATTTCGCGCCGCGCGGCGACTCTACGCCCGAATCATGCGCGAGCGATTCGGCGCATCCGACGCGAGTTGTCGAATGCGTTTTCACACGCAAACCGGTGGCGTGACGTTAACTGCACAGCAGCCACTGAATAACGTTGTGCGCGTTGCAGTGCAGGCGCTTTCAGCAACGCTCGGCGGCACTCAATCATTGCACACGAACGGATACGACGAAGCGTTGGCGCTCCCGACCGAGGAAGCCGCGACCCTCGCGTTGCGAACGCAGCAGATCATCGCATACGAGTCGGGGATTGCGAATACCGGCGATCCACTCGCCGGGAGCTACTACGTCGAGCATCTCACCGACGAGATCGAGCGGCGCGCGTTAGAGCTGATCGAACAGACCGACAAGCTCGGAGGCGCCGAAATTGCAATCGCGGAGGGATTTTTCCAGGAGGAAATCGGGCGCAGCGCATACGAGCATCAAATGAGAGTGGAGTCCGGCGCAACCGTTGTCGTCGGTGTGAATCGCTTTACCGATGAGTCGCCAGCTATGGAAATCCCCTCGCCCGATTACGGCGGCCTCGAAGTGGACCAGGTTGAATCGTTGAAAGAGACGAAGCAGAAACGCGACAAAGCTGCCGTACGCGGAGCGCTGGATGCGTTGGCGAAATCGGCCTCGGGGTTATTGCGGGACGACGGACCAAGGTCGCATTTGATGGAACCGATAATCGACGCAGTTCGAGCCCGCGCAACTGTGGGTGAAATCTCGAGCGCTCTGCAATCGAGCTTCGGGTCGCACGATCCCTCGGCGTGAAAGCCGATTGGAATCGTGTAGTCGAAGAATGGCTCGCGAATCATCCACACCCGGCTTGGCGCCAACACAGCGATCGGGTCAATAGCGATCTGGTAGAACGCTGGCTGCCTGCAAAAAGCGGATGCCTGCTCAAGACCGATCTATTCGATGAAGTCGCGAGCGATGGCATTTACCCACTTCTTGCAACGCGCGCCGACAAGATCTGCGGGATGGACGTGTCGTTATACACAGCGACCGCCGCCCGCAGGAAATACCCTGAGGTCGGCGCGTGTGCCGCCGATATTAGAGGTCTTCCCTTTGCAAATTCCAGTTTCGACGCAATCGTGTCATTATCGACCGTAGATCATTTTGCTGATCCGGCCGACATCGAAGTTTCATTGAAGGAGCTTTGGCGGGTAATGCGGCCAGGCGGCACACTGGTAATAACGGTGGACAACAGATCGAATCCCCTGATAGCGCTTCGTAATTCGCTTCCATATTCATTTCTTCGGAAGCTTGGCTTGGTGTCGTACCCGGTGGGCCGAACGCTTACGTTTCGCGGCGCGTACAAGACTGTGGAATTGGCTGGATTCGCGGTTTGCGATTGTATTGGCATTTTGCTGGCACCCAGGGTGCTTGCGATTCCGCTGGTTGAGCTTGCGGCCCGGCACGGAACCCGCCGTATGCGGGACGGAATTACAAACTGTCTAATGTGGATGGAACGATTGCAACAGAACCCCGTCGCGCCGAGGCTAGCTCATTTTGTTGCGATTCGTGCGACGAAGCCGGTGGGAGCGTTCGCATGAGTGAAGGCGCGATCACCGTGCGACCGAACGGTCGTCTGCGATTCGCGGAAGGACGGACTCTCGACTGGAAAGGCCACGCCAGCTCTATCGCGGCGCGAGCGCTCACGACAGTGTACCGCCGGATGCTTTGCCTCGTGTATCCACTCACGGGGAGAAGCATCCCCGTTTATCGGTCGCAGCTCGACGTTGATTTTCGCGTCCTGACAAAGGGCGACGTCAACGCGTATGTGCAGTTCCGCCCGAAGCGGGGACGAGAGGATTTCGAGCGACGACTCGGACGAGGTGACCGCTGCTTTGCGTCGTGGCACGATGGTCGAATTGTCGATGCTGGCTGGGCCGCGACCGGCGCTGTGTTCGTCCCGTACCTCGGCAGATTCATTTTGCTGGAGCCGGGCGACATCTATAGTTACGGTGCCTACACACTTCCCGATTATCGCGGCTATGGTCTTTACATGGCGCGAAATTCCTACACCGCCCGGCGCAATCAGAAGGAAGGTTTCGAGCGAAGCGTTGCGCTTGTAGCGCCGGAGAACTATGCGGCGTGGCTGATCCTGACGCGCTCGGGATTGGAGACAATCGGAGAATACGCTCATGTGAGACTTCCTGTCGGGGGCGTGTGGTGGAATCACGCAGTGCCCGGTCGCACACTTCCGAAACTCGGGGCGGACGTGCATGAAGTAGAGCCGCATTCGACGAACAAACCGGGAGCCGCAGCGTGACCGGTACGGCGGCGCTCGCAGGTCCGCGCGGCCGACTGCTCACCGGAAACCTCCACGAATTCGCCGAATCGCCACTTGAATTTCTGACGCGTGTCGCGCGTGAGCACGGGCCCGTCGCTCGCCTTCGCTTCGGCAGACGTCGTGCCTTGCTCTTGAATGATCCCGCTCTCATCGAAGAAGTGATGGTCACGCGCCGTGCGAGCTTCGTCAAATCGGCTCCGTTGCGGGCGCAGCGACGGTTGTTCGGCAACGGCCTGCTGACGAACGAAGGCGATTCGTGGCTGCGACAGAGGCGATTGGCGCAACCTGCATTTCATCGCGACAAGCTTGCGATTTATGCGAACGTCATTGTCGAGCAGGCATCCGCTTTCGTCGATTCTCTCCCAGTCGGTGGCTTCGCAGAGATTCACGATCGACTCAAGAGCTTCACGATTTCCGTTGTCTCGACCTCGCTGTTCGGGGGAGAGATCGCCCATCGCGCCGGTGCCCTTGGAGTTGCTCTCGAGGATACCATGAACCGCTACGCGAGTCGGCGCGGCATTGCGAGATTCACTCCGGACTGGTTTCCGATTCCGGTCAACACCGCATATCGGGAGGGAGTGAGCGCGATCGAGGAGACTGTGCTCGAAATTATCTCGTCTCGAAGAAAAGACACCGCATCCCGAAACGATCTGCTTTCCATTCTCATGGAGGCGCGGTACGAAAACGGTGAAGCGATGTCGGATCGCCAGCTTCGCGACGAGGCCGTGACGCTCTTTCTTGGTGGAATCGATACCCCCGCGCTCGCGCTCACATGGTGCTGGTATCTTCTCTCACAGAATCCCGACGTTGAACAGAAGATGTTCGAAGAGATTGATTCTCTAATCGGAACGCGCCCGGCAAACTTCTCCGATATTCCGCGGCTGTGTTACACTGAGATGGTTGTGAAGGAAGCGATGCGTCTCTTTCCACCGGCCTGGTTGTTGAGTCGCGATGCTGTAGAGTCCGTAACAATCGGTAACGTAACAATTGCTCCAGGTACAAGCGTGCTGATCTCGCAATGGGTCACTCATCGAGACCCGGCATTTTTTCCGGATCCATTGCGCTTCGACCCGAATCGTTGGCGAAACGGCGCGACCGACGATTTGCCGAAATTTGCTTATTTTCCATTCGGTGGCGGGCCCCGCGGTTGCATCGGCTCCTCATTCGCTATGACCGAGATGATTCTGTCGCTCGTGACCATCGGTCAGCGTTTGAAATTTCGCCTGGCTGAAGGCGCTCGGGTGGTTCCGCAGGCAAGCATGACTCTCCGTCCGAAAAGCGGAATGAAGGTCAGGATCGAGCCGCGACAGTTGCCCGCTCGCTCCGCTTATGAGTGAATCGCTAACCGCGTGGCCACAGGCCGTGTCGAGTGTGATCGCGTTTCGTCGTCATCCCGGTGCTGCGCGAAGTGTGCTCACTGAATTTCAAAATCGTCGCGTGCGGAGAATCGTCGAGCACGCATACAATCGCGTTCCTTACTATCGCCGGTTGTTGGATGGGGCCGGTGTGCATCCCCGACACATAGCAACTGTTGCGGACCTGCAGCTGATTCCGATTACGACGAAATCCGACATCAAACATCTTCCGCTCTCCGATCTTCTTGCCGAGAGCACGGACCCCGCAACACTTATCGAGCATAGCACTGGTGGCTCGACGGGTGAGCCATTCACGGTGCGCAGATCGTGGATGGAGGAACGCGTTCTCGGTGAATTGCGTCGTCGCACTTTGCGGCTATACGGCGCGAACAGCGGCGCCCTCGTTGTCGTTGCGACTTTTCATCATCGCCCCCACCGCAACGACAATCGATTTCTCGAGCTCGTTCTCAATGCATTCGGCCGCTACAGAGTTCGCTCGATTTTCTGCCTCGAGTCACCGGAATCGCTGCTCAGACAATTCAGAGAAATGGCGCCCGACGTGATTGGTGGCTATGCCGGAGTTCTGTCGAGGCTCGCTCACGTAATCGCAGAGAGCGGTGTGAAAACGCATCGTCCACGATTCATTCTCTCCGGCGGCGAAGTTCTCTCGGCCTCGGCTGCGAAGCGGATCAGCGCGGCCTTCGGCGCGCCGATATACGACACCTATGGAAGCCACGAATTCAGCAGAATTGCGTGGGAGTGTCCTGCAACCGGGGATTATCATCGCTGCGACGATGGGGTGGTCACGGAAGTTCTGCGAAATGACCAGCCGGTTGCCGAAGGCGAAGAAGGTGAAATCGTAGGAACAGCACTGCATTCCTACTCGATGCCATTCATTCGTTATCGGCTTGGAGACGTGGCGACGCAGGGGCAAGACTCATGCTTGTGCGGTCAGCCTTTTTCCACGCTGGGAAAAATTCAGGGTCGAGTCGTCGATTATTTCACGATGCCTGACGGCACGCTCCTTCATCCGTATCAGCTTGCGGCTGCCCTCAAGGACAAGGGACTGCACTGGGTTGCGCAATACCAACTGATTCAGGAAAGCGCGACAAGCATCGTCCTCAAGGCTGTGCGTCTGATTCCCCCAAGCGAGGAAGACATCGCCGAGATGAAGCGCAGTGTTGAAACTGTGATTGGAAACTCGGTCTCATTCGACATTGAGCTCGTCGACCGGCTTGAGCTCGAAGATCGCGGCAAGTTCCGCGTGTATCGCTCACTCGTTCCAAATGTCACGGCGAATGTCTGAAGTCGTTGACGAGCGAAATGGTCTCGCTGTTATAGAAGTCGAGAATCTTACAGCTGCGCAGCGCCGAGCGATGCTGGAGTTGCTTCAGATATGTTTCGCGAACGTGTCGGAGTCGCAATTCAACCGTGACCTCGATGAAAAAGAATGGGTCATCCTCGGCACGGATCCTCGCTCGGATGGAGTGTGGAGCTTCAGCACGCTGCGTCGTTTGCAGATCACGATTGACGGCGAACGAATCATGGCGCTGTTCTCAGGCGACACGGCATCTCGTCCTGATACGCGCGGCGCAGTCACAGCCGCCGGCATTCGCGCCGTGATCCGAAAAATGTTTCATGAAGTCGCAAGGAACGCATCGAGCGTCGATCGCATCTATTGGTTCATGATCAGCTCGACCTACAAATCGTATCGCCTCCTTCCAATGTTATTTCGCGATTACGCTCCCGACCTCCGACGAAAGTTGTCAGAAGAGGAAACGCGCATAGTCGTTGAGCTGTGCAACGTCAAAGGCTTGAGCTTCGATCCAGCGACAGGGATCGTCCGGCTGGATAATCCCTCAATGCCGCGCGGCTTCTCGAGCGAAACCGACGTCGCGGATGAGCATGATCCTCATGCACGGTTCTTTCGCTCCGCGAATCCCGGCGCGGACAGAGGCGAGCGCCTTGCTTCGTTGATACGACTGTCAGAAACGAATCTCACGCCGCTCGGCGCGCGAATGATCGCGCTTGAGCAGGAGCAGCTTGCTGGATAGCTTGCTCAAATGCCGCTGTATGAATTCCGCTGCCCAAATGGACACGAGTTCGAGCAATTCTATCGCTCGATTGGAACTGCCTCATCCGAGGCCGCATGCCCGGTATGCGGTGCAGTGTCCCAGCGTATGATGTCCCCTGCGGGACTCGTGTTCAAAGGCTCCGGCTTCTACATCACCGACTACGGCAAGGACGGAAAGAAAGCCGAGCGCGAAGCAACCGCCGCGAAAGACAAAGCGGACACGAAGTCTGCTGCCGCTGGGGCTGAATCAGGATCCGCATCCAAAGCCGTGGAGGGATCGTCGACGCCAAGCGCGAAGCCCGCGGAGTCTTCTGTAGCGACGACGTCGTCGACCACTAAAGCTCCATCGCCGCCGACTCAAAGCAAAAAAACTTCCGAATGAGCGTCACCGACCGAATACGCGCCGAGCTCGTTAGAGCGGCGCGTGAGCTTGGCGCGGGCGACGATGTTGACGCGGTGCTGGAGCATCCGCGCGACCCCTCGCTGGGTGATTGGGCAACAAACCTCGCAATGACTCTCGCGCGACCATTGAGGAAACGGCCCGCACAAATTGCGACCGACCTGCGCGACAAAATGCATCTCGCTGACGCGGGTGTTGAGCGAGTCGAGATCGCAGGGCCGGGATTCATGAATTTCTGGCTCGATCCGGCACTCGTTGCGGACGGCATTAGGGAAATTATCTCCGCGGATGAGAGTTACGGGCGAAGCGATGTCGCGAACGGTGCGCCCGTGATGGTCGAGTTTGTTTCCGCGAATCCCACCGGGCCGCTGCATGTCGGTCATGGCAGGCAAGCGGCGCTCGGCGATGCGATCTCGACGCTGCTTGCGTGGGTTGGGTGGAGCGTCACCCGCGAGTTCTACTACAATGATGCAGGAGCGCAGATAGATAATCTCGCCGCGAGCGTCAGCGCGCGAATCAATCAACTACGCGGCAACGGCGGCGAAATTCCCGAAGGCGGCTATCACGGTGAATACATCGTGGAGCTCGCCGAGAGGTTCATCGAGACGCATCACCGAAATGGCGGCCCGCCGGATATCGCCGAGGTGAGGACGTTCGCGATTGGCGAGCTTCGTAAGGAGCAGGATCTCGACCTGCAGGCCTTCGGCGTCCGTTTCGACAACTACTACCTCGAGTCGTCGCTCTACACTGAGGGAAAAGTGGATGAAACCGTCGAGGCATTGGTGCGCTCTGGCAAGACGTTCGAGGATGAGGGCGCATTGTATCTCCGCACGACTGCGTACGGCGACGATAAAGATCGCGTGATGCGGAAGAGCGACGAGAAGGGGGGCGATTTCACGTACTTCGTGCCCGATGTTGCGTATCACGTGACGAAGTGGAAGCGCGGATATCATCGCGCCATCGATGTACAAGGTGCCGATCATCACAGCACAGTGACGCGAGTGCGCGCCGGACTTCAGGCGTTGGAAATGGGAATCACACCTGACTATCCGGAGTACGTGCTGCACCAGATGGTGACGGTGATGAAATCAGGAGAAGAGGTGAAGATCTCCAAGCGTGCGGGCAGCTACGTCACCGTTCGCGATTTGATCAATGAAGTTGGGCGCGATGCAGTTCGCTTTTTCTTCCTGATGCGGAAGAGCGACTCGCAGCTCGTATTCGATATCGACGTTGCGGTAAAGCAGTCGGAAGAAAATCCCGTCTACTATGTGCAGATGGCTCACGCACGCATGTGCGGAATTTTTCGCGTCGGTGAGATCAGTCGTGATTCGTTTAGTGCAGAAGGGGTAGACCTTGGCGTTCTACGAGAGCCGGAAGAGCAGCAGCTCATCAAGACACTTGTCGATTTTCCGACGATCGTTGCGGGCGCTGCCGAGGCACTCGAGCCGCAGCGGCTCGTCACATACCTCACGGAGGTCGCCCGGCTGACGCACCTTTGGTATCACAAGCATCACGTGCTCGGCCAGCCGCAGGAGATTATGCAGGCTCGTCTCGCGCTGGCTCGCGCGGCGGAAATTGTAATTCGCAATGCACTGACGATATTGGGCGTTACGGCACCGGAGAGGATGTAAGTAGGAGCGGCTACCGGCTAACGGCGACCAGCTACCGGCTGTAGACAGTGAGTACGTAGTCCGCAACAAAGCCGGTAGCCGGTAGCCCGCGGCCGGTAGCCAGTACCTTGTGGTGCTAACTTTGACGCTCTTATGCCCGTACTAGTGGTTGGATCGGTTGCGCTGGACTCTGTCGAGACTCCTTTCGGGAAAGCCGATGACGTCCTCGGTGGATCCGCGACATTTTTTTCCGCGGCCGCGAGTCTGTTGACGCCCGTTCAGGTCGTCGGCGTCGTAGGGTCCGATTATCCGATCGAGAAACTCGAGCCTCTTGCAGCACGAGGGGTTGACCTCACAGGACTCGAGCGCGCGGATGGACAGTCTTTCCGATGGAGAGGCCGCTATCGTCACGATCTTAACGCCGCCGAGACCCTCGAGACGCACCTAGGCGTGTTCTCTCGATTCAGTCCGAAGATTCCCGACAAGTTTCGCGATGCGCCGTTCGTATTTCTCGCGAACATAGATCCGCGACTTCAGCTCGACGTGCTGCAACAAGTGAAGCGTCCGACTCTCGTCGCATGCGACACGATGAATTTCTGGATTCAAAGTCGCCGCCCGGATTTGCTCGAGCTTTTGAGCAGGGTCGATCTCGTTACGCTCAATGACGGCGAGGCGAGACAGCTCTCGGAAAAAGTGAATCTCGTGCAGGCTGCGAGATGGATCATGGATCTCGGCCCGCGTCACGTGATCATCAAGAAGGGAGAGCATGGCGCGCTGATGTTCAGTCGCGACAGCGTTTTCTTTGCTCCTGCATATCCCCTCGAGAGTGTCTTCGACCCGACGGGAGCGGGCGATTCATTTGCCGGAGGATTCATTGGATATCTCACGCGTACCGGCGACTTGAGCGACGCCAACATGCGACGCGCAGTGATGTACGGGTCTGCGCTCGGGTCGTTCGCCGTCGAGAAATTTTCGATCGAGAGATTGATGTCGCTTACTCGCAGCGAAATTGACGACCGCGTACGGCAGCTCAAACAACTCACGACGTTCGAGGAGGAGCTTCCGGCGTGAGCACCGGCGCGCTCCATTATCGGAGTGCGGGCGTAGACCTCTCCGCGTCGGACGAAGCCAAGACGCGGATAGCGAGTCTCGTTGCATCGACATTCGGCGATCGCACCGTCGGCGAGTTTGGCGGATTTGGCGGGATGTTTCGCGCTCCGCCAGACATGCGAAAGCCAGTACTCGTCTCGAGTGCCGACGGAGTCGGGACGAAGATTCTCGTTGCAATTGAAGCGGGCAATCACGCTACAATCGGTCACGATCTCGTGAACCATTGCGTGAACGACATTCTCGTTCAGGGAGCGACGCCGCTTTTTTTCCTCGATTACGTGGCGTTCGGCGCAATCGATCCAAATGTCGTCGAGCAGGTTGTGTCCGGCGTTGTTACAGGATGTCTGGAAAATGGCTGCGCACTCGTTGGCGGCGAGACTGCCGAGATGCCCGGAGTTTACAAGCCCCCCGATTATGATCTCGCCGGTTTCATCGTCGGATGCGTCGAGGAGGATCAGATACTCGGCTCGGATCGCGTAAGCGATGGAGACGTTCTTGTTGGGCTCGCGAGCTCGGGTTTACACACGAATGGTTTTTCGCTCGCACGAAAAATCGTCTCGGAAAGAATGAAGCTGAGAACGACCGACAAGTTTCCCGGGAGCGATCTGAGCGTCGCCGATTTATTCCTTGCCGTCCATCGATCTTACCTCGGCTTGATACGTCCTCAGTTCGAGAAGATTCACGCAATGGCGCACATAACCGGGGGGGGGCTGCCGGGTAACCTTGGTCGCGCACTTCCTCCGACGCTCGATGCGATTGTCGACACGAGCGCGTGGGACGTCCCTCACGTGTTCACGGAGCTTCAGAGAGCGGGCGCGGTGACGCGCGAGGAAATGTTTCGCGTGTTCAACATGGGAGTCGGCATGGTCCTGATTGTCGCGCCGGAAAATGTCGACCCAATAATTCGCGAAGCAGATGCAGCTGGCATTGGCGCCTGGTCGATGGGCGAAGTACGAAAAGGGAGCGGCAACGTCGTCATCTCCTGATCCGATTACTCCGTCCGATTCGTTTTTTATGGCGCGAGCCCTCGAGCTCGCGCGACTCGGGTGGGGTCAAACCAAGCCGAATCCGATGGTCGGTGCGGTTGTCGTTCGCGAAGATGAAATCGTGGGTGAGGGATTTCACTCGCGCGCCGGCGAGCCCCACGCCGAAATCATTGCATTGAAAAAAGCCGGCGACAGATCAAAAGGGGCGACTTTGTACGTCACGCTCGAGCCGTGCAATCACCAGGGCCGCACTCCGCCCTGTACCGACGCAATCATTGCCGCCGGAATAAAGAGAGTCGTCGCGGCGATTGGCGATCCGAATCCCGAGGCAGCTGGAGGCGGCGCAAGGCTTCGTGAAAATGGAATCGAAGTTGTCATTGGTGTGCTCGAGATCGAAGCTCACGAGCTCAATGCAGCATTTCTCGCGTCGTTTGCTCTCGATCGCCCATGGGTGACTCTCAAGCTCGCGGTTTCACTCGATGGAGCGATCTCAGATGCAAAACGATCTCGGGGATGGCTCACCGGCGCTCAGGCCCGAACCGAAGTTCAGCGTCTCCGTGCAGTGAGCGATGCCGTCGCAGTGGGCATTGCGACCGCGATCGCCGATGATCCGCTCCTTACTGCTCGAATGGATCCGCCACCTGTAACGCCACCGACTCGCATTGTATTCGACCGCCACGCGAGACTGAGCGCACTCAGTGCGCTCGCCCGAACTGCGCGTGAAACTCCGACGATTGTCGTGACAACCACCAGAACAAAGCTTCCGCCCGGTCTCGCAAACGCGGGAGTCGAGGGCCTGAAAGCGCACGACGTTCTCGATGCGTTGAGAAAACTGAAGGCGCGCGGAATCCATTCGCTCCTTGTGGAAGGAGGAGCGGGGCTCGCCGCGTCGGTTCTCGCGGCGGAATGCGTGGACCGTCTGGTTATCTTTCAGGCGCCGATTGTGCTCGGCGCCGGCTCGCTCGGCGCGTTCTCGGGAATAGCGCCGCATGACTTGGCCAATGCGCCGCGATTTCACGCACTCCGCACGGAGCACTTCGGTGATGACGTCATGACGATTTACTCGCCGATGCATACCTGATCCAATGTTCACTGGCCTTATCGAAGAAGTTGGAATCATTCAATCGGTAAACGACTCGAGCTCAAGCCGCGAGATCGAGATCAAATCTTCATTCAAGGATCTCGACGAAGGCGAAAGCATCGCGGTGAACGGTGCGTGCCTCACCGTTAATCGCCGCAGCGATGGATCATTCATAGTCGCAGCGGTGACGACGACGCTTGGCCGCACGACGATCGGCGATTGGAAAAAGGGGCAGAGAGTGAACCTCGAGCGCGCACTGAGGGCCGACGCACGCCTCGGTGGCCACATCGTACAAGGTCATGTCGATTCGGTTGGCAACGTCGTGTCCGTTCAACGAGACAGCGACGCCTTGCTTGTCGATATCGAAGTTCCGAACGGTTTGGCCGAGCTGATGGTTCCGCTCGGGTCGGTGGCTATTGATGGCGTTAGCCTCACCGTCAACGCGTTAACCGGCGACCGGTTGCAAGTCTCACTCATCGAATACACCTTGAATCACAGCGCACTCGGCGATCTAACGCCGGGTGCGCGAGTTCACATAGAGACCGATATCATAGGGAAGTATGTCAGGCGCCTCGTGGCGCCCTACTTAACTTCATAAGCAATGAAAAAGAAATCTGAAACAGGATTTGGAACTATAGAGCAGGCGATCACGGACATCGGAGCGGGGAAGATGATTCTCGTCGCCGACGACGTCGACCGCGAGAATGAGGGCGATCTCATTTGCGCTGCTTCGCTCGTCACGCCTGAGCTGATCAATTTCATGATCAGGAACGCCGGCGGGTTGATTTGCCTCGCCCTTACCGGAGAGCGCGCGGATCAACTGCGCCTGCCTCAGCAAAGTGAGCAGAACACGGAAGAGCAGCGCACGGCATTTACGGTCAGCATCGATGCCGCGCATCGCTTCGGTGTCACAACCGGTGTGAGTGCGCAGGACCGCGCGAAAACAATTCAGGTAGCAGTTGATTCAGCGACGATTCCGGCTGATTTGCGCCGACCCGGTCACATCTTTCCTCTGCGGGCGCGCGAAGGCGGAGTGCTTCAACGCGTCGGTCATACCGAAGCAGCAATCGATCTTGCGCGGCTTGCAGGGGTTTATCCGGCCGGCGTCATCTGCGAAGTTTTGAATGATGACGGCACTACGGCGAAGCGGCCGGAGCTCGAGCAATTTGCGAAGAAGAACAAACTCACCTTCATCACCGTCGCACAACTAGTCGCGCATCGTCTGCGCTCGGAGCGACTCGTTCACCGGGTTGCAGAGGCGCGACTCCCGACAGACTACGGCGTGTGGCGCGTGATCGGCTATAGAAACGACGTCGATACCCACGAGCACATCGCTCTCGTTTTTGGCGACATCAGCGACTCGAATGAAAGCGTGCTCGTTCGAATGCACTCGAAATGTCTTACTGGCGACGTCTTCCATTCACTGCGCTGCGACTGCGGGTGGCAGCTTCAGACCGCGATGGAAACGATTTCACGCGAAGGGCGCGGCGTCATCGTCTATCTCGACCAGGAAGGCCGCGGCATCGGTCTGTTGAACAAGCTCAAAGCTTACGAGCTGCAGGATACGGGTGCCGACACTGTCGAAGCGAACGAACAGCTTGGGTTCAAGCCGGATCTCAGAAACTATGGTATAGGAGCGCAGATCCTGCTCGACCTGAATCTGAAAAAAATTCGCCCTCTGACAAACAATCCCCGCAAGCTCATCGGACTCGAGGGCTACGGTCTAATCGTCGAGGAAAGAGTTCCGATCGTTCAGCCCGCGACGGCAGAGAACTCCGACTACCTCGACACCAAGCGCGACAAGCTCGGTCATCTGTTCGCGTCCTGAATGGCGGAGCTGCGTGGGACACCGCGTGGCGAAGGGCGTCGTGTCGCCGTCGTCGCCAGCAGATTCAATGAATCGATAACAAGCGCGCTCGTTGACGGCGCGCTCGACGCATTGGTGAAGCATGGTGTGCGCTTCGACGACATCGATGTCCTCTGGGTTCCCGGCGCATGGGAGCTACCGCTCGCTGTGCGCGGCGCGATGGCCACCGAACATTACGACGCGATCGTTGCACTCGGTGCCGTGATCCGCGGCGACACTCCTCATTTCGATTATGTTGCGGGCGAAGCCTCGCGAGGAATCGCCGACGCGACTGTCGAAGGTGAGATTCCTGTCGGCTTTGGACTTCTCACTTGCGACACGATGCAGCAAGCCGAGGAACGTTCCGGAGGCGTCCACGGCAACAAAGGATGGGACGCGGCTCTCGCCGCGCTCGAGATGATCGAGCTGATGCAACAGCTCGACGTCACAGATGAGAGTTGAGTCGCGCGGACGAGCGCGCGCGCTGCAGGCGCTGTACGCGTGGGATGTGCGTCCGGGTCAGGATCTCGCGAAGGTCGCTGACCGCGTATGGTACGACCTCGCAGTGAGTCCTGAAGAGCGCCAATTCGCCGGTCTGATTGTTCGCACGTTCATCGGTGCGCAGCAGGAGCTCGACGCCGGGCTCATTGATGTTACCGACAACTGGAGACTCGAGCGGATTGGCGCGATCGAAAGGTCAGTCTTGCGACTCGGTGCTGCCGAGCTCGAGCAGGGAATCACTCCACCGAGGGTAGTGATTCAGGAGGCCGTCCGTCTCGCCGAGAGATTCGGAAGCACGGAAAGCGCGCGATTCGTCAATGGCGTACTCGACGCGTATGCTCGAAAGGCCGGTGTTCTTTAGTGAAGATTCTCATCCTCAATTGGCAGGATCGAGAGAATCCGCAAGCGGGCGGCGCAGAGCTCCACCTCCATCAGATATTCGGCCGCCTTGTCAGACGCGGTCACTCCGTCGATTTGCTTTGCAGTGGATGGAATGACGCGGCACCCCGCGCAACCATAGACGGAATCAACGTACACCGCGTTGGATCTCGACACACGTATCCATTTCTAGCGCATCGCTATTATCGGCGAAACCTTGCTTCGCTGAATCACGATGTTGTGATCGAGGATCTGAACAAAGCGCCGCTTTACACTCCGCTTTGGAAAATCAACCGTCTGGTCGCACTCGTTCACCATCTTTTCGGATCGACTGCGTTTCGAGAAACTGCCGCACCACTCGCCGCCGCACTGTGGCTTGCCGAGCGACCGATCCGAAGTCTTTACCGCAAAGTTGCGTTCGAAGCGGTAAGTGAGAGCACCGCGAATGATCTCGTGCGACGCGGCATTCCGCGCGATCACATTCGCGTTGTCTACAATGGCGTCGATACCGATTATCTCACGCCTGATCCGTCGCTGCGATCGCCCACCCCGTTGTTCATTTACATCGGCAGATTGAAGCGATACAAAGGCGTCGATCTCGTCATTCGCAGCTTCGCGCAGTTGAAAAATGAAAAAGCAGCTCTCGAGATCGCCGGCACCGGAGATTATCGGCCGGCCCTCGAAGCGCTCACCCGTGAGGTGGGAATCGAATCGCGAGTTCGCTTTCTCGGATTCATTCCCGAAGAATCGAAGCTCGCGCTTCTTCGTCGTGCGTGGGCGGCGACGCTCGCTTCGCCAAAGGAGGGGTGGGGAATCAGCAACATGGAAGCCGCAGCATGCGGTACTCCAGTTGTCGCGAGCGATTCACCGGGGATTCGTGAATCCGTCATTGATGGGGAAACCGGCTTTCTCGTTCCCCACGGAGACGTCGCAGCGATGGCAGACGCGATGCGCAGGCTCGCCGAATCGCCATCCTTGGTTGAATCCATGGGAAAGGCGGGCAGGCGTTTTGCCGAAGGGTTCAGCTGGGAGAAGTCGGCTGACGGTACGATTGCACACCTCGAAGAGGTTGTCATGAGACGTGGAGACCCTCAACTGTGGAAATAATCTTTCATGCTCACAACGCGCCGCTTCCGGATCGTTTGCGACGTCGCGCGGAGCGCGCAATCCGTCGCATGGGGCCGCGACTTGTTCGAGCGGTTGACGCGATTGTCCGCTTTGAGCAAGATGGCCCGGTGAAGCGCGTCGAAATCGTGCTTCATGCCCCGAGGCAGAGAAACGTCATCGCGTTGGGCGAAGCAAAATTCTATGGGCCAGCATTGACTACGGCGATCGAGCGATTGGGAGCGCAGGTGCGAAAGCTCCGGCGCGCGCACAAGCCAACGATTCGGAAGCGAGCCGCGACGAGAGCGCGTAAAACCGGCACGCTCACGCCTAAACGCGCACGTGCACGTACACACGCACGCAAAGCGTGACGCGATCCATCACTGTCGGGCAATTCCTCGAGCGCAGCGGTGACTCGCTGCAGCTCGAAGACGTCGGCGAGGGGAGGGGGCTCGATCGAGTGATTCCGGGCGCGGAAATCTCGAGTCCGGGTCTCGCACTCGCCGGCTACGTCGACCGTTTTGTCGGCGAGAGGTTGCAGGTGCTCGGCGAAACCGAAATTACTTATCTCGCATCGCTCGATAGGGCTTACCGCGACAAAATTCTTTCGGCGTTTTTTGGCTTTCCGCTTCCCGCAGTAATTGTCACGAAGGGACAGGAGCTTCCGCCCGGACTTAGCGAAGCAGCAGCGCAAACCGGAGTCGCAGTTTTGCGAACCAAACTCAAGACGGCCGAATTCTACCGTCGCGTAAAGCCCGTTCTCGAGGGCGAGTTCGCGCCGACGACAACGCTGCACGGGTCGCTCGCTGACATTTTCGGTGTCGGTTTGTTTTTCACCGGGCGCAGTGGAATTGGAAAATCCGAGTTGGTGCTCGACCTGGTCGAGCGCGGACATCGTCTCGTCGCCGACGACATAGTGATCACGCATCGCCGGGGTAACGACGTCCTCATCGGCAGAAGTCACGAGCTACAGCGTCATCACATGGAGATTCGCGGCGTTGGACTCATCGACATTCCTTCCATTTTTGGAATTCGCGCCGTACGTCAGCAGAAGCGCATCGAGGTCGTGGTCAAACTCGAGGATTGGGATCAGGATGCGGTAGTCGACCGCACCGGTCTCGACACAGTGACCACCACGATCCTCGACGTGGAAGTTCCACTCATACGAGTGCCCCTCAATCCCGGAAAAAACGTTACCGTTATCGCGGAAGTGATTGCACTCAATCACCTGCTTCGTTATTCGGGCGTCGACCCCGCGCGCAATTTCAATGAGCGGCTCATCGGCCATATGCGTCAGGCCGCCGCTGGAAACGTTAAAGAATATCTGCAGGAAGATGACGAGTAGCGCATTCCCTTCTCGTCGCGCGATAGTCGCGGGTCACGGATCTTTTCCTCAGGGAATCGTCAGCGCTGTCGAGCAGATCACGGGTTTCGGCAGTGTATTCATTCCGCTCTCGAATTCCGATTTGAGTGGACAAGACATCGAAGCACGAATCCGCGAGCGCGCGACAGAGCTCGGCATCAAAGTCTTTTTCACGGATCTTCCGGCAGGAAGCGCGACCATTGCCGTTCGGCGAATGATGCGAGATACGCCCGGCGTTGTTCTCGTCACCGGAGCGAATCTCGCGACGTTACTCGAGTTCGTTTTCAGCAGCGACGAAGACGCGGGAGACGCAGCACGCCACGCAGCTGACAAAGGAAGAAGCGCTCTCGCGGTGCAGGGAGGAACCTGATGCCGGTCGAGCTCTACCGAATCGACGACCGATTGATTCACGGACAGGTTGTCGTCGGTTGGGGACAGCCGCTCGACATCAAGCTCATCGTGATGGTCGACGATGAAGTCGCATGCTGCGACTGGGAGCAGGATCTGTATCGTATGGGAGTTCCGCCCGAGATGGAGCTGCGGTTCGCCGATGTCCCGACCGCTGTTCAGCAGCATCCTGCGTACGTCAAGGATCCGCGACACAGCATTATTCTCACCGGCAACGTGGCGACGATGCACGCCCTCCTGAAAGGTGTTGGCAACATCGGTCACGTGAATGTCGGCGGATTGCATCACCGCCCGGGCCGCGCGCAGAAGCTACGCTACGTCTTTCTAAGCCCGGACGAAGAGCGGGAGCTGCGTGATCTGATCGCGGCTGGAGTGAAGGTCACCGCGCAGGATGTCCCAGCCGCGCGACCGGTCCCCATGGCAGAAGTCCTCGGCGTGTCTGGTGACGCGGCGAAATCGGCATGATCGCGAGTCTCGTCGATGTTCTGCCGGTTGTACTCCTGGGAGGGCTTCTCGGACTCGACGTCGTGACCTTTCCGCAGGCGATGGTATCGCGGCCAATTGTCGCCGCGACCGTCGCCGGCGCTTTCATTGGAAATGCATTGGCCGGACTTACGATGGGCGCGACGCTCGAGCTGCTAGCACTCGGAATGCTTCCGTTCGGTGCGTCGAAGTATCCGGAGTGGGGCTCAGCGAGTGTTGTTGGCGGCGTCCTCTACGCAAGCCAGGCAATGAATTCTCCGAGTGCATTACCAACGAGTCTTCTTGCTGCGCTGTTCACCGCTGTCGTAAGTGGATGGAGTATGATCAAGCTGCGACGACTCAACGCCTCGCGCGCCGCAAGAATGCGCAGCGCACTCGATTCCGGATCGGCAGACGCGATCGTTGGACTCCAGATTTTCGGTCTCACTGCGGATTTCATTCGCGGAGGTGCGGTCACGCTCGGCGCGATGCTGCTGTTTCGCCCCGTCGTTCCGGCGATTGTCGGAACCTGGCACTCGAATCCGCTTTATTCGCGCGGGCTGGTCGTTGCGATTTCCGTGGCAGTCGCGGCCGGAGCGATCTGGAAAATCTTTCGCGTTGTTCCCGGCGCAAAAATACTCTTTGCTGCGGGCCTCGCTTGCGGCATTGGCCTCATTCTGCTGCGATGACCGCCGCGACTGAGAAGCGCAAACTTCCCGTGAACACGTGGCTCCGGATGTATCTCCGGTTGTTCGCCGTTCAAGGCTCATGGAATTACGAGATTCTTATTGGAAATGGGGTCGCGTTTTGTATGGAGCCTGCGCTCAGACTTCTGCCGGGCGGCCGCGGAGGGACTGCATACACTGAAGCGCTCTCGCGTCACGCGCGATATTTCAATGCTCACCCATATTTCGCCGGCGTTGCTGTCGGCTCGCTCGCGCGAGCCGAGCTCGATGGAGTTCAGCCTGCGCTCATCGATCGCTTCCGTACAGCGCTCGGTGGACCGCTCGGGAGTGTTGGCGATCGCCTCGTATGGGCGAGCTGGCTTCCGCTCTGTTCGCTCATCGCGCTTGGTGCGTTCGGCTTCGACGCCCGACCCCTCTCCGTCGTGGCTATCTTTCTTGTTCTCTACAACATCGGACATCTCTCCCTCCGCGCATGGGGACTTCGAGTCGGCTTCGACAAAGGATTGAGAGTTGCCGATTCGCTCGGTCATCCGCTGCTGCGCCGAGGTCCGCAGTACGTCGGCGCTGTCGCTGCGTTGTTGGCCGGCATCTCGATTCCTCTGACAGCAAGACGACTGATTGCCGATGGCAGACCGCTGACGATCACGGTTACGATCGTAGCGATCGTTGGCGGCGCTCTTCTCTCCCGCTATGGGGAGCGCGCGGAAGGGTGGAAGCTCGCGCTCGCGATACTCGCGCTCTTTGTCCTTTACTCGGTGCTCGCGTAATGCCGGAGCGCACCGTGAAGATCGTCAACAAGCTCGGTCTTCACGCGCGACCCGCGGCAGAGATCGTGAAGACCGCCGCGCGTTTCAAGAGCAACATCACGATCATCCGTGACGACCTCGAGGTAAATGGAAAAAGCATCATGGGTGTCATGATGCTCGCCGCGGAATTCGGCTCGTCCATTCTCATCCGCGCCGAAGGCGAAGATGCCGAGGCGGCTCTCGATGCGCTCGAAGCGCTCGTCGCCGCAAAGTTCGGGGAATCATGACCCTCGACCGCATCTTCGTCGACGGACGAATCATCGGGATGCCTGCTTCACCGGGCATTGTAATTGGGCCAGTGCACTTGTTGCTGTGGGAAGTGCCCGACGTTCCGCTGGTCGAGATACCAATGTCGGGGATTCCCGCCGAAATCGAGCGATTTCACAAAGCGGTGGATCAGGCGAAAGCGCGCCTCACGCAGGTCAAAGCGCGCGCGGAGAAATACGCCGGTCCCGAAGAGGCAGCAATCTTCGACGTTCAAGTCACGATCCTTTCCGACTCAGAGCTGTTGCAGCGTGTCGAGATGCTGATTCACCAGCAAATCGGAGCAGAGAAGGCGTTCGATCTGGTGATGATTGAATGGCGTCAGCATTTCGCTCGGCATTCGCAGCCGATGATTCGCGAGCGAGTGAGCGACCTCACCGACGTGCACATTCGCGTTCTCACGATTTTGCTCGGCCTTCCGGATCACGATCCGGTCGACGTTCCCAAGGGCGCGAACGCGATACTCGTCACGCATGATTTGACGCCGAGTCTGACGGTTCAGCTCGACCGTCAGGCGATCGCGGGGATCGCTACAGATGCGGGAACGCGCACGTCACACGTCGCAATTCTTGCGAGATCTCTAGGATTGCCCGCCGTGGTGGGATTGCGCGATGCGACGACCAAACTCCATGCTGGGCAGCAGGTGATTCTCGATGGCTCTTCAGGCGTATTGATTCCCAATCCGTCGGACATGCAAATCGAGGCTTATACTGACCGCGCAACGCGTGAAGCAGCGGATGAAGAGGACCTCAAACATCTCGTCGGCGCGGAGCCGGTCACGCTCGATGGAGTGCGAATCGTCCTTCGAGCGAACGTCGACCTGCCGGACGACGCAGAATACGCGGCGCACTCGGGAGCGGAAGGCGTGGGACTGATGCGGACAGAATTTCTCGTCGTTGGACGCGCGACGATGCCCGACGAAGAGGAGCAGTATCGCGCGTACAAGAAAGTCGTGGGTGCGTTCGACAATCACCCGATAGTGATTCGAACGTTCGACATGGGTGGAGACAAGCTTCCTGTCGGTGGTTACCCAACCGAGCCGAATCCATTTCTCGGATGGCGCGCGATTCGTATGTGCCTCGACGAGCCGGCGCTTTTCAAGGTTCAGCTTCGTGCCTTGCTGCGCGCGGCAATGCACGGAGACGTGCGGATCATGCTGCCCCTTATCGTCACAGTCGATGAAGTGCGTCAGGCAAAAAAACTTTTACTCGAAGCGGCGGCCGAGCTCGATGCGCGCGGCGTCGAGTATCGGCATGATCTGCCGCTCGGTGTGATGGTCGAGACCCCGGCCGCTGCCATCGGTGCGGACACTCTTGCCCACGACGTCGCATTCTTCAGCATCGGTACCAACGATCTCGTTCAGTACACACTCGCCGTCGATCGCGGAAACGCGAACCTCGCGTCTCGTTTCACCCCTTTGCATCCGGCCGTGCTGAAATTGATTCGACGCATTGTGGAGGTTGGCGATCATCACGGGCTGGAAGTGAGTGTTTGCGGCGAGATGGCATCGCAGCCACTCATGGCGTTCGCGTTGATTGGACTTGGTGTGCGGCAGCTAAGCGTTGCGGCGCGTTCGGTTCCGCTCGTGAAGCGAATTGTGCGGGGGGTGAGTGCGCGCGTGGCGACCGACGCAGCCGATGCAGCCCTCGAGATGCAGACGGCGCGTGAGGCAGAAGGACTTCTTAGGGGAAGACTTCTTTCAGCCTTCGGTGACGCTCAGTTCTTACGCGATGGGTTGCCCGCGTACGTTGACGGGAATACTTTTGAGGGACTCGGCGGACCTTAGTCCAATGTCGACACGAATCGTACGGCGTGTCGTCAGTTCGCCTCTTCCTCGTCCCAATCCCTGAGGGATATCGTGCTCGATCGACATTTGTTCACCTCCGAATCAGTTACCGAGGGTCACCCCGACAAGGTAGCTGACCAGATCTCGGACGCTATTCTAGACGCCATAATCGCCGACGATCCTAAAGCGCGCGTCGCATGCGAGACGCTTGTAACAACCGGACTCGCGTGCGTCGCAGGCGAGATCACGACCGACACCTACGTTCCCATCGGAGACATTGTCCGCTCGACGATAGAACGCATCGGATACACCGACGCTTCGTATGGATTCGATTCGAAGACTTGTGCGGTCGTCAACACGATCGGGCGCCAATCGCCTGACATCAAGCAGGGAGTCGACACCGGAGGCGCCGGAGATCAAGGGATGATGTTCGGTTACGCCTCTGACGAGACCGACGAGCTGATGCCTCTGCCAATCGTTCTCGCGCACAAGCTCACGCGACAACTCGCGGAGTGCAGAAGAAACGGAGCCGGCGATGTGCTCCGCCCAGACGGTAAGTCACAAGTGACTGTTGTCTATGAAGGCGACATCCCCGTCGCCGTTGAAACCGTCGTCATTTCCACCCAGCATGATGACAAAGTCTCCAACAAGAAGCTGCATCAACTGGTTATTCGCGACGTGATCGAACCCATTATCCCGAAAGAGCTTCGGGCTAAGGACATCAAGTATCACATCAATCCGACCGGACGCTTTGTAGTCGGTGGTCCGCAGGGCGACGCCGGTCTTACCGGCCGCAAGATTATCGTCGACACCTACGGCGGGATGGGACGTCACGGCGGCGGCGCGTTCAGTGGAAAGGATCCGAGCAAGGTCGATCGCAGCGCATGCTACGCCGCGCGGTGGGTCGCGAAAAACATTGTCGCGGCAAAGCTCGCTCGTCGCTGCGAAGTTCAGCTCGCGTATGCGATCGGAGTCGCCCAGCCTGTGTCCGTGATGGTCGACACATTCGGAACGAACACAGTTCCCGAGAGCGTCATCATGCGCGCGGTGGGCGAAGTGTTCAAGCTCACGCCCAAAGAGATCATCGACGCGCTCGATTTGCGAAAGCCGATTTATGTGAAGACGGCGGCGTACGGACACTTCGGAAGGAATCCCGAGAAAAACGGTAAAGGCGGTACATACTTCACTTGGGAAAGGACCGATCGCGTGAAACAGCTCCAAGATGCAGTGAAGCGAACGTAACACTGCGTACTTCAACAACAGGTCCGAGGTCCCAGAAGTCGAGGGAAGAGGCGACAGGTGAGGTGCCGGGTGAAGATTCGCCTGGCGCCTCGCCTCGTGCCTGACTCCTCGGCCGCTGGGACCTCGGACCTGTTGTTATGATTCTGCATCCATCGTGTTTTTTGATTGGTCGCGTTCCTCTCGTTACATTCTGAGGTATGCAGTTAGTCGAATGCGAAGTGATGCGCCTTGGTCTCGATCGCTCGAATAATTCCTACGTCGTGATTCTTCGCGAGAAGGAAGGCGAGCGGCTTCTCCCGATCTGGATCGGCCAGGCGGAGGCCGAATCGATCGTGATCGAGATGAGCAAGCTGAAACGTGAGCGACCGCTCACTCACGATCTGTGCAAGACGCTCATCACCGGAATGGGCGGCACGCTGCGCCGAATCCAAATCACGAAGGTCGAGAACAGAACCTATTACGCCGAGATGCACATTCGGCTGAACGAAAAGATGATTCAGGTCGACGCTCGCCCGTCGGATAGCATTGCGATCGCGCTTCGATTCTCCGCGCCGATTTTCGCGCAGGAAGATTTGCTCACGTCCCTGCTGTTCGATGATTCATCCGACGAGAGCGAGGCGATCCCGTCCACGCCTGAGCCTGAGCAGTCTGAGCAGATGACTCCCTCTCAGCTCCAGAAATATCTCGAGAATCTTCGTCCCGAAGATCTGGGAAAGTTCAATATCTAGAATTTCGTTGCTGCTGGCGATCGCAGTCACCGCGGTCGCTCAACAGCCATCATCTGGAACATCATCGCCGCCCGATTCCTCGCTGACTGCGGGAGTCGATCAGCGCGTCGAGGGACAGGTTGTGCGCCCGGGCAATCGCGACATGATTCCCGTCCCGAAAATCATGGTGACGCTTCATCGAGTCGGATCAGATCGGGCAGCCCCACTCGATTCCATTCACGCTGACGCGACTGGACATTACGCATTCACTTACCGGCGCTCGGGCGACGAGTCGGCCATTTATTTCGCCTCAGCGAAATACGGAGGAATTGCTTACTTCACCCCTCCGCTCGCCGACGCCGTGGTAAAAGGTGAAAACGCCGAGATCACTGTATACGACACCACGTCTGCAAAAATTCCAATCGGCGTGCGCGGCCACCACGTTGTCGTTTCCGCGGTCGACGCAAACGCGGAGCGGTCTGTCACAGAAGTGTACGAGTTGGCCAATGACACGACGCTTACCCGAATTGCTGTTGGTTCAGGTGCGGGTGGCTCTGTTTGGACAACACCCGTACCCAAAGGCGCTCACGATTTTCGCGTGTCCCAGGGGGACATTCCCGCTGGCGCCGTCGCATTCACGAGCACTGGCGTATCTGTGTTTGCTCCAATCGCTCCTGGCCTGGCGCAGCTCGCGTTCACCTACGTTCTTCCTGCAAATGCATTTCCGTTGCGTGTTCGAATTCTTCAACCGACGCAGATCTTCGAAGTGCTCGTTGAGGATGAAAGGGGAACTGTTCAAGGTGCAAAGCTAAAAGAAAGGCAGCCGGTGGTTCTCGAGCGCCGAAGCTTTCGTCGATTTCTTTCCGACGATGTTCCCGTGAACGCGGTGTCGGTGATCGATCTGCCGCCCGAGCGGAAGACGACAATGGATCGTCGTTATCTAGTTGCGTTGACTGTGATCATCGGTGGCGCGATGATCGCCGCGCTTGCCTGGGCACTTCAGCGACGCTAGCTTCGAATTACAACTGATCGCGAACGGGAGCCACGGAAGTCCGGTTGAATGCCGGCGCGGCCCCGCCACTGTATCGGGCACTACACGCACGCTCGTAGCACCACTGGCCGAATTGGCTGGGAAGGTGAGCGATGCGGCCCGGAGCCAGGAGACGACTCTCATTCGCGCCACGATTCAGGACCTCGGGGGAGGGACTTGGTGGCATACAGCGATACAGCGGTAGAGCGATTGAGCGATCGACCGATTAGAGACGGTCGATCATCGCTTGTCGCTCGTCACTCATCGCCCTATCGCTCAATCTCTCAATCGCTCAATCGCTCAATCGCTCCATCGCTCTACCGCTCAATCTCTCTATCTCTCTCCCGCTCCATCGTTCTATCGCTGTTCCTCGCGATGGCGTGCACCTCACAACCTCCCAAGTCCGCCTCCCCGACAATCGATGACTTCGGCGATACCGTCGTTCTCGGCAACTCACCGACGCGTGTAGTGTCTCTCAACCCGGCGACGACCGAAATCATTTTCGCGATCGGCGCCGGCGATCGTCTCGTCGGCCGAACGCATTGGGATCTCTATCCGGCCGCGGCAAGCAAAGTACCCGACCTCGGCACTGGCATCCGTCCCAATGTCGAGGCGGTGCTCGGCGCGCGACCCGATCTCGTGCTGCTCTATGCGAGCGTTGATAATCGCCCAGCTGCCGCGCGCCTTCACGCCGCGGGAATCAAAACGCTCTCGCTCAAGATCGATCACATCGCTGACTTCCATCGCGCAGTGCGATTGATCGGACGCTTACTCGGCGACAGCGCGCAGGCAGCGAGCGTCGCCGATTCAGTGCAGCGAACGCTCGACCGCGTGCGCTCGGTAACTTCCGGATTGCCCACCCCCACAGTCTTCTGGCACATCTGGGATGCGCCGCTGATCACGATTGGGCGCGGGAGCTACATGAATGAGCTAGTCGAGATCGCGGGCGGTCGGAATGTTTACGCAGACATGCCCGACGTTTCGCCAACCGTCGGCATCGAGGACGTTCTCCGCAGAAATCCACAGTACATCATTGCCGGTCCGGAGGGCTCGGCAAAAATCCTTTCCGATCCACGCTGGTCAATCGCGCCCGCTGTTAAAGCAAGACGGATTCTCGTCGCTGACACTGCGCTCGTTGGGCGTCCAGCGGTGCGACTTGGAGAGGCGGCAGTACAGCTCGCGACGCTCCTTCATCCTGAGATTGCAACGCGATTGCGCGAGGGCTCGCACTAAGTGGTGACACATCGCGCGTGGCATTGGTTCGCGGCAGTTGCAGTCTTGGGAATCGTCTGCGTTATGGCGATCGCGAATGGAGCGATTCGAATTCCGATTATCGACGTGTTTCGCGCGGCGCTGGGTAGCGGCGATGGATCAGTCGTCGCAATTGTCCGCGATCTGCGAATGCCGCGTGTCGCGCTCGCGGCGTTGATCGGTGCAGGACTTGGAATGAGCGGCGGCGCATTGCAGGGAACGCTGCGCAACGGACTCGCCGAGCCATACTTGTTGGGAGTATCGGGCGGCGCAGCGGTCGGTGCTGTCGTCGCGTTCTCCATCGGCGTTAGCGATGCGGCATGGATTGCACTCGCGGCATTTGCCGGCGCGGCGCTCGCAGTCGTGCTCGCGCTTCTTGTCGCTCGCGCCGCGGGAGGCGGTGGTCGAGGCGACCCGCGCACCCTCCTCATGGCCGGCGTAGTGATCGGCGCATTTGCAAACGCGATCATCATGGTCGCGCTCGCGAACGCTGCGCCAAACACAATTCGCGGCGCTCTCTGGTGGATGATGGGCTCGGCGGCGGATGCGACGTGGCAGACGGTCGGTGTTCTTGCACTCTCGATCCTCGCGGGTGGCGCAGCACTCACTTATCTAGCGCGCGACATCGATGTCCTTGCACTCGGCGAAGAACCAGCGGCGGCACTCGGTGTGGAAGTCGATAAAGCCGCGCGAACGATTTACTTGTTGAGCGCACTTCTCGCAGCTGCAACCGTTGCTGCGGCAGGACTGATCGGGTTCGTCGGACTGATCGTTCCCCACATCGTGCGATCCGCGGGACTTCGCCGTCATCGCCCGCTCCTCGTCGGCACAGCGATCGTCGGGGCTACCCTCGTCGTCGCAGCTGATCTCGCAGCGAGAACGCTGCGTCCTCCCGCTGAGCTCCCACTCGGAGCTGTTACCGCAATTCTCGGCGTCCCGTTCTTTCTCGCTCAGCTCAGGAAAACCGCATGAGCGGGGAATCAGTGATTCGATTTGAGAACGTCGCGGTTCGATACAGGAGCGCGGCTGCCAACGCGCTCGATGGCGTGAGCTTCGACGTGCCTCGTGGCGAGATGACGGGAGTAGCTGGTCCTAACGGAAGTGGGAAGTCAACGCTCGTGCGTGCGTTGTTACGACGTCAACCACTTGCAGCGGGAAAGATTCGTCTCCACGGCGACGACATCACGACAATCTCGCAGCGCGAGCTCGCGCGGCGTGTTGCAATTGCGCCGCAACGCGAAGAAACAGCGTTCCCAATGCGCGTCGACGAATACGTTTCGCTCGGGCGATTTCCCAGGCTGGGACTTTGGGGGAGTCCGTCGATCGAAGATCGCGCCGCGGTCGAGCGCGCATTGAATCGCGCCGGCGTGGCGGAGTTCACGGATCGGCGCACCGATGAGCTTTCGGGTGGCGAGTGGCAACGCGTTCGCATCGCGCGCGCACTTGCACAGGAGGGCGGAGCACTCGTCCTCGATGAGCCCACGACGTTTCTCGACATGCCGCATGAGATGGCGTTGTTCGAGCTTCTCGACTCGCTCGCCCGCGACGGACTCGCCGTTTTGATTGTAAGCCATCAACTAAATCTCCTCGCGCGTTTTGCGCGTTCGATTGTTTTACTGAATCGCGGCAAGGTTTCAGCAGCAGGTTCGCCAAGTGAAGTGATGCGCGCGCCGATTCTCGAAAGCATTTACGACTGGCCACTCGTCATCACGCGCGATCCCGCGGCGGGTGCACCCGCACTCCTTCCGCTTCGTCGCCCGAGCTCATTCTCCTGACATTCATTCAACCAATCTACAAATGCGCACCTCATACACTTCATTAATCGGCTTCGCCGTAGCTTCGATTTCCGCCGCATCGGCGAAGGCTCAGGAGCCTGACACTACGACGTTGAAGACAGTCGTCGTCTCCGCGACCAAAACCCCAGTCGCTCGCGATCAGCTGACACAGGCCGTGACCGTAATCAGCGGCGATGATCTACGCGCACACGGTGTCGCCAGAGTTTCGGACGCGCTCCAACAAGTCCCTGGTATCACACTCGCGCAAAACGGATCATACGGCTCCGTGACGTCCCTTTTTCTCAGAGGAGGAGAAAGTCGTTACACGAAGGTGTTGATCGACGGCGTCGCAGTGAACCAGTCGGGCGGATATTTCGATTTCAGCCATCTCACGACGGACAACGTCGATCGAATCGAAATAGTCCGGGGACCAGCGAGCGTGATCTACGGAGCCGACGCTGTGACTGGTGTGATCCAGATATTCACTAAGCGGGGTCGCGGACCGTTCTCAGCCGATGCAAGCGCGCGTGGAGGAACATTCGGCACGATCGACGGAGATCTCTCAATTCGTGGCTCATCGAGCGTGGTGGATTACTCGCTTGCAGGCGCAGAGCATAAGACTGACGGAACCCTCAAGTTCAACAATCAATACTCGAACGGAACGTTGAGCGGCGCTGTTGGTGTTTCGCCGAAGTCCGGCACTGACGCGCGCGTGACCGCGCGATACACAAACGCGGAATTCCACTATCCGACCGATTTCACAGGCGCACCTGTCGACAGCAATTCTTATCGCGTTCAACATCGTCTAACGGCGGGGTTCGATGCTGGAACGCTGATCACGCCGCGCGTGAATGCCCGGATCCTCGCGGGTACGAACGAAGTCTCTGACTTGACTGAAGACATCGCGATTCCATTTGCTTCGACATCGCAACAGCATTCTGCCGATAAATCGCGCGCGCACCGTCGAAGTGCGGAGGGACGCTTGTCATTGGTTTCCGGTGAAGCAGCAACTCTCAATCTCGGTGCTGAGTACGTCGCGGAAGGAGAGCGCAGCACAACTTCACGCGGCCCTGTGGGCGCCCCGGCGGCCCTGGTGTCTCACTTCGACGCCGATCGTCACACGAGCAGCGCATACGCGGAGCTATTGGGATCGCCGAAAAGATTTTTCGGATACACTGCCGCGGTAAGGCTCGACGACAATTCGGATTATGGAAAGCACACCACGTATCGGTTGGGCGCGGGCGTTCCAGTGCTTCCGGATTTCCGTGTCAGAGGCTCGTTGAGCACAGCGTTCAACGCGCCGGCTTTCGATCAGATCAGAGCGACAGCATTCACAACATCGAATCCCGGCTTGTCACCTGAACGAAGCAGGAGTTGGGAAATTGGCGTTGAGCGTTCGGTGGACGATGCGCGCGCGCGGATTTCCGGATCCTACTTCGCGCAGCGTTTCGATGACCTCATCGAATTCGTCAGCGGCGGTCCTCCGTCATTTATCGGCAGCTACGACAACCTGGCTCAGGCGACGTCGAACGGTTATGAAGGGGAGCTCGAGATAACCCCCACAGACTTCTTCTCGGCGACAGCGAGCGCGACGGTCGCAAATCCGCACATCACGCGCGTACATGCTGGCGCGTCAAGCGGATTGCAGGTTGGACAAGCCCTTCTTCGGCGACCGACGCGTTCAGGTGCCGCGTCTTTGCGATTCGCACCGCCGCGTTACGGCTCAGTTACCATCACCGGTAGCTACGTCGGAAAGCGCCCGGATGTCGACTTCAACCAGTTCCCATCGCCGACCATCACGCTTCCCGCTTACGTTCGCGTGGACGCAGCGACCGAGGCAGGGTTATGGCGTGGTGAAAACGGCTCGTCACTTTCGCTGACGGCTCGCATTGAGAATTTGCTCGACAAGCGTTACGAAACGGTCCTTCATTATCCTGCACCGGGGCGCGCCGTTCTTGTGGGCGCACGATTCAGTGGGAGTTTGTAGATTGCCCGCATGGCGGCTCTCGTCACCGAATCAATCGTTTTACACGCGTTCGATTATCTCGAAACCTCGCGCATACTTCGGCTGCTCACTCGTGACGCGGGAGTGCAATCGGTTCTTGCGCGAGGCGCCCGGAATTCGCGAAAAAGATTCGGGAGCGCGATGGATTTGTTTGCGCAGGGTATTGCAGAAATTCACATGCGACCCAACCGGGAGCTTCAAACCCTCGGAGCACTCGATGTAACGCGCGCACGTTCAGAGCTCGGCAAAGACGTCGGGAGATTCACCGCTGCGTCGATGATTTCGGAGATCGTGCTGCGGTTTCCATACGAGGAAACGGTCGCGGGGATTTTCGATACAGTCGAAGAAAGCTTCGACAGAATAGCCGCTGCGATTTCGGACAGAACACTCGATGCCGGACTCGCGGGCGCATGGAAAATTATCGCCGATCTCGGCTTCACTCCGGCGCTCGACATGTGCGCGAACTGTCACGCTCCACTCGATCCAACCGCGACCGTTGCATTCTCTCACGCAGCTGGAGGCGCGCTTTGCGCTCGCTGCGCAACGCTATCGGTGTCGCGAAATATTCCTGCGGCTGCGCGTGATGCTATTCGCCTTTGGGTCGCAGGTGGAGATGCCGCTTCGCTGACGACAGCAGAAGGTCGAGCGCATCAGCGACTGCTGCGCGAGTTTTTTCAGGAGCACCTGGGGACCGATCGCGAGCTGCGCGCATTTCGAGTGTGGGAGCAGGGCGCGTGGGGAGGAAGTGCGGCGTGATCCTGGGAACAGCGGGTCACATCGATCATGGCAAGACCGCGCTGGTAAAAGTTCTTACCGGCGTGGACACTGATCGCCTGCCGGAAGAAAAGCGCCGCGGAATTACAATCGATCTTGGATTTGCTCCGCTGGTTCTCGAGGGAATCGGCACGGTCGGCATAGTCGATGTTCCCGGACACGAAGCGTTCGTTCGCACGATGCTCGCCGGCGCGAGCGGTATTGACGTAGCGCTTCTGGTTGTTGCCGCAGACGAAGGCGTCATGCCGCAAACCCGAGAACATCTGCAAATCCTGTCGTTACTGGCAATCCCGAGCCTCGTCGTTGCGCTGACGAAATCTGATCTCGCGAGCGATGAGTGGCTCGCGCTCGCAAGAGATGACGTTCGCTCACTGCTAGCCGACACACCGTTCGCATCGAGCGACATCGTTGCTGTTTCTTCCGTTCGCAAATCGGGACTCGCTGAGCTGCGAGAAGCACTCGCGCGCGCGATGAAAAAATCACACAGCGACAGTCGCGCGTCCGACGTCTTCCGAATGCCGGTTGACCGTGCCTTCACCATCAAAGGAACGGGGACAGTCGTTACCGGTACTGTGTGGAGCGGAACAATAAGCCGCGAGATGTCGGTGAGGATCTTCCCCTTGGGGCGACAGTCTCGAGTGCGCGCCGTGCAGCAGCACGGTGTCGCCGTCAAAACCGCTGGACCTGGCGAGCGAGTCGCGCTCGCGCTGTCGGACGTCGATGTAGGAGACGTAAGTCGCGGCAGCGTTGTTGTCGCGGGCGGCGCTTGGCTTCCAACATCGCGAGTGGAAGCTGAGATCGAGATCACAGATGACACCGTTCACGTTGGACCGCGCACACGACTGCGATTTCACGTCGGCACATCGGACGTTGGAGCGCGTATCGCCGGTGCAGAACCGGGAAGTGGCGAAAGTTTTATTTCAACGGTTGTCCTCGAAGAGCCGTTGCTTCTACGCGGCGGTGACAGATTCGTCCTCAGACTTCCATCTCCGGCAAGAACAATCGGTGGCGGAAGAATTCGAGATCCCTTTCCGCGACGCCGGGCGGGGCGTAAAAAATCTGACGCGAGCGCGAGCGGGAAGTCATTCTCGAAAATGGTTGCGGAGGCAGGCATCGAAGGACTGGAATTGAGCATTCTGCCGATCCGGCTGGGAATCACGCCTGCCGAAGCGGCGGAGATTTCGCGCAATCCAGGAATCATCGAGCTCAAATCGCGGCTGTACGACCATGGCGTCGTCGATGAGCTGGAGCAAAAGCTGTATGGGGCGATCAGCAAACACGTCGAAACCTTTCCGCTCGACCCTGGTGTCCAATTACAGAGTTTGAGATCGATGACGGACGCTGCGCCCGAGCTCATCGATCTGATTCTCGACCGGTTGGTGAAGGCGAAAAGCGTGGAAATTCGGCAATCCGTGGTGATTCCGTCTGGATGGACAGCTCGACTGAATGAGCGAGAGCAAAGGCTCTCAGAATCGATTCTGCATGAGATTTGCACTCACGAGAGCGAACCGCCGGCGGTATCAGAGCTCACTTTGACGTTTGGACAGAGTACGCCAGCACTCCTCAGGTACCTGGAGCGGAAGGGAGAGTTGGTGAAAGTGTCGGACGACCGCTACTACGCGCCGGAGGTGGTCGAGTCGATGGTTTGGAAGCTCAGGTCGGCTCTCGAGCCGGGTCAAGTGTACAGTCCCGCGGAGCTTCGAGAGGTTCTTGGGGTTTCAAGAAAGTATCTGATTCCGTTTCTCGAGTTTTGTGATGCGTCGGGCGTGACGGACCGAACACCGGAGGGCAGGGTGGTAGGGGTAAGTGGTGTCAGTGAGCGTCTTAAGACACCAATTGCTTGACACCCTGAAGTGGCAGGACTAGCTTCGCCGAAGGAGAGTCAAACGTACAACCCGTATCAGGAGTATCCTTCTAACACTTTCTTTGTCAGCAGTGGAGATGTAAAAAAATGAAACACCTGTGGGGGGCACTACTAGTGCTGGCCCTCAGCGCGTTCATGCCAAGCCACTTGTCGGCTCAGGGAGTGTCACCCCAAACCGGCAAGGCGCGAAGCGCCGGGATGGAGTTGGGTCAGAATTTTCCGAATCCATTTAATCCCGAGACGAGGATTCCGTTTACGATCGGCGACGGGCCGGGTTGTTCGGATCCGAGTAGAGTGTACCGCGTAAGCTTGCGGATCTACAATGTTCTGGCGCAGCCGGTTGCTGTGCCGGTGCTGCAAGGCGGAACCGGGAATGTCGCTGGAGGGGAACCGCTCGATAAGCTCATGCTCACCTGTGACAAGTACACTGCGTACTGGGACGGGAAAGACATGAGGACCCAGCAGGAGGTCGCATCGGGCGTATACCTGTACCGTCTCGAAGTCGATGGAAAACCGTTAGTGAAAAAAATGTTGGTGTCCAAGTAACAGTGAACGCGCTCTCATACGAGAGCGCGTTTTTTTTCCGACCTCGTTATCGGATATCGGCAAGCGGGCACCGGTGACCGGATTATTGCCGATGTGGCAGATTAGAGGGGCCCCTACTTTGCACCCGCACAGCCCATGATCAATCCCGATCGTCTTACCGTCAAATCCTCGGAAGCGCTCAACGACGCTGTTTCGATAGCCCGCCGCGCTGGCAATCCTGTCGTATACGATCTGCACCTTTTGCTCTCCCTTCTCAACCAGGATGAAGGGATAGTCGTACCGGTTCTCCAAAAGCTCGGAGTAAGCGTCGCGGCATTGCGCGAGCGCGCCGAGACAGAGTCAGCGCGTTACCCTAGGCAAACGGACGCGCAGCCGAATCTTTCGCGAGAGCTCACCCAGGTTTTCGATCGCGCCGAGAAAGAAGCCAAAGACCTCGGCGACGAGTATGTCTCGACCGAGCATCTGTTACTCGCGCTCTCTCAGGTCAAGGGAGCCGAGAGCAAGGCGCTCCTCAACGAAGTCGGCGTAACACGCGAGTCGTTGCTCGAAGCGCTAAAAGCGGTGAGAGGTACGCACCGCGTCTCCGATCAGAATCCCGAGAATCAATATCAGGCGCTTCAGCGCTACACGCGGGACCTGACTGAGGCAGCACAAAAAGGAAAGCTCGATCCAGTCATCGGTCGTGACGAAGAAATTCGGCGCGTGATTCAGGTTCTGTCACGGAGGACAAAGAACAATCCCGTGCTGATCGGGGAGCCCGGCGTCGGGAAGACTGCAATCGCTGAAGGCCTCGCTCAGCGAATGGCGAACGGCGACATCCCGGAGAGTCTCAAGAACAAGCGGTTGCTCGCTCTCGATCTTGGCGCGCTCGTCGCTGGTGCCAAATTCCGCGGCGAGTTCGAGGAACGACTCAAATCAGTTCTGAAAGAGCTGACCGAGGGAGAAGGGCAGTTCGTTGTATTTATCGACGAGCTGCACAATCTCGTCGGTGCGGGAAGGGCCGAAGGCTCGATGGATGCGAGCAACATGCTGAAGCCGATGCTTTCACGAGGAGAGCTTCACGTCGTCGGCGCCACCACACTCGACGAATATCGCAAGCACATCGAGAAGGACGCCGCACTCGAGCGGCGCTTTCAGCCTGTCTATGTCGGCGAGCCGAGCGTCGAGGATACGATCGCAATTCTCCGCGGACTCAAGGAGCGATACGAAGTCCATCACGGGGTGCGCATCACCGATGGTGCCATCGTCGCCGCTGCGACACTTTCGAATCGCTACATCGGCGATCGCTTTCTTCCCGACAAAGCGATTGACCTTGTCGACGAAGCCGCATCGCGACTGAGAATAGAGATTGACTCGATGCCGCAGGAAATCGACGAAGTCGAGCGACGCATCACCCAGCTCGAGATCGAGCGGCAGGCGTTGCAAAAGGAAAAGGATCCGGCATCTGTCGAGCGGCGCAAAATAATCGAGAAAGAGCTGGCCGAGCTCCGCGAAAGATCCAACGCAATGCGCACGCAATGGCAGAACGAAAAGGAGAGTCTCGGATCAGTCGGAGCCATCAAGAAGCAAATCGAAGAAGCGCGGACCGAAGCGGATAGGGTCACGCGCACCGGAGATCTCGGAAAGGCCGCCGAGATTACCTATGGAACGATCCCTCAGCTCGAGCAAAAACTCCGCGATGTAGAACAAACGTTAGCGAGCAAGCAGGAAGGCGGCCGCCAGTTCCTCAAGGAAGAAGTGACCGCGGAAGACATTGCCGAGATCGTTGCGCGATGGACCGGAATTCCTGTTTCGAAGATGATGGAAGGCGAGCGCGAGCGACTCACGCGCCTCGAGGAAGTTCTTGCATCGCGCGTCGTCGGTCAGCGGGAAGCGGTGCGTGCGGTCTCGAACGCGGTGCGCCGCTCGCGCGCGGGATTGCAGGATCCGAATCGTCCAATCGGCTCGTTCATTTTCCTCGGTCCGACCGGGGTCGGAAAAACAGAAACTGCGCGCGCTCTCGCAGAGTTCCTGTTTGACGACGAGCAGGCGATGGTGCGCATCGACATGTCGGAGTACATGGAGAAGCATGCTGTCGCGCGTCTCATCGGAGCGCCGCCTGGCTACGTCGGATTCGAGGAAGGCGGTCAGCTCACCGAAGCCGTGCGCCGGCGGCCGTACTCAGTCGTACTCTTTGACGAGATTGAAAAAGCGCATCCGGATGTCTTCAACATTCTTCTGCAGATACTCGACGACGGTAGACTTACCGATTCGCAGGGACGCACCGTTGATTTCCGAAACACCGTGATCATCATGACGTCGAACATCGGCAGCATGTTCATACTCGAGCATGGCACCGAGGATTGGGAAGCAATCGAGAAACAGGTTACGAACGCGCTGCGGCAACATTTCCGGCCGGAGTTTCTCAATCGCGTCGACGACGTCATCATCTTCCGACCGCTCGGCGAACCTGAGATAGAGCATATCATCGAGCTGCAGCTGAAGCGGTTGGAAAAACTGTTAAGCGAGCGCAAGCTGACCATCGAGCTCACGCCGAAAGCGAAACATTTTCTGGCGAAGCAAGGTTACGATCCGGCTCTTGGCGCGCGTCCGCTCAAGCGGGCGATTCAGCGTCTGGTTCAGAATCCGCTCGCGCTCGCGGTTCTCGAGGGACGATTCCTCGAGGGAGACAAGATCAAGGCAGATCTCGCCGAAAACGGCGAGCTCGTGTTCACGAACGTCCCGCACGGCGAAGCGACCGGTGATGGAGCAGGCGACGACGGTGCAGGGGCGCGGCGAAGTAAGAGGGCTGGCGCGGGTGCGCCAAGCTGAACACCGAATTGACTGACACGGCGCGCACGACGATCGACGAGCGATTCATGCGCAACGCGATCGCGATTGCGCGCGACGCGACTCGACAAAACGAAGTTCCCATCGGCGCGGTAATCACTCGCGGCGGCAAGATCGTCGCAGCAGCGAACAATCGAACCGTGCGCGATCAGGACGCGACCGCTCATGCGGAGATGATCGCGATCAGAGACGCGTCGGCCGCGCTCGACCGATGGCGTCTCGACGATTGCACCCTTTATGTCACGCTCGAGCCGTGCGCGATGTGCGCCGGCGCAATCGTGTTATCGAGAATGAAGCGCGTCGTTTTCGGAGCGTGGGATGAAAAGGCGGGGATGAGCGGCTCCGTCGGAGACATTCTTCGTCATCCTCAGCTGAATCATTCACCGCAAGTCGAAGGCGGTTTGCTTGCAGAGCAATGTGCTGAAATGCTTCGTCAATTCTTCGAGTTCAAGCGGAGCCCGATGGACAGATAGACGGACTGACGGATGGACAGATTGACCGATTAGTTTTCCTCGGACTTGGACAGGTGGCCGAGTGGTTGAAGGCACCGGTCTCGAAAACCGGCATACCTGCAAGGGTATCGAGAGTTCGAATCTCTCCCTGTCCGTCAATCCATCGATCAGTCTAGCGTAAATGAAAGGGCCCCGAATCTCGAGGGCCCTTTTTTTTCTCGCAAAAACACAAGATCTACTGGTAGAAGATGTAAATCCCACCGGGTTCCACGTCGAGTCCTACCACCTGGCTGACCGACACTCCGCCTGCAGCGAGCGATTTGGCGATTGCGTCAACAGTCCCGATATGCTCGCGCATTTCGCCGAGTGGGCCGGCGTTCTTCGCAATTGCACGATCGATCGTGGGCTTGTTCCCTGGGTTTTCAATTTTTGCAAGGCTCACGAGATGAATATCGTGAATGCTGACGTTCTTTTGGGCGTTAAGAGCTTTGACTTCGGCGTCCGCGGAATTAATTGCGGAGAGCAACGCTGCAACGCCCGGCTGTCCGCTACCGACCTGCGCGGTCGCAACCGTGCTGGAAACAACGACCATGGTCGCGACGCTCGCGAGTAAAGCGGTCAGTCTTTTGATGGTAGCCATGAGGGCTCCAATTGATTTGTCGGCGGATATCGCCGAATACTGAAATATAGCAGCGAAATCGGTAACTGTAAACATTTGTTATCAGCTGCTCTAGTTGGGTCTTTTCTTCGTTGTATCGGGTTTCGGGAAGAAGCTCGCAACGTCGTAATAGTCGGTGAGCTTCGAGATTTTTCCGTTCTCGACTTCGACCACCGCTGTGCCTCGTCCGCTTACGTGAACGTTTTTGACTTGCCGCCCCATGGGGTCGGGTCCAGTGTACGTTGCCGTCCAGGTCCACTGAGCAGCGACCATAGGACCCTGTTCAACCACGTTGCTAATCTTCCAGGCAAAGTCGGGCTCCATGGAGAGCACGGCATCCAGGAACTGCCTCGCTCCAGCAGGACCCTTTCCAATGAACCCGAGGGCAATGTCTTCGTGAGTTCCATCTGGTGCCATCAGCGAATCGAACGCCGCAGAGTCGTGCCGATTCCATGCGTCGACGTACGCTTCCACAACCGGCTTTGCTGAAGCACCAGCTGCTGCGGTTTGCTGCTCTTTCGCGGTGCACCCAATCAAGAGAACGAGCGGTAATCCGACGACCAGCGGACGCAGGGACATTGTATTTCTCCTCGATGAATTGTAAGTGCCGAGCGAGATTCGGTGTTTTCCATCGGTTACGCAAGGTTGTTACATTGCAGCGTCTTGGACGGGTGGCCGAGTGGTTTAAGGCGCACGCCTGGAAAGTGTGTGTACGTTAATAGCGTACCGTGGGTTCGAATCCCACCCCGTCCGTCAACGAATGGAATCCCCGCTGCACTCATAAAGGTGCGCGGGGATCTTTTTTTTTGCGAAGCTTCTACGTCAACAGACGTATGTGCGCGAATACCAATCCAGAGCACCTTGCCCTGCATCCGAGACTCCTCAGCGCTCGGGCGAACAATCAACCACGCAGCAAGGAGATCTTATGCTTCGCACCACACGAGCGTTGCTGGCAATCGCAGCCGCTACCTCCGTCGCAGCATGCAGTGATTCGTCCGGACCTGCCTCGATGACCGGGAATTATTCATTGGTCAGGATTGACGGGATAAACGGCACCGGCCTGCCAGTGACCATCTTCAAAGATCCGACGACTGAATTCCGTGTAACCGCCGGCTCCATCACGCTCAACTCCAACAATACGTTCACCGTTTCGGGTGCCGGAGTGGCGATCGAATCAGGCGGGACGACAAATCTCTCTGAAACCTGCACGGGAACTTATGCAGTGACCGGCAACGGTATCACCTTCAGAGGAATGCCATCCACCGACTGCGCCGGGGTGATTACGGGCACGTGGGACGGCGCGAACACTCTGACGATCAACGCCGAGCCGACCGTTCAGGGAGTGTTCAAGAAATAGCGGGTAAGCTCATCTCGTCTTCACAACAAGGAGGGCGTTTCCAACAGCTCGTTCGCCCTCCTTGTCGCTTGGCTTGTTAACGAGCGCTCCGTCAATTACCATCGTCGTCGATCCGCCGCCATCGAAATTCATCGCCTGCCATGCGCCGAGCTTGCGCATCATGTTCGCAAGCTCGACGAGCGTCATTCCACCGCTGCTCTCTGAGCGGCCGTCTACTGTCAGAAGAAATAAAGTTGAGCCGTCACGCGAATAACCGACTGCCGTTCGCGGGTGTCGCATTTCAGCGTTGCGCGAAATTGTTCCTTCCACCGTTGCCGCATCGGCGGCAACATTTTTTCCGTCACGAAGAATTTGGGGCCAACCGCCGATCAGCATCGCAGGCGTTTGTCCATGATCGATGTGCGGTAATGTCGCCAGCAACACTTCGATCGTATCGCCGTCTGCCATACTCTGAACTTCTTTTGTACGAAGCCCTGTGCCGTACGCCGCGAGCACCGCGCCGTCGGTCGGAATTACGGAGCCGGACGACGCTGATATCGCGCCGCGTCGTACGAAGACGAGTGTGTCCCCATGTTTTCCTGCGCGGAGCAGCGTCGCTTCCGCAGTCTGCCGAGCCGTGTCTCGCGGCGCGGCGGGGCCATACCGCGCCGTGTACAATGCAGTCCCCTCAGGGTTTCCTGACGGATTGAAATTGAGAGTGATGATCGGAGTCATCACGCCACGATCCCATGCTTTGCCGTCGAGAACGAAACGATCGATAAGGGGTCGTCGCGCCGCGTCGATGCCGAATTGCGCGTGCACGTTGTCGTAGGTGTCGTATGGCGAGTCTGTCACCTTCAATCCCTTCCACCATTCGCCGGCGATCACCTGATTGTTTTCGTTCTCTCCGGATTTCAATTCGAAGAAGTCGCCGTTCACAGCCGCCAGTACACGAATGCCCGTCGCCTCCTCGCGTCGTACCATGTCGGTGACGCGCTCACGTCCCTTCAGATGGTCCAGCGCGCGAGCATTTCTAATCTCGATTCCGCGCCGACGAAGGTTTACACGGACGAGGTTCATCGCCCATGGCCCGCGTGGATCAGTGAATTGCCGGTAAGAAACGCCGGGAACGAGTTCGCGCGCAGCGGTTGTATCGCGTCTCTGCGCGAACACAGGCGGCGCCAATACAATCGCTGCGATAAACAACATCTGTAGCTCGAAGATCGAGCATTTCATTTGATTGCGTTGGCCGTGAACGGGGTGTACAGTGTAGCCGTTCTTCCCAAATAACCCAAGTACAGGGAGGTCGAATGCGACAGATGCTTCGGTTCTTGTCGATTACCACCATCCTTTTTATGGGACTCGCACGAGCAGCGCTCGCGCAAAACACCGTCACACTCGAAGGATCAGTAAAGAGTGACGGTGTTGCAATGCCGGGAGCACAGGTCACCGTCGTCAACAATGCGACGAACGAAACTATGAAAGCGACGACACACTCTCACGGGGATTTCCGAGTGCTCGGCATCTTTCCCGGACAATACAATGTGACGGTCCGGTTGCTAGGCTATAAGCCCGAAGTGCAGACAGTCCAGCTTGCGATCGGACAGCGTGCGTTCCTCGACTTCACATTGGAGAAAGGCGCGGTCGAGCTCTCGACGCAGAACGTCATTGGACAGCGAGTAAAGGACGTGGAGGTCCAACGCCTTTCGGTTTCCGCTCCGGTGATGCGTCAGGAGGTTGAAAATCTTCCATTGAATCAGCGGGGGATAATGAACCTCGCCGCGATTGCTCCCGGCATAAAGACATATGCGCCGCAAGCGGGACGCACGCTTCCTTCGGGTGGTGCGGCGCCGGACCTGCGCTTCTTCAACGTGTATATGGACGGCGTGGAAATGAAGAGCCTGTATAACGGCAACATCGTCGGGCTTGGCCAGACGGGCTCACCACTTCCGCAGGAAGCGATCGATCAGATGCGCGTCTACATGAATCCATATGATGCGGAGTACACGCGCGCGGGATCATACATCATCAGCGCAGAAAGTCGTCGAGGCACGAACGAGTGGGAAGGATCGATGTTTGGTTTTCTCCAGCAGAAAAGCTTCATTGCGAGGAATGCGTTCCAGACGGTAACTCCGAATTACAACCGAGGTCAGTTCGGGTTCAACATTCGTGGCCCGCTGGTGAAGGACAAGCTGTTCAGCTCGAGCAGCTTCGAGCTCAACAACACGCACTTTTATCTCGACGTGAATCCGACGAGCGGACCCTGGGGTCAGTTCAAGGGATCGTATCTCGCGCCCAACAAGAACGCCACGGCGTACGAGCGTCTGACTTACGTAAACAGCGGACATGTCACTTACGATTTAATGGCATCAGCCCGCACACTCGACGGTGAAGGAAACTTCGGCGCGAAAGTCGCGCAGAACGGCGGCATCTCGCAGACGTACCGCATTTATACGGGCCAGCTTCGGCAACGCTATCTCTCGTCGGGTGGCAACTTCGTCAACGAGGCGAGTGCACAGGTCGTGAGCTGGAACCATGACGAGGAGCCGCTCAAACCCGGGCCGCAATTCAATTATCCGGGAGTGACATTCGGCACGAACGGTTTTCCGCTGATTCTTCACGAGACGCACTTGCGCCTCGTCGACCGCGCGACGTGGAATGTGAACACTCCGACTGGCTCACATCTGTTCAAGGGCGGTATCGAGCTAAGCCGCATCGCGGCAAACCAGAATTTCCCGAACAACGCGAACGGAACTTTCACCTTCCTCACGGACACTTCGACTTTGCCGAGCACCGCATCGATCGCGGTGGGCTTCACTGATCCATCGGGTACGTCGGATGCCCTGGCTTCGGCGACAGCGTATACGACCGGAGCGTACGTGAACGATGAGTGGCGGATGGCAGACAACTTCACGCTCTCTCTCGGTCTGAGGCACGATGCAGAGTTCAACACGATGGACAACAACTACACGGTGCCGTGGGCCAGCGATCCCGTTCTTCAGGGAATTCCGGAGCTCAAGAATTACCTGAATACCGGGCATCGAAAGAATCAGCTCGGCAATTTCTCACCGCGCGTTTCGTTCTCGTGGGATCCGACGCACCAGAACAAGACTTTCATACGCGGCGGCTTCGGAATCATTTACGATCGCGTCACGAGCTTCATCGGATTCCAGGAGCGGAAGAACTCTACGTGGCGCACGTACAATTTTACGAATCCCGGCACAACTGATCCTGCAGTCTTGCGCCAGCGCATTGCCGCAGGTGTGTCAGGATCGCCTGCGCCAATCCTCATCAAAGAGGATATGAAGACGCCTCACAGCCGGCAGATGTCGATTGGCATCGGTCAGCAATTCACGAATGAGTTCGGATTGAACCTCGATTATGTGCGACAGCACATGGACAACCTCTACGTTGAACGCAATCCGAATTATCTCGACAAGAGCGTGACGCCTAGCAAGCGCAGGCTCACGTCGGCTTACGGCGACATTTTACTCTGGGACGACATCGGTCAGTCGGATTACTCGGCCGTGCTGCTGCAGGGCACCTGGCAGCGGAACCGCACGCGCGTGAACCTGGCTTACACGCTCGGGTGGTATGAAGGCGACTTCGACCTTGCTGCATTGCCGAACTTTGCGCTGCCGTTCCTGTTCGATCGCCAAGCGACTTCAGGTGACGAGCGTCATCGCATAGTGCTGTCTGAAGTCAGCCAGATTCCTTTCGGGTTCACGTTCTCGTCGATCACGACGATCGCGAGTCCGAAACCTTTCGTTACCATCGATGGACGTGACATCAATCTCGACAACATCACCGGCGACGATTACATCGGCGGGACCAGCACGTCTTCGGGCACGCGCGTTACGCGTCCGTCGAATGACTGGGCCAACTGGTATCGAACCGTGGATGTTCGGCTGGCGCATCCACTTTTCGTCAGCGGAAAAACGAAAGTCGGTGTAACGGCTGAAGTTTTCAATCTTTTCAATTGGAACAACATCCTCTCATGGGGCGGCACGGAGTTCAACTCCGCGGGGCAGCCAGTTGCAACTTTTGCAAAACCGACGGGATCGTATCAGGCGCGACAGGCGCAGGTCGGACTGCAGGCGAGCTTCTAGCGGCTGCGCGGTGAAGGCATCACGCTGGGAGCCTGGCTCCCAGTGTGGTTGCCTCACCTAATCCAAGTCGTCACATCGAGTAGGTAAACGCTCACTGGCTGCGGCAACCATTTCCGCGTGCCGGATCCTCGCGTACATATCTAACGACCGGGGCGAAATTGCTGCGAAGACTGCATTCCATCGATTTCAAGTTTCCGCTGTTGCTTTCGGGTCTCGTTCTCGCAACGGCTGTACTCTTTGTGGGCGCGGCGTACATGCAATTCGCCGGAACACTGTACGACGCATCGGGTCAGCGGCTCCGCACGGCATCACTTCTTGTGTCTAGCATGATCGTGCAGGGTGCGCCGAACCGGCAAACCCAGATGGCGGGGATTTCGCGCGATGCTGCGGTGGTCGAGTTTCTGCGATCTGGTCAATTCAAGCCCGAAGCTTTGGCGGTACTCGAAAAATCGGCGACGAAGTCGCCCGAACAGGGAAGGCTTAGCGTCCGCCTCTTGGATGTCCAGGGCAATGAGCGTCTTGCGCGTGTCTGGAATGATTCGCTCTCGACGCCGACGTGGGCCAGTCGCGAAATAAAACGCGGAGCTCTTGGCTCGAAGCCGCTTACAATCGGACCGATTCTCAACAACCAGGGCACGGCCGAATTCCAAATCGTTGCGCCTGTAGCCGATCCCCGTGCGAAAGAAAAGGGATCGCCGGAAATAGTCGGCTACGTCGTCGATACGCGCGGCGTCGTTGGTAAAGGACAGAAAGCAATTCAGGATTTGATTGGCGGCGGCGCCACACTTCTGATTGGCCAGCCTGGCGGAGCATGGACAGATCTCGAGAAAATCGTCCCCGGTGCGCCAATGATTTCGAAGACGGGAGTTCCGTTTGTCTTCGACAGTTCCGCGCGCGGACCCGGCATAGGTGTGGCTCAGCCCGTCGCGGGCACTCCATGGGTGGTATGGCTTCAGCAGCCGAGCGAAGTCGTGCTCGCGCCGGTACGACAGTTCGTCTTGCGAATCATGCCGACTGCGGGAGCCGTGGCTCTTGTCGGCGCCCTGCTGGTGTGGCTCTTCAGTCGACGCATAACGCGTCGCATCGTTCGTCTCACCGAAGAAGTCGACCGAATGGAGCTTGGAGATCGAGCTCCGTCGTCGTCGAAGGTTGTCGATGCCGATGAAATTTCCAGGCTCGGCCGTGCCTTCGAACGAATGTCCCAGCGAGTCAAATCGCAACGAGAGCTCGAGGCTCAGCTCAGACAATCGCAGAAGCTCGAAGCGATCGGGAGACTCGCGGGCGGAATTGCGCACGATTTCAACAATATCCTCACTGTGATTCGCAACTATGGAGAAATGGTGAGAGAGGTGCTGCCCGCGCACGGAGAGGTCCGGAATGACATGGACGAAGTGATTCGCGCCAGTGATCGTGCGTCGGGTTTGACTCGCCAGCTTCTAGCATTCAGCAGACATCAAATCGTAACCCCGCGCGTCCTGGATCTGAATGAAGTCGTAAAGAATGCGGAGCGTATGTTACGGCGACTGGTTCCTTCGAATATCGAGCTCGTCACTTCTCTCGATCCGTCGCTCGGCCGCATCACAGCGGACAGCGGCCAGATCGAGCAGGTGATTTTGAATCTCACAATCAACGCCGCGGACGCTCTCCCCTCCGGGGGAAAGATCACTATTCACACGCAGAATGCCGATCTCGACGACACTTTCTCAAAAGGTGTCGGATCGTTTGCGAGCGCAAACGGCACGCATCCAAAAGGGCCGTATGCGAGTCTGGTCGTTACCGACAATGGAAGCGGGATGGACAGAGAGACGCTCGCAAAAATTTTCGATCCTTTCTTTACGACCAAGGAACCTGGGAAAGGAACCGGGCTTGGTCTTTCGACCGTTCACGGAATCGTCGAACAGAATGATGGCCGCGTATGGGTGTACAGTGAGCCGGACCGAGGGACGACGTTCAAGTTGTATTTCCCGGTTGTGGAGTCGGAGGTGGCTGTGCCGGATACAGCGCCTGAAAGGATGATGGTTCAAGAGCAGAGTGGTCTGACGGTGCTTCTTGTCGAGGATGATCTGGCCACTCGCGAAGTGACTCGGCGCGTTTTGACGAGGGGCGGTTACTCAGTGTTAGAGGCAACGAACGGCGCTGAAGGACTAGAAGTCCTCGAATCCCATACCATGCAAGTGGATGTGGTGCTTTCGGACGTGATGATGCCGCGCATGGGCGGTGCGGAACTTTCCAAGCGTATCGGTGAGCTTTATCCCGATCTTCCCGTACTGTTGATGTCCGGGTACGCGGACGTAGACGTGAACAGCGAGGATTTCGATCGGTCCCGGCAGTTTCTGGAAAAACCGTTCACTGCGTCCGCACTTCTGAGTTTTGTGAAAAACGCGCGCGCGGGTGCTGCAGCAGCATAGATCCATCGTTCGGTTCTTTGCTGTTCGTGCGTTAGCTTCGAGCAATGCGCGCGATTGTCATCACCAAGCCGGGCGGTCCTGAAGTTCTTCAGGGGATGGACCGTCCTCAGCCGGAGCCGGGGCTCGGACAGATTCGCGTCAGAGTGCATGCGTCCGCGCTGAATCGCGCCGACATTCATCAGCGCGAAGGAAGATATCCCGCGCCTCCCGGCTGGCCCACCGACATCCCGGGAATGGAATACGCCGGCGAAGTCGAGGCGCTTGGTGCGTCGGCAACGCTGTGGCCAGTCGGTGCTCGCGTAATGGGAATCGCCGGCGGCGGCACACATGCCGAGTATGTGTGCGTGCATGAGCGTGAAGCGATTCAGATGCCCACGAATCTTTCTTTCGAGGAAGCAGCCGCAGTGCCTGAAGCATTTCTCACTGCGTACGACGCACTCATCCGGCAAGTTTCTCTCTCAGCCGGAGAGCGACTGTTGATTCATGCGGTCGGAAGTGGAGTTGGTACAGCGGCTCTTCAGGTCGCGCTCGTCGCGGGCGCGATCGTGATCGGAACGTCACGCACTCAATCGAAGCTCGATCGGGCAAAGGAGCTTGGACTTCAGCATCCGGTCAACATCACACGCGATGATTGGCCCGCACAGGTTCGCGAGATTACATCGGGGAAGGGAATTGATGCGATCCTGGATTTGATCGGTGGCGCTTACTTCGCGTCGAGCGTCGACTTGCTCGAGCTGCGAGGAAGGCTGATTCTCGTCGGTCTCACCGCAGGTCGCTCGGCCGAATTGAATCTCGGGATGATTCTCAACAAGCGAGCGCACATCGTTGGGACTGTTCTGCGCTCGCGGCCGACGGAAGAAAAATTCGCGCTCGCGCGGGAATTTTCTGAGCGAACGATTCCGCTGTTCGAATCGAATCGATTGCGCCCCGTGATCGATCGAGTCTTTCCGTTTAGCGAGATCGGTGCGGCGCATCGGTACATGGAATCGAATTCCAACTTCGGCAAAATCGTGCTGCGCTGGGAGAAATGAAACAAGGCCGAAAAGCTTTGCTTTCCGGCCTCGTCGTCACTCCGGGAGCTTGATTACTCGGGGCTGCTGCCACCAGAGATATCTGCCGACCCCTCGACTGGCAAACAGTCGGTGGTGCCGCATGAGTAGAACAATGCGTTGTCGAAGAACAGCTCGAAGCCGGCGAACTGATCTCCAAAGAAACTTGAGTTATCATTGACGCTCGAGAGGTCAATCACGATCAAGCCGCATTCGGTTTGGATTTGGAGCGTCCCGGCACCCGAGAAATCTCCGTTCGCGTACTTGACCATACCGTCCGCGCTGGAGGTCACTGCATTGTCGGGGTCGTTCGAGAAATGAACATAACCCGCCTTTGATTGCTCATTGAACATGTACGTTGCGGGAATACTGAACGACGTGCAGCCTGGCTGAACCGTAAACGCTGGGCGAAGGAGAGACGATCCCTGAACGGAGAACGACGGTCGCAACCGTGTCGATTGCTTCGGGAACGACGCCTGGAGCCCGGGATTCTTCGAGAACGACGGCCGGAACCCTGAAGATTGCTGGATCGATAGCGACGGTCCGTCTGTCGTACAACAGAAGGACCCTTCAGCCGTCAGTTGCTCCGGCGGCGGGGGTGGGTAACTGACGCCGTTGCGAAGTTCAGCGCCGAATTGTGGAGAGGTGACGGAATCCTGACATGCTGAGGCGCCTATCAGCGCTAACGTGGCCAGTGCGGCCAGTGAGACACGTTTCACTATGAACCCCCTGAGGTTGTGCTGTCCGTTTCTCTACCCTTGCAACTGCATCTACAGTTCAAGTGGTATCGGATAAGAAATAAACATCTAATTCTTTCAAGGGGAACCACCTATTGCAGCAGAATTTCTGCCTACTGGCGGAGGCTAGCGCCCTGCGGGTTGTCCGCGCAATTTCTCGGATTCCCGTCGTGCCTCCGCGACATAAGGCTGCAGCACCGGATCGGCGGCTGACCACGCGGCCGCGACGAGGCCGTAGGCACGCAGCGCCTCGTCTCGCCTCCCAAGCTTCGCGGCAACCCGGCCCCGCTCGGTCGCTATAAGTATTTCTACCGGAGTGATGATTGTGTTCAGGCGTTGACCGAGAATATTGTCGGCTTCCTCCAGGTTCCCTCGCGCTGCAAGCAGGCGTGCGTAGTAATAGCGATCGATGTAGCACGCGATACACAGCGTGTCGGGTAGCGCGGCGAATTGTTTTAGTGCTTGCGTCGTGTCGTGTCTGACGAGGCTCATCCAGGCGAGCGCCGAACCTGCGCGATAGCGTGCTCCCCTCCGCGCGATTTCTGTTCCCACTTTCGACTCGGAGCGCGAACGGTCCATCAAAACTCGTATAGCAGCGGAATCTCCGCGTTGTGCGAGCAAGGGGAGAAGGAAAAACGCGTTCTGGCCGCCGGCGGCAACCCAGCGGGGCAGAACAACTGCCAGTGTGTCGGGCGGAACTCCTCCGAGAAGTGCTAACGCGACGAAATTGCGCGATAGACGATTTCCCATGTTTGAATAGGCTTCTCTGAGCCGTCCCCGGTACGCGAGTTGGGGAGGCAGGAAATTCCACGCACGGGCCGAATCGGTGACAAAATTCGGAGAGTTACGGGGCCGCCTCTTGAGAGCTTCGAGGAGGCGCACGGCCGTTTGGCCTGGGTCGGGCCACCTTCTGAGAGTGAAATACGACGCCATGAGCGCAAACGACGAAGCGTGATCGAGAACACTATCGTTGACTGCACTGGAGCCGTTCGGCGCAGTCAGTTGATCGATCATTCGAATTCCTTCGGCCTCGGTCTCCGTTGGGTTGAGCCGCAGATACAAGCGCGCATAACGCCGGCCGGCCTCCACTCCGTCGAGAGTAAACCCGAGCTCGACGCCGTGGATATAAGCCGGAGCAAACGCGGAATCCAGCGCGATTGCTTTGTCGAACGCTTCGAGTGCTTGTCGCTCAGTGATGTTTGCCGGGCTGCCGTACCCCAAGTGGAATCGAGCCTCTCCCACGGCGTACCAGACTTCGGGATCGTCCGGGTATCTCGAGGCCGCGTCGTTCACAGTCACGAAGAGGCGCGTCAACATCTGCCAGTTCATTGAATCGCTTGGCAGGGGGGCGAGTGCGGCTGACAGCGAATCCGACAATAGCAACAGGCTGTCGCGAGGCGAGAGCCCATGGTTCAACGCTCCAGCTTTCAACCAGAAGGCCCGCGCCATCGAGTCGCTTCCATTGCGCTCCCATCCAGCAACCTGCGCCGAGCGACGAAGCGCGATTGCGAAGCTGCTATCAAATGAAATTGCCTTAGCGTACGCGGCGCCTGCCGATGGCCATGCAGTCTGACGATAGAGCTGTTCACCTTGCAGGAACGCGCGAACTGCTTCGATGGATGTTGATCCGAACGATGACTGCCGAACCACTCCGATAGTATGCATTTTTCCAAGCTCTTTGAGCACTGCGATGGTGAATTTTCCTGCGGCGCCCTCGGGAGTGGAATCAGTGACGGTAGTCGACCACGGATCCTTCGGATTGTCCGTATCGACAAGCAAACCGCGCAAACTCACGGTAGCGTTTGGGGCGCCGGACAAAAATCCGAATATTGCATAGCGAGCCTTCGTGCGGCGCGCGAGCTGCGCGGCGTTCGAAGCATCAGCGGCGCCGGTAAATCCCTTGATCGAGAGCGTGGGGGATATCGTGCGCATCGGGCCCGCGCCGTCGAGGTTTCGAGCAAGCACGTCGACCATTCCTTCCTTCCAAAGCTCGAGACCGCTTCCCAAAATGTTGAACGGCGCGATTGCGATCGTCGCGTCGCGTCCGGTCGCGGAGCTCGGTCGCAACTTGATCACGGTCGCAACGATGAGAGCTATTGCGACAACTGCCGCAACTGCGCTTGCGATTTTCCATTTGCGGTCGAGCCTTCTGAACCTGCGCCTGTTCCATCCCTTTGCGCCGGGAGCCGTCGCGGTGCCTGCAGCCTCCAATGCCGTCGCAAATTCGTCGGCCGTCTGAAAGCGATTATCCGGATCTTTTGCCAATCCCTTCGCGATTGCATCGGCCACTTCAGGTGGCGTGTCCGCGCGAAGGTCGTCGAGCGGTCTCGCCTCGCGCGTCAGATGCGCGACGAGAATCTGGTGATCGGTCGCGCCCGTGAACGGCGGCGCGCCCGCGAACATTTCATAGCCCACGACAGCCACAGCGTAAATATCCGATCTGCCGTCGACAGTCTTTTCCCCAAGTGATTGCTCGGGCGCCATGTATCCGACGGTGCCCATCGACATTCCTGTTCGCGTCAGGCGATCGTTCGCTGGATCACTCCCGCCACCGCTCAGCGCAGCTGCAATTCCAAAATCCGCAACGATCGCGTGCCCGTCCTGAATGAGAATGTTTTCAGGCTTGATGTCGCGATGGATGATTCCTTGTCGATGTGCGTAAGCGAGTGCATCGACGACTTCGCGAAGAATCCTCGTTGCATCTTTTATCGGCAACTGCGCTTCGCGCTTGAGCCGCACGCGCAGTGACTCTCCCTGAATGAACGGCATCACGTAGTGAACGAGGCCGTCGCGAACGCCGGCCGAAATCACCGGCAGGATGTGCGGATGCTGGAGACGTGCGGTGACTTCGCTTTCGCGCTTGAATCGCGCGAGCATCATCGGACTCATCAGCTCCGGGGGGAGAATCTTGATTACAACTCTGCGGTTGAGCTCGATGTCCGTCGCGAGGAAAAGCCGGCTCATACCACCGCCCGGCAACTCCTGCTCGACTTTGTATGTGTTGCCGAAGGTTGCCTTGAGCTTCGCGAGCAAATCTTCTGTGTCCGCGCCGAATGCTTCGACCGCTCTTGCCGCAGTGTCCTGCACATCCGGTTTCTTGAGCGCTTCGCCGAACTCCGCGGGCGTCGCGAACCGATCTTCTGGTTCGCGCGAGAGGGCTTTCACCAGGGCGCGCTCGACCGACGCGGAAACGTCAGCACGAACTTGCCGAATCGGTCTTGGCGTTGTCGCGAATCGCCGAGCGATTAGCACCTGCGGTGTCGGTCCCTCGAAGGGAGGAACTCCGGCGAGCAGCTCGTAGACCACGCACGCCAACGCATAGAGGTCGCTGCGGCTGTCGAGGTCGCGAGTTCCAACAGCCTGCTCGGGACTCATGTACGCCGGCGTGCCGACGGCAACTCCCGTCGCCGTTAAACGCTCGCCCGCGGATTCGACGATCACTCGCGCAATACCGAAATCGAGAACGTGAACGCCGTCGTCGGAGAGTAGAATGTTCTCCGGCTTGATGTCGCGGTGAAGAATTCCACGCTCATGGGCGTAGCTCATCGTGTCGATCACTTGAGACGCGATGTCGATCGCTTCAGCGACCGGTAGCTGCCCGTCCCGATGAATTTTGTTTCTGAGCGGTTCGCCAACGACGTACGTCATTACGTAGAAGGGAAGCTCTCCCTCCACTCCCGAATCGAGCACCTCTGGAATTCGCGGATGACGCAGCTCCGAAACGAGAGCGATCTCTCTCATGAACCGCTCGACGGTTACTGCACTTCCGAGCTCGGGCCGCAAAACTTTTACTGCGACGAGCTTTCCGTTCTTTATATCGGTGCAGAGATAAACAGTCGCCATCCCGCCGCGACCCAACTCTCGCTCGTATCGGTAGTGTCCCGCGAAAAACTTTGGCGGCCGCGCAGGACTTTGATCGCCGGGCTTCGGTGGAGCGTCCGGCGGTGTCAGGACATCGCGATCCTCAGGGCCGGGCGATGGAGTCAATCTCTCAACTCAGGCCGCGCCGACGGATGAGGCACGGCCGTAACGGAATCGTACGATGTCCGAGTAGCTCACGAGCTCCAGGTTTTTAAAAAGGTCCGTGTCTTCGATGTAATAAGGCATGAACAACTTCGACGGATAATCCTTCAGAACCCCGCATTTGTTGAGAAAGCTGTGCACAAACTCAGAGCACATCATCTCGTGACTGAGCGACTTCGCGACTTTCTCGTGTACTCGGCGAGGCAGCAGGAGGTGAGACAGGAACACGTAAAGAATCTTATGGATCTTCAGGTAATTCACCGATCCATATTCCCTGAGCGCTGTCTGAACTTTGGCGGGCGGAATCTCGTCGGAGATGTATTTGATTCCAAAGTGCGGATCACCATTGTCGCGATTGTACGCGGCCAGTAACCGCTCGATGGGAACGAGTCGAATCCCGGTGCCTTTAGTCATATACGTCGCATCGTCGTGACCTGAATGGAATTGGTCCGCGCACTCCATCACGTTCAGCTCCCCATTCTTGCGAACGATGATGCCGCAATGCCTGAATTCAGTCTCCGAAAAAACGAGGGGCGAAAGAAGGTCTATCTCGAGCGACTCGAGCAAACCGTTGCGAGTTGTTTTGTGAAAGAGAATGATGTCACCTGTTCGGGCGCGATCGCGGATGTGCTCGAAAGACACGATGGGGCGATCTTTGTACCGCAGCTTCCTTCTTGAGAGCCAGCTCATGCTCGATAAACAGAAAGGTGCACTAGCCTAACCTAGCAATTAGACACGCTTTGGCGACTTTCCCGCGGTCCCCTCGAACGATATACTCTTCGACGGTGAAGCGAACGCCCGAATCAAACAGACTATGGTGAAAAATCCGTCTAAGGGTAACCCCCGAAGAAGGCTTTCGGGGTTGACCGAAGCCCGGATCTTTCCGCCGCCTCCTGTCATTCCCGCGAACGACGCAGTGAGCGCGGACGAATGGGGATTCGCCGATACGTCGTTCACCGTGAACGCCGAGGGGGCGATCACTGTCACCGGCAGCCGATACCCGGGCCTGAGCGGTCAGGTTTTGCCGAATCTCCTTCCATGGTTTCGCACGGTTGTCGGCATCGATTTTCCGATCGAGGACGAACAGCGAGGAAGCTATCCGCCGCCCGTCGAGGATCCGAAACCGGCGGACGACTTTCTCGCGGAGGTCTCACGATTTCTCGACGCCGATCAGGTCTCGACGAACGGCGAGGTTCGTCTCCGGCATGGACACGGTCACACTGTTTCGGAAATCAACGCTGTGAGAACTACGGGATTTGCCCGCGTGCCTGATTACGTCGTGTTTCCGAAGGACGAAGATCAGGTTGACGCGGTCGTGCAGGCAGCGACCGAGTATGAAGTTGTCCTCATGCCCTACGGCGGGGGAACGAACGTCACCGAAGCCTTGCGATGCCTGCCATGCGAAGAGCGACCCATTGTCTCGGTGGACATGAGTCGAATGAATCGCATTGAATGGATCGATCCCGTGAATCGCATGGCAAAAATTCAGGCTGGCGCTGCGGGGCGAATGATTCAATCGCAGCTCGCGGAATACGGTCTCACTATGGGCCACGAGCCTGACAGCGTGGAGCTCTCGACCCTTGGCGGATGGATTGCGACGAACGCCAGTGGAATGAAAAAGAATCAGTACGGCAACATCGAGGACATTCTCCTCGACGTAACCGTGATTTCGGCGGCGGGCAAGCTCGAGCGTGCGCAGGTTGCTCCTCGCGAAAGCATTGGACTCGATCCAAAAGTGTGGATGATCGGAAGTGAGGGAAGTCTCGGGATCGTGACCTCGGCGGTGGTGAAGCTTTTTCCCCTTCCGGAAGAGCAGCGCTACGGCTCGATAATCTTCAAGACGTTCGAGGAAGGTCTGGCGTTCATGTATGATCTCGCGCAGGAAGAAAAGCCGCCCGCGAGCGTCAGATTGGTAGACAACCTGCAGTTCCAGTTCGGGCAGGCGCTAAAACCTGCGGCAGCGGGAATGAAAAAAATCAAAAGCCGTGCGGAAAAATGGCTCGTGACCGGCCCGCTCGGATTCGATCCAGAAAAAATGGTGGCCGTCACGCTCGTGTTCGAAGGGACCCGAGCCGATGTCGAGCAAGAACAAAAAAGGGTTTACGAGCTCGCAAAGCGACACGGCGGGCGAAAGGGCGGTGCGGAGAATGGACGACGCGGCTATATGCTAACTTTCGGCATCGCCTACATTCGTGATTTCGTCCTTCGACATCATATATTGGGCGAGTCGTTCGAGACGTCGGTGCCGTGGAGCCAGGCGGAGGAGTTGATCGACCGCGTCAAAAGGCGAATCTACGAAGCTCATGAGAAACGTGAGCTTCCTGGACGCCCGTTCGTTTCTTGCAGGGTAACGCAGCTATACGAGACTGGATGCTGCGTTTACTTCTACATGGCGTTCTACTCGAAAGGCGTGAATGATCCTATCGCTGACTATCATGAAATCGAAGCCGAAGCGCGCGCCGAGGTGATTGCCGCCGGAGGCTCGATCTCGCACCATCACGGAGTCGGAAAATTGCGGCTGCCTTTTGTGAAAGACATCATGTCGCCGGCGATGATCGCGTGGCGTGACAAGATGAAAGCCGCCCTCGATCCACAGGGAATTTTTGCCGCGCAGCTGCCGCTCACTGACAATCAGTCGGTAACTGTCAGTCGATGATCACCGGTAGAACATCGAAGTCACGAGTTCTTCTCACCGGTTGCACGGGATTCGTCGGCAAAGTCGTCCTCGAAGAATTGATGAGGCGTCGCGACGAGCTCGGAATCGAGCGGGTGTATTTGCTGATTCGCTCGCGCAAACAGAAATCGCCGAAAGAAAGATTCGAGCGCGACGTTGCGACGTCGCCTTGTTTTTCGAAGCTCAAAGGTGGATGGCGCGAGCTGTGTGAGCCCATTGCCGGCGACATGAAGCACGAAGGACTTGGAATCTCGCCGACCGACACGGCCCGGCTTCACGGCGAGCTGACTCACATTCTTCATTGCGCAGCTTCGGTTGATTTCGGTTTGCCGATTGCGGATGCGACCGAAATCAATATCACTGGCGCGCTGCGTGTGCTCACGTTCGCGCAAAGCTGTTCGCAGCTCGAGCGTCTCGTTCAGGTCTCGACCGCTTACGTCACGCCGTATCCCGGCGAGGGTGTGCCCGTCGAAGAGAAGCTCGTAAATCTTCCATTCGACGCCGAAGAAGTTTACGCGACCATCCGTGCCGGCAAAGCGGACGAAAAAGCGCTGCTCGCGCAGACCGGCCATGCGAACACCTACACCTTCACCAAGTGTGTCGCTGAAATTCTTTTGTCGAAGCGTCACGGAAACATTCCGCTGACTTTTGTTCGTCCGAGCGTGGTGTCGGCGTGTCGCCGATATCCTTTCCCCGGATGGATCGACAGTCGCGCCGCATACGCAGGATTTGTCGCGATGCTCGGGGCCGGACACCTGCGGGTAGTGCGCGTCGATCCTAACGCGGTTCTCGACGTGATACCATGCGATGACGTAGCGGATCGAATCATTTCATGCGGGTTCGATCCCGCATTACAGCAGCCATTCGTTATCCGTCACGCTGTCGCCGGCCTTGCCAACAGCGGGCTCGTGTCGAAGCTCGCGTACACTCACGAGCGATATTTTCAGGCGCATCCTCATGAGAAGGAGGCGCGATTCGCTTATCTCGGAGATGATGAAGCGTCGTTCCGTTTTCACGAATGGGTGCATCATCAGGTGCCGGTGCAGGCGGCAAAGATCGCGATGCGAATCACGCGACAGGAGAAAGCCGAAAGACAAATCGACCGTGTTGCGTACGTTCTGCGATATCTGAACGAAGCGTTTTATTATTTCGTTCGTCACACATTCGATTTTCGAACTGAATTTCCGCCGCTCGAAGGATTCGATCTCGACACCTACCTCGAATCTGTTTCGCACGGAATTTCCGAGCACCTGCTGAAACGCAATCCGCGCGAAGCGCCTCTGCGAATGCACGGCACCGACATCGGTTGGGCGATAAAGCAACCACACGGGACGCCAACCGCGCGCGCGTTTGCCTATTTCCTGAGGAAGGTTCTTCGCGCCGCGGGTGCGGAAATCACGTTTAGCGAAGCAGAAATCAAAGCGGCGATCAACGAGGCGCGCGACGGGGACCTCATAGTTCTTGCGCCGAGTCATCGCAGCTACATGGATTTTCTGGTGACGTCGCTGCTTTGCTTCGCCCATCCTGGACTCGGTCTCAAATTACCGAAGGTTGCCGCGACCGATGATTTTTCGCGTATCCCTCTGGTCGGCCCAATTCTGCGCAGAGCGGGCGCGTTTTACATTCGCCGCGGTTTAGGCCGCGCGGACCCGGAGCTCACCAAGCAAATAGGTGAGCTTGTCGACGCCGGTCATTCACTGGAGTTCTATGTCGAAGGTGCGCGCAGTCGCTCGCGCAGATTCCTGATGCCGAAGCGTGGAATCCTCCGCGCGCTTCAACAGGCAGGACGCCCTGCAGTGGTGATTCCACTTTCGATCAGCTACGACCGCGTTGCAGAAGAGAACGGATTTCTCCACGAGCTCGAAGGTCAGGGCAAACACAAAGGCGGACTTGCTCCGCTGGCCGCCTGGCACGGGCGATTGATCCGCGGACAAGTGAAGCTTGGACGCATTCACATTCGGGGCGGTGCGGCGCTTCGGCTCGATCCTGACAGCGACGTGAAGGCGTTGAGTCGAGACATCGTAGCGGAGCTTCAGCGGCACACCGCTGCAACGACATTCCATCTGCGCTCGTTCTGCCGGCGCAACGCCGCACTCGGCATCGAGCCGCCGGCGCTTCGAGCAGCGATCATCAGTCGCGGCGGCGCGGTGATCGATAGCAAGCTGAACGGCGACATCGAAGTTCCGGCGCTCATCGATCGAACATTCTGCGGACAGTGGATGCATCTCTTCTATACCGATGCGCGGAATCGCGCGGCGACCAATCCGGCCGTAGAATCGCACATCAGTCGCAACGGATTCTGGTTCCCGGATGGAAAACGCTTCGACGATCCGCTCACCGATGCTGTACTCGATGCGCTGTTCGATCCTATCTGTCGGGATTATCAGGCGGTTGCTGATGCAGTCGGCGACATCCCAACCGGAAAACAGTTTACCGCACGAGACATTGTCCGCCGCATTCCGAGCGCATTCTTCCCCGACGTCGAAGGTGCGCTCGATGATCTGGTTGAACGCGGCATCCTTCAGTGCGAGGACGACAAGTACTGCTGGAACCAAACCCGCGTGAATCTCGATGACTATCGGAACGCGTGCGCGTGGGTGTGCTCCGCACAGCGTCACCGCATGGTCTCGTGAGTGGTGAGCAGCCCACTTATCTGATTACCGGGGGAACCGGTTTCCTCGGAAGACACATTCTGAAATCGCTGCGACGAACCGCTCCTCGAGCGCGTCTCGTCATTCTCGCGCGCGACGATGCTTCGTGGGATAAGCAGACGTGGCGAAATGAAATCGGCGATGTCGAAGTGATTGCCGGATCGCTCTTTCGAATTGAAGACTGGAAAGGCGATCCGCGAATCGCGCATCTCGGCGGGATTTTTCATTTGGCGGCGATAGTTCGCCACAGTCGATCCGATCCAGAGGAAATGATTCGCACCAACGTCGACGGAGCTTTGAGCATGGTGCGTCTCGCCGCCGAAAAGAAATGCCGGTTGCTTTTTTCCTCGACGGCAGGAACTGTTGCCTGCTCGCTGAAGAACGAAGAGGGAGCTGATGAAGACGCCCCGTTCTGCGACGACGCTGTGGGCAGCTGGCCGTACTATGCGTCAAAGATTCGCGCGGAGAGGGAAGCGCGCGCTCTGGCTCAACGACTGTGTGTCGAGATGATTGTATTTCGTCCACCGGTGCTGCTGGGCCCGGAAGATCATCGGTTCAGATCCACCGCTCACCTGCTTCGAATTCTTCGCGGCAAGCTCCCCTTCATTCTGGAGGGCGAGATGCATTTCGTCGATGTCCGTGATGCCGCGGATGCGATGGTTCGAGCGATGCTTCATGCTTCGCCGAAGCCGGTGTATCACCTCGTTGGAACGCGATCGACGCTCGACGAATTTTTTCGCATGGCCGCGAAGGAAGCAGGGACAGAGGCGAAATGGCGAACTCTTCCGGCGCGATTTCTATTGTATCTCGCCCGGATCAATGAAAAGAGTGGATTACGGTTTCACGTGATCCCTGATCCGGTTGTGATCGAGATGGCATCGCACCATTGGGGGCTTGCGTCGCGATATGCCGAGGGTGATCTCGGATATCGATCCCGTCCCCCGCAGGAAACTTTGCGGGACACCATCAAGTGGATGAGGGAGAACAACCCCGAACTGCGAACTGCGGACTAAATGCGGACTGCGGACTAACTGCGGACCGCGGACTAACTGCGGACTGCGGACTAACTGCGGACTGCGGACCAACCGCATGAACCCCTTAGGGTCAAGCAGTTTTGATTCCTAGTGCGGAACTTTGAGTATGGTCGATGGCCACGCATGTCTATGATTCGGCATGAAACCGATGATGCCTCCGACCAGGCCAGACCGCAGAGCACTGGCAACGCGATCCTCTCTCTCGAATGCGAGCGTATCAGATCTCATGCGATTTGCCGGACTCCGCGTGGACGGACGCCGAAAAGCTCGTTCATCATCGGGTCACGGTGAAGGTCGGTGGGCAACTGTACGCTGCGGTCGGGACGATCCAGGCAAATCTTGCTGAAGGTTATTCACGCAGCTCCGGACGTGATCGAGCCCGAATATTCGAGTACGCGCTTGGCTCCATCAGAGAGAGCATGGTCTGGTATGATGCGTCTGTGCATGTTCTCGGGCGAGAAACGATAAACGAGCGCGTCGAAATTCTTGACGAACTCCGACGGCTCTTGCTCTCCATCATTCCGCGCGAGAGAGATTGATTGATTCGACCAGCGCAGAATGAGAAATCCGCTCTTAGTCCGTAGTCCGCAGGTAGTCCGTAGCCCGCAGTTAGTCCGTAGTCCGGAGTTGCTCTTACTTGTCCGGTTTGCGTAACGCTGATCCGATTGCTGCGGTGCGGTACACAGCCGTCCCCCATGAGCCAACAGCGATCAGCGACACGATAAGCGCGAGCAGAGCACCGGGATTCCATCCTGCGCGCGACGTAATCACCGGATCGAGGATCGCACCGAGTCCTAGTAATACGAGCCGCTCTGCACGTTGCATTACTCCGCTGGTGGTGCTCACGCCGACTGCCTCGCCGCGCGCGCGCGTGTAACTCACGAGAAGCGAGCCGCTCAGCGCGGCGGCTGTCGCGAGCTCGACCAATTGCCAGCTCGCGAAGAAAACGATGAGGCCGAGGAACGTGAACGATTCCGAGAAACGGTCGAGCGTCGAATCTGCGAAAGCGCCGTATTGACTGGATACCCCGCGTGCACGCGCGACTCGTCCATCGAATACATCAGCGACGCCGCCGAGCAGGATCGACCATCCTGCGGCTGCGAGCATGCCCGTTGCGAATGCAACGCCGGCAATCAATCCAAAAAACACACCGAGATAATTCAAGGCGTCGGGGCTGACACCGCTGCGAACCATTGCGCGCTCGAATGGTCCGATGACCCACATCAGCCAATCCCGCACCCATCGGCCAAGCAGAATTGTTCGGCTGCGACGAGCGACATCGGGGTCGATCGTGCGATTGCGGGCGACAACCGCGAACACGGGCATCGTGAGCAGCAACCCGCCGAGGAGTGCGAGCGCCACGACGTCGAAGGCCGTCACTTAACGGCGCGAGCTGATGTAGCGAATGAGCTTTGGCCAGAGCAAAAGCCACGGCCATCGACGTTCCTGTGGAGTGAGGTCGATGACATGTCCGGCGCGCCTTCCAATTTTTTGTCTAATGTATTCCAGCCAATCGTCGTACAACCAGATGAGCTTGACCCAACGCATCGTCGCGCGCGCCTTGCTCCGGCGAAAGTACGATTCGATTCTCGCAGCATCGGTTGCAGAGGGAGGAGGAGTCAGCTCGTATTCGACATCGTGGCGTGCAAGAAAACCACGGGCCTCCAGACTTGCGAGCAGAACGCCGTAAATCTCCGCCATCGCCAGTCGCTGCGCCGCGGCAAGCTCATCGATCCGTGATTGCGTTTCCGGACGAATCTCTCCGGCGTATGACGTTGCAAGCAAAGTCCTCGAGTACTTGTCGACGTCGAATCGACCGTGCAGATACGGTGCGCCCCATTCAAATGTCCCCGCTCGCGCGGCGACCACCGCATCCTCAACTGCAATGCGTGCGTTTTCATCACGACTCCACGCGAGCTGCAGCTGCTGAAAAAGTCGGCCCTTCGTAAAATGATCCGGAGAATCGCTCGAGCAGGCTATCGCAAGATCGCGTAGCGACAGTACGGCACACTTGGCCGTATCCTTCGTCCCCGCGCCGGGAAGACGCGTTAGTGCAACGATGCTCGGGGGAAGAAAACGGGAAAGAATGATCGCCGAGCGGGCGCCGAATTGCGGATGCACCTGCGCCGCAAATGAAAGAAACGCAGGCTCGTAGTCGTCGACGATGACAAAGAAGTCGTACGCGCTGTCGGGGCGGCTGCCGCTCTTTTGCGCGCGTGATCCGTAATGAATTATTGCCGCGGTCGACGGTCCGAATGCCTGAGTTATGTAGCGAATGAGCTCTTCGGCCCGCGGACTGACAGGCGTATCCAAACCCGTAGTCAATGCGGCACGCAAGCCGGCGTCAGTTACCATAGGCGACGAAGGATACCGTTTGTAAGAGGGACCGCGCAACCGGTGTGAGTGGTATCATCTATATTCCGGTGTTACGATTCGAGCACCTGTTTCGACCTCCAAACGACTACCCAACCATGCCAAAATTTCGTACGTGGGGCATTTGCCTCTCGTTGATTTTCGCGCCGGTTCTCGGCGCACAAGCCACCGCGTCTGCTCTTCCGGCAGTCCCAATTCCCCCGACGCTGAAAGTCTTCGATCCATCGTTTATCGACACGTCGGTAAACGCTTGCCAGGATTTTTTCAGTTTCGCGAACGGAGGCTGGGTCAAGCGCGATACGATTCCCGCCGCATTTTCTACATCCGGCGTTGGGAAAGACATGACCGATCGCAACGAGCTTGTGGTTCGGTCCGTGCTCGATGATGCGATGGCGCAGCGTCATTCGAAGCCGGCCAGCAGCACGGTGGCAAAGCTCGGCACTTTTTACGCGAGCTGCATGGATTCGTCGCGTGCCGAGAAGGAGGGAATAACTCCAATCAAGACGCAGCTCGATCAAATCAACGCGATCAAGACGCGGCCTCAGCTCGTCAATGAGATCGCGGGGCTGCAGATGGACGGCATAAACGTTCTCTTCAATTTCTTTCCTGCGGCCGATCCAAAAGACGCGGCGCATTACATCGCGTGGGCGAGTCAGGGTGGACTTGGAATGCCTGATCGTGACTACTATACGAATACAGATCCCGCGTCCGACTCGCTTCGTCAGAAATACGTCGCGCACATCACGAAGAGTCTTACCCTGGCCGGCGAGTCAAGCGCGGCCGCTGAGGGCGACGCAAAGCGCATCATGGCTCTGGAGACGGAGCTCGCGAAAGCATCGATGACACGCGTGCAGCGCAGAGATCCGCAAGCGACCTATCACAAGACTCCGGTCGCTGATCTCACGGCGTTGGCTCCTGCGATAGACTGGCCGGTTTACTTCCGCACCGTCGGTATCACTTCGAATGTCAGCTTCATCAATGTAGAGCAGCCCGATTTTATGAAGCGGGCGAGCGCACTACTCACGACCGTTCCACTTGATGATTGGCGGGCGTACCTGCGATATCATCTCGTGAGCGCCGCGTCGCCGTGGCTGAGCTCGCCGTTCGTCGCCGAAAACTTTGCTTACGGATCTCTGTTCAGCGGAGCGAAGCAGCTGCTTCCGCGGTGGAAGCGATGTCTTCGAGTGGCCGACAGCGAGCTGGGAGAAGCACTCGGCGAAGCGTATGTCGACAAAACTTTTTCTCCCGAAGCGAAAGCGCAGGCGAAGCAGGTCATCGATGACATTCGCGTGTCGTTCCGCGACCGATTGAATAAACTCACCTGGATGTCGGATTCGACGCGTCGCTTCGCTCTCGCGAAGCTCGCAAAGATGAACGAGAAAGTCGGATATCCCGATCACTGGCGTGATTACTCCAAGCTTCATGTTGTCGAAGGCTCGTTTGCGCCCAACGTGTTCCGCGCGGACGCATTCGAATGGCAGCGAGTTGCAAATCGCCCCGGACAACCTGTCGACAAAACCGAATGGGGCATGACGGTGCCGACGGTCAACGCGTATTACGATCCGTCAGTCAATGAAATGGTTTTCCCGGCGGGAGCGCTCGCGCCGCAGACGTTTGATGCGACCGGCGATTTAGCTTCGAATTACGGATCGCTCGGCGG
>JBHELX010000006.1:0-6223 GCA_046262875.1 Gemmatimonadaceae bacterium | reverse complement strand
CGGCAGCTGGGCGGGGCACGAGCTCACTCACGGCTTCGACGATGAGGGAAGGCAATACGACGCAGAGGGAAACCTTCGCGACTGGTGGGTGCCGAGTGATTCGGTGCGCTTCAATCAACAGGCGCAGCTCATCATCGACCAATTCAACGGTTACATCCAGGTCGACACCATTCACGTCAACGGAAAGCTGACCCTCGGCGAGAACCTCGCAGACTTCGGTGGAATGGTAACGGCCTATGATGCCCTGGAACGCGCGCTCGCACGGACAGGAAAGCGTGACGTCATCGACGGATATACGCCGGAGCAGCGATTCTTCATCGCATACGCGCAATCGTGGCGCACGCACACTCGACCGGAGCAGCTTCGGACTCGCGTGAAGACTGATCCGCATGCTCCTTCAGAATGGCGAACAAACGGGCCGTTGTCGAACATGCCGGAGTTTGCGGCCGCGTTCCATTGCAAGCCGGGCGATCCGATGGTGAGGCCCGCAGACAAGATCCCGCATATTTGGTAGCACGACGATTCCCTTCCGGAGGTGTGTATGACTGCTTCGCACAAATTGTTACTGCTCGTGACAGGCGTTGTGATCGGCTGCACACCTTCGACTGCTGCGAACTCCGGCGGAAATCCTCAGAAGGACTCGCGCATTCTGACATACGAGGAAATCAATCATTCGCGGATTGGCGGGAATGCTTATGAAGTGATCAGCCGGCTTCGTCCGTCATTTCTCACTGGACGCGGCGAAGTCACCGTTATGGGACCGAGTGAATCCAAATATCCAAGCGTGTACCTCGACGGCGTGCTGTACGGAGACATCAAATCGCTCAGCAATCTGGACGCGAGCCAGATTGCAGAGGTGCGGCTGTACCCTGCGTGGGAAGCGCAGACGAAGTTCGGGACGACGAGCAACAGCGGTGTGATCGCGATTACATCGCGCCGGTAGGCACGAGCAAAAAAATATGAGCGACGGTGCGCGCCGTGGCATGCGCTCGGCGCAGCTCGGCATGTTCGCCAATGCTCTGCTTGCGGCGGTCAAGCTCGTTGCCGGGATTGTCGGCAATACCTACGCGTTGATCGCCGACGCCGTCGAATCGACGGCAGACATTTTTGCATCGATCGTTGTCTGGGGCGGGCTGCGAGTCGCGAGCCGGAATCCCGACGAGGAATATCCCTTCGGCTACGGCAAAGCAGAGGCACTCGCGGCGGGCTTTGTCTCGATCATGCTCATTGCCGCCGCATTCGGAATAGCCTTCGAGGCGATACGAGAAATCCGGACTCCACATCACTCGCCTGCGGCGTGGACTCTGATCGTTCTCGTCGTAGTATTCGTCACCAAGTACGTTCTGTTTCGTCGGGTGTCTGCAATCGGCGTGGACGAAGGAAGCGTGGCCGTTCAGGCAGACGCGTGGCATCACTTGAGTGATGCGTTCACTTCGGCTGCCGCATTCATCGGAATCAGCATCGCAGTCATCGGTGGTCCCGGTTGGGAGTCAGCCGACGATTGGGCCGCGCTCGTTGCGTCGTGCATCATCGCGTACAATGGAGTGATTCTCGTGCGTCCGGCGCTGCAGGATCTCATGGACAAGATGCCGGGCGAGGAAATCGTGGGCCGCGTGCGTTCAGCCGCGAGCGCAGTGCACGGTGTGAAGGCCGTCGAAAAATTGACGGTACGGCGCGCGGGGATGGTTTTCTACGTGGACATTCACGTGCAAGCCGATCCGCAAATGTCGTTACACGACGCGCACGAGTTGAGCGGAGCAGTGAAAGCTGCCGTTCGCCAGGCCGAGCGCCGGGTGCAGGGAGTGCTGGTGCACATGGAGCCATTCGAGGAACACCTCATCGTTGCGGAGGCTGCGGCCCGGTAACTGCCACTTCGATGCGGCATGATTCACTTCGGTCCGGCCGGATGGCTGTATAAGGATTGGGAAGGAATCGTCTATCCTTCGCCCAAGCCAAAAGGATTCGATCCGCTCGAGTATCTCGCGCGCTATTTCTCTACGATCGAGATCAACTCCACGTTCTACGGCTCTCCGCTTCCGTCAACGGCGGACAAGTGGGTCGCGCGTGTGGATCAGTTTCCGGATTTTCGCTTCAGCGCAAAGCTGTGGAAGCGTTTCACTCATGAGAGAAAAACCGCGTGGACGCGCGCGGAAGTAAAAGAAGCGTGTGTGCCGATGGATCGAATGCACCGCGCCGGAAAACTCGGAGCCTTGTTGCTGCAGTTTCCCTGGTCATTTCGGAGGACCGACGAGAACCGCGAGTGGCTCGACGATCTAACGCGAACATTTCGACAGTTCCCACTCGTTCTCGAGGTGCGCCATGAATCGTGGAACATCCCGGATTTCTTCAGTGAGCTGACCGAGCGCGGAATTGGATTCGTGAACATCGATCAGCCGTTGTTCAAGAAAAGCATCAAGCCGAGTGCGCGGGTCACGAGTCACGTCGGCTACATCCGTGTTCACGGGCGCAACTACAAGGATTGGTTTCGGAAGAATGCAGGCGTCGAAGCGCGCTACGACTACTTGTATTCGAAAAAAGAACTGGAGCCGTGGGCCGCGCGCGCCGAGGAAATCGCATCGAATGCGGGTGAGACTTACGTTGTCACCAACAATCACTACAAGGGAAAAGCCGTCGCAAATGCGGCGATGCTCAAGGCGCTGGTCGCGGAGAAACCGGCCCCGGTTCCGCCGACATTAATGAAAGCTTACCCAAAGCCGTTGCGTGGCTTAGCTAAGGCTCGGGAATTGTAGGGAATCGAACCACGAAGAACACCGCGGACGGCGGACCGCGGGAAAAAAACCGCGGACGGCGGACCGCGGGAAAAAAACCGCGGACGGCGGACCCGCGGAAGAACGGCGGAAGGCGGACTGCGGAAAGTCGTCGTGAGTTCGATGCCCGAAGCGTTTCCGCAGACCGCGTTCCGCGGTGTTCTTCCCGCGTTCCGCGGTGTTCTTCTCGCTTCCTTGGGAGAAAATCAGGCAGTCTTTAACGCCTCACCAACCTTGGTCAGCGATTGTCTCGCATCGCCGAAGAGCATCCTCGTGTTGTCGTGATAAAAGAGTGCGTTGTCGATTCCCGCGAATCCGTGTCCCATGCTTCGCTTGAGAACCACCACGTTGCGAGCACGGTCGACGTCGAGAATCGGCATTCCGTAGATGGGACTCGATGGATCATCGCGCGCGGCTGGATTCACGACGTCGTTCGCTCCAACAACGAGCACGACGTCCGTCTGCGAGAACTGACCGTTCACCTGATCCATCTCGAGCAGTTGATCGTACGGAACATTCGCTTCGGCCAGGAGCACGTTCATGTGCCCCGGCATTCTTCCGGCGACGGGATGAATCGCGTACTTCACATCGACGCCGCGCTTTTCGAGATCGGTCGCCAGCTCGCGCACAGTGTGCTGCGCTTCTGCGACAGCTAGTCCATATCCTGGAACGATCACAACGCTTCGCGCATAGGCAAGCGCGATCGCGGTGTCTTCCGCTGTAGTTTGTCGGACTGTTCTGTGTGATCCCGTCGCCGCGAGTGCGGCGCTCTCACTAGTCGCGCCGAACGCGCCGAAGAGGACGTTCGCGACCGAACGATTCATCGCTGCGCTCATCAATAGAGTCAGCAGCGTGCCTGATGCGCCGACAAGGACACCCGCAACAACAAGCATCTGATTGTGAAGCACGAATCCGGTCAACGCCGCGGCGAGTCCGGTCAGCGAGTTGAGGATCGATATCACCACCGGCATATCGCCGCCGCCGATTGGAAGAACGAACAGCACGCCTAGCGATAGCGCGGCTGCGAAGAGCAACCAGATCGCCGACGTTCCGACGGCGCCCAGTGCGATCGCTCCGCCGAGCCCGATGATTGATAGAAGAACAAGCGCGTTCAGAACGCGCTGAAGAGGGAACTGAAGTGGTTTCCCGGAAAGGAGCTCCTGCAGCTTTCCAAACGCGATGAGACTTCCGGTGAATGAGATCGCGCCGATTGCGGTGCCGAGCACGATCGATGTCGCTTCGCCCGTGGCGACGGTTCCGTTCTCTGCGGAAATCCGAAGGTATTCCGCAACAGATACGAGCGCGGCGGTTGCTCCGCCCATTCCATTGAACAGTGCAACCATCTGCGGCATCGCAGTCATTTGCACCGTGCGCGCGAAGTAGACTCCAATGCCGGCGCCCACCAGAGTTCCCGCAGCGATGATCCAGAATGAAACGATCTGGCGGTCGACAAGCGTTGCCGTCAGTGCGAGCGTCATTCCAATTGCGGCGAGACGGTTTCCTGATCGCGCCGTCGCGGGTGAGCTCAGGCGTTTCAGTCCGAGAATGAAGAGAACTGCGGCGACGATGTATGCGATCGCGATACCCGATTCGCGCGCATCAAGCATTCTTTTTTTCCTCTTTCACTTCGGGCGCGCGCTTGCGGAACATCTCGAGCATTCGATCAGTGACGACGAATCCGCCGAATACATTCGCTGCGCCGAACACAACGGCGATGAACCCGATCCCTTTGAGCAATGGAGTATCCGCCGCGCCCGCAACCAGCATCGCACCGAGGATCACGATGCCGTGAATCGCGTTCGTTCCCGACATGAGTGGCGTATGAAGCACCGACGGCACGCGGGATATCACTTCAAATCCGACGAACATCGCCATGATGAAGACGTAGATGCCGAGTACCAGCTCCTGACTCACGTTGCAGACTCCGTTGTCTGTGGGGATTTTGCCGCGCCGAGTTTCTCTTTTGTCGGTCCGTGTAGGATCTCGCCGTTTGCCGTCATCGTCACCGCGGCGATTATGTCGTCGCTCATGTTCAGCTCGAGCTTTCCATTCGGTGCGAGCAGAGCTATCAGCGCCGCGACATTCTTCGCGTACATCTGACTCGCATGGAATGCGAGATCGCTAGCGATATGAAGCGGAGCGATAATGGTGACTCGATTTCGAACGACCGTTTCGCCCGGTACGGTGAGCTCGCAGTTTCCTCCCTGTTCTCCGGCGAGATCCACGATCACTGAGCCGGGACGCATCGCGGCGACAGTCGTCGCAGTCACCAAAACCGGCGCGCGCTTTCCGGGCACGAGCGCGGTTGTGATGATCACATCCGCCTGAATTGCTCGTTCATGAATCAGCTCTTTTTCCTTTCTAATGTGTTCTTCGGATAATTCTTTGGCGTAGCCACCTGCGTCCTGCGCGACATCGTGTCCAACGCCGAGCTCCACGAAAGTTGCGCCGAGACTCTGGACCTGTTCTTTGACGACGGGCCGAGTATCGAACGCTTCCACCACCGCGCCGATTCGCCGCGCGGTTGCAATCGCTTGTAACCCGGCGACTCCCGCGCCGATGACCAGCACGCGAGCGGGTCGAACTGTTCCGGCTGCCGTCATCAACATCGGAAAGAATTTCGGAAGAGCGTTTGCGGCGATGAGTGCGGCTCTGTATCCCGCGACCGTGCTTTGCGAGGAAAGCGCGTCCATCATTTGCGCACGCGTCGTGCGGGGAACCAGCTCCATTGAAATCGCAGTGATCTTGCGTTGTGCGGCGCGACGAAAAAAATCCGGATCGCCCGCCGGTTGCAACAGTCCAATCAGCACCGCTCCCTCATTTAGTTGATCGAGCTCTGCGCGCTCGCCGCGCTGGCCATGTACTCCCGTTCCAGCTATCGACGGGCGCTGAATTCTTAGAACCATTTCAGCCGCGGCGTACACGGTCGCGGGATCGTCGATTATCTGCGCGCCCGCGTCACGATACGCTTCGTCCGTGAATCCGCCTTTGTCGCCGGCGCCCCGCTCGACGAGCACGGTATTACCGGCGCGAACAAGTTGTGGAATGACATCGGGCGTAAGAGCCACTCGGCTTTCTCCCGGCAAAGTCTCGCGTGGGACTCCTATCTGCATCTCGTCCTCAATGATTGCGTGGTCGGCGGCGCGGGAAAATTAACCTCTCGAAGCACTGCGGGATGCCCGAAGTTCTGCATTTTGCCACAGCAAAACTGTTGCGTCCGAAAATGAGGTGACGTCCAAGTGCATGTCACGCAGTCACCTAAGTAATTCCGCCGAGCGGGACTGACATGTGCCTAAGACGGGGCAAGCTGCGCCCCGCCCAAGCGCGCATCGCTTCCTTTCCTCCTGCAAGGAGCAACAAATGGTACGGAACAAGAAGGGCTTCACGCTGATCGAGCTTCTCATCGTCGTCGTCATCATCGGCATTCTTGCCGCGATCGCGATTCCGAAGTTCGC
>JBHELX010000005.1:0-130429 GCA_046262875.1 Gemmatimonadaceae bacterium | reverse complement strand
TAGACGCGCGAAAGTTCATTATAGCTGCGCTTGTATTAGGCCGTCAAAGAGTCGGCGTTCCCGAATATGCAGATGTATGCGGTATCGCCCCACGGTCGTTGCAGTCAACTGTCCATAGACTCGGCATGCCGCTTCCCCACAAAATGCTTACTTGGGGTCAAGCGTGCTGGGCACTCTGGCGCATGGAGCGGTATGGATGGAATGCGAAACGTGCTGCGTGTGCCACGGGTTTTCAAAATTGTTCAAGCATGACGGCGGCCATAACGTCGGTTTTCGGTGAATCACCGCGCACTATGCTAAGAGAGCACTCAGTCCACGAGTTAACGAGCTTTTTCAGCCAGGCCGATGAAAACTAGGACGAGAATCTTAAGGGCGGCGCAATTCTAGATTCTTTGGCGCAAAACTCTGCATAGCTGCGCGAAATAAACGCTCCGTAAGTCTGGCCCGGGCGACTGACTTGCGAATGAGCGCATCGACTACGTTCGTATTCCTAAGTGCTCCGCAGAATCTCTACCTCACAATCGGCTGAACCGCGTTCGCTAGTTCCGGCTTCTCGTCGCAGTTCGTCGCGAACGCGACCAGTGCGTGAGGCTGACCGCATTTGGATCACTGGGCAAAATGCAAGGCTTTCACGTGGGAACCATCGGCGAATCGTCACGCGCAAAAGGCTCAGGTCAAATCCAGCTCTCGTTCGGCAGCTTCCGGTCATTCCGTTTCTTTCAGTATGGGCTCACGCGTCGTCGGAATTACCGACGATCCACGGCCGCATTATAGGAATCTGTATATGCGACGAAAAGTGAAGGAATCGTGCGGCAAAGGGGTTCTTGGAGTTTTCCTGGTTGGCATTTGGACTGCGCTCGCGCTCGGAAGCGCATGCGCACCGGATGTCGGTGTAAGTCCTCCAGATGAGCTTCCCTCTGCCTCGGCGCTTGGAAATGTAACCGTAGCTCAAGCGCGGCTAAACGTTGGCGAGGACGGAAGATTTGTTTCGTTGGAAGGCAACGCGCCAGGCGAGCGAACGGCTGGTGAGGCAATTGCGCTTGCGAATGCATACAGCGAGTCACTGCTTGGCTATATACAAACGTGGATAGAAGAGACACGAGGTGGACCGATTAATCCAAAACAACTCAAGGCGTGCGGCAGACCGCTTTACGCCTCCTCGGTCTTCGAACCGCTTCCAGAGTCTGAGCCCGCCGGAATTCGAAATGGGTTTGGCGCTTATTGGCTCGTCACTCTTTGTTCAGGGACAGAGCCACAGGTGAGTTTGGCAGTGAGCGCAACGCGTGCTGGCGCGGCTCTACGAAACGGAAAAATTCAATTTGGAGACGATTTCGGCGGCGAATTCTTCGCTTACGCCATTCCCCGAGGTGACATTGGTGAGTTTCCGCTACCTCCCGAAGCCGCGGTTGCGATCGCAGCACAGCAAACTGGAGCGCGAGCACGATCGACTCCTCGTTTGGTTCTACCGCTTCATTCAGATGGGATTCCGCAAAACGCTAAGTGGGAGATCCAACTTAGATCGCCCGGCGGCTTTTGACGTGGCTGGACGCGGACCGGTTCAGACGGAGAATGTGGCGATTGGGGCCGTCTTTGAAAAAAATGGCTCGAAAAGAGTTGCAACATTCGTCGCCGCTTCAGAACAACCGGCGACAATTACACTCCGTTATCTGCCACGCCCTCCGAGTAGGCTGCACTTGCTAAAGGAAATGCCTTCGAGTGCCCCCATTGTGCGCGTCGCACATATCCGGCCTGATGCGACGGCGAAATTCGTTAATTCTGAACCGAGGACCCGTTAAATGCGTTCATTCAAGCACGTTCTCTTCGTCTTGCCTGCAGCCATTCTCTTAGGTTGCCCCAACACGGATGTCTCTGGACCCCCCGAAGCACCGTTATGGCGTACTTGCCCCTGCAAGAGTCGAATTGGCCTGGCGGCGATTTCGAAGTTCAAAGTGACGTCTCAGTTGGCTGCCCGCTGACGCTCCAATATGAAGGAGAAGTGGTGAATTTCAATGGCACCGCACACTGGTCACAAAGCGGCTATGTCGTATACGACCTGACCGATTTCTTTTATTACGATGGCTACGAGAATATCCGCGGTGGCTCTTATTTTCCGAGCTGGACTTCGACGTCTGGCATTACAATGCAGTTCACTGGGTCGTATCAAGCTGCACTCGCTGGGTTCCAGATTCAAAACAACCGCGATTTGCTTATTTTCCGTTTCCAGCGGGCGGATAATTCGACGATCGCGAGCCAAGGGTTTTCCGCTGCTTACGGTTTTGGAAATCCCGCCCGGATTACGGCTCCTTCGACAGGCGACCCCTACACGCCTTTTTCAGTGAACGCCGATCTACTGGACCCCATGTTCGTTCCTCCGGTGACGTATTCGTGGACCGATGGGGGCAATCCATTAGTGTACACATCAGATTACTTTGAGTTTCCCGGTAGTGAACCAGGAATCAACCATGATTTCGAAGTCACAATCTCTGACTCAGAAGGTCGATCCGCCACAACGACCGTTCACATTCATACTAGGACCTGTTACGCCCCATGCGACGAGTCGTAGCGAGACTGAGCGTGACAACAATCGCGCGCTGAAGCTTACGGCGAGGAATTTGACACTGAAGCGTTCTTTTGAGCGATCGCTCGTCTTTGTTTTCTTGTGTAGCGCGTGCACTTCAATCCTAGCCGATTTTCCGCTCGATCCGCGCGCACAACAGTTCAGCCCACCACCCGTTTACCGACGGTGGTGGGCCATGGTTGAAAGTTGCTCCGGGCTCGCCGGGTCATTTGACGATGTGAGGTGGTACGACGTTCCTAATTCGGACGTCGTTAATAGGGGCGGTGATCCGGTCGGAGGCTACTGGGCCCCTGTCAGCAATCGCATCATCATCGCGGGAAACGCGGAATTCGCCGGCAATTTAGTACGCCATGAGATGCTTCATGCGCTTGTTCGCGAACCTCACGGCCACTCGAGATCGTATTTCATTGACCAGTGCGGTGGCGTCGTTGATTGTATTGAATCATGCCTAACGGATGCGGGTCCTGCGCCGACTCCTCCTGTTAATACTCTACGAGTTTCGTCGAGCGAACTCCGCATCGAGGTAAGCTTGATCCCGAGTCAGCCGAGCGAACAAGTAGATGATGGCATTTTCACGGTTGCTGTCGCAGCAACGAATCCCAATGGGTATCCCGTCGTTGTGACACTTGATCCACTATGGCTTGGACGTGGTTTCTTCTTTGTTCTTCATGGAACAGTTGGTGGAATCGGACTCAACGAGCGTATTTGGGATCCAAGCCTAACTTATTTTCGCGCCGGTGAAATCAAACAACAGTATTTTGACCTGAGCCTCACTAATGCGCACGGGGCCCTTTCAATTCTTCCGGGCGAATATTCTCTAGAAGGCGGTTATGATGCGGTCCTGGCGCTCGTGCCGAACGTCGTTCTCCAATAAGACACTAGTACCTGGTGCGCACTGAAAAACTTGGAGCTCTACGCGCGACGAATGTCCGGACCGCTCGCCGATCGAATCGACATGCGCGTGGCGCGTTAGCGTCAGCAGGTGAGATACGCTTATATGAAGGGTGTATCGTGTAATGCTCACGCGGCGGGACGATGGATCGATGCGAGCGGTGTCGTGACGCCATCGGCGCGACGAATGCTTCATCGTGCGGCGGAAGGTTTGAAGTTATCCGCTCGCGGCTATCATCGTGTTCTCAAAGTTGCTCGAACTATTGCCGACCTCGACGAGTCCGATTCTGTGTCGCTTCCTCATGTAGCTGAGTCGCTTCGATATCGAGAGTAGATCATTCAAGCCGGCACTCGCTGAAACACGTAGAGATCCTGCCGAGGACTTCCCCTCGCTCCTTCGGGAATGAATCGCAGGATTTCAAAAATCAGCCCAGTTTTTCCTGACGTAAGATTCCGAGTGATAGACGCCGCACATGTTAGTTCCCGCGTACGCGCCATCGAGGACGACGAGACCTCGCGTGCGAAATTCTTCTTGTTCACCAGGAGTCGTTCTGATTAGGTCGCCCTCTCCACTAAGAGTCAGGAGCAGAATTCCATCGGGCTTGAGAATGCGATGCAATTCCTTGAGCCACGGTCGCTGCTGGCTTTCCGGAAGATGAGTAAATACTGAGACCGCATAGCAGAGATCAAAGGTCTCGTCTGCGTAAGGCAGTGGCGGTGTCAGCGAATTTCGCCTGATATCGAACGGAAGATGCGCGCTCGCCCAGTCAACGACGTGCGGATTGTAGTCCGTTCCGAAGAATATCGGACCTTTGACATTGATCCACTGACGAAGTACGCGCCCGCAACCGCAGCCAAAGTCGAGAATCGCTTCGAATGATTCGATCGGCCGATCGATGTCGGTGAGTGCGGTGCGGAAAGAGTCGGCGGTTTGCCTACCGGTTTCGAGAAACCATTCTACACTTCGCGTCGCGTCAACAGCGAAGAGTTGACGACCCGGTGGAATTGCGGGTGGGGGTGCGAATCGCCGCGCCTTAAAATTTTTCCAAATTAGCGACGGCCTGAGGTCGCGCTGTGTTCTCCATGCAAGTACGCTGTGGGCAGCAGCCCTAACGAGCTGGCCACACGACGCATTCGAGTCGCTCTCTGAGTTGCCGGCATGTAACCACATGGCCATCACGAACCGAGCCAGCATCAATCCCATCCTGCGATTGCAACGAATGACTTGGGGAAAACCCCGACGCGCTCAACGTGAATTGCCGCCTCAGGAAATAACGCGGCGACTTTCTTTCGAGTCAGAAGTTGAATCGATTCCACTTCTTCGCGTGCGGCGTTCAAGTCCGGAATGCGTCGATACCATCCGACGTTGAACCTGTTGACGAGTCGCGCGCGGAAACTCACAGGCAAATATTGAACAACGGAAAAAGAAAATGCGGCTCCAATGGGAACCGCTTGTTTGGGGTCTGCACGAAATATCGTTTGCCGACTCTGCGAATCTCGTCAGCCATCCGACGCTGATTCTCTTAGTCGCCGACGTGCTCGATCACTGAATTCGAAAACACGACGTCGAAACTTTGCGTCCTGAACTGCGGCATCGAGCGGCCATCACCAACCGCGCTAATAAATCGCGGTGAGGATACCTTCTGATGCGCGATGTTCAATAGTGTCACACGAATATTGAGTTGCTCGTCGCCGAGCATGAGGTCCCAGAACTGTTGAGTGCCGCCGATGTCGAGAATCTCGATGCGGCCTTCCAGCTTTCTCAGTAACGACAGGAAAAGCTCGAAGCGCTTGCGCCGCATCCGAGTCGCGAGCGACCGACTATCGCTGTTGTGTGCCAGAGTTCTTATGAGCGAGCCGCGAGAATCCACTGCCGGCGGCCGCGCGCTGTGCGTCACGCGGGAGCGAGCTCCAACGGAATTTTAACGGGCGCCACTACCCGCACTTCGTCTCGCTGCGCCACCGTGACTATCACGCCCCCAAACCAGAAATACAGATAGGAAAGCGTCAGCGCGTTGAATACGACGGCGGTTACCGCATTGATCATCACACCGACGGTGGTCACCAGCACGACGACGCCCAGAAGCTGACGCAATTGCGTCGATCCATGCCGAGCGACTTTGAATGCCGAGATTCCGATTCCAATGTAGACAGCGAGGTGTGCTATCAATCCCTGGATGCCCAGCTCGACAGCGTACTTCATGTAACCATTATCCGCGGTCAAGGGATCGAGCCCGGATCGCACCGCCGATGCATCGGTGGTACCCAGACCTGACCCCCATGGCTGATCGAAGAACGCTTCGACGCCCTTTCTCCAATCGTTCAGGTGCGACGCGCTACTTCCAGTTTGCCAGGTGAGCGTGTCCCACACGAACCCCGGCAATCCCGGCATCGCGATCAGTGCGAGGATCACCGCCGCAACGCCGATCGTCAGCGACGCTACTGCCAACTGAGGTTTGCGTAACATCAGGATAATCAGCAGCACTTGAAGCGCGCAAACAATCACGGTCATTCGCGTGATGCTGAGGCAGAGACCGAGCCAGATAATAGCGTACTCGATTCGCATCGACATCGTTCGCCGCATCGCGGCGCCGAAAAACCAAGCAGTCGCGGCAGGCATCAGGATTAGAAATGGAATGGCGAAGGCCTGACTCGACAGAAAAACTGAACCGGCGCGCTGAACTTCCACGCTCCCGATCCTCGTCCAGTAATTCATCGGCAGTCCGAATTCATTCCCGGTTGTGAACGCCGATACGTTGAGAAAGTCCTGGAAGTACGCGGCAATGCCGAGCAAAACGAGCTTGTCCGGGGCAACGAAAAACCATTCCAGAATTGCTATCGAGCAAACGAGTACCGAAATGATGTACAGTCGTCTCAGCGTGTCAGGATCGTCCGCTATCTCTGGACTCGCACGGCCGACGAAGTAAAGCAAAAGAAAAAATCCAATATCCCGCAGGCCGTAAAGCTCTGCCGACGGCGGAAGGTCGATTCGCAAAAGCGAGCTGCTCGCGAGAAAGAATCCGACCGCGAGGAAAAGAAGCGATGCCACTGCGATATCGACCCAGGAAATTCGGACCCGCGGGCCTTTTCCGGTCATCGCTCGCAAGATCACGTACATCACGAGACCGATAACAGCGATTTCCTTCCACGCCGCGATCATTCTGGCTGTTCCGGCCTTGAGTCCAAGCGCGCCGAAAAGCAACGCTATCATCAGGCTGTGAAACGGGAGCGCCCACGAAAAAATCGGAAGCGCTACTCCGCTAATGAACGTTTTTCGCGGAAGAACGTTGGTTGCCATCGAAAAAAAACTAACGCCAGTTCGCTCCAATGGCGCGGGCCCTGCAAGTATGAGCCAAATGATTGCTGCGCCAACATCTGGCCCCCACGGCGCGTATCACGATTGACGTACTCAAAGTGGCCCGAATTCCAACGATGAAACGACTGAATTTCCTTCCTTTTGCCGCTGTCCTTTTCGCGGCCCTTTTTTCCGAGCCGGCTCGAGCGCAAGTCGGATCAACGACCGACATCATCATCGGGCAGGTCACCAGCCCCGAAGGTCAACCAATCGCAGGCGCCCGTGTCGAAGTCACTTCGACGGACACCCAGATTCAGCGAACAAAAACCACGGGCGCTGATGGTCGCTACACGATTGTCTTTCCCGATGGCGGCGGAAGCTACACACTGCAGGTAAACGCGATTGGTTATGCGCCGACACGCATGGCTGTCGCAAGGCAATCCGACGAAGACCGGCTCGTCGCTGACGTGAAGATGGGAAGAAGTGTCGCAGTATTGCAATCAGTCGAAGTTCGCGCTGCACCGCGCCCGCGACGGGATAATCCCGATCGACCGGAAGCAGGCTCGACCGAGAAAGGACTTCCACCAAATCTCATCAACCGCCTGCCTATAGAAGCAGGCGATTTGAATACACTCGCCACGCTCGCGCCGGGAGTCATCGGCGTCGCCGCGACCGATTCGACAAGCGCCGCGTTTTCCGTTGCAGGGCAGCCGACGAATCAAAACAACATCACTCTCGATGGATTGAGTTTCGGCTCCGGAACCGTTCCGCAGGAAGCAGTTCGCAACACGCGCGTCATCACCAACACATATGATGTCGCGCGCGGACAGTTCACTGGCGGTCAGGTGGCATCGACGACGCGAGGCGGAACGAACGTCTCTACTGGCGCGCTGAACTATTCGCTGCGCGATCCCTCGCTCGAATTCGCGCAAGAGGAGGAGAACACTTTCGCGCAGAAGTACACGCAAAACCAGATCAGCGGAGGATTCGGAGGGCCGATTGTCAAAAACAAGCTCTTCGCTTTCGGCGCTGCGTCATTTACACGACGCACCGATCCGCTTCAGGATCTACTTGCTGCCGATCCACTCGCCCTTCAGAGAATCGGCACGAGTGGTGATTCGGTCGCGCGCTTCATCGGCATCCTGAATCAGTATGGACTTCAACCGACGTCAGCGCTCATTCCCCTCGAGCGGCTCAACAACACGGCGTCCGCGATCACACGCTTCGATTACAACCTCGGTGAATCGCATACGCTGATGCTGCGCGGCGATTGGCGCGGCTCGACTCAGGACGCAACCCGCATTTCAGCTTTCTCCGTTCCCCATAGCGGTGGGGATGGGAGAACATCGGGCGGCGGAGGGATGATCACTCTTACCTCTCACTGGACCAATCTCATCAACGAGCTGCGCGCCTACACTTCGATCGACAAACGCAACACCGACCCATATCTGATGGTGCCGAGTGGGCGAGTAGTCGTCGCTTCGACACTCGACGATGGGACGAGTGCGGTGTCGACGCTTCAATTCGGGATAAATCCATCGCTTCCTCAGGAATCGCGCAGCCGACTGACTGAGGTTAGCGACGAAATCTCAAAAATCTCGACGAAGGGAACTCACCGGCTGAAGCTCGGCGGATTACTCAACGAGGACAACTCATCGACAGGTCAATTCTCCAACGTACTCGGCACGTACACGTTCAATTCTCTCTCCGATTTTGAAGCGGGCACACCGGCCTCGTTCACTCGGACGCTGTCTACGCGTCTTCGAGAGGCGAAGAGTATTAATGGCGCGCTGTATCTAGGAGATGCGTGGCGCGAATCACCGCGTCTTCAACTGACGTACGGCGGAAGATTCGAGGTGTCGAGTTATCCCGACAATCCGCAATACAACCCGGCCGTCGACTCTTTATTCAACAGACGAACTGATTTCTTCCCCGCCGAAAAGCACTTCAGTCCGCGCGCGGGATTCAGCTACAGCTACGGCGGCAAGAACGAGCGCCAGGCACTCGGCAGTATTCGCGGAGGAATCGGTGAGTTTCGCGGGCGCGCGCCGTCGCAGCTCTTTGCATCGGCGGCCGACGCAAGTGGTTTGGCGAACGGTCAGGCGCAGCTCGTTTGTGTTGGACCATCAGTACCTGTTCCGGATTGGGCAGCATTCATCGAGAATCAAGCCTCCGTTCCCTCGACATGTAACGGACCGAGCCAGGAATTCGGAAATCAGCGCCGAAACGTGACCGTGTTCGCTCCTGACTTCGGCGCGCCGCGCGCTTGGAGGAGCTCGCTCGGGTTCAATCGCCGATTCATGGACCGCTACAACGTCGCGGTCGATCTTTCATATGCGCGCGGCGTGGCGCAAACGAGCGCGATCGATCTCAATCTGAACACGACTCCAAAATTTACACTGGCGAGCGAAGCAGGCAGGCCCGTCTACACGCCGGCGAGCTTCATCGTCCCTTCTACCGGCGCAGTTGCTCTCGTTGGCTCACGAATTCAACCGAGATTCGGCGTTGTGAGCGAGATGAATTCGAATCTTCATTCCGACACGAAGCAGATCACGACGACTCTCAACGGATTCACCACGAAGGGAATCAACTTCAATCTCTCGTACACGTTCATGCGCTCGCGTGACCAGGCGCAGGGTCTTTCGAACTTTGGCGGCGGGGGATTTGGAGGCGGCGGATTTGGCAGTGGTGGCGCGAACACAGGAGGAAATCCGAATCTCGCGCAGTGGGGAACGAGTGATCTCGAGCGGCGTCATTCATTCCTAGGGACGGTGACGTGGCCGGTGAAGCCGTCGTTCGAGCTCACGGCGATTGCGCGTTTGAATTCGGGTGGATTCTTTACACCGACAGTTTCGGGCGACGTGAACGGCGACGGTTTGCGGAACGATCGCGCTTTCATCTTCAATCCATCGAGCGCGCCCGATACCGCAATTGCAAACGGGATGTCGAGACTTCTCGCATCAGCTCCGGCTCGCGCAAAGGCGTGCCTCGAATCACAGCTCAGCACAATTGCATTGCGCAACAGCTGCTCCGTACCGTGGTCACCGTCTTTCGATCTGCAGGCGAACTTCAAGCCCTCATCGTTCGGATTGAATCGCAAGCTCCAGATTTCACTCGTTGGACTCAACACACTGAGTGGACTCGATCAGCTCCTGCACGGAAGTCACAATCTTCATGGATGGGGTCAACCGGTTTATCCGGATCGCACCTTATTGTACGTGCGCGGCTTCGATCCGCAGGCGCAGCGATACGTCTATCAGGTGAACGAGCATTTCGGGGCGCAGAATGGATCGCGAAACGCATTCCGAGTTCCGTTCCAGCTTTCGTTGCAGGCGCGACTCGCAATTGGAGTCGATCCCGCACGCCAGCAAATGGCTGCAGTATTCGGCGGCGGTCGCGGCGGCGGACGGCCAACGGTCGATCAATTCAAGGAGAGACTCGCTCGCGCAGTTCCGAATACGTTCCAGGAGATTCTCGATCTAAACGATTCGCTGAAGCTCGATCTGACGAGTGATCAGCAGGCGAAGCTCAAGGCCGCAGCCGATTCACTCCAGTCGAAAGCGGACACGCTCATCAACGCGCTCGCGCAAACGCTCGGCACTGCCGATAAGAATGCGGATCCGATGCAGCTTGGACTCAAGATGCGCGGCAAGATTCAGGAAGGCCGGAAGCTCGGAGAGAACGCAATTACCGAGGCGCAGAAGATTCTTACGCCGGAGCAATGGGCGAAGGTTCCGAAAAACATCAAGGAACCGCCACAAGGGAGAGGAGCTGGCGGTGAGGGTGGAGGAGGGTTTAGACCGCCGGATCGGTGAGGATTGGAGGTGGATGGAGAAGGGGAGAAACCGAGCTTCATCACACGATTCAGCTCGATTCCGCGGGCCAGTAGTCACATCTGCTTGGCACCAAATAATTTGGTTCCAGGACATTTTTCCGGCTGCAGCTTCCAATGCTCTCGCGCAACCGGTAGTCTTATAGAGTACAGTATTTCAGATCGCGACGGCTCTTGGCCTGGTCCGAACCTTCTGGCGCTCACGCAAAACCACGAAGGTTTTCATGGCACATCGGTCCCTCGGGCACTCCGGATATTGTTGCGGAGCTTCACGACAAAATCGACCGGGTGTTGTTTCCTCTGACCGGTATTGCGTCGCTCCTCACAGTGCTCCACGACGGCACTTCGCTCGAAGACACGCCGGTGAAAGCCACGTGTCGGATCGAGGGAGAATTCTATTCGATCCCCGCAAAATCTTTCAAAAGAGGTGCTCAGATGCTCGCGGTTCGACACCCCGGAGTGACTGTCGCGCTGGGACGACTCCTTCTTGCAAACCAGGCCCTATGGCGCCGCAATCAGGTTAGCACATGAATACAACAAAGCCGTTTGTCGAAGATATCGAAACGTACGCGCAGGACATTGTAGATACCGTCCGCGAACCGCTTCTGATGCTCGACACCCACCTCCGCGTCCAAAGCGCAAATCGCGCGTTCTATGAAACCTTTCAGGTTTCTGCGCTGGAAACAGAAGGCCAGCTGATCTACGAGTTGGGCAACGGCCAGTGGGATATCGCAGCACTGCGCACGCTTCTCGAGGATGTTATTCCGACGAGCTCGGTCTTCAACGACTTCGAGCTCGAGCACACGTTCCCGATAATCGGCCGACGTGTGATGCTGCTCAACGGTCGAAAGCTTCGCGCAGGCAGTCACTCCGAGATCATCGTGCTTGCGATGGAAGACGTGACAGAGCGACGACAGGCGGAGGCAGATTTCAGGGCGATCGAGACGTACGCGCAGGACATCGTCGACACTGTTCGTGAGCCACTGCTGATTCTCGACGCGACCTTGCGTGTGCAATCGGGAAATCGCGCGTTCTACCACACCTTTAAAGTGTCTCCGGAAGAAACAGAGAATCGTTTGATTTATGAGCTCGGCAACGGTCAATGGGACATTCCGGCGTTGCGCACGCTTCTCGAAGACATTGTGCCGAAAAGCTCCGTTTTCAACGATTTCGAGCTCGAGCACGACTTTCCCGCGCTCGGGCGCCGAGTAATGCTGCTCAATGCGCGCAAGCTTCAGGCGGGTCAGCACGGCGCGCTGCTCGTGCTCGCGATGGAGGACGTCACTGAACGACGGCGTGTAGAAGAAGAAGTTGCGAAAGCGAAGGAGGCGTCCGAGCTGGCAAACAGAACAAAGAGCCTCTTTCTCGCGAACATGAGTCACGAGCTGCGCACACCACTCAACGCAATCGTCGGTTACTCGGAAATGCTTCAGGAAGAAGCAGTCGACCAACACCTCGACTCGTTCAGCGCTGATCTGGAGAAAATCAATCGGTCGGGACGACAGCTTTTGGCGCTCATCAATGACATCCTCGATCTATCCAAGATCGAAGCCGGCAAGATGGAACTGTATCTGGAAACCTTCGACTTGAACACATTGATCGACGAGGTCGCGGCGACAATCGCTCCGATGGTCGAGAAAAACTCCAACGAGCTGCAAATCGGGCGGGCCAAGAATCTTGGCAGCATGCATGCCGATCAGGTCAAGGTTCGACAGGCGTTATACAATCTGTTGTCTAACGCCGCCAAGTTCACGCACGACGGATCCATCAGGCTCACCGCTCAAAGGGAGACGATGGACGATGCGGAATGGATCGTGTTCTGCATCACCGACACTGGCATCGGCCTCTCCCCCGACAAGATCGTCAAGCTGTTCCAGGATTTCACTCAGGCGGATGCGTCGACGACGCGCAAATTCGGCGGCACCGGTCTCGGACTCGCACTCACGCGCCGGTTCTGCCAGATGATGGATGGCGACGTAACGGTCAACAGCATTCCCGGGAAGGGCAGCACGTTCTCTATAAAGCTGCCCGCAATAGTCCGCGATGTGAAAGTCGACGTCGCCGTTGAAGCCAACCCAACGGGCTCTCCCGCGGTGGTCAGCGGGCTCGATCGCAGCACCGATCCTGCGCCCGAGCCCCACACGTGCGTGCTCGTGATCGACGACGATCCAACACAGCGCGACCTCATACGACGTTTCCTGAGCAAGGAAGGTTTCTGTGTGCGCTCGGCCGATAGCGGCGAAGAAGGATTGCGGCTCGCGCATGAGCTTCTTCCCATCGCGATAACTCTCGACGTGATGATGCCCGACATGGACGGGTGGGCCGTGCTAAAGGCGCTTCAGTCCGATTCAATTTTGAAAAATGTGCCGGTCGTCATGATCACCATGGTTGACGACCCGGCGCGCGGCTTCACGCTCGGCGCCGCCGACTATGTCACAAAGCCCGTGAATCGGCACCGCCTGTCGAAAATTCTAAAAAGATATTCGTGCTCGAATCCGCCGTGCCCGGTGTTGATCGTCGAAGACGATGCGGACGCTCGCGCTTCGATGCGGACCATGCTCGAGTTACAAGGTTGCCGAGTGACGGAAGCCGAAAATGGCGAGGTAGCTTTGGAATCGATGAAGCGGGAACGACCCACGCTGATCTTCCTTGATTTGATGATGCCGGTAATGGACGGCTTTGATTTCGTCGACACCGTTCGCCAGCATGCCGCGTGGCGCAGTATTCCCATAGTGGTTGTGACTGCCGCGGACCTTACGAACGAGCAGCGACGACGTCTCAACGGTTGTGTCGAAACGATTCTGCACAAGGAAGGACACGCGAAGGAGGATCTCATGCGACAGGTGCGCGACGCACTCGACAACTGTTCGGTGCCACGCTTACAGATTCCTGAGATGAGGACTTGAGCACGATGCCAAAAATTCTGCTGGTCGAAGACAACGAAATGAATCGCGACATGCTGTCGCGCCGTTTGCAGCGACGAGGCTACGAAGTGATAATCGCCGTCGACGGACAGCAGGGAGTGGCGATCGCGCAATCAGAATCTCCGGATCTGATTCTTATGGACATGAGTCTTCCATTGATCGATGGATGGGAGGCGACGCGCACTCTGAAAGGAGCAATGGAGACGAAGGGAATCCCTGTAATTGCGCTTACTGCTCACGCAATGTCGACGGATCGCGACAAGGCAATCGAATCTGGTTGCGACGACTACGACACGAAGCCGATCGAGTTGCCGCGACTGCTTGGAAAGATCGAAGCACTGATCGGACTGAAGCCCGCATGAGCGAGCTTCCGGTGGAGATCGAAGAGCGGATTCAACATATGCTCCCGCGCGATCTCCTTCACGATCTCCGCACGCCACTCGGCCACATACTCGGGTATTCCGAGCTGCTCATCGAGCAGATGCAGGAATCGGGGAATGAACAGTTCATCCCCTTCATGGAGAAAATCCGGAAAGCGGGTTACGAGCTGGTCGACATCATGAAAGACAACTTTCAGTCGAAATAAACTCGTTCATTCCACTCGCGGCAGGCAAAGCGTGAACGTGCTTCCTGTCCCCGCCTCGCTTTGCAGCGACAAGTCACCACCCATTGCGCGACTTCGCGTCTCCGCAGCAATAGCAGTTCTCCCCTTCTCCAATAGGCGCATCGTTTGCGGAGTATACCGGCACCTTCGATATTCCCCTCGTAAGTCTCTAACTCCCGGATTCTCTAATGTTTGGATGCCTACGTCGCATCGGCTGTCTCGTCGTCCTGCTGATCATCGCCGCAGGAATCTGGTATTGGTACCTCCCGATTTCGCATCGGCTAAGGCCCGGCACGTCGTCGTCGAATGCGGGGAATACATGGGAGCCGCTCTCTCAACAGAACGCAGTGCGAGGACAGAACGCAGTTGCTTCTCTCGGTCGGCGGTCAGGACCGGTCTACGCGAACCTGACGCCCAGCGAAGCTGCGTCTTACATCTTCCTCGCCGCGTCGAAGCAGGCCCTCCCGCCATCCGCGCAGAATGTCTCTGCCGCAATCCTCGGTGATCGTCTGTATGTTCACGCGAATGTCGACCTCCAGGAAATCGGAGGAAGAAAAGTTCTCGGTCCTCTTGCCAATCTTCTGGCCGATCGAGATTCGATAACGCTCGGCGGAACGATGAACGTGCTTCGACCCGGACTCGGGCAATTCGTCGCGCAGGATGTGAAGATCGGCTCGCTTCCCATCCCGTCGCCCCTTGTTCCGCGACTCGTTCAGGAAATTCGCAAAGGCCCGATGCCCGATGGAATCGCGCAGAACGGATTCCCGATGCCATTGCCCACCTATATATCCGACATACGCATCGCGAACGGGCACATCACGATCTATAAGAACACTCCGTGAGCAGGCGAATTCTCGTCGTTGACGACGAGCAGGGAATCCGAGGAGCGCTCGGTCAGCTGCTGGAGTACGAAGGCTACGAAGTTCGCACGGCTTCGAACGCGTCCGACGGAATTGCCGAGTATCAGAAATGGCGGCCGGATCTCGTTTTCATGGATGTGAAAATGGGCGGCATGGACGGGCTCGAAGCGCTGAAGCGTATACGAGAATTCGATCCATCTGCGACCGTCGTGATGATCAGCGGTCACGCGACAATTCGCACCGCAGTCGAGGCGACGCAGCTCGGCGCTTACGAAATCCTCGAGAAGCCGCTCGACACCGATCGCATTCTTGTGATGCTGAGAAATGCATTCCAGCACCTCGAGCTGCGCGAAGAGAACACGATCCTTCGCAGCGTAACCACTACGCCGTACGAGATCGTCGGAGAGTCAGGAGCCATGCGCGCGCTGACTGACAAAATCAAAAAGATCGGGGCGACTCCGGCGCGTGTGCTGATCACGGGTGAGAACGGAACAGGAAAGGAGCTTGTTGCGCGGGCTCTTCACAAGAATTCGCCGCGCGCAAAGAAGACATTCGTCGAGGTGAATTGCGCCGCCATTCCAGGCGAGCTGATCGAGAGCGAATTGTTCGGCCACATGAAGGGATCGTTCACTGGAGCGACTCAGGATCGCGCTGGAAAATTCGAGCAGGCCAATAACGGAACGCTTTTCCTCGACGAGATCGGCGACATGAGTCTCGCCGCGCAGGCGAAGGTTTTGCGGGTGTTGCAGGACAACGTCATTACGCGCATCGGAAGCGCGAAGCCCATTTCCGTCGATGTTCGTGTCATTACCGCAACGAACAAGAATCTCGAAGCGGAGATTGCGGCGGGGCGATTCCGCGAGGATCTCTACTATCGATTGAACGTCGTCCCAATCCACGTGCCGCCGCTCCGAGAGCATCGCGAAGATATTCCTGCGCTCGTCGATTACTTCATCGCCGTTCTTTCAGCGCGAGAGGGAGTCACTCCGCGCAGGGTGAGTGAAGGCGCCTTCGAACGCCTGAAAACGCTCGACTGGCCGGGCAACGTGCGTGAGCTCAGGAACACCGTGGAGCGGCTGCTCATTCTTGCGAGCGGTCCCGAGATTTCGGCAAAGGACGTCGATCGTCTCGCCGGCACACGAACCGCCGACGATACAGGGCTTGGCAATCTCACTCAGTGCAAGACGTTCGAAGAATTCAAGGATGCCGCCGAAAGAGCGTATCTTCTTGGTAAGCTGCGTGAGTTCGACTGGAACGTTTCTGAGACGGCAAGAGCCGTTGAGATGCCGAGGTCGAATCTCTACAAGAAGATTGAGAGGTACGCGCTAACCAGAGAGCATTCATAGTGGAGCTAGATATAGAACAACAGAACGACCGCGCGGTTCTGCAGTTTTCCAATAATTTCAAACCATGAAGAGATTCAACAATTTCATTGCTGGTGAGTGGGTCGCTCCGGATTCCGGCGCGTACTTCGAGAACAGAAATCCAGCGGACGCGACGGACCTGATTGGAGAATTTCCACTTTCCGGCGCGCGCGACGTCGATGGCGCGGTAGAAAGTGCGCGACGCGGATTTGCGATATGGCGTGCAACACCGGCTCCCGCGCGCGGCGACTTTCTTCGCGCGGTCGGCGACATTCTCACTCAGCGTAAAGAAGAAATTGCAGACGCGATGACGCGTGAGATGGGCAAGCCCCTCACCGAGACGCGCGGCGACGTGCAGGAAGGCATCGACACTGCATACTACGCCGCGAGCGAAGGGCGACGGTTATTTGGTCACACGGTCCCGAGCGAGCTTCGCAACAAATGGGCGATGAGCTTCCGGCGGCCCATTGGCGTCGCTGGACTTATTTGTCCATTCAATTTTCCGCTCGCGATTCCTACATGGAAAATGTTTCCCGCGCTTCTCTGCGGAAATGCGGTTGTGTTCAAACCCGCCGAAGACGTTCCCCACACGGGAACGCTCCTCGTCGAGATCTTACTCGAGGCCGGCATTCCCCCGGAGGTAATTCAGCTCGTGCACGGACTCGGCGAAGATGCGGGCGCCGCGATCGTCGACCATCCCGATGTTCCACTTATTTCGTTCACAGGATCGACTGACACAGGAAGAATTGTAGGCGAAACATGCGGACGATTGCACAAGCGCTTGTCTCTCGAGATGGGCGGAAAGAATGCGCAGATCGTGATGAACGACGCTGACCTCGATCTCGCGTTGGAAGGCGCTCTTTGGGGCGCATTCGGAACTACCGGGCAACGATGCACCGCTACGAGTCGTCTGATATTGGAAAGGGGGATTCACGACAAATTTCTGGGCGAGCTTGTCGACCGTGTCAGAGCACTCAAGCTGGGCGATGGACGAAGGCCCGGAACCGACGTGGGCCCGCTCATCAATTCCGGAGCCGTCGAGAAGGTGGAGCGATATGTGGACATCGGCGTTGAAGAAGGAGGAAACCTGCTTTGTGGCGGACTTCGCTCGCATGATCGCAATCTCGCGAATGGAAATTTCTTCGAGCCGACAATTTTTGGGAACATCGAGCCAGGTCAAACGATCGAGCAGGAAGAAATTTTCGGACCGGTGCTCTCCGTGATAAGGGTGTCGTCTGTGGATGAAGCATTCGCCGTGAACAATGATGTGCGGTACGGCCTTTCTTCCTCGATCTACACGCGAGATGCGAACGTGGCATTTCGGGCCTTTTCCGAACTCGACAACGGCATTACCTATGTCAACGCACCGACGATCGGTGCCGAGGCACACCTCCCGTTCGGTGGTGTAAAACAGACTGGGAATGGTCATCGCGAGGGGGGCTGGCAGGTTTATGAGTTCTACTCTGAGACCAAAGTCGGCTACGCAGATTTTTCGGGCACTCTGCAGCGCGCGCAAATCGACAATTATTTAGGAACGCCGGATTAGGACGTGGAGAATACGCAGTCGACGATTACTCAGGAGCGGCGAGCCAACGCTCTGAGCACGGCAAATGGAAAGTCGCGCTCGGGACTCCGCTTTGCGTGGGAGTGGTTCCGCTCGGTCGTCATTGCGCTCGTTCTTTTCCTCGTGATTCGCTCCTTCTTCGTCGAGGCGTTCAAGATTCCAACCGGGAGCATGGAGGGAACGCTCAAGGTTGGCGATTTCCTTCTCGTGAACAAGCTGGTCTATGGCGCCGAAATTCCATTCACCGGCGTAAAGCTTCCAGCGCTGCGAACGCCGAAGCGCGGCGACATCATCGTCTTCCAATGGCCGGTGGACCGAACGAAGAATTTCGTGAAGCGGATCGTCGGACTTCCCGGCGATACACTGGAAATGATGAATGGCGAGCTGATTCGAAATGGAATTCCGCAGCGTGAAGCGTACGTGTCACACACGTCCCCGGGCTCGGATATTTCAGACGATGAATTCAGCTGGCAGCAGGCGTACCTGCTGAGTGCCCATCATCCCGTAGCTACAAGTCCCCGCTCGCCGATGGGAGTGTCTCCTCTCGAAGCGAGCCCTGGATATCATCCGTCCCGTAACAACTGGGGTCCGCTGGTCGTCCCTGAGAACGACTACTTCGTGCTGGGTGACAATCGGGACAATTCTCTCGACAGTCGGTATTGGGGATTCGTTGCGGACTCACTTGTGCGCGGACAACCAATGGTTGTCTATTATAGTTACGATCCTGATGGTGCGGTGAAGTTTGACTGGCTCACGCGCGTCAGGTGGAAGCGGTTTGGCGAGATGATTCGATAGCGGCACGGGGCTCGCCAGCGCGACCGATGTTAGACATAATACCGCGGTCGTAGGAAGGAGCAGCATTCTGTATGGCGGTTTCGGCCAATCGCAAGACGACGTACGACGAAGGTTCGCTCGATCAATACCTTCGCGACATAAGTATCTATCCGCTCATCACTCGCGAAGAAGAGGTTTTACTCGCGCAGCGGATTCGTCTCCACGATCAGGAAGCACTCGACAAGCTCGTTCGATCGAACCTGCGCTTCGTGGTTTCCGTCGCGAAAAAATATCAGAACCAGGGAGTCTCGCTCTCTGATTTGATCAACGAGGGGAACCTCGGCCTTATTCGCGCGGCGCACAAATTCGACGAGACGAAGGGGATCAAATTCATCTCGTACGCGGTGTGGTGGATCAGGCAGAGCATCCTCCAGGCACTGGCGGAGCAGTCGAGAATCGTAAGGGTTCCCTTGAATCGGGCCGGCGCGCTTCATCGGATTGGGAAGCGCGCGAGCACGCTTCTCCAGGAGCTCGGTCGTCAGCCGACTCACCTCGAGATTGCCGAGGGTCTCGACATCACCGAGGAAGAAGTCGCGAAGACGATGCTCATCTCGCAGGTGCATCTCTCGCTCGATGCGCCAATGACTCCGGGCGAAGACAATCGACTGCTCGATTATCTCCCCGACAATACGAATCGCACTCCGGACGAGCAGACGTTCGAAAAGGCGCTCTCCGAGGCGATCGAAGAATCACTCGCAGGCTTGAAGGAGCGAGAGTCAAAGATCCTGAGATTGTATTTCGGATTGGATGGTGAAGATCCGATGACCCTCGAGGATATCGGGACTCTCCTTGGTATAACGAGAGAGCGCGTGCGACAGATCAAGGAAAAGGCACTTCTCAAGCTCAGGCACAATTCCAGGCGAAGAGCTCTCGAGTCCTTCCTGGGATAGCGTCTTCACTGAAGCATCGGGAATTGGCCACCGTTTTTTCTCGGTGCTACTCGGTGCTACTCGGTGTTCTCGGTGGCTCGGTGTCCGATTCCCGATGCTTTAGTGAAGACGCTTGTCACATAACTAACACAACAACCTGACAGAACTCTTACCGTAATCTCCTCGACGGCCACGTAGAGTTCTGATAAGTCAGAGATGGACGTGATTGCAAACCCATTTCGTGTTCGCAGCGTCCAAGTAGTTGACCAATCAGTCACATAACTCGTACGGGCCGGCATATGCGATCTCCATCGTTTGTCTTCGCCGCAGCATCCCTCGTCGTCCTCACTTCAGTCTCAGTCTCAGCGCAACAGACAACTCGATCGCAAAACGATCCGCGTCCCGTTGCTCACGCGACTGCCCGCAATGGCCAGATCGTGATCGATGGCAAACTCGACGACGCCGGATGGGCTGCCGCGACTCCGATCACTGACTTCGCGCAGATGGTCCCCGACGAAGGCAGACCTGCGAGTCAGCGCACGGAGCTTCGATTCGTGTACGACGAATCGGCGATCTACATCGGAGCGCGAATGTACGACTCGCTCGGGGCGAAGGGCGTGAGGGCCGTGCTTGCGCGAAGAGATCAGCTCCTCGATGGAAGCAGCGGTCTTACTTCTGACAAGATCGCGCTCGTCTTCGATACCTACCGTGACAAGAATGGCCGCACGTGGTTCGAGCTCAACCCACTCGGCGTGAAAGGGGATCACAAGGACGGCGATGCGTCATATGATCCCGTCTGGGAGGGCGCGGCGAACATCGATTCTCTGGGATGGACGGCCGAGTTCAGAATCCCTTATTCGCAGCTCCGATTCTCGCGCGATACCGCGCAAACGTGGGGCATGCAGGTATGGCGCTATGTCGACCGCCGCAACGAGCAGGACATGTGGGCGTTCTGGCGGATGAACGAGTACGGTGGGCCGGCATTTTTCGGAAGCCTCGAGGGAATCGTCGTTCCCGCAGCGCCGCGACAGGTCGAGATCGTTCCTTACGTTACATCACGAGGAACTTTCGCCAGAGCGGCCGCAGGCGACCCGTATCACTCGAACACCGACATGCAGTATCGCGCGGGTGGAGACGTCAAGGTCAACCTCACTTCGAGCCTCACTCTCGACGGAACGATCAATCCTGATTTCGGTCAGGTCGAAGTCGATCCGGCAGTTGTGAACCTCTCTGTGTTCGAGACGACGTTCAACGAGAAGCGACCATTCTTCGTTTCGAACTCACAGTATTTCTCGTTCGGCGGCTTCAGCTGCTACTTCTGCGACAACGTCTCGAGCTTGAATCTGATTTACACGCGCCGCATCGGACGATCACCGCAGCTCGCGGGACTCGTGGGCGGCAAATCGGCGTTCATGGATGCCGCCGATGCGACTACGATACTCGGCGCAGGAAAAATCACGGGACGAACAAAATCAGGATACACGGTCGGATTACTCGACGCCGTAACCAATAAAGCGGACGCCCGATTCCGAATCGATCCAACCGCACCCGATCAAATCGAGGAAGTCGAGCCGCTCGCAAATTATTTCATAGGCCGAGCGAGAAAGGATTTCAACGGAGGTGCGACGCGAATTGGTACAATCGCGACGGTCGTCAATCGAAAGCTCGAGAACGACGACGAGGTTTCGCGACTGCGATCGAACGCCGAGGCCTTCGGCGTGGACCTCGATCACCATTGGGCGAATCGCGCGTATGCTCTCAACATTCAGACTGCCCTCACGAATATCGGCGGTGACACTGCCGCGATGCGGAGAGCCCAACAGTCGAGCGCGCGCTACTACCAGCGGCCCGGCCGCTCTGAAAGCGGCGACGGATTATTCTCGACGGTATATGATCCCACGCGCACTTCTTTGACCGGTTATGGATTCTACGCGCGCCTCGCGAAAGAGACGGGCGACTGGTTGTGGGAGACCACTCAGAACTGGCGCAGCCCGGGGTTCGAAGCCAACGACATGGGCGTACTCAATCGAGCTGATTACAAATGGATGCTCGTGAATGGAGTGCGGCAGTGGACGACGCCGGGAAGCTGGTACCGAAATATCTGGACGAGCTTCGGTGCACAGCAGCAAGTGAATTACGAGGGAGATCGGACGGACATCGATTATCACGGGTCGTTCAGCGCGACGTTCAAGAATTGGTGGAACGGCGGCGTGTTTTTCATCGCACATCCGAGCTACTACGACGACAAGCTGACGCGCGGAGGTCCGACCGTCATTCACTACGGTTACAACATGGTCTCGGCGAACCTCGGCGGTGACGGGAGGTCGAGGGTCGTGTGGAATCTCCAGAGTCAGTACAGCACTCCACTGGACAACACCGAAGGCGGGCGGATCGCGTTCTTTCCGTCGTTCACGTTCAAGCCGTCTGCTCGAACGCTGCTGAGCCTTGGCCCGTCGTTCGATCACGATCGGACGGCACAGCAGTTTGTCACCTCGCTAACCGATCCGACTGCGCCCGCGGCATTTTCGGGCGTGAGATATGTTTTCGGCCGCCTCGAGCAGAAGACATTCGCGATGGATACACGTCTCAACATGACGTTCACCCCGACGCTCACGCTTCAACTCTTCGCCCAGCCGTTCATTGCGAGCGGCAGCTACACGAGCTTCAAGGAATTCACCGAAGCTCGCTCGCGAAAGATGATTTTCTATGGGCGGGACAATGGAAGCACAGTGAGGACGACTGTCGATCCACAGACGGGTCGGGTTACGAGCTACACGGTCGATCCTGACGGCAGTGGCGTTGCGCCCGCGTTCACATTTGATAATCCGAACTTCAATTTCCGATCTCTGAGGGGGACGGGAGTATTGCGTTGGGAATATCGGCCGGGCTCGACTCTCTACTTCGTCTGGACCCAGGAGCGCGACGGGTCGGACACACTCGGGGACTTCGACTTTCAGAGAGATCGATCCGCATTGTTCCGAGAGCGGCCGACGAATGTCTTCCAGATCAAGGGGACGTACTGGATCGGGCGGTAAAGCGATTGAGCGGTTGGGCGATTGAGCGATTAAGCGATTAGAGACTGGGCGATCATCGATATCCGGTGGTCGCTCTTTCGCTTATCGCTTATCGCTTATCGCTTATCGCTTATCGCTTATCGCTTATCGCTTATCGCTTATCGCTCTATCGCTCTATCGCTCTATCGCTCAATCGCTCAATCGCTCAATCGCTCAATCGCTCAATCGCTCCACCGCTCTATCGCTTAAATTTCCCTCCCATGCCCTCCCAAAGCTCATTCGACGTCACGACTGGAGTGGACCTCCAGGAAGTCGACAACGCAGTCAATCAGGCGCAGAAGGAAATTGCGCAGCGTTATGACTTCAAAGGCTCGATAGCGACTATCGACTTCAATCGCGCAACCGGACTCCTCGACCTCACCGCGGAGAGCGAGTTCCGAATGCAGGCTTTGTTCGACGTTCTGCAGAGCAAGCTCATCAAGCGCGGCGTATCGGTGAAGAACCTCGATATCGGCGACATCAAGCCCGCCGGCGGAGACAAGGTCACGCGTCAAATCAAGCTGAAGATGGCGCTCGATGGTGACACCGCGAAAAAAGTTGCGGCCGCGATCAAGGAAGCGAAGCTCAAGAAGGTGCAGGCCGCGATACAGGGAGAGCAGGTGCGCGTATCGTCTCCGTCCAAGGACGACCTGCAGGCAGCAATGACGCTTCTTCGCTCCCGCGACTTCGGAGTCGAGCTGAAGTTCGGCAATTATCGGTGAAAGTCGGATTCATCACGCTCGGCTGCGACAAGAATACGGTCGACACTGAGCGTTACCTCGGCGACCTCGCTCATTGCGGCGGCGAATACACTGCTGATTTAGCAGACGCCGAAGTCATCATCGTCAACACCTGCGGTTTCATCGACGCCGCAAAAAAAGAATCGATCGACGCACTCGTCGAGGCGGGCCGATACAAATCTGAAGGAGCGTGTCAGGCACTCGTTGCGATCGGATGCATGGTCGAGCGTCATAAATCCGAGCTCGTGGACGCGCTGCCGGAAGTCGATCTCTTCATTGGCGCATCGGAAAGCGATTCACTCTCTCAGCAATTGGCAGAGCGGGGAATCGGAGTTTTCGATTCTTTTTCGGCGCATCCGGGCGTTCGACTGTACACCGGTGATCTCCGGCACGTCAGGTATCTGAAAGTCAGCGAAGGATGCGATCACGGCTGCGCGTTCTGCGCAATTCCTCTCATGCGCGGACGTCATCGTTCGTTCTCTCGCGATGAATTGGTGCGTGAAGCGCAACTCCTCGAGCTCCAGGGTGCGCGGGAAATAAATCTCGTCGCGCAGGATCTCGCTCATTACGGTCGCGATCGCGGCGATGGAATCCGATTACCCCAGCTACTCGGCTCACTGGTTCGCGAGACGTCGATCCCCTGGATCCGAATGCTCTACCTCTACTCGGCAGGCATTACAGCTCAGCTGCTGGAGGTTATTGCGGCCGAAGAACGAATCCTTCCGTACCTCGACATGCCCATGCAGCACGCGGCTGACGATGTTCTGGCACGCATGCGTCGCCCGGAGCGGAAACGAACGATCAGGGAGAAAGTTGCACGCTTCCGGGAGGCCGTCCCCGGTGTTGCGATTCGCACGACTTGCATTGTCGGATTTCCGGGGGAAACCGAATCGCAATTCTCGGAGCTGCTCGAGTTTCTCGAGGAGATTCGCTTTGAGCGAGTTGGAGCCTTCACCTATTCGCCGCAGGAAGGCACGCGCGCCGCCGAGCTGACTGATGATGTTCCGGATGCGATCAAGCGGGAGCGACTCGAGCGACTGACTGAATTGCAGCGCGTGATTACGGCTGAGCGTTACGAAGAACGCGTCGGCAAAGTTGCGCGCGCGATAGTAGATCGATCCACAGCGAGCGGATCACAAGCGAGGCTCGCCTGGCAGGCCGATGACATCGATGGTGTCACGTACCTCGACGAACCGTATGCACCGGGCAGTCTTGTGGATGTTGCCGTTGAAGAAGTTGTCGAGGACTACGATTTCCGGGCGTCGGTTGTGCGATCGATAGAGCCTCCGCAGCCTGCCCAGGCATCGCGCCGCGCTCAGATGTCGTTGCCTGTGCTGCAGCCAACTATTGGTAGTTACGGACGGTGACGCTCGACACTGAGCGAAATGTCTCGCGCTCAGCAGAGATCATGCGGCGCGCGCGCGAATTGTTTCCAGGTGGAGTGAATTCTCCCGTTCGCGCGTTCGGCGGCGTCGGCGGAGAGCCGATTGTGGTAAAGCGAGGCGAGGGCGCGCGCATCTGGGATGCGGACGGGAACGAATATCTGGACTTCGTTCTATCGTGGGGCGCGCTCGCCCTGGGTCACGCATCGCCCGTCGTGCTCGACGCGCTCGATAAAGCGATGCAGGACGGCACGACGTTCGGCATGACTACCGAGCTCGAGGTTCGGCTTGCCGAGTTGATCAGGACACGGATGCCCCACGTCGAGATGATGCGATTTGTCTCGAGTGGAAGTGAAGCGACGATGAGCGCAATTCGGCTTGCGCGTGCTTACACCGGGCGTCAGTCGATTCTGAAATTCGAAGGCTGCTATCATGGGCACGCAGACTCCTTTCTGGTTCGCGCGGGATCCGGCGTTGCGACGCTTGGCCTTCCCAACTCACCCGGTGTGCCGCCGGAAATTGCGAGTCTCACACTCACGGCGCGATACAATGATGTCGATTCAGCGCGCGTCGCCGCAAAAAATGCTTCTGGTGGCCTGGCAGCGATTATCGTCGAGCCAATCGTCGGAAATTCGGGATTCATTCCTCCAGTCGACGGATTTCTCGAGGGGCTGCGAGCTCTCGCGGATGAAAACGGGGCATTGCTCATTTTCGACGAGGTGATGACGGGGTTCCGCATCGCGGTGGGAGGAGCGCGCGAGCGCTTCGGTGTCACGGCCGACCTGACGACACTCGGCAAAGTTATGGGCGGTGGATTACCTGCGGCCGCTTACGCCGGCCGCCGCGAAATCATGGAGCAGATCGCACCAATCGGCCCAGTGTACCAGGCCGGAACGCTCTCGGGGAATCCTCTGGCAATGGCCGCCGGCCTCGCGACGCTCGAGGTTCTGACGGCCGGGTTGCATGCTCGGATAGCTGAGCGTACCGCGCGGCTAACCGAAGGGCTAAGAAAAATCGCCACGGCCCTCGATGTGCCATTGGTAACAGGGCACGCAGGGTCGATGTGGGGAATGTTTTTCTCCGACCGTCCGGTGCTCGACTTCGACGACGCAAAGAGGAGTGACACGGCGATGTTCAGCAGATTTTTTCACGCGGCGCTCGAGCGAGGAGTTTATCTCGCGCCGTCAGCGTTTGAAGCGGGCTTCATGTCCGCCGCACATGGCGAAACAGAAGTTGACGAGGCGCTCGATCGACTGGAGTCGGCGATGCGGGCCGCGCATGCATAAGACGGCGCTCGTAACGTTTATTGGTGCAGTGGCCTGCGCGTCGACGCTTTCCCGTTCGACGTCGAACGAAGAAATAATCGATCAGGGAGACCAACCCGTCCGCATCGCGCTCGCGACCGCTGCTTCGAGCGCGACTCTCGGCGGTACCGGCACGTGGCGAATCTACAGTCGTACGACAACAGACATGGTTGCGCGAGGAAATGCGAACGAAACGATGCGCGTGGAAGCTCGAGGTGGGCAGCTGATCGTCATCAAACCCGACGGATCGGTAACGTCGCGCCGCGCTGCGCCATTTCGTGTTCGAACGGCATCGCCCGAATCCTTCGTCACATACGGAGGAAAAAAATATCGCGGTGAGATCATCATCACTCCGGGCGATGGCGCGCTGCTCGTAGTCAACAGACTCGGCGTCGAATCTTATCTGCGCGGCGTCGTTCCTCTGGAGATTGGCGGCCGCAAAGCCGGTGAGGAGGCTGCGGTCGAAGCGCAGGCGGTAGCCGCGCGAAGTTACGCCTACGCGCACATGGCCGACGCAGGGAATCGCGCGTTCGACATGTATGGATCAGTGCAGGATCAGGACTACGGTGGCGTAAATGCAGAGACGCCAATGAGTGACGCAGCGGTGGCATCAACACACAATGTGGTTTTGCGCTATGCGGGGAAGGTCATCAGCGCTCCATATCATTCCACCTGCGGCGGAAGTACAGCTGCCGTAAACGAGGTTTGGTGGCGCCAGCCGGACCAACCTTACCTCCGTCCCGTGAGCGATAAAATCCCGGGGACCGATTCTTCTTATTACTGCGATATCTCGGGTCGCTTCCGTTGGACAACGACATTCGAAGGCGACCAGCTCAAGACCGCTCTCGAGAAATACCTCGGATCTGTGACTCAGGCTTCCGAGCCGCCAGTATCGCCGAATCCCTCCGCAGCGCGACTGTCGCTCGGTCGAATAACGGGATTCAGAGTCGAAGGACGCACAGCTTCCAATCGCGTTGCCGCAGTCTCGGTTCAGACCGATCGTGGGAATTACGTGGTTCGCGGAAACGATGTCAGATTTGTTTTGCGGACGCCGAGCGGCAGCCTTCTCAACAGCACATATTTCACCGCCGACGCAACACCGGATGCAAACGGTGAGATCACGCATCTGGTGCTGCACGGCGGAGGATACGGTCACGGCATCGGCATGTGCCAGTTCGGAGCAATCGGAAGAGCGCGCGCCGGCCAGGATTACAAGACGATTCTCACAACTTATTACCCAGGCACGACTGTGGGCCCCATCGATTGACATCTGGGCGCGCCAGAACTCCATCTCGTAACGAGCTCGTTGAAGTAGATCGCGCGCCTCCGCCCGATCTGCGACTCGCGCTCGTCGGCGCAGGTGCTATCGCGCAGCTCGCGCATCTTCCGGTGCTCGCGAAAATCAAAGGCGCGACGCTCGTTGCGATCTGCGACAACGACGGAGTCAAAGCGGGCGCTCTCGCGCAGCGACTAGGGGTTCCCGATGTGTTCACCGACATAGAGGAGCTTCTCGATCATGACCGGCTCGATGCGGTGATCGTCGCTACTCCGAATCATCTGCACGAGCCGCATGTGTTGCGCGCCTTGCGATCGAAAGTTCACGTGTTGTGTGAGCGGCCGTTGTCGCTGACAACGCATGGCGTCGAACGAATACTTGCGTCTGCCGAAAAAGCCGGACGCATGGTAGTCGTTGGTAACAACCATCGGTTCCGGGCCGACGTTCAGCAGCTCGGCCGGTTTCTCCAGGGCGGCGAGCTCGGAAAGATCGTTGGCATGCGAGCCGGACAATATCAATTCAAAAATGCGCAGCAGGGATGGAGATTCAGAAAACCCGAAGCGGGCGGCGGGGCGTTTCTCGAGCACGGTTATCCATTGCTCGATCTCGCATTGTGGCTCACCGATTTTCCTGAGCCCGTTCGCGTATCGGCGCACATGGATCGTCCGCGTCCCGGAGCGGTCGAAGATTCCATGCTGGTTCACCTCGAGTGCGCCGGTGGAATCAATTTCAGCTTCGACACTTCGTGGGCGTATGTCGGACAGGAGGAGCGTTGGTGGTTCGAGGTGCTCTCTACACGCGGAAGCGCGCGGCTCGCTCCGTTGCGCGTCGTGAAGGATCTCAACGGACGCCCGACGAATGTCTCTCCCATGGGGGCAGCTGCACGCGAGAGCGTTTTTCTCCAGTCGTATCGCGCGGAGCTCGCGCACTTTGTCGCGATGCTCCGAGAGCAGGCGCCGTACGAGGCGCCCGATGATCAGCTGAAGGTCATGCGGGTCGTCGAAGCGATATACCGCTCGGCGGAAGAAGGCAAAGAGATACGGCTTTGAGCAGCCGGTCACCGATGCCCGCTGGCCGATAGCCGATGATCGATTTCCGAAACTGCGCACATAGCGCCATCGCTGGTTTAGTGCTCTTCCTGAGCGCGACACGAATTTCAGGCGCGCAGACGCCGCAGGCCGAGCCCGGGTCGGAGCTCACGATCTATCTCATGACGATGGGCGCGGGCGACGAAGTGTGGGAGAAATTCGGACACAACGCGATCTGGGTTCACAACACTCTCACGCACACGGATATCGCCTACAACTGGGGATTGTTCGATTTCAATTCCAGTGATTTTCTTCCGCGTTTTCTCAGGGGCGACATGCTCTACTGGATGGGAGGCTTCGACCTCGAGTCGACCATCGACCAGTACCGCCAGGCAAACCGACCTGTTTGGGCGCAGGAGCTCAATCTCACTCCGGCGCAGCGCTCGTCGCTCGTACAATTCATCCAGTGGAATGAGCGACCCGAAAACCGCTTCTATCACTACGACTACTATCGAGACAATTGCTCTACCCGCGTTCGCGATGCACTCGACGGCGTACTTGGCGGAGTGATTCGACGCGCGAGTGAGCACGTGCCGAGTGGAACAACGTATCGCTCTCACACTCAACGGCTCACGCAGGACGAGAAATGGGTTTACATGGGAACTTTGCTCGGACTAGGTGAGCCGGTCGACCATCCTATCACTCGCTGGGAGGAAATGTTTCTCCCGGTGCGACTGCGAAATGACATTCGGGGCATTCGTGTGCGTGATGCTACCGGCGCATCTGTCCCGTTAGTGAAGAGTGAGATGACACTATTTGCGTCGACGAGACCGCCTGAGGCGGAGGCACCGTCGACCCACATACCAGCGTACTTCATTGCCGGGATGCTTGTTCTTTTCGGAGCGTTAATGCTGAGACACACGGCCGACGGAGGAAGCAACGGGGCTCGCATTGGACTGCTTCTCTTTGCCGGTGCATGGAATCTCATTGTCGGAATTTTCGGCACGTTGCTCGCGGCGCTCTGGCTATTCACGAATCACGTCTACAGCTACCACAACGAGAATCTCTTTCAGGCGAACGACCTATCGCTCATACTCGCGATTATGATTTTCGCATCGTTGCGAAGAAAGGCGCGACCCGGCGTTGTCTCACCGGCAACTGAGCTTATGGCGTGGATTGTCGCGATGGTCGCGCTACTCGGCTTCGTTATTCAGATTTTACCGGCCTTCTATCAGGTAAACGGAGAGATCATTGCGATGATCCTGCCTGCTCACGTCGGAATTGCCCTCGCTCTAATGGGAAGGCCGAGGTTCTCTTTTGACTTTCTCTCAAAACGGGTTGGCCATGAAGAGGAAGTTCGAAATTCTTGGCTTAACCGGGGCCGAAATAATGGACCAACCTCAACAACCTGGCGCCGAGGCGTCTGGCCCGTTCGAGGCGGAGCAGGGATAAAGTCCGCGCCTGCGACTTGATCGGTAAACGTGGTCTCGCATTCAGCGCAGCTCTTCTCTCGCTCTGCGGATGCGTTCGACGCATGACTCCTGCAAGCGACATCACGCTCGCAATAATCAATGCGCACGTTTGGACCGGCAATCCCGCCCAGCCATGGGCGTCAGCAGTCGCCGTCTCCGGTGAAAAAATTTCGGCGGTTGGCGCGAGCGCCGAAATTGCGAAGCTGCTCCAGGGCGCGCCGCACGCAAGGGTTATCGATGCGAAGGGCGGAATGGTCACGCCGGGATTTATCGATTCCCACGTGCATTTCATCAGTGGAGGATATCGTCTTTCGTCGGTGCAGCTGCGCGATGCGCGCAGTCCCGAAGAATTCATCGCGCGAATAAAAGCGTTCGCAACAACGATTCCCGCCGGCGCGTGGATCACCGGTGGTGATTGGGATCATCAGAACTGGGGCGGTGAGCTTCCTCGTCGCGACTGGATCGACTCGGTCACGCCGCATAATCCGGTTTGGGTCTCGCGTCTCGACGGACACATGGCGCTTGCAAATAGCGCCGCTCTCGCCGCCGGTGGAGTAACATCGAAGACAGCCGATGTTCAAGGTGGAACGATCGTTCGCGACGCTTCCGGGAATCCCACGGGAGTTTTGAAGGACAACGCAACAGATCTTGTCGATCGCGTAGAGCCGTCGCCGCCCGGCGTTCTCGACGATCGCGCGCTCGACGCCGCAATGCGTTACGTCGCGGCCCGTGGCGTGACGTCGGTCGTCAACATGGGAACGTTCGAAGATCTCGCCACCTTCGAGCGCGCCCATCACGATGGACGACTCATCACGCGGATTTACGCGGTGACTCCGATCAGGCAATGGGAGCGACTTCGAGATACCGTCGCGGCCCGTGGTAAGGGCGACGAATGGGTCAGAATCGGCGGACTGAAAGGCTTCGCCGACGGATCACTCGGCTCGCACACAGCAGCGATGTTTGCACCCTTCACCGATTCTCCAAAGGATTCGGGATTCTTCGTGCAACCACCCGACGATCTTCGAAAGTGGGGACTAGGCGGCGATCGAGCCGGACTTCAGGTGATCGTTCACGCGATCGGCGACCGCGCGATCAACAGTCAGCTCAACATCTTCGAGCAAATCGAGCGTGAGAACGGGCCGCGCGACCGCCGCTTCCGCATCGAGCATGCACAACATCTTCTGCCCGCGGATATCCCGCGGTTCGCGGCACTCGGCGTGATTGCGAGCATGCAGCCGTATCACGCAATCGACGACGGACGATGGGCCGAGAAGCTCATCGGGCCCGAGAGAGCGAAGACGACGTACGCATTTCGATCGCTTCTCGATGCGCGCGCGCGTCTCGTATTTGGAAGTGACTGGTTCGTAGCGCCACCGACGCCACTCGAGGGAATCTACGCAGCGGTCACGCGCCGGACCCTCGATGATAAGCACCCTGAAGGATGGATTCCCGCACAGAAAATCAAAGTCGAGGAGGCGCTGCGCGCGTATACGACGGATGCTGCGTACGCGTCGTTCGACGAGAAGATCAAGGGATCGATAGAACGGGGGAAACTCGCTGATCTGGTCCTGATCGATCGCGACATTACACGTGTTCCACCGGAAACAATTCGCGATGTGAAAATTCTGGCGACAATCGTTGGCGGAAGGATTGTATATGAAACCGGTCACTGATCCCCGCTGGCCGATAACCGATCCCTGATGTCCGAATAAATCGGACCTCGGCGATCGGTTATCTGCCAGCAGGCGTCGGCGACCTGGAGATTACGACTTGGCTCCGGTGTCGCGCCTGGACGTCGGATTATTCTTTCCGACGCTCGAGCTGCCGGATGCCGCCATGGGCTGTTGCTGGCTCGTGTTGTCGCCCGTCGTCGTGCGCCGTCCAACCGTCGATGTTCCAACTCCTTCAATTGGGCGACCTCCCGTTGGTACTTCGCCGCTCTTGATCTGAATTTTCTTCGGCTGAGCAAGTGCGGATTTCGGAAGATGAATCGAAAGAATGCCGTTGTTGTAATTCGCCTCGATTTTCGATTCGTCCAATCCCTGCGGAAGCTGGAATGATCGCAGGAAACTTCCATACGAGCGCTCGATGATGTGATAGCGCGAATCGTCGCCTTCCTTTCGCTCGGTTTGCTTTTCCCCCCTGATTGTCAGCACGCCGTTTTCGGCTGTGATTTCCACGTCGTTGGGATTGAGACCAGGAAGCTCGACGTCGAGACTCAGCTCATTCTGGTTTTCCCGGATATCGACCGCGGGGGTAAATGTCGTCCCACCCTCGCCGCGTCCGAACGTATCCTCGAAAAGTCGGTCGATCTCCCGGCGAAGTCCGAAGACCGGTGGGGTCAAGCTGTTTCTGTAAAGCATTTCCTTCCTCCTTCCTCTTCTTTCTGGTTTCGTCTTGTGGCCCTGTGCCGCAAGAAAAATTCCGCAACATATGGTCCACACGCGCGTAACCGATTGCGGACTATTGGACCAACTGACTAGCAGTAGGTCCGTTTCCCTCGGTGCTCCTTCGCTGTTGAACACGGATGATAATGTCACCGTGATTCGCGGATAGAAGTGTCACCCTCCAAGATGTTCCCTCTGGCGAGGAGGGAGCTTGGAGAGAATGGCAATGAGCGAGCGCGACGTAGTGCGGGCTGGAGTTATCAAGCGAGTTCTCGCAGGTGGCCTCAGAACGGGTGAAGCTGCTGAGATCCTTGCTCTCAGCCTGCGGCAAGTAAAGCGTTTGGTGAAGCGCTACAGGGAGCGGGGGGCCAGAGGTCTTATTCACGCGAGTTGTGGCCGACTCTCCAATCACGCTCGACCAGCGTCAGAGCGCGAGAGGGTTCTCGATCTTATTCGAGAGCGTTACGGTGGAAATGCTGAGACCGGGCCGGGCCAGCGTTTTGGACCGACGCTCTTGAGCGAGCATTTGGCTGAGGATGAGGGAATTGCAATTCCGGTCTCGACGCTGACTGATTGGATGCGCCCGGCGGGGCTCTGGTCGAGAAGGCGGAAGCGAAAGCGTCACCTACGACGCCGCGCTCGCAAAGACCACTTCGGTGAACTGGTGCAGCTCGACGGCAGCTTTCATGACTGGCTCGAGGGCCGTGGTCCCGGTGGTTGTCTGATGACAATGACCGATGATGCCACGAGCACGATGCTGGGTCGGCTTGGCGAACAGGAAACGTTCTGGGATGCGGCATCGGTGCTGAGAGAGTGGATTGCGAAGTACGGAATTCCACGCGCTCTTTACACCGACTGGAAGACACTCTATCACTCTCCGCGTCCGAGCCAATCGATCGAAGCAACTCAGTTCGGTCGAGTGTGTGCGAGGCTTGGCATCGAGCTCATTGCTGCTTCCTCACCGCAGGCGAAGGGCAGGGTCGAGCGAAGTCATGGAACGAATCAAGATCGGTTGATAAAGAAATTGAGAGTCAAAGGAATTTCGACGCACGCGGGGGTGAACGAATATCTCGAGCAGATTTATCTGCCGGCACACAACACACGCTTTTCGAGGCGGCCGACAAGCGGGACCGATTACCATGTGCCGATCCTGGCATCACAGAATGGTCCGGATACGTGGTGCATCGAGGAGAAAAGGCGTATCAGTCTCGATGGAGTGATCTCGTTCCACTCTAAGCTCTTGTCTTTGAAGCTTCGGAAAGACATGCCCGCTAAAGCGTGCGTTTTAGTGCGAACGCTAGAGGATGGTGAGGTGAGGGTGGTTTATCGGAACCGCCTCGGGAAAGAGTACTTGCTAACGTGGAGCGAACATATTCCAGCGCCGCGAGCGAATCCGGAGCGAACCGGGAAGTTTTGGTGCGAAACCAGTCGCCCGAAAGCAAATCATCCGTGGCACCTTAAAAATCGAATGGACGTGGGAGAAGCCTTAGCGGCAAAGAAAGAACTAGAGATGTACACCCAGCAGGAAATCCGATGAAGAACGAAAGAACTACAACCGACAGAGGGTGACATTTCAATCCGTGTAATATCGGTGACATTTCTATCCGTGCTTCACAATTGTCACACACAAATGTTGTCAACACGGTCCGAGTCGTCTATACTTCAAGGCTGCACAAGAACGTAAACCTCAACCCTTTTCCCAGTAGAATGGCAGACCTGGACACCGAAACCTCAACCACAACCGGCACGGCACTGACAGCGCGCGAAAAGCGCGATCTGCAGAGAGCACAGCTCCGCCCGCTTGCCAACCTCAGGCCCGAGCTTTACGACGAGGACGATTACTCGCCGGACGAGCTCGAATCAATGATGGCGATGTACAACGGGACGATGGCCTCCATCGAAGAAGGAGAGATCGTCAAGTCCCGCGTGCTCGATATCCGCGACAACCTCGTGGTCCTCGACATCGGCTTCAAGTCAGAGGGCACGATACCGCTCGAAGAGTTCAAAGACCTCCCCGATCTCAAACCGGGTGATGAAGTCGAAGTTCTGCTCGAGCACCTCGAGGACATGGAAGGCTCCGTCGTCCTCTCGAAAAAGAAAGCCGACTTCATGCGCGTTTGGGAGCGCATCCGAGTCGCATATGAGAATGATCAGCCCGTCGCCGGAACTCTGGTCAAGAAGATCAAAGGCGGCGTCGTCGTCGATCTCATGGGAGTGGACGCGTTCCTTCCCGGATCTCAGATCGCACTTCGTCGCGTACCCAATGTCGACGAGCTGCTCGGTCAATCGTTCGAGTTCAAGATCATCAAGCTCAACAAGCGACGTCGCAACATCGTCGTATCACGACGTGTGATCCTCGAGCAGGAAAGAGCGGGGAAGCGCGACAAGCTGATGAAGGATTTGCAGAAGGATCAGGTCCGGAAGGGCGTGGTCAAGAACATCACCGACTTCGGCGCATTCATCGACCTGGGCGGCGTGGACGGATTGCTCCATATCACCGACATGTCGTACGGTCGCATTCAGCATCCGTCGGAAATGGTGCAGATCGGCCACGAGCTCGAGGTCAAGGTTCTCGATATCGACTGGGAGAGAGAGCGAATCTCGCTCGGACTCAAGCAGCTCCAGAGCTATCCGTGGAAGGACGTCGCGGAGAAATACCCGGTCGGCACGCGTGTGTCGGGTAAGGTGGTTTCGATTACCAACTACGGCGCGTTCATCGAGCTCGAGCCGGGCATCGAAGGTCTGGTGCACATCAGCGAGATGAGCTGGACTCGCAACGTTCGTCATCCGTCGAAGCTTGTTTCCATAGGTGAAACCATCGAAGCGGTTGTCCTGAAAGTCGATCCGAACGAAGAAAAGATCTCGCTCGGCATGAAGCAGACCGAGCAGGATCCATGGATGATTCTTCCTCAGAAATATCCGATCGGTACGCGACTCAGCGGCAAAGTTCGGAACCTCACGAGCTTCGGCGCATTCGTCGAGATCGAGCCTGGAATCGATGGCTTGATTCACATCTCGGATATGTCGTGGACCAAGCGCGTGCAGCATCCGTCGGAAGTCGTGAAGAAGGGCGACAGCGTTGACGTCGTGATTCTCAACATCGACGCCGACAACAAGCGCATCTCGCTCGGACTCAAACAGGCGCAGGAAGATCCGTGGCTGAAGATCGGCGAGACCTACCCGGTCGGCACCGAGCTCGATGGCTCAGTGGTTCGATTGATGGACAAGGGAGTCGTCGTCGACATCGGCCACGACATCGAGGGCTTCGTTCCGGTGAGCCAGCTGAACTTTGGCGAGCCGGTGAATTCCCCCGCCGACATCGTGTGGGAGGGGATGAAGCTCGGCGTTCGTGTGATGGAAGTCGATCCGATTCAGCGCCGTATCGTCCTCGCCGTAACGAACATTCCAGAGGGTCAGGAGCGGCCGGAGACTCCGTCGAAGGTCATTCCGATGGAAAGTGACGATTACAACCTGTCTGATCCGATTCCAGTGCCGGTCCCCGCCACCTTCGACGAAATCGAGGGATAACCGCGATAGAGCGATCGAGCGATCGAGCGGTAGAGCGGTAGAGCGGTAGAGCGATAGGCGATTAGCGATAGGGCGATCATCGATTTCGATGGTCGCCGTTCGCTTATCGCTCAATCGCTCTATCGCTCAATCGCTGTATCCTCTTTGTCCACCGAGCGTCATTACCGTATGGTGAATCCCCGCTCGGTAATGATTCTGGGTGCAACTGGCCTCGTGGGTGGGGAGTGCCTCCGCCTTGTACAGCCTCACCGGGCATTCGACCGCGTCGTTGTCCTCACCCGTCGCCCGCTACCAAACGAGCTTCTCGGTCCTAAAGTCGAGCAGCACGTCGTCAACTTCGACCATCTCACAGCGTCGTCGCATTTGTTCGCCGTGAACCAGATCATTTGCGCTATGGGGACGACGATGAAGCAGGCTCGCACGCGCCGAGCATTTCGAACGGTCGACCTTTTGTATCCTTTGACTGCGGCGCATCTCGGAATTGAGAAACGCGTTTCACATTTTCTGGTCGTGAGCGCTCTTGGTGCTGATCCACGCTCGCCTATTTTCTACAATCGGATCAAGGGCGAGCTCGAGAAAGGACTGACTTCGCTGCCATATAAATCGCTCACGATTGCGCGTCCGTCGATTCTCGTCGGCAAGCGCGCGCGCTCGCGACCTGGCGAGAGAATCGCTGCCCACATTTCGTTTCTCACGCCGGCTCGATTGAAACCGATAGATGCGTCCGACGTTGCCGCTGCGATAGTTCATCAGGCGGCGCTCGATGAAGCAGGATTGCGCGTGATCGACTCCGCAGATTTGCGAAAGATTGCCCAGGCTTCCCGTTCCGCTCGAGAAGACCGCGATGTTTCTCATCCCTCCCCACACGTGGCAGTTGAGACGTCGGTTGCGTGATCGGCGTCACCCTGTGAGCTTTTAAATCATGAGCAGATTCAATGGTAAGGTCGTCCTGCCGTCGCTCGTCGCCCTGTCGCTTGTTCTTGTGGGCGGTGGTTATGCGATGGGGCGAAGGAGTATCAATCCGTTCCGCGCGACCGAGGCGGCGTCGCCGGCTGACGATTCGACTGCGCTGGCGCGCACGATGTACAACCGCTGCGGAAAGCTGAGTGGCGACAGCAAAATCGACTGCTACTCGAAGGGCCTCGACTCACTCGCGTCTGCCGGACAAGTAAAGCTCGCAATGGCGACGCTCGCTCGACTCGCGTCGCTGGACGTCGACACCAAACGCGATGGACACGTCTATGCACACGGAGTTGGCATCGCCGCTGGAAAGCGCGGTGGGGATGTTGCGAAAACATTCTCGATGTGCGACGAGAGCAACCAGTCAGGCTGCTATCACGGTGTGATTCAAGCTTACTTCGACGCCGCGAAAACTATCGGACCGAAAGAAGTGAACACGTTGTGTGAGCCATTCCGCGGAGCGAATGCCGACCGGTGGCTTCGGTTCCAATGCGTTCATGGAACCGGTCATGGCCTGACGATGATCTACGGTCACGATCTGCCGAAAGCGCTCGCGGGATGTGACCTCCTCACGGACGCCTGGGATCGTCGCTCGTGCTACGGCGGCGCGTTCATGGAGAACATTGTGAATGTCACGAATCCGCATCATCCCGCGCACGGACTCGGCCAGCACACATCGATGGAAGGCATGGCTGGAATGGAGGGAATGGATCACGCTGGAAAACCATTCAAGGCGATCGACCCGAAGGATCCTCTTTATCCATGCTCGATTATGGCCGATCGATATCTCGAGTCGTGCTACGAGATGCAGACCTCGATCATTCTCTATCTGAATCAAGGCGATATGGCAGCCACCGCGAAAACCTGCGACAGGGCGCCACACGACATGAGGTTCGTTTGCTATCAGAGCCTCGGCCGCGATATCAGCTCGTATTCGTTGCAGAATCACGCGACAGCGATCAGGATGTGCTCACTGGGCGCGACGAGGTACCAACCCTGGTGCTACATCGGCCTCGTAAAAAATCTCATCGACTTGAATGCGAAACCCGCAGATGGTCTCTCGTTATGCCGCGAGCTCACATCACCCGCGAGTAAAGCGAAGTGCTACGAAGCTGTCGGTGAGCAAATCGGGACGCTGCGTAATGATACTCCAGCGCGCCGAGCGGAGTGCTCGACTGCGGAATCGGTGTATCTCGACATATGCTTGTTCGGCGCGAGAGTGGTTCCGGATATGCCGCCGCTGTTGAGTGAGGTCAATCGAGACGCGTACGCGGGAAGCGGTTGAGCGATAGAGCGATGAAGAGATAGAGCGATGAAGAGATAGAGCGATAGAGCGATTGAGCGATAAGAGATCAGCGACGCTCAATCGCTCATTCGCTTAATCGCCCTTTCGCCCAATCCCTCAATCTCTCAGTCGCTCCACCGTTGTCAGTCTCGATCGGCGGATGTCAGGAACTTCTACGATTCTGACTCCCTCGGCTGGCGGTGACTCGACCGCTGCGATAAGCGCTGCGACCATTTGATCGATGGTAACGAGTCCCAATCTTGTGGCGCCATCTCGCGTTGGTGGAAAGAGTTTGGCAATTCCATAAAGCGGAGTCAGAGCCAAAGCCCATCGGTGCCCTGGTCCGACGACGTACCACGGACGAAGTATTGTCGCGGGGATTCCGGATTCGCGAATCAGCGCCTCGCCCTGCGCGCGAACCGCAACGTACGCATGCATCACCGGAGCCGGTTGCGCGACGCTCACGTAAACGAGGTGAGCGATTCCCATTTTCTTTCCCGCCTCGACCGACGCACGAATAGAAGGAAGATCCACTCGTGCGAACTCGACTGCTTTGCGTGGACTGGGATGCGGTGTTCCAACCAGATGCACCAGCGTGTCACCAGGCCGCAGCGCATTCACAATACTTTCGGTGACGAGGGCATCGCCTGTCACGGCCGTGGCGCTTCGCGGAACTTTGTTCTCCGAGCCCGCGCGGGCGAGTGCCCGAACATGATGACCTCGCTCGACTAATTTCGGAATCAGCCGAGCACCCATGTATCCTGTCCCGCCTGTTATCAGAATTTCCATTGTTTAATGTCAAACCCGCGCACGTCGACCGGCATCGTATTGTGGACGATTACTCGGAAGATGACTGATGATTGCTGAAAAGTTACTCCCCTTCCTTTTGTTCGCAGCGCTACACTCACACGACAATGCGCGTAAACCGACGCACGTCGCGGTTGATTACACAATCTCCGTAACACCCAAGGATACATCGCTATTCACCGTCGAGATGCGGATCAGGAATGCGCCAGACACGTTTTTGCTGGCGATGGCGGCCCACCCCGAGTATGACGAGCGTTTCTGGCGCTTTGTAGAAAGTCCGACGGTGGTTGGTGCGAAGCCCGGCGCATCGATCGTGAGACAGGACAGCTCGGTATGGCGAGTGGTCTCTCACGGCGAAACGCTCGTTCGTTATCGAATACACCTTCCGCCACGCGAGCAGGGGCAGCGCGGGGCCTGGCGGCCATTCATCAGTCCTACGGGCGCGTTGATCGGAGGACATCCCTCGTTCATGTACATCGTCGGAGCCGAGCGAGCGGCTTCGCGTGTAAAGGTCGTTGTTCCGGCGGAATGGCGTATCGCAACCTCACTCGAGCCGACAACAGACTCGAGTATTTTCACCGCTTCTAACGCCGACTTTCTGCTGGAATCTCCAATTCTCGTTGGCAATCTTCGCTTTTGGCGATTCACAACGAATGGCGTTCCGCATCGAGTATTTTATTGGCCGCTCCCCAATGCGACGCCATTCGACACGACAGCGCTCGTCGATGGGATAAAACGCCTCACTCAACAGGGCATCGGACTGTTTGGAAGTGCGCCGTATCCGGAATACACATTCCTCCTTCAAGACGGCGCATATGGTGCGCTCGAGCACCCGAATTCCGTCACACTCGGCGCGCCGAGTGCCGAGCTCGCGACTGACCCTTCGGAGACGATGGGAGAGATCGCCCACGAATATTTCCATCTATGGAATGACATGCGACTTCGTCCGGTCGAGCGAACCGGGATTGATTATCATCCCGCGCGCGAAACACGCGGACTTTGGTTTGGAGAGGGGCTGACAATGTATTACGCGGACCTTCTGCGAAGACGTGCAGACATTCAGCAGCTTGATTCAACGCGACTCGCCCACCTCACGAGACTTATCGAGCGGTATCTCGGGAACAGCAGCAATTCGCGTATATCGCCCGAAGTCTCGAGTCTAGCAGCGTATCGCTCGTCGCCAGGAACGCTCGGCGATTACTCTCCGAGCGTTCACCTGCAGGGCGAGCTGCTGGGAACGATGCTGGATTTGATGATTCGCGATGCGACGAATGGACGGCGATCGGTTGACGATGTCATGCGCCTGATGATGCAACGCTACTCGGGCGCTCGGGGATACGACGGGCGCGATCTCGAAGCGACGTTCGCCGAAGTGTGTGGCTGCGAGATGAAAACGTTTTTCGATTCCTACGTGCGCGGCGCGACGTCAATTGACTTCGACCGATACCTTCGATTGATCGGACTGCGCACGCGAGTGGCGTGGATACCCGCAGTCAATGATTCAGGAAAACCGGTGCCTGATTTTCGAATTGCCGCGTGGGTCCCTGAGGGCGACACCATGCCGCGACTTCGCATTGGAGATCCCAACAGCGTGTGGGCTTTGGCAGGACTCAACACTGGTGATCAACTCGTCTCCGTGAATGGCGTCGCAGTGAAAACTTGGCCCGACTTTCGACAGATCTTGCGAGGAATGAGCGTCGGCCGGACGCTTCGATTCGTAACGATTCGAAATGGGCACTCGATTACCACCGATGTAATCGATCGGGGACACAAGCGTCCGACGGTCTCGATCGAACAACTGCCCAACGCGACTGAGAAGCAGCGAAGACTTCTCAGTGCGTGGCTCGCTGGTTCTCCATGAGCTGAGGTGCGATCGCCGTGGCTAAACTGAATCGGTTCGTCGATATCTGCGCCTTCCCGACGCAGGCGAGACGTCGATGCAGAACGCGATGATAAGGCCGATCACCGTCCATACAGTCCAGCGTCCGCCAAACCAATGTTGAACGACGGAATACCAGAGGAGAGTCGTCGGCAGGAAAATGAATCCGAGAATCGGCACGAACACGTTCGGAAACATTCCCTTGAACCAGTCGCTGAGCAGCCACAACCCGGCGACCACAACGCGCGGCATCGCGAGAGCGATAAGGACGAGCAGGCAGGGCATCAGTCGGGGTTTGTTTGGATGATTAAGATATCACACAGCGCGTCCGATGCGTGCGCGAATGAGAAGGAATTCCGGGTATTTTAGAAGCCGTTCGAACACATCGGGTTTGGTCTCGCGAAAAAACTCGTCGGGAAGTGGCTCGACAAGTTTTTCTAATACGAAACCCGCATCAGTCAACGCTCCAGTGATCGCCGTCAGCGGTCGGCGGAAAAACCGCACGTTGCCCACCCAGCTCCAGTAATCTTCCAGCGCTTCAGTGACGAAGTAATTCGCGACGTTGAAGCGGGCTGCTTCCGTTGTTGGATGATGCGTCGAGAGCACGAGCCAACCATTCGGCTTGAGGATGCGTCGGAATTCGGCGAGCGTCGGCATCCAATCGCGAATGTAGTGGAGGACGAGCGGAGCCAGGATTCCATTTACGTCGCCGTCGCCGATGAAGTCCATGGGCTGTGTGAGGTTTGCAACGCGGAGTGTTACCTGGGGATTGTCGCCGAGTCGTTCTTTTGCGTGCTTCACCATCTCTTTGCTCGCGTCGATAGCAGTCACGCGCGCGCCGCGCCGCGCGAGCTCTTCCGCATAAAAACCCGAGCCACAACCTGCGTCGAGAATGTGCGCGCCATTCACTTCCGGCAGCATCGCGAGAGTTGACGGCCGTTCGTAGTGCGCGTTGTACGGAGCGCTGTCTACGCCGGCTGCGTACGCTTCGGCAATCTCGTCGTAATTGAAATCGGTTAAATCCGTTTTGTGTATTTCCAGTTGCGCGGCTTTCCTTCCGCCATCCAATCGATCGCGGTATCGACTCGGCGCTGACGCGTCTCGTCAGTTTTCGCGTCGGTAATCCATTCGAGATACTCGTACTTGTGGCTGGGGCTGAATGCGTCGAATGCGGCGCGAGCCTTGGGGTTCTTCTGAAGTGCGCGCCGCAGGACCAGCGGCATCGGAATTGGTTTTTTCTTTTTCAGTGGCCTCTTAGGAACTTTCACGCCCGTTTCGTTGAGGCGCATTGCTTCTTTGATGTATCCGGTCAACACGCGATCGGAAGGAAGATCCGCGACACTCGTGAGTTTTCCGAGATGGCCCATCGCCTCATCTCCGCGCTGCCCCTTTTTGTCGAGAATGAGCGAGCCCTTCCATAACACAAATCCGCAATGGTTCTTGAATGCTGCCATTCCGCAAAGCATTCCGTTGTACATGAACGACGGCACGCCCCATTTGATGGTCTCTTCGACGTCGGGGCACGCGGCGTGGACGACTTTTCGAAGGTGTGTGAGAATCGGCTTCGCAAAATCCTGGGATTTCGCGATGTACAAGTCAACTCGAGGGTCACGTTTGGGCATTGGTGAGAGATAAAGTTGAAGCGTCTAGGCGTTCCCGGCTACCGGCTACCAGCTACCAGCCACCAGCTATGTGCAGGCGAGGTTCTTGCGAAACAAAGCGACTATGAAATGGACACCAGGAGGACGTAGCTCCAATCTCGAGGACAGACGGTCGGGCGGCGGAATGGGCGCCGGCCTCGGGATCGGTGGAACTGTCGTCGTTCTCGCGTTGAGTCTTATCTTTGGCCGCAATCTCTTCTCGGATCTTGGCGTGCAACCGGCCGTTGGCACGGGCGGTGGGCAAATGACGGCCGCGGATTCAGCGCGCGAAGAGCCGGAAGTTCAATTCGTTTCGTTTGTCCTCGACGACGTCCAGAACACGTGGGCGACAGTTCTTCCCCAATACAAAACGCAATTCCATCCCGCGCACCTCGTACTATTTCGCAATTCCACCCAGTCAGGATGCGGAACGGCGCAATCCGCGATGGGTCCGTTCTACTGTCCGCAGGACGAAAAGGTCTACATCGATCTTGGATTCTACGACGAGTTGAAGCAGCGCTTCGGTGCAGCTGGAGATTTCGCACAGGCATATGTGCTGGCACACGAGCTCGGTCACCACATTCAACATTTGCTCGGCATCGACGAGCAGGTACGCGCGCAACAGGAAAGCAATCCGGATTTAGCGAATCAGCTCTCGGTGAAGCTCGAGTTACAGGCCGACTGCTTCGCGGGCGTGTGGGCGCATTCGACGCAGCAACGCAATCTTCTCCAGCAAGGCGACGTCGAAGAAGCAATGAACGCTGCGTCAGCGGTCGGCGACGACAGGATTCAGCAGCAAACCAGGGGAAGCGTCAACGTCGACTCATTCACGCACGGATCATCTGCGCAGAGAACTCAATGGTTCAAGCGAGGCTTTGACTCGGGCGACCCGAATGCATGCGACACATTTGGAAATTCGCGGTAGAGCGGTAGAGCGGTAGAGCGATAGGGCGATAGGGCGATAGAGCGAGAGAGCGACCAGAGATGGTGCGATTGGCGATTCTCGATTATCGCTGATCCGTCAATCGCTCAATCGCTCAACCGCGTCCGTATAGAGTCTGAGCGTTCGAGCCCATTATCAATTCTCGTTCGCGAGCGGACACGTTCAGCGCACCCAAACTTTCCTTCATCAGCGGAATACTCCCGATCTGATGCGGATAATCACTGCCCGCGAGAATCTGAGAGGCGCCGGCGAAGTCGACGGCGAGTCGCAATGCAGTCGGATCGAAGTTCACGGTATCGAAATAAAAACGTCGCAGGTATTCGCTCGGCGGTTTGTGGATGTTCACGCGACAATCGGGAAATGCGCGCCAACCTCGATCAAGTCGCTCCGCCAGATATGGAATTGCTCCGCCGAGGTGACTCAGCACCCACTTGATGTCAGGGTAGCGTTCGGGAATGCCCGCAAAGACAAGTTTCGCCGCCGCGAGAGTAGTATCGAAAAGAAATCCGACGAGTGGCATGAGCCAATAGTCCGTCATCGCTTCGACACCGACGGGATCGGTTGGATGAATGTGCAACACAGCGCCGAGCCGGTTCGCTTCGGCATAGAGCGAATCGAATCGCGAATCCGCGAGTGCGACGCCATTCACATTGCTGAACAACATCGCACCCGGCAGATGCAGCTCCGTCATCGCGCGGCGTAGCTCGATAACGGAGGCTTGCGGATCACACAGTGGCAGCGTGGCGAGGGCGGTGAAGCGAGGCGACCGCTCACGCACAATTGCAGCGAACGAATCGTTGACGAGTCGCGCGAGACGAACGGCTCGCTCGGGCGGCTCTACGTGAGTTCCGGGCGTCGTGAGCGTGATCACCTGCGTGTCGACTTCCTCGCGCTGGACAACCTGCTGACGATAGTCGATATCCCGGTGACCCAGTACGGCCACGTTGTAGTCGCCCGGATAATGCAGAGAGGGATTACCTTCTGCGTCGACAGTTAGTTTGACTACACTGTCGCCGCTGCGTATCGCGTCGAGATACGATGGTGGATAGAAGTGGTTATGAACGTCAATCAACATTGGTCACCCGTAATGAGACGCAAATTTATCCTTGTTGCACTCGCAGTGACGTCGCTTCCGATCGCGCTGACGTCGCAAACTCCCGCCGCGCCCGATCCTATCATCTCGAGAATTCGCGCGATCGGGATGGACAGCTCGTACACCGAGCGCCTGGCGCACCAGCTCTTCGATTCGATTGGTCCGCGACTTACCGGCAGTCCCGACGCGAAACGCGGCGCCGATTGGCTCGTGCAAACCTACAAGTCGTGGGGAATCGATGCCAAGAATGAGCAGTACGGGACGTGGCGTGGATGGCGACGCGGATATTCGCACATCGACCTTGTGTACCCGCGCGTGCGATCTCTCGAGGGCACGATGCTGGGATATTCGCCTGGCACAAACAAAAAAGATCTCACAGCAGAGACAATCATTCTTCCGCGTTTCGCGGACAGCACGGAGTTCGTGAAATGGCTGCCGAACGCGCGAGGAAAATTCATTCTCGTTGCCGCTCCTCAGCCAACATGCAGACCCACTGAAGACTGGCAGCAGAATGCCACGCCAGAATCGAAAGCACGGATGGATTCGATGCGCGCGGCGGTTCGCACGGAGTGGGGGAGTCGAAACGTTCGCGGGACCGGTTACAGTCTGGCGATTGGAACCGGCGAGCTTGGCTTGCGTCTCGAGCAGGGCGGTGTTGCCGGCGTGATCACATCGCGGCCGAAAGATGCATGGGGGACAATCGAGATTTTCGAGACGTACAATCTCAAGGCGCCGGCAATCGCGTTGAGCTGCGAGGATTATGGATTGGTGTTCCGACTCACGGAGAATGGTCAGCGTCCGCGCATCACGATGAATCTCGACGGTCAGCTCCTTGGAGAGCAGCCCTCATACAATACGGTTGCAATGATTCGCGGATCGGAAAAGCCTGACGAGTATGTAGTGTTGTCCGCACACTTCGACTCGTGGGACGGATCATCGGGCGCAACTGACAACGGGACCGGAACGCTGACAATGATGGAAGCGATGCGGATTCTGAAGAAGGTTTATCCGCGTCCAAAGCGCACGATCGTCGCCGGCCACTGGACGGGCGAAGAAGAAGGCGAGGTTGGATCGAAAGCATTCACCGAAGATCATCCCGAGGTAATCAAGGGACTCCAGGCGCTCTTCAATCAGGACAATGGAACCGGGCGCATTATTCGAGTCGGCGGCGCGGGACTTCCGAACGCTGCCGAGCACATCTCGCAATGGCTGGCAAAAATTCCCGCGGACATGACATCGCAGCTCCAGTTTCGCGGTCCCGGCTTTCCGGCAGGCGGGGGAAGCGATGATTACTCGTTCGCTTGTTACGGAACTCCGGCGATCGGACTCGGCGCGTTGAGCTGGGATTACTCCAACTACACTTGGCACACAAATCGTGACACGTACGACAAGATTGTTTTCGACGATCTCAAGTTCAACGCGACGTTGACTGCAATGCTCGCGTACCTTGCGTCAGAGGATCCGACGATGATCACGCGTGAGAGAGTCGATCTCGCCGCCCTGGCGGCTCAGGCGCCGCCACCCGCTGCCGGAAGGGGAAACCGCGGGCCTCCGACTAAATGGCCGGATTGTGTCAAAGCTCCCCGAAAAACTGAACCGCGGTTGAAGTGATTCTGGCGTGGTGCGAGTGAGGATTTGAGTGTGATGATTTTGGGGATCTCCTTGCCAGTTTTGGCAAGTGCGATTCCGATGTCTTGTTTCAAAGCAACGGCGGCTCTCTTGCCAAAACTGGCAAGAGGATCCCCAAAATCATCACACTCAAATCCTCACTGCCTGGCTGGCGGTGATGTAGGCATCACGATGTGAGGTGTTCCAGCGAGTTGCTGATTTATTTTCGCGACTGGACCCTGCACGTATCCGTCCAATCGCGCCTGCGCCTGATCCGTCTCCGTCTTCAATTCCGACAGTCGCAGGATTTCTCCAGCAGTCGGCGGCATGAGAGGACGCGAGATCATTCCCGATACTGTCTGAATTTCCTCGCGAAGACGCGGATACTGGCGATATCCGAGGCCTTGCAATGGACGCGCGAGAACGGAATCACGGAATTGCTTGAGGTCCTTCAAAGTTGTTGCGATGTCTCCCGAAACCGGGGACGGCCCGCGCCGGAATTGTTCCTGCAATGAAGTGAGCTGACGGATCATGTCATCCGTTGATGACAAGACACGATTGAAGCGATTCGTGAGATCTCTCGATTGCATCGCCGCGTCGTATTGCGCGGTGAGTTGCGCCGCAGACATGTCCGATCGCGGATCGTTTTCAACTTGAACTGTTTTCGTGTAAGTCTTTCCGTCCGCCGTCAGCGCGACCGTATACATCCCAGGAAGAACTGACGGACCACCACCACCGCCGCCAAATCCGCCACCAGCGCTTTCGTCGCCTGCGCCGCCCGACTCCGCGGCAATAGCCTGCGCACGACGCCTTGCTCGTAAAGCCGCGAGAGAGGTATCCGCCTCCTGCGCGCCTACGCCTCCGCCGCCAGCGCCACGCCCGCCCGGACCGCCACCGCTCTGCGCCGGAGAGTCGTATCGAAGATCCCACGCGACGCGGTTGATTCCAGATTCATCGGACACTCGACGCATACGACGAACTGTCTTGCCCTGCGCGTCGGTAATCGTGATGTCGACTGGTCCGACTGGCTGCGTTTTCAAATAGTACGTAATCAATGCGCCCGGCGGCGGATTCTCTCCGGACCATCTCTTCTGTCCGAGATTTCCGTCCTGACTCCACAAGCTCCATCGAACTGCGGGACGCACGTCGAACAAAACCGCATCGGCCTTCATCGCGTCGCCCAATTGCTGTAGAGCGGTCGCATCGTCGAGGATGTAGAGACCACGACCATGCGTTGCGAGCAGAATGTCGTTGTCGCGCGGATGAACCTGAATGTCACGTACGGGAACGATCGGCAGATCACCGCGCAGCGATGTCCAGTGCGCACCTCGATCCCATGAGGCCCACGCTCCCATCTCCGTACCGATGTACAGCAAGTTGCGATTCTTCGGATCTTCGCGAACGACATGCACCCACGCGGCACTCGCCGGGAGATCACCGGTTATTCGCGTCCACGTCTTTCCGTAATCGGTGGTCATGAACGCGTATGGCGTGTAGTCGTCATCCTGATGATGATCAGCTGCGACGTATGCGGTGCCCGCGTTAACGTGCGACGCCTCGACAGTCGGAATCCACGCATTCGGTTTGAGACCGCGCACATTTGCGAATACGTTCGACCACGTTTTTCCACCGTCGCGTGTCACCTGCACGTTGCCATCGTCGGTTCCAACCCAGATCACGTTAGGATCTAACGGCGACGGAGCGATCGTGATGATCGTGCAATGGAACTCGGCAGCTGTGTTGTCCACGACGATCGGTCCGCCGGACGATTGCTGTTTCTTCGGATCGTTCGTCGTGAGATCCGGCGAGATCACCTGCCACGACAATCCGTGATCCGTCGACTTGAACAAGACGTTGCCACCGAAGTAAACGGTGTTCGGATCCTCCGGTGAAAGTGCGATCGGCGAATTCCAGTTGAAGCGATACTTGTGGCCAATCATCGCATCGCCTACGGAACCGACGCGATTTGGATACGGATAGATCGACTTTTGCGTTCCCGTTCGCGTGTCGGTGACGCTGATCATTCCGCCTTGCGCGTCGGAGTACACAATCCATGGCTTCGATACATCAGGCACTGTGAAGAATCCGTCGCCGCCAGAAACGGTGTACCACTCCCGCTTGAGATTTCCCTGACCTGACAACGCCTGACTCGGCCCGCACCAGTTTCCGTTGTCCTGGAGCCCGCCGCACACCATGTACGGACGCTGCATGTCGTAATTGATGTGATAGAATTGCGTGAACGGAAAAGTGTTGATGACCTCGAAATTTTTTCCCCCGTCATAACTCACCTGCCAACCGCCGTCCGATCCGCTCAAAATGCGTTTCGCGTTCAGAGGATCGATCCACATCGCCTGATGATCCCCGTGTACGTCGCGCGCAATCGTGTGGAACGTCGTTCCGCCGTCTTCGGATAAATAGAGGGACCCCGAGAGTGAGAAGACTCTATTCGGATTCTGCGGATCGACGCGAATGTCAGCGTAATAGAACGGGCGGAAGTTGATGTTCGGATCGCGATTGACCACGCGCCACGTCGAGCCTGCATCGTCGGACCGCCAGAGCTCTCCCTCGTTTTTCGTCTCGCTTATTACATACACGGTGTTTGGATCGCTCGGAGCAACCGCGATTCCAATTCGGTCCATTTCGGTTTTTGGCAAACCGCGATCTCTATCTTTTCCAGAGAGCCGCTCCCAATTAGCACCACCGTCGACAGATCTGTACACGGCCGTATTGCCACCGCCTGACTCGAGATGCCACGCCCAACGGCGATACGTGTACATCCCGGCATAGAGAACGTTGGAGTTGCCAGGATCCGCGGCAAGGTCCGAGCACGCGGTCTGGGCATCGACGTATAAGACTTTCTTCCAGCTCTTGCCGCCGTCGCTCGTCTTGAAGACACCGCGCTCGTCGTTCGGACCCCACTCGCGTCCGAGGCCACACGCGTACACGACATCCGGATTCTTCGCATCGATGACTATTCGCGCAATTCTCTCTGATTTGTCGAGTCCTATACGCGTCCAGTGTTCACCTGCATCGATTGATTTGTACATGCCATCGCCGATCGATGCATTGTTGCGCGGATTCTCTTCTCCGGTCCCGACGTAGATGATGTTAGGATCACTCGGTGCGATTGCGATCGCTCCGATTGATCCGACGTCCTGATCGTCGAAGATTGGCTTGAACGTTGTACCGCCATTTGTGGTCTTGATGATTCCGCCATTTGCACCCGCGACGTAATACGTGTAGGGATCGCCGGGAATGCCTGCAACGACTGACACTCGGCCCGCTTGATTCGCCGGACCGACAGATCGCCACTTGAGAAGTTTGATCGCGGCAGCATTTGGCTGCTGCCCGCTCACGGGGGAAAACGCAGCCGCGACAGAAATAAGAGCTGCGTATTTTTTTAACTGATCCATGTTCCCATCACCAGGTCTGCGAATCCGAATACGAGGAGCGCGCTGGCGACAACACCAACCGCTACGGCGATGGTTCGAAATACGAGGAGGAAGGATAGAACCGCGCGACCGTAGCCTTGTCGGCGATCTCCGAGCAAGCGATCTGCAAATCCCCACGCACCGAACGCAGCTAGACAAAGTGCAGCAGTCGTGATTACAAACCAGCCCGCTGGTCTCCAAACCAACGCAGTCGTAGCGATCAATGCGCCGCCGACAAGGTCGGCGCTTAGACGCGGCTCTGATCTCGTGCGCGCGCGCCGGCTCAGGGCTTCCGTGATGCTGCCCGATCCGCTGATCAAGGCGTCAACCATATCAATGCCTCGGTAGAATCGTCGCCGTTGAGCTATACGTCATTCTTGTTGGCCAGTGGCAGCAAGAGTGTGAACGTTGCGCCGTTTCCTGTGTCGCTGAAAGCTCTAAGATCGCCACCCATTCCACGGGCAAGATCGCGACTGATCGACAATCCCAAACCAAGACCCACGTTCGGATTTGCAGGTCGACTTCCCAGCTGAACGAACGGTTCGAAGATGCTCTCGATCTTGGCAGAAGGAATACCAACACCGCTGTCTGAAACGCGAACAGCCGCCATATCAGATCGCTCATCCGAACGACGCGCCTCGACGGTGATGCGTCCGCCGTCCGGCGTGAACTTGATTGCGTTGCCGAGGAGATTGAGCAGAATCTGCTGCGTCTTCTCCCGGTCCGCGCGAACGAGCAATGACGAATCGGGCGCATAAGGTGAATCCACTATGGCGCACTCGAGCTTGTGAGAAGCGAGAAGAGGCTCGATCGTCGCAACCGCCTCCGCAACGAGCGTCTCGAGAGGAACATCGCTGATTTCGAAATCCACCCTGCCCGTTTCGATTCGTGACAGATTCAGAAGATCGTTGATCAGCGACAGCAAATGGCGCTGATTTCGCTGCACCCGTTTGAGTGCCTCACGTTGTACGTCGTTGATCGGGCCGTGAACTCCCATCTCGACAAGCTGAATGTGTCCCCCAATCGCATTCAATGGAGTGCGCAGCTCGTGACTCATAACGGCGAGGAATTCCGACTTTGCGCGATTGGCAGCTGCCGCGGTTTCGTGGGCTCTGCGCAGCTCGTCCTCGGCTTTGCGTTGTGCGGTCACGTCGCGAAAGACGAGCACAGACGCAACAACCTTTCCATCTGCATCGCGCACCGGTGCAGCATTCACCATGACTTCGACTGGCTGACGCTTTCGTGAAACGATGCGAATGACCTGATCGCGAACGATTTCGCCGTGACGCAATGCGCGCGCTGTGGGCCAGTCGTCAGGCGCAAGGGGATCGCCGTTCGTGTGGAAGCCGGTGAATCCGCCGCCTTCGGGATCGAGAGCCTTGCTGATGGCAGGGCGGATTCCGAGTATCTGCTCGACCTCGTCGTTGATAAAAAGAAATCGGCCAGTTGCCGCATCGACGATTCCAATCGCAAGGGGAGTTTGCTCTAGAACAGCAATCAATCTCTGATGCGCAGCGTCGCGCTCCGCAAGCATCATCTGCTCGCCCGCGATTGCAGATTGCAGGCGATCCGCGGCCGCGCTGCGCTCTGACACCGAGGCGCCGAGCACGAGAAACGTTGCAGAGGTCACGGACATGAAAGTTTGAAGCGCGAACAAGCTCCTGTTCAACTGCGGCTCGATGAACGGACCTCGTCCAGCTACAGTCGCCCAGACGGCAATTACGGAGACTATGAACGCGGTCGTCACAGAACCGCGCTGTCCAAACCGTACGGCCGCCCACATGAAAACCGGAAAAAACAGATAAACCTCGCCGAGTACTACTGATGTGTTTCCTCCGGCCGGACCGAACACAACAAGACTCACAGCGATCATGCACACGCCGAGAGTTGCGGCCTCCAGCCACGTCTCTCGACGGGCGTCTGGTTTGCCGACGGACCAGACGAGCAGAAGCGGCGCAATGAGGAGATCGCCGATCGCGTCGCCGAGCCACCACGCGCGCCATGTCTCGCCAATTCCAGCGGAGGGAACGATCCCGCCGAGGTAAAGACTGACTACTCCGATGGTCGCGCTGATTGCCGTAGTGAGCGCTGCCGCAACAATGATGAATGCGAACGCATCGATCAAGCGATCGAGCGAGCGCCGAAAACCCGGAATCTGTTGGAGCGCGTAAGCGGCAGTCAGCGCTTCGAGAGTGTTTCCGGTCGCGATGCCAATAGCAACTGGAATCGGGGCGCCGGCCAGAACGTTCGCGATAAGCGCGCCGAGCGCGATCGCTGGCCACAGCCGGTATCCGCGAATGAGAAATGCAGCGAGGGCGATTCCGCTCGGTGCCCACACTAACGTCGCAAATCCTGAGACTGCATCGAGGCGCAGGCCCGCTATCGCGGCAATCAGGTAAAGCGTCGCGAGCGCGACTACTTCAGCTGCGAATGCAGCACGCCTCCTGGTCACTTCGCGCGCACCCTGTTCAGAGGAAGCGCGCGCGACGATCGATTCTGATAAGGTTTCGCTCACCGCGCCACTTTTTCCCTGTCCGGAACGAAGAAAAAATTCGCTCGCGGGGAGGCCGCGCGGAATAGCCTAACCTGTGTTACTGCTTAAGCGCTCGGTAGCTCGAGGACGAACGAGGTTCCCTCGCCAACCTTACTCGATACCGACAGGTCACCCGACATTCCCCTGGCCAGATCGCGACTGATTGCGAGACCAAGGCCGAGACCTTCGCGCTGGCTGCCAGGGTTTGCGCCCAATTGTACAAACGGCTCGAAGATCGTCTCCAGCTTTTCCGGGGGAATGCCTATACCGGTGTCGTTCACGCGAATCTGGACCCGACCCGCGAGCTGGTCGGGTAGAGTTGCCTCGACTTCGATCCGGCCGCCCGGCGTGGTGAACTTGATCGCGTTCGTGATGAGATTGAGCAGAATCTGATGGACCTTCTCACGATCCGCCTTCACAGTTATTTGTCGCCGGTCGGCTGTCGAACCAGTCGCCGGTGACGTGAAGCGAAGTTGGTTCGCAACGAACAGTGGCTCGACCAGCGACAAGACTTCCGCGATGAGCGGCTGAACAGGAACATCAGTCAGGTGAAACTCGACATGGCCTGTCTCGATGCGAACGAGATTCAAAACGTCGTTGATCAAACTGAGAAGATGACGCTGACTCCGTGACACGCGGACGAGAGCTTCGCGTTGCGCGTCATTGACAGGACCATGAACACCCATTTCGACCAGCTGAACGTGACCACCGATAGCGTTGAGCGGCGTCCGAAGCTCGTGACTCATCACCGCCAGAAATTCGCTCTTTGCGCGATTCGCGGTCTCGGCGTCAAGGCGGGCCTTCTGCTCTCGCTCCAGGAGTGCGGCGCGCTCCGAAAGGACAATCCGCAAGCGCTCCTCGAGCGCCTTGCGATGCTCGATTTCACTCTCAAGTGCGCGCGCTCGCTGCTGGAGCAACGCGATCTCGAGCAAACGGGAATCAGCATCTCCATCGAGGTATTTCTCAGTCGGAAGAACATTGGCGTGCGTCTGACAAATCCGCTGAAAATCGTGACTGTGCGCTTCCTTGTAGAAGTTTCCCATCGAATACGCGCAGAGAAGCGAGAACGAATGACTCTCCGCGAGCTCGTTCCACAATTCCTCCAGTCGAATTGCGCCTTCAGTGTTGCCGTCCTTCCACAGAAGATCGACCATCTCTCCGTACGCGCGAATGCATCGATAACTGCTGAGGCCGAGACTATTGTTGACGACGCTGCCCACGGTGCTGCGAAAGCGAGTGGGGTTCGGCACAGCCCCATCCATGAAATGCGCGAGGATTTCGCGCGCATCGAGCATCGTCAGAAATCCGTTGCGCGTGGCATCATCAGTCTCGAGACCCTTGGCCTTGAGCCGAAGGAGAAACGCGTCGCGATGCTCTTGCGTTGCGATGACGATGACAGGCTGCCCAACTGCAATTCCGCCCGCGAGAAAGTCGGCGACCGCCGCGGCGAGAAAATGGTCGTTTTCATAGAACTGAACGTCATGCGTCGGATTGCTCGGATCCCTCGGCTTCGGCGGAGGGCTCGAGGCTTCTTCGGCTGTCATCAGCCGAACGTTCAAGGGTTGACTCGTCATAACTCATACTAACCCAAATTGCAGGCTCAAATCAAGGGAAAAAAAGCGGCGATGGAAAACCCCCACCGCCGCCCAATTGTACGGAAAAACCCTACTTCGCAGGAGTTACAGCAAATCCGTCGATGTGAACGTCGAGATTATGATTCACACGAACACCCGCAATTCCAGATGTGCCCTGACCCATCCCGTCGAGCTGTGCACGCGGCATGCTGCTCACCTCTGTGCCGTTCGCGAGGAAGCTGATTTTGTCAGCCCCGACGACGATCGAAAGATTGTTCGTCGCCTTTCCATTTGCGTCTGCTGCCTTCACTGCTGGATTCGCAGTCCAGTCCACGAGTTTATGAACTGTCGAGTCGTTCGCGCGATGATTGATCAGATACTTGCCGTCGCCGCGAACGACGAAGTACGCGTACGACTGATCCGCCGCTTCGAGATTCTTTCCGCCGATGAACAGCCCGTATGCTTCAGCATGCGTCGGCGCTTTTGTCTGCGTGAACGAGCCGGTCACAGTGTAATTTCCGCTCGCTGTATTCGCAGGATTCCAATAAATCGCCGCGGGCCCCGACGTAACATGGAAGCCACTTCCCATCGCGACGGCCTTATCCTCGGTAATCTTCCGGCCGCCTTTTGCAGCCTGAGGATCGATGCGCCCCATCCATCCCGGCACAGTCACTCCGCCGCCTGCCACTACCTTGTCGGGATCCATCCCCTGCGCGCGCAAAGATCCCGCGGCGAGTCCGAATCCAGCGACAGCAATCGCAAGAGTCCTCATCCATCCTCCATCGAATTGTTTTCAGGAAAATGCGCCGGGGGACAGGATTATTCCATAGTCCCTCGGCGCCAAAGTCGTTAGCGTGTGGCGAAAACGCCGGGCTCAACGTAGAGCGATGCCAGATCGCGGTGAAGGTTTTTCACCTTCGGTGCGTCGTTGATATAGATGTACGGCTGATCCGGATGCAGCCTCGCGTAATCCTGGTGATAATCTTCAGCGACGTTGAAGGCGTTGAGCGGAGCTACCTGCGTGACTATGGGCTTGTCGAATGCCTTCGCCTTTGTCAGCTGATCGATGTATGACTTCGCGATTCGCGCTTGCGATTCACTCGTGTAAAAAATCGCTGAGCGATACTGGGTACCGACATCAGGCCCCTGGCGGTTCAACTCGGTCGGGTCATGGGCGACTGAAAAGAACACACGCAGAAGCTGGCCGTAAGTGACCTGCGACGGATCGTACGTCACTCGCACCGACTCGGCATGTCCGGTAGTGCCCGAGCTCACTTCCTCGTATGAAGGCGATGCAACTTTTCCTCCGGCATATCCGGAGATTGCCGACTTCACTCCCTTCACATGCTCGAACACCGCCTGGATCCCCCAGAAACATCCACCAGCGAATACCGTGGTTACCTGGCCCTTTGCAGGTGCGAGCGCATCATCGACAACTGGACTTGGTAGCGCGCCCGTATGTGCCGAAGCCGCGGTCGCCCTATTTCCGAGCACGAGAACGGTCCCTGCAACAATCGCGAGACCAAATACGGTACGGCCGATAATCGATACCATGATAAAGAACCTCTTCTATTGTTCGTGTACTGTATTGTACTCCGAGAAATCTAATTCGGATTCCCGTTTCACCTGCTCCAGAACCCTTCTATGGATTTGGGTCACGATCAGCTCCGCGAAGGGCCGCCAGTAGGCATTCGGATATATCTCCAGCGAATACCATGTGCTTCCCTCGAGGCGCGTACGGCCGCCCGGAAGTGATGTCAGGCGAAACTCACCGCGTCGCGCCTTGAAAAAGCCTTTAACGTGGGGTGCGTAAACGTGCCGATACGGACTGAGCTCACGAAGCGCCGCAGGCTGGGAGGTGACGCCAAACGATAGTGTGTGAGGTGCGTCCCATCGCGAAATCGGCTCAACGAACGCGCCAGTCGAAAATTCACAACGCCTGATTGCGCCGACTCCGGATCCCGTGATGCGCGCGCGAATCGGATATGCGATCCCCAGCCGAAACAATACCGACGGACGCGATGCGATGTCGTGGAACCGAATGACATGCTCCCACACGCGCTCGGGCGGAGCATTGACTACGATCGATGTCACCGCTTGATACACCGGAGGGGCAGGCGCGATTCGGTCTGCCACAAATCCAGCGGGCAGGATGATCGCCAGAAAGGCTGCGGATTGCGGTGGGTTGCTCCCGTAGATCGCAGCGTATCTTCCCACGATTCCGCCCAGTTCGGCTGCGACGATTGCAATTGGCGCAGCCATGAGCACGCAGACGACTCCTTCGAGTGCAAAAAGAAGGAGAGTCGAGCCGACAATGAAGAGGCTGACCATCACAACGCCCGTGGTCTCTCCTGCCGAGCGCGGGTGACCATGATTGTGGACGTACGCCGTGACGCCGCCGAGCACAAAAGGCGTCGCGAGAAAAAGCGTCAGACCGTACGAGCGCATCATCAATGTGGCGGCCGCGACGATCAATGGACCGATTACGATGCTCGCAGCGATTCCCAGGAGTGCGCTGCGGATCCGATCAGTCGGATCGACCTCGACCCGGCGTGGCGCACGTCTCGAAATCGCTGTTGGAAGACTCGAGAGCCACAACATCAACGCGTAGTTGACGAGAGGAAGAAAGAAGAGAAGGGAATTCCACGGAGACTTTCCCGCGTCGACCGCTCGGCGAAGCGTCATGCTTACGCCGATCCAGATGAATGGAAGCGTCCAGACGATGAGGCCGATCGAAAGCCAGGTCGGGAACGCTTGCACCTTCGTTGCACGAACACTCAGGAGCGGCAGGAGATAGTCGGCCGGCGTCCATACGATTCCGGTGACAGAGTGAATCACCGTCACATCGACGATGTATTTGACGACCATCAACACAACACCCGCGCGGAGATAAGTGCGGCGGTCGACCGGCTCCTGAAAGCCGAAGTAGCGCGAAAGATTCGACGTGCTCACAGGCCAGCGCCTAAGGTTTTCGTTGCAGCGCCGCGATCGAAACCGGTCCGTGGACGAGAACAAAAAACACGCCGGCTGCATAGACAAGTAAATCAGGCCGGAATTCGCCCAGTGTTGCATGAATTGCGACGGCGATGAGAATCGTTGTCAGGAGTCCAATGGCTCCAAGGCGTAGCGTTCTCGGAATAAGAAAGAGCAACGCGGAGATTCCCTCTATGCCGCCGAGAAGTACCAGATGCGCGCCGAGATGTCCCGCCTCGGATCGCCCCTGGAGAAAAGTGCTCACGCTGCCGAACAGCAGCATCGCGCCGAGAGTCCACCAGAAGACGACAAAAGCCCTGACTAGATTTCGTGGCGGCATGATCGATCTCCTCGTTCAGGTGTAGGAGCAGCGATATAGTGCGCGGTGATCGAAGTTCCAGCAACATCTCGAGGTCGCGCGTAGTCAATGCAAAACAACAACCTCATTGGAGTATGATGTTTAACAGGCAATATGGCGTTGGCCTGATCATTCCGGCGGTGATTGGAGCAATTGCGATTGCGAATTTTTCGTCGAATACCGCAGCCGCGGCTCTCGCGGGTCTGCACCTCACAGTTGCGCCGTCAGGCAACGAGGCGCGTTACCGAATTCGCGAGCAGCTCGTGCGAATGGATCTTCCCAACGACGCAATTGGAAAGACCACAGAGATAGCCGGTGGAATCGGCATTGGCGCTGACGGCAAAATAATTCCTGCTGAATCCAAGTTTGTCGTGGGTGTTGGATCTTTGAAGAGCGATCGCGACATGCGCGACGGATACGTGCGCCGGCGCGTGCTCCAGGGGGATCAGTTTCCGACGGTCGAATTCCATCCGACGGAATTCCGCGGTTTGCCAAAAACTCTGCCAACATCGGGCGCACATACCTTCGACGTGATCGGCAATTTGACGGTCAAAGGTGTAACCAAGCCGACCACGTGGCACGTGACCGCCGAGCAGAAGAACGGACAGGTGACAGGCAATGCGTCGACGCTGTTCACGTTCTCGGACTTCAACATCGATCAACCACGGGTCCCGGTGTTGCTGAGTGTCCAGGATACAATTCGACTGGAGTACGACTTCACTCTTGTGGAGAGAAAGTGAGGGGATGTGATAAGCGCGATAGAGCGGTAGAGCGGTAGAGCGGTAGAGCGGTAGAGCGATAGAGCGATCGTCTGTCGCTCCATCGCTCTATCGCTAGTGCCTCCCATCTACATCCTTCAAAAAATCTCTGATCATTTTATTCATCGCCTCCGGATTATCCCACTCCGAGATGTGCCCTGAACCCGGGATCACGAAATACCGAGAACCTGGAGTCATCGACGCGAATCGTTTTACGATCGCCGGATTCGCCTCGTCGAACTCGCCGACAGTGTAGAGCACCGGGACCTTCACGTTCTTGAGAAAGGGCGTCGCGTCGTAGGTTTTGAGTGTGCCCGTAATTGTGAACTCGCTCGGCCCTTCCATATAGTTGTAGACCGGCTCGCTCACTGTCTTGAAGGTGCTGTCGAGATTTACGGAATCAGGGTGACGCCACACGTACTTTCCGTAAAACTCCGTCAGCGCCGCCTGGTAATCCGGCGCGTCATATTTTTTCTCGGCTTCGCGGACTTGAATTGCCTTTCGCGATGAATCGGGCAATGTCTTCTCCAGCTCGCGCGCGTTTTTCTCCCATGCGGGAACGTCGAAAGCTGGACTCGCGAGAGTCAAACTCGCGACGTGTTCCGGATGGACGCGATAATACTCGAGTGCGAGAATAGTTCCCCATGAATGACCGATGAGGTGCACTTTATTGTAGCCGAGATGTGAGCGAAGTGAGTCGAGCTCGGCGACGAAGTGCGCAATAGTCATCTTCGTCGTATCGGTGAGGCGGTCCGACGCGCCGCCCCCGAGCTGGTCGTAGCGCACGATCGGTCGATCGTTGCTCAGCTGCTCGAGCGGCTTCATGAAGTAACTGCCGAAGCCCGGACCGCCGTGCAAGAGAACGGCCGGCATCGCAGTACCCGATCCCACAACGCGGTACCAGATCTTTCCGCCATCCACAGGGAGGAACGCTTCACCCGGTAATAATGAGCCGCGACTCGTGTCCTTTGCGGTAGCCGTGACCGAATCAGTTGCTGCGGGTTTTTTTCCGGAGCAAGCTGCCAAAACAAATAACGGCAACGCGCCAACGAACACGATGCGGCTCATTCGGCATCTCCTATTTGTCGTATGACAGACTCGGGTGCCAATTCCCGCGACCATCGGGTGTGTAATCGAGGACATTCCAAAGCGGCCAAATCATATCGACGGGGCGCGGATCCTGACCAGGGTCGGGCTTCACCAGCATGAGCTCGGTTCCGTACGTGTGGTAAATTCGGCCGTCGCGTTTTACGAAAACGTTGACGCCCGGCATTTGATCTCCGTTCGCATCCTCCCCCTGATAGTCGTGGTTGTAGGTGTTTTTCGCTGACGAGAGCAAGCGAAGATTCCTCCATCCGCGCTGCCGGGCAAAACTCGTGATTCGCTTCACCGGCGATTTTGCAACCACGTAAAAATTCAGGCGCTGCTCGATGTGCTGCACCTGACCATCCAGTCCATCGAGTATCGACGTGCACAAGGGACACGCGGCTTTCATCTTCGGCCCGTACATGAAGCTATAAATCACGAGAGTGTTTTTCCCGGGCGAGAAAAGGTCTGACATTCGAGTTTCTTGAACGTCGTCTCCGTCTTCCGACAATTCCTGGAAGACATAGTCCTCGGGAACCTCTCCACCAATTGGAAGCCCGCGACGTTTTGCTGCGACTAATTCCACCGCGCGACGAAGCTCGATCTCTGCGTCGAGCAATTCATTGCGTGCGGAGCGGTAATTGTCGCTTTCGTTTGGAAAGCGAATAGAATGTGGTGAGCTCATTTGGTATTCCTTTTAAGAGAGTGCGCGGCGGTCCACTTCGTCCTGCACGGCCTGCGCCTCGTTCCAATCGATTGCCGGGGCGACTTCCTCATCTTCGAGAGTCAAAGCAGCGAGCGCGCGCTCGACGACAGGTCTCCCTAACTCGACCGGAAGTGATCGCCCGAACTCGAGCTCAGCCCGGCGGCAGAGTCGCTCTTCTTTCGGTCGGTCTCGTCCCTCTTGGCGCACGCCCATGCGATCGACGCGCGCGTGAATTCCCTCGTGAACAATCGACGATGCGACCGTTGCGGCGGTGATGTCGCGTCTCGCGAGAAAAGTCAGCTCGGTCACGCAGGTGCGCTCGCCGGGTATGTACGCACCGCGACAAGGAAAGCGGGCGATGAGGATTCTCTTGAGATCCCGACGCAAATGACTGAGTCGCCACGGTTGGTGGCGCTCGATCAGAGACAGCGCCTCGTCGAGGCGATTCAAAACGTCTTCTGTCTCGATGTCGGGCCGGGTGTTCTCGACCACGACATCGAGACCGCGAACGTGATTCACCCCACGTTTGGCGACAACGCTTTTTCGATCATCGACACAGCTTCGCCTGGATCAGCGACTTCCACTACCATCCTTCGATAATGCTCATGATCGAGCTCGAAGACAATTGTGTTGTCGTAGTTGTGCACGTCGTAAAACACAAACCCATCTCCCTGATAGAACGTGCCGGCTGTGAGAACGCCGGGAATATTCGTGCCCGGAAGACGAAAGCCCTTCCACCATCCTCGGGCCGCGTCGGGATCGGCGCGCACCGATTTGATGTGCGACAATGGAATCTCGAGCTCCGTCTTCAACGCCCAGAACTTGTCCCAGCCTTGTACTTCGAAATGAACGCGATCGCCGCGCACTGCGATCTCAACCATTGGAAACTGTCATCATGGATTCGGCGGCGTAGCGGGATTCGTTGCGTGCAGCGAGAACGGATACGGCAGCCAGGCCACCTTTGCCAAGGAAATCTTCCCGAAGCGACGCTCGTCCGCCCAGTGCAGTCCTGTTGAAAACAGAGAATAGGTTCTTTGCGTAAAGATCTCATCGAGAACCGCGGCCTGAGTCGGAAGCTGTGCTGCGGTTTTCGATGGCAGACCAGCTCGATTGCGCACGACGTTGATCTGATCAATTGCCTCAGGCAAACGATTCAGTCGCGCCAGTGCTTCGGCTCTGATGAGTGTGACTTCATCCTGCGACCACGCTGGAATCGCATCTGCGTCAGTCGCGAAAATGTTCGTCTCGTTAACCGTCGCACCACCGAGTGCAGTCGGTATCGTGTTACTCCTGGTGAATTTGTCGACGCGTGTATCGCCTGGCTCAGCGTTGCTTCTATAGGTCGAGATCGCCCCGTAGAATTTCTGCCCGTGGAAATAGTTGTTGAACGGATTTATGTCCGCGCCGCCGAAGGTGATCACTGCGCTCGCCGTCGCCGGAACTTCGTTCGCGAAGCCGAGTGCATCTGAATAGTTGCCGGCAGCGAGCGAATACCTCGCCTGGAATACGCGGATCGTGTTCAGCAGGTCGAAATTCGGCGAAAGAATGGAACCCGTGAAATCCGTAGTAAGCGCGGTGCTTGTAACATCACTCTTCGCGCTTGCCAGTAGCCGGAGGATCTCCGCGAGAGCCGCAGGACGGTCGACGAATGTAGCGCCCCCGTCGATCGAAATCTTCTGGAACGCCTCGATCAAAAATCCGTACGCCCATGCCTTGTAAAGCTTCGCAAGACCGGTAATTCCCGCCTTCGTTCCGGGAGCGAAACTGAGACCTTCGATATTGTTGAGAATGTCGTCGGCTGTCTTTTCGACCCCATAGTTCTTCGACCAGATGTCGAGGAGGTCGACGTTGATATCCGAGATTGGCGAGTTAGAGCTGGCGATCGGAAAGTTCTGATACTCGCGCTGCGTTGACTGGGTGATCGATGTTGTTCCAAGCTCACCGGAAACAACCCCAGGGATATAAAGATTCTCGTCCATCGCAAAGCTGAGGCGGCCCTGCATGCCGATGGCGAGAGCGCGCATGCCTGCTGTCGATGTCAGCACACTCTCCGCAGTCGCCGCATTTGGATTGCTGATGTCGAGCTTGCACGCACTGAGTGAAACCGCGGCCAGGCTCGCGGCAATCGTCCGAAGAGCGGCGCGATGAGTTCCAAGTTCGAATTTCATTTTCGTCTCCCTCCGGTTAGAAGTTGGTTGTGAATGTGAGTGCGTAACTGCGCGGAATCGGTGGCGTTGCGAATGCAAAACCTCTAACGAGAGTTCGCTGCGAACCCGCGTTTGTTTCAGGATCCCAACCCTGGAAGTCCGTCCACGTTTTCAGATTACGTCCGCTGAGCGTGAGTGCGGCGCCGTGCGTGCCAAGCTTGCCCAACATTCCCGGCGGAAGTGACCATGTAACGGCAACCTCGCGCAGCTTCACCCACGTCTGGTGCTCGATGTACTCCTCGAAGATGCTGCGTCGCGCCTGGAAATATCCTTTTGGCACGACACCATTCAGCTCGTCCGCGTATGCTGCGCCGCTTCCAAACGCGGGCGTCTCCAGCAACCGGCGATCGAAGTTGAAAAGCTCACCGCCCTGAACGCCGTCAAATTGCGCGCGGAACGAAAGAGATTTGCCAACACCGAGATCGTTGATGAAGGACCAGTACGCATTCGGATTTGGATTGCCGATAATCTTTTTAGGGCCGATCGCTGGAATGCCGACGATCTTGCCCGATCCATCCTTGATCGGCTTGCCCGCGGCATCGAGAATGTTCCCACTCGCATCACGAACGTAAGTCGTGCCGAAGTAATGTCCCGGCGCCTGACCCGAGTCGACGCGAATGATGCTGAAGCTTTCGGGAATGAAGAACGCGCCGCCGGAGCTGACCTTCGTCACGATTGGATTATTGGTTGCATATGTGCCGCTCATGTTCCAGGTAAACGTCGAGCCTCGAAGCACGGAGATCTTGAGCAGTCCCTCAATTCCATGATTCTCGAGTACGCCGACGTTCGCCAGCTGAGAAAGGAATCCGGTACTCGGATCGATGCTCTTCGGAAGAATCAGATCGGTCACCTTCTTGTTGAAGTAAGTGAGCTCGAGGCCGGCGCGACCACCGAGAACTTCGAGATCTGTTCCGAGCTCGTACTCGCGTGCGCGCTCAGGCTTGAGCGAGTCGTTACCCGCCTGCGTGCTGTTGATGACGCCGGAGCGAGTTCCATTTGCCTTGAAGACGTAGTTCGACAACCGGTCAAAGCTTCCGGCAGGCTGGCCGCCTGAATAACCGTACGCGCCGCGCAGACGCACCGTGTTCGCAACGCGGGCGAGTGATGATCCTCGCCAGAAATCGTAATCGGAAACGTTGAGTGAGGCGCCGACTTTCGGGAACCATTGCTGGCGTACGTCGGCTCCGAACGCAGATGACTCATCACTCCGCAATGAGCCGGTAAGGAAGAGGCGATCGCTCACTCCAATCTGCTCCTGTCCGTAAAAACCAAGCGTGCGGCGCTCATCTCGTCCCTCGGATGCCGTCGGTTGGCTGCCCTGAACTGTCTGGGTGAACAGCGCGAGATCTCTCGCCGAAGCAGTGACGACGTCCACCTGCTGTCGCTGCCAGTTCATGCCGACACCGTGCGTAAGCTTTAGTACGCCGACGTTCATGATATAACTCACGTCTAGATCAGAGTTCACAAGCCGGCTGCGATCGGTCGAAGATGTCGAAATGCCCGTTGGGAACTGTGCCGCAGTGTTGGTTCGTGGCACGAAGAGCTGCTCGTTCTGCGTGTACCCATCGAAGCCGAACCTGTAGGATGCCGTCATTCCCGCGAGCGGAAATGCAGTGAAGTTCAGCCCGCCGATGAAACGGTCGATTGTCTGCGGCGTTTTCCAGTTGGCAATGATGTCCAGCGGATTTGCGAGGCCGAGCCCCTGAGTGGGATAGACGCCGGTAACCGGATCAGGGTTGATATTGATGTAGTTCGGCATGAAGAAGAAACTCGTCAGCAGTCCGAAGCTATTCGTGAGCCCAGCATTCGGAGCGACGTTTGCCTTGCTCGTTATGTACGCCGTGCTCACTCCGACCTTTAGCCGATCGTTGATCGTTCGGTCGAGGTTGAGACGAATATTCTGCCGGCGATAATCCGTGCTCTTTAAGATTCCCTTCTGCTGCTCCGAAGTCCCGGACAGGAAGAAAGTACTCTTGTCGTCGCCGCCGGAGAGAGAAAGTGTATTGGAAAACCGTGGCGCCTTCTGAAAGAGCACGTCCTGATAGTCGTAACGGGTAACCGGGGAGCCGTCTTCCTTGATCGGCGCCTCGTTGACGGCAAGCTTGTGCTCGATCTCGTCGCTCTCGAACGTCGTTCTGAATGACGTTCTCAATGCACCGGCGCGTCCGCGTTTTGTGAAGATCTGCACGACCCCATCGTTCGCGCGCGATCCATAGAGTGCAGCCGCGGCCGCGCCCTTCACGACTTCGATGTGGTCGATCTCGTTCGGATCGAGATCCGCAAGGCGATTCGATGTGTAACCCCCGACATCGATGAGTGTCGGCGAGCTATTGTCCACGATCACACCGTCGACGATATACAACGGCTCCGCGCTGCGACTGATTGTCGAGAGTCCGCGAATGCGGATGCTGGTACCACCGCCGGGTTGTCCGGACATTTGCTGAACCAGCGCTCCGGAAACTTTTCCCGAGAGAGCCTCATCGATGTGAACCGTGTTTGCGTTTGCGATTTCGTCGCCACTTACGGTTGCGATCGTTGCGCCGAGCGTGCTGCGCTCTGTTTCACCGCGCGCGGACGTCACTACTACTTCGCCCAATCGAAGAGGATCTAGTACGAGCCGAAAATCCTGATTTATGCTGCCCGTAACCTGGGTCAGCGTTTGTCGCGCCGGCTTGTAACCGAGGGCGCGAACCAGCAGCACCATGCCCGATCGCGGCGAATTGACAGCGAGTCGGTATCCACCGTTGTCGGTGGCGATGGTTCCGACAGTTGTCCCCTCGATCAGAACCTGCGCGCCGGGAAGTGGCTTGCTGTCATTGTCGAGCACGCGTCCCGCGATGACGACTTGTGCGCGCGCTACAAGCGGAGATGAAAGGAAGCAAAGAGAGAGAAGAAGAGAACGAATGGTGATTCGCATGCGAGCTCTCGCGTGAAAGGGAGGTCTTGAGGGCTGACAAGGTAGTACGGGGGAAAACCCTGCGCTACAGCGGGCGGCAGCCCGCTACCGGCTGAGGGCTACCCGCTAATCCGCGTATGGATAATCCGGATCAGCGAGTCGAGCGGCGCGGGCAGCAGCCTCCGGACCGGCTATTTCCTTCGCGAGGTCAACGAGCATCGTGCTCAGATGCTCACCGTAGCGAAGAAGGTTTTCGGCGCGAGTCGGGCGCGCCAGAAGAAACGCGAGGATGTGCTGATCTGCCTTCTGCATGTTGCAGGCAGGGCAGGCAAGCACAAGGTTGTCGCGTCGATCGTACGCGCTCTTACCTTTGCGCGGCGTCACGTGATCGAGAGTGATTCCCTTTTCGCTGACGCGACGCCCACAGTATGCGCAAACGGGCCCGTGCCGGTCGAGAAGCCATTTGCGCGTGTCGGCATATGCGTTACGGCTCGTCGGCAGCGAAGTGCGCTGATGAGCTGGACGCTTGATTCCTTTTCGAGGGCGACGACCGGGGCTCACTGGATCAGCGGCCTTAGCTGTCGTAGCACATCATCCAATTGCGCTCGCAATTGCGAGTACCGCAAGACAGCATCACTGCCAACTTTCTGATCCGCTCCCATAGTAGCACTGTACAAGTATTGAATGTGCGACTGCAGCGCCGGCTCACTATACCGAATCGGCGGGGTAATCAGCAATTGCTGTAGCGACTGCAAACGGCGCAGTGCGTCCGCATCCTTTCCCGTTCTGTCGATGACAGTGAGCTTTGCGACGGCGACATTTACTTCGCTCACCATATCGCGCACGCGAAGATTGTGCGCGAGCTGCTCACGGAGAATCTCGGTGGTCACACCGTCGCGGACGACTCGCGGATCGGGTCGAACAACGAGAGCCTCAGACGATGTGACTCCGCCAGCGGTGAGCCTCACCGTGTAGGTACCCGGCGGAGCAAGCGGACCGTCGCGTCCGCTTCTTCGCAGACTCACATCCCAGGGGCCCGGATACGCGAAATCCCATATCACCCGATGCAGGCCCGCAGTATTCGACAGCCGCGGGGTTCCCACTAAGACGAGGTTTGGCGGTGTTAGACCCACGGGCGCCACGGTGCTTTGTACGTCGCTCGAAAATCGTCGTATCACTTCGCCGCTGCGATCGAGGATTTCAATCGTCACCGGCGCGCGAGATCCGAGTGCGATCCAATAGTCGATCATCGCGCCTTGCGGTGGATACTGAGGATCCGCAGGCGACGCTCGATTCGATTCCTCACCACCGAATGATGACGCATACCGAATTCTGTACGCGTCGCGCGGCTTGAAGAGATGCGCACGCTCGGCAGTCACCCGATCGCTGAGCTCCCTCAACGCTACAATGTCGTCGAGTATCCAGAATGAACGACCCTGCGTCGATAGCACGAGATCGCCGCGATGCACTTTCATGTCTGTCACAGGAGTAACCGGAAGATTCAGCTGAAGCGGACGCCAGCGAGCGCCATTGTCGAATGAAATGAAGACGCCGAATTCCGTGCCGGCAAAGAGAAGACCTTCGCGTTCCGGATCTTCACGCACAACGCGCGTAGGAAAATCAACTGGAATTCCGTTGCTGCCGTTGGTGAGAAGTGTCCACGTCGCTCCGTAATTGTCCGTTCGCCAGAGATACGGACGGAAATCGCCTAGCAGATAACAAAGCACGGCGTAATACGCTGATGCCACGCGATGCGGGGAGGGCTCGATGTTCTGGACGCGACAACCCTTTGGCTGAGAAGGCGGAGTAACGTTTCTCCATGTCTTCCCATCGTTACGGGTAACGTAGAAAGGTCCATCATTCGATCCAGTCCAGATAACGCCGCGACGAAGTGGTGATTCACGAACTGCGTAAAGCGTGCTGTACACTTCTTCGCCTGTGACGTCGATGGTGATCGGCTCGCCCGGCACTCGCTGTTGTCTCTCGGGCGGATTCCACGTCAGATCCGGCGAAATCTTCTCCCACGTGACGCCTTCGTCGCGTGTGCGATCCAGGTACTGCGATCCGAAATACACAATTCGCGAATCGAGCGGCGACACTTCCATCGGCGACACGCGTTGAAATCGGAAAATGAGATCCTTGCCTGGATTTCCATAAAGCGACTGGTCGCCAACCCAATATTGTTTTTCCTGTCCGGTGCGCAGCGACATCCGGGAGAACTGTCCTTTGCATCCGCCATAAACCGTGTCGGGATTCGCCCAGTTCGGCATGACGGGACCAGTCTCGCATCCCGGGCCTGGAGTCCACGCTTGAATAGGATCGTCGAGGGCTTTCTCTCTGGTAGGAAGGCTCGGAATGATCAGCTCGTTATTCTCATCCTGCTGCGCGCCATACACGCGATAGGGAACCTGGTTGTCCACGTACACCTGATAGATCTCGGCGGTTGGCTGATTGTCCTGCGTCGACCAGCTTCGACCGCCGTCGAGTGAAACGTTCGCGCCGCCATCATTCGATTGAATCATGATCGACGAATTGCGCGGATTGATCCACAGATCGTGGTTGTCGCCGTGGGGCACGGGCGCATTCGCCCACGTTCGGCCGCCGTCGACGCTCTTGTAGTAGCCTTCCGTTCCGACGTAAACTATGTCGGCGTTGTTTGGATCTGCGTCGATGTTCGTGTAATAAAACGGACGCGTTATCAAACCGCGCGTCGTAGTGTCAACTGCGATGAAAGTCTTTCCCGCATCGTCGGAGCGATAAAGTCCGCTCCCGGGTTTTGCCTCGATCAGAACGTAAAGTCGGTCGGGCTTCGCGGCGGACACTGCGAGATCTGCTTTGCCGACCAAACCGTTCGGGAGTCCGTTTGTGAGTCGGGTCCACGTGTTGCCGTCATCGACGCTCTTGTAAATCCCTCCTTCGCGCGCGCCACTTATAATGGTCCACGGTTTTCGTTCGGCACGCCACATCGCGGCGTACACGACGTTCGGATGACCGGGCTGCAATTCCAGGTCGACTGCGCCTGTTGAATCGGAAATGAAAAGCACGCGTTGCCATGTTTGGCCGCCATCACGTGTGCGGTAAACACCGCGCTCAGAGTTCGGTTTGAATGGATTGCCCACCGCGGCTGCATATGCGACATCGGGGTTTGTTGGATGAATTACAATTGAGCCGATTTGTCCGGCATCGCGGAGACCGACGAATTTCCACGTGCGTCCGGCATCAGTTGATTTGTAAATCCCGCGACCGATCGAGACATTGCTGCGCAGTGCTTCGGACCCGGTCCCGGCATAAATAATGTTTGGATCCGAGTCGGCGACGTCGATCGATCCCATCGATGCTGCAGCGAAGTATCCGTCGGAAATGTTCGACCATGTGATTCCCGCGTTCGTCGTTTTCCAAACCCCGCCGCCAACCGTGCCCATGTAGAAAGTCATCGGCTCCTGAGGCACGCCGGTGACAGTCGTTACGCGCCCGCCGCGGCCAGGGCCAATCATCCGATACCGAAGCGCATGAAGCTGCGATGTGTCGAGACTTGTGAGAACGCCCGGCGACGACGATGTCGCCTGCCCACGGGCGATGTTCGGCCAAGATAGGACAGCAACAAAACAAAATCCCGAAAAGCCGAGGCTTAGGGCGTCACGCTTCATTCGAGCTCTCCATTTCTCTTTGACGAAGCATTCGACGCAGCACTTTGCCCGCCGGCGATTTTGGAAGATCATCAACAAATTCGAATTGTGACGGAACCTTGTACGCCACGAGCCGCTCGCGACAATACGCCTTTATCTCAGACTGAGTCAGTGTAAATCCCGGGTTCAAAACTATCCATGCTTTTGCCTTTTCACCGCGCAATTTATCCGGGACGCCGGCGACTCCAACTTCTTTTACAGCAGGGTTGGACGAGATAACCTCCTCGATTTCTCTTGGCCAAACCTGATAGCCGCTGGTCTTGATCAGATCCTTTTTGCGATCGACGATGAAGAGATACCCGTCGCTGTCGAGGTAGCCGAGGTCGCCGGTGTAAAGCAGTCGCTCACCACGATCGTTCGTTCGGATCATCTCCGCCGTTTCATCGGGACGCTGCCAATATCCTTTCATTAGTTGTGGCGCGCGAATCACAATCTCGCCGGCCTCACCTTGCGGCAGTTCTGTTTTGCCTTCGTCTGCATCGACGATTCTTACCTCTACATCGGGGAGGGGAAGGCCGACACTTCCAATCTTCTTTTCTCCAAGGGCAGGGTTCGCGACCACCGCCATCTGGGCTTCCGTCAATGAATACCCCTCGACGATCACGCCACCCGTGAGCTCCTCGAATTGTTTTTGTGTGCCTGCCATGAGAGCGGCCGCGCCAGAGAAGCAGAGCTTGATCGAGCTCCAATCCACTTTTCCCTCACGCGTTAGCGGATGACTCATCAATCCAATCAGCAACGTCGGCACAGCGCAAATGAACGACGGATGAACGCTGTTGATCTCCAGCAGCACTTCACGCATCTCGCGCGGATTCGGAATGAGTGCGATTGGATCGTGATTGATCAGCGACAGGGCCTGCACGCCAACGTTTGCGTAAACGTGAAAAAGCGGAAGCGGTAGCATGATCGTGTCGGTCCACTCGTGCATCAACGGGCTGAGCCACTTTTGCAGCTGCACGCCGGCAACGACCATCGCGTGGTGCGTTCCAACAACGCCCTTTGGAACTCCCGTCGTGCCACCGCTCATTAGAATGACGCTCTCGTCGTCGAGTCCGGCGGCCTGTGATGGCTCAGGTGATCTAGTGCCCCGAACCAGTTGGGAGAATCTGAGATCCCCATCCCGCAATTGAATTCGATCGCCTTCTTTCTTCTCGCGGAACAGCGTGTACCCAATCCGCAGCTTGAACGGGAGATACTCCTTGATGTTAGTGGCGATCACTCGAGTGACCGAAGTTTTTGTTTGTAGAGCCTTCACCTGATCGTATGTTCGGTTCAACACGACGAGAGTCTCTGCGCCCGTTGCATTGAGCGCACCAGTCATCTCATGCTCGCTGTATGCTGGATTGAACGGGCAAACGACCGCGCCGATCTTCCACGCTCCAAACTCGGCAATCAGGAATTGCGGACAATTCGGAAGCGCGAGAGCAACTCGATCTCCCTTTTTTACTCCGAGCTCGATGAGCGCGGTGGCAAACGCATCGCTGAGCTGATCCAGTCGTGCGTAGGTAATCGTCGCGCCCTTGAACAGAAGCGCGGGATGATCCGGCCAACGTTTCGCTGACTCTTCGAGATAATCGAGCAGCGTTCGCCCGGGATACGGCTCGAGCGTCGTTGGAATTCCGTCGTCGTAGCTTGCGTACCAGATGAATGAATTCATCGCACGCAACTAATCGGGGTCAGCGCTTTTTTGCGATCCCCCATGTCGGCTCGCCCTGCGGAGTCTCAGTCGCAACCGGCTCGGCCGGACGATCACCATTGCCGCGTGGCGCGGGCACGACGGCAGCCTGCGCAGCCGCCTGCGGCTCGTTTAGAATGCCGCCCTTCGCAACCATCTGCGCAGCGAGAACCGTCTGTATCACGCTCACCATGTTATTGGTCGTCGTTTCCGGAGCGCCCTTGTCACCGCCGGAAATTGTGACCAGCTTCGCCTCGCCGAGCGCCATTGCGATCGCCGGTGCGATGTCAGGGAGCATCTCGATCTGACGATAGCGGAAGTAGCTCTCGCCACCGGCCTCGATAGCTGCATTCACTTTCTGAATACTTTCCGCTGTTGCATCAGCAATGCGGCGAATCCGAATCGCTTCCGCATCCGCTGCGGCTTCGGCACCGAGACGCACTTTCGCTGCGTCTGCTTTTGCTTGGGCAATCTGCGTTGCATCGAGCTCAGCCGTGCGCTGCAGTCCCGCAGCTTCCTGTCGCTTCGCTTCCGCCTGGGCGATGAGCGCAGCGTTCGACGCTTTCGTTTGCTCGAGCTCACGCTGTTTGTCCGAAATTGCGCGCTCTGCATCGAGCTGTGCTTCCTTCGCTCGACGCGCCTGCATCGCGGACACAATCTCCGCGTTTGCCTGCGCTTCAGCAGCTGATTGACGACGTCGAGCCTCTGCAACTTCGGATTGCACGATCTTGATGTTGAGCGAGTTGAAGATGAGTCCGAGGTCGGTGAGCTCACGCGAGCAAGCTTTGCGGATAATTACTGCCAATGGATCGTCTTCGTCTTCTATGACAGTCGAATCAGCGCCGTGAAGCGTTACCGGAGCGGGCGCGATTTTCACAGGAACGTTCGACCGCGTTTCAGGAAGAAGCGAACGCGACGCTGATGGAGTTGCCTTGGCAGAGAAGAGCTGGTCGTGCGTCAGGAGATTGATCGCTCTCCGGCCGGAGCTCGAGAGAAGATCGGTGAGCGTGCTGAGCTGATCAGCTTCTCTCTTGGAGAAAAAGCGATTCGCTGCGGTCTTGATGAGAATGTCGCTGTCACCGACGGAAACAATCGCGCTCGCGAGAACGCGCACTTTGATCGGTCGTGGCGTTCCATTTTCATCGATGTCGGCAGTCTGGTCCGTAATGTCGAGATCGACGTTGATGACTTTGCTCGATATCGTCGTTCCAGTGGTCAGAAGAGGAATCTCTTTCGATTTCCCGGGGCCTCGATAGATGATGGTCCCACCGCCGAGCCAGCTGACGAGACGAATCTCACCAGCTTCGACATTGCGAAGGAATTTTGCGACGATGATGGGCACAGCAATGAGCACCAGGACAACGACACCGGCGACGAGTACACCACTGGATATGAGGCTATTCATGAAAGACTCCGATGACCCGAAAATGTTTGTGTTAAGCGAGTGACACGATGCAGCGATTACGCGCTGAATCGACTTCTTCGATTCTGAGACGCGCGCCTGCTTGAACGCGGATGTGCATGTCGCGATCAGCGCGCTGGAGTGTTCCGAGCAGCTGAATACTTTGGCCGTCCAGCTCGACCGCGATCAATCCCTGACCATTTGCGTCGAACGAAGTTACTGCGCGCGCTTCGTCGCTCACCGCGCTCTCGAGAGTCAGCGCAGGCGTCGATGCGAAGCGAAAAAGGAAATTCCAGAGCGGCGACACGAGAAAACGCTCAAAAACAATTCCGCCTGTAAGCGCTGCGGCGAAAAGTATGGGACCGCCAAGTACGGGTCGCAAAGCCAGGCCAGCTGTTCCGAGTCCAAGGGAAACACTGAACAGGACACGCGGCGACATCATCGAAAGAAATCGCGACGACACCGGCACGTGCGACGTATGAGCGTGGGCGCTATGCGCGTGGCCACCATGTCCATGCGGGGCTGAGGCGTGACGCGCGCCGCCGCCGCGACTGTGACGGCCAAAACCAGTGAACGCCATAGCTATGAGGCCAACAGCACCAAGAGCGAATGCAGTCAGATACAGATCCATACGATTAACGCTATGTTGCGCCGTGCTGGGCGCAACATAGCGGCTACAGGCACCCGGCTACGAGCCACCTGCAAACCTAGGCCTTGTAACAGTTTAACCGGAGCGCCACCGAGGAGCCGAAGTTCGCAGCCGGCAGCCGTTAGCCGTCAGCCGGCAGCTAATAAGTGACGCGCATGCCGAACTGAAGCGACCTCGGAGCGACGCGAAGCCGCGGGGCAGCAAACGTCGATGTAGGATCGGTCGAGATCTGATCGTTGATCGTAAGATTTCGTTGAACGATCGCGTCGGATTCCGTCGCGTTGAACAAGTCGATTGTCGCAACCCAGCGAACATCGCGAATAGCAAACTCCTTCTCTAATCTCAAATCGAGATTGTATCGCCCAAGATATTTTCGATTTCCACGCGGCTCGAGAAGAATCGTTTGGTTTGCTTGATCACGTATCGGGAGCCCGCTCGTTCGCCTGAGTATTGATTCGCCGCAGCATCGGTTACGGAGAAATCCTGCAGGATTATTTGCGATGTGTCGATTTGAAAGGAACCAAGAAAAGTTCGAATACGCGCGACGCTGCTTTCAATCTGAGCGTGCGCTTTCGTTAGATCGTTGTCTGCTACAACGAGATGCAACGGCCAGATCGCCAGGTCGGCTTTGACTTCGCGCTCGGAGATTCCCTTGACTGTGACGTAGCGATCGCTCGTGCGCATGCGAGCGAACCCGCTTCCAACGAAGAGTCCGCCAACTGCAAGTCCAACCGCGAGAATTCCAGCCCCCGCGAGATCGCGAGTAGCGGGCATCTCCGAATTTATGGCGCGAGACGCATTCCCGCAGGAGGGAAACCCAGTCGCTACTGTGCCTCGATGCGAATTGCCTTGATCCGGAACGGCGCTTGAGGTTCAATAGCAAACGTAAGCGTTAACGTGTCACCGTTGCTGGCATTCGCTCGCGTGACGATCTGCTCGGCAGTGGAGAAAATCATACCGAGGAGATTCAGGTTGCCGATGTCGTCGTGCATCCGCTTGTATCCTTCGAGACGTTGGTCGATGGTCCGCGTATCACCAGGTGCCTGAATTGTGGAAGTGCGCATGAATTCACTCATCACCGCGGGGTCGCCACTGTCGAACGCTTTGAAATACGCTCTCACCGTGTTGGCAGCTGGTGTATTCGGAAGGTCCTTTAGCGCGGACTGTGCGTTACCTGCTTCTTCCGCGTTGCGACGACCGCCGCGCGCATCGAGGCCGACGATGGGAGCGATGCGATCGCGGACCCGCTGGGCGTTGAGTGCTGCCGCGTTTGAAGCGAGTATGATGACAATTCCCGCCTGCGGCTCGCGGTCGTACAAGAAATAATTCACCATGTCAGACCCGGCGAGCATGACAGGGACATTCGGCGGAAACATCAAGTCGCGCGTTTGTGCTTTGAGAAGTTTTTTACCACCGAGAACATCGTAGAAGCGATACATGTCGCTGACGGTCGAGAGCATCCCGCCATTCGCCCGCAGATTCCAGTAAGGCCCGTCAGCAGCGTGTGGTTTCGCCAGCATCGTACCGCGATCGATTCCGTTGCTGTATCCGTGAGCCAATCTTGTGGTGTCGAACCGCGGAAGAAGGAAGCCCGTGTTCTCGAGCCCCGCAGGCTTCAGAATCTCGTCGCGCAAGTACTCGTCATACGACTTGCCCGAAATCTGCTCGATGATTGCGCCGAGCAAGCTGTATCCGACATTGGAGTAAGCACGGCCATTTCCAGGTGGAAACCGTAACGGTGCGTCGAGCGCATGTCGAATTTCGTCGTCACGCGTTACCGGATCGAAGTCACCTCCCATGTACTCGGGGAATCCGGCGCGGTGCTTGAGCAGCATTTCGATCGTTGCGCCGCGCTTGTCGGCGGGCACGTTCTGAAAAAACTTTCCGATTGAGTCGGTGAACTTGAGACGCCCGCGCTCGATCAGCTGGAGAACCGCGACAGCAGTGAAGTCCTTTGTGTTCGATCCGATCTGAACGATCGTCGCCGGAGTCATTGGGATGCTTTTGGCACGATTGGCCATGCCGTATCCCTTCTCGAGAATAATGTCGCCGTTCTTGGCAACGAGTGCGACCCCGGAAAACCCGTCGCGTTCGGCCTGGACAAGCGTCGAATCGATTTTCGCACCGAGCGGTGTCTTCACGATCGGTGCGTCGGTGTACGCCTGACCGACGCACGTTGAGGAGAAGGTCACCGATGCAGCGATCAGGAGAAGAGACCTGGTCATGCGCCGTTGGACAGCGAGCCGCATGGGCACGGTTGCCTGTTTAGTCTTCGAGCGCAGCGGAGACGATAGCGTCAACGTGAATTTGCGTTGTATCGAGAACCGGCAATCCTGCGTAGGTCGGCTCGGTGAGAATCAGCGACAGCTCTGTTCCGCCGAGTATGAGCCCATCGATTCCATCGCGCTCTTTCATTTTCGAAGCGATGGCGACAAGGGCGTCTCGGGACTGCTGGCGAATGACACCGTGAAAGAGCTCGCCCATGTACACGTCGTGGATGAACGTGCGCTCTTCTTCGTTGGGAACAACGATGTCGAGATTTCGCCGCGCGAAAGTTTTGGGATAAAAATCAGATTCCATCGTCAGTCGCGTTCCAAACAATGCAAGTCGCTCGAGTCCACGCGCGACCGCGGCATCTGCAGTTGCTTCAACAATGCTGATGAGAGGAATCGATGATCGCGCGCTGACCGCGCCGAAAACCACATGCGGAGTGTTCGCCGCAATGAGTCCGAAGTCAGCTCCCGCTCTTGCCAGACGATCGATTTCCGGAACAAGAAGCTCAGTAACGTTATCAAGCTCGCGCGCGAGGACGTATTCAATGAGAGGCGCGGCATTGATGCTGTTGATAATCATCGACGGATAGCTGGCGTCTGCTGAGCGCTCGCGATAAGCCGCAATGATGCGCTTGTAGTACTCGATCGTGGATTCGGGACCGGTCCCGCCTATGATGCCGATTGTCTTCATCGTGATTTAGGCGTAGCTGAAAAATCCACAAAGCCGCGTTCAGGGTCGGTAGACAAAAGCGTAACTCTAATTTTGTCGCCGACATCGAGTCCTTTTTCGCCGCGCATGATCCGTCCTTCGATAGGCGGAGAGATCACGCGCGCGAACACTCCCTTTGGATTCACTCCGGTAACGATTGCGTCGAACGACTCACCTACTCGATTCATCATCGAGACCGCAGCTGCGATCTTGCGAACCTGCCGCTCGACTTTTCTCGCTGCATCTTCGCGCTCAGTGCAATGAGTAGCGATCGCGCTCAATTGTTCGTTGCTGTACGGCGGCTGTTGCTTCGCAAGCACGGCTTTGAGAAGCCGTTGTATCACGAGATCGGCGAAGCGGCGATTCGGTGCAGTCGAGTGTGTGTAGTCGTGGGTCGCAAGTCCAAAGTGGCCTTCGTCAGGAGTACCGAGAGTGTGCAACGCGTATTCTCCCGGCCCGAGGAGCTTGATCACTGAGAGCGAGAGATCGGGAAAATGAACAGGATCAGCCACACGCCGCGCTTCGAGAAACGCCTCGAGCGCGTGTGGATCAGGCTCGGCGGCAAGAGTAGTTCCGAGCGAAGCAGCGAGCTCCACTATGCGATTCCATCTTTCGGGACGCCGAACAATTCGCCGGATACTGGGAGTTCCATGCTCGTCGAGAAACTGCGCCATCGCGACGTTCGCCGCGATCATGAAGTCTTCGATCAATGCACTCGCGCGCGTGCGCGGAACTGATTCGATACCGACCGTATTATCCGAATGAACCACGGCCTCTGCTTCGACGGTATCGAGATCGAGCGCGCCTGCCCGCGCTCTCACCGCGCGCAGCAATCGCGCAACCTTGTCCTGCAACCGTAGCTGATCTTGAATCTCTGCGTTGACTTCTGATGGAAGCCCGCCCTGACCATCGAGCCATGCGCCGACGTTTCCGTAGGCGAGCTTTGCTCTGTTTCTGACGAGTGCGAGATAAACGGTGTGCGAGCGAGTGCTGCCGTCACTGCCGACGACGAACTCGATGACGATTGAAGCACGATCCGCGCTTTCGCCGAGCGATGTCAGATTCGTTGACAATCGCTCGGGTAACATCGGGTACGTCACGACGCCCGTATACACTGACGTCGCGTTCCCTTCAGCGAACTTGTCGGTGGCTGTGCCGCGCGCGACTGTACCGTCCACATCCGCAATTGCAACTCTTACGCGAACGTCTCCACCACCGAGCTGCTCTGCGACTTCGAGCTGATCGAGATCTTTCGAGTTGTCGTTATCGATCGACGACCACGGGAGATTGCGGAGATCGACAACGTCCTTTGACGTCGCGACTGAGCTACTGGACGCAGATGTGGTTTCCGCAAGAACGTCCTGCGGAAAATCGGGATTGAATCCATTGTCGAGCATCGCCTTATGAGCGGCGGCTCTGAGATCGAATTGGCGCGGATTTATGTGCGGTTATCTCGCGGCGTCGCCGGGACTGCGCGGAACCATTTCTGCGTGTCCGGCTTCGAGCGCTCGCGCTGCAGGGCCTTCAGTGAAGAGCTTTGTCAGAAATCTCTGGCCCTCACCGATGCGCTCGATTTCGATTGCCGTTGCTTCAGCAGATTGTTCGAGTCTGCCGAGTCGCTCGCCGATTTCTTTTGGAAACGCTGTAACGACTGCGGATCCGCGTTTCCAGATTCGCCGCGCAAACGCGATTGACAGCGGCATCAGGAAGACGAACATGAAAATGCCGGTCAGGACGTAGAACTCTTCAGGCGGTCCGTCGCGCTCGATTGGTGGTCGCTCGACGACGGCGCCCGGAGTTGCCGCTGCCTTTGCGACCTGTGCATCTGCGTCTGCGATCTGTTTGTCCATCGCGGTGATTCGCGCATCGATTCCGGCAATTCTTGCTTCGAGTCCTGCGCGACCCGGATCACTTGCCGGCAGCTGCTGGAGCTCAGTGGTCAGGTTCGACCGCGTCTCATTGAGATCCCGCATCTGATCTCCGAGCACGCTTCGTTGCTCGACGAATCCGCGGTAGATCGCCTGCGGGCTCTGCTGCAACGGCGCGCCGCCGATCGTAACACGTCCGTCCTGACTGACGATTACCGGTGCGGGAGGATTGTCCTGTGTCGCCATTACGAGGTCTGGAGCGCGATGTCGAACGTGCCCGTGTAGCCGCTGCCTGCCGGCTGAAGCGCGAGGATGAGCTGCGATCCGTTCTCTCGAAAGATTCCGTCCTGCTCGTTCGTCATCGTCCGCTTTCCTTTCGATGAGTAAGGCGGATTCTCGAATATTTTGTTGTTCATCGCATCGTCGAAGTATATCTGCGAGGTGAATTCACGAGCTGATGCGGCCGCGGGATTTGTGCGCACGGTGAAGTGAATGTGTACAGTGCGACCTTCGTACCACCCTGGATAAATCGTCCTGAACGTCGCCTTGCCCAACGCATCAGTGACTTGATATCCGCGGAGAAATTTCTTTCCGCGCGTGTCGAAGAATCTTGGATCGCGAACGTCGGAGTACACGCCGTCGGCGTCACAATGCCACACGTCGACTACGGCACCAGCGACAGGAGCGCATGAATTCTTGGCGATTTGCGAAACGTTGAATGTCAGCTCGAGCGGTGTGCCGGGCTTGATCGAGCCATCGCTTGGATCCGATCGGATGTCGGAGCGATTCAGTTTTTCGTCGACGAAATAAGGCCCTTCGGTTTCAGCTGGACGAACGACGCAACCTGGAGTGGAAGCAACCGATGCGTTCGCTGCAGTGTCACCCGCAGTACTCGATGTCGTGCGCGCCGACGCGTTCGGCGTCTCACCCGGCGAACATCCAGCGACGAGTGACGCTCCAGCCGCGCCGAGCAGGACCAGCGCTTCTCGTCGGGTGAGAACACGTCCGATTTGTCGGTCGTCGCTTTGCATATTGTTCCCCTTACGGAATAATAAGGCTTAGGATTCTAATCTACTTGGTCGCCGATACCCGCTAGCTGATGACCGATTACCGAGGTCCGACAACCACCCAGTGAGTTGGGAGTTCTTCGGACATCTCGAATCGGTCATCGGCTAGCGGAAATCGGCGACCGGGTGCTACACTGCGTCGGACAGGGACGTGAAGTTGAAATCCTTTGCGCGAATTGCGGGCATCACCTGACCAGCGGCGGTCGGCTCCGCACGGCCAAGATCCTCGAGCTTGGCGAGCATGAACAACGGACTCTCGTTCCAACGGAAATTCTTGAGACTGCGCGTGATCTTTCCTTTTTCGATCAGAAACGTCCCGTCGCGTGTCAACCCGGTCACGAGAACTGTGCGAGGATCGAGAAAGCGAATGTAGAAGAAATGCGTGACGAGAATTCCACGGTCTGTGCCCGCGATGAGATCATCGGTGGACTTTGAGCCGCCGACCATTTTGAGTCCGCCAGGGAATCCGCCGAACCCTCCGCCTCCGCCGCCACCGCCGCCACCGCCAGTAGGTTCTTTCCCCTGCTTCTGCGCCCAGAATCTCGAGTACGAAAGATTCTTCAGAATTCCATTTTCGATCCACACGTTGCGCTTGAGTGGAAGTCCTTCGCCGTCGAAAGGCTGCGCAAGAAGGTCGGGATCAACTGGATCCGAATAAATCGTCACGCGCTCGTCGACGATCTTTTCCCCGAGCTTTGTTCCACCTCCGCGTTTTGAAAACGGACTACGACCTTCGTCCGCCGATCGCGCATTGAATGCGCCGCCGAGTAATGGAATCAAATCAGCGACTGCCTGCGGCTCGAGCACGACGGTGTATGCACCAGGCTCGATCGCAGTTGGATTGCGTGATGCAACTGCTTTCTGCGTAGCTCGCACCCCGAGCGCTGCTGGATCGATCTTTTGCCAATCGCGAGATCCGGCAGATGCCCATCCGGATCCGGTTCCATCAGGCGTGCGCACGGTCGCGGAAAGATTCGCATCGGTAGAGCGATGGTATGCGAACAATCCTTTGCTATTTACGATCGCTCTCGACGACGCGTTTGCTTCGAGAAATCCGGCGACAAAAACGTCCCCGGCAGCCTTACCGGCCTCTCCGGACTGCTCGATTACCCTGCGCGCCGCAGCAGCTCGAGCCTCGGGTCCAAGATCAGCGGTCCGATCGATGTAACCACTTACAGGCGAGTAAGTTTGCGGGCCGAGCTCAGGCATTATCTCAGGGTCATCCGGTGCCAGTTTCGCCAAGCGCTCGGCGAGATCGACAGTGCGTCGCAGCGAGTCATCCTCGAGGACGTTAGTACTGACGGATGCGCGCTTTTTCCCGATCGTGCTCGTAACCGCGATAGTCGCATCAGTTGCTTCGCCGGATGTAGTGATCTCGCCGCCCGCGAAGCGAGTGTTGCCGGACCATCCGCTCAAAATATTGACTTGCGTCTCATCGGCTTTAGCCAGCGCGAGAACTCGATCGGCCAGTGCCTTTGCAGCGTCGCGCGAAAGCAGCGCGGCCGCTGCTGCAGTTGACGATCGATCAAAGAGGGAACGAGGTCCGCGCGACATTACGCTGTCCTCCCGGTGTTCACGATGTTCACATTCTTGAATCGTGCTGGAACGCAGCCGTGACTGATGGAGTTCGATTGCGGAGGCTCGCCCTTTCCGTCGCCGAACGATCCGCCCAGCCAGTAGCTCTTTGGTCCGCCGATCATATCCATGCTGTTCCAGAAATCCGGAGTGCGTGCCTGATAAGCGACGTCCTTCAGCATCCCGGTGATTTTTCCGTTCTTCACCTCGTAAAAAACCTGTCCCGAGAATTGGAAGTTGTACCGCTGGTGATCGATCGACCACGATCCGCGATTCCTGATGACGATTCCGCGATCGGTTGCGGCGACGATCTCGTCGAGTCCAATCTCTTTGTCGCCGGGAAGAAGTGAGACATTCGGCATTCGCTGGAACTGCACGCTCGACCATGAATCCGCGAACGAGCAGCCGTGAGATCTTTTCACGCCCGTAATTGCCGCGATCCATGCGGCTTGCTCGCGCGTGGTTTGATAATCCTTGAAAATTCCTTTCTGGATGAGAAGCCATTTGTCGGCGGGAACACCTTCGTCGTCCCACATCGTGCGCGAGAGGGAACCGTCCTGTGTGCGATCCGCCTGAATGTTCATGATTTCCGATCCGTAGCGGAGCTTGCCGAGAACTTTCTCAGGCGGTGCGACGAAGCTGGTGCCGGCGTAGTTCGCTTCGTACCCCATCGCGCGATCGAGCTCAGTCGGATGACCGATCGACTCGTGGATCGTGAGCCAGAGATTTGTCGGATGCAGAATGAGATCGTAGCGGCCGACATCCACCGAGCGCGCGGTAAGTTTTTCCGCAGCGAGAGAGGCCCAACGCTCGGCGTTGCCTGGCATGTCGAGTGACTGCACGTACTCCCAGCCGGATCCGCGTGGCGCAAGCTCTTCGGTGTAGCTCTGGAAATCTCCGTTTTCGATAGCGGTTGCGGTGAAGCCGGGTCCGACGCGAACGAAAGTTTGCGTGACGAGAGTGCCATCGGTGGTGGCGAGAGTCTTTTCTTCGCGGAGAAGCTGGAGTCCGGAATTGACGAACCGGATTTTCGGAACTTTGAGCGCGGCTTCGTTTGCAGCGAGGAGCAGCGCAACTTTTTCTTCGATTGGTACGTCGAGTGGATCGCGCGTGATGGGCGTCCGCCACGTTCCTTTTACCGCGGCGACCGGTGCGAGCTCGACGGGTTTCTTCTGTACGGTTTTCGCAGCGCGAGAGAGTCGGACAGCGTCTTGCGCAGCTTGTTGAACCCCGGCGGGAGTCATCGTCGCCGTTGCGGCGAATCCCCATGCACCACCGACGAGTGTGCGAATCCCTATACCATATGATTCGCCATCGCTCACGCCTGTGACTTGATGTTCGCGTGTGTTGATCGATTGCCGACGATATCGGCCGATTCGAACATCGGCGTACGAGGCACCTGCGGCTTTCGCGGCGTTGAGCGCTTCCATCGCGAGATCATCTACGTACGGATCCGAGGTTGGCGTAGCAAGTACTTCAGCTGGTTGGGCGAGTGCTGCGCGTGTGCCGAGTAGAGCAGCTGCAGCAGCGGAGGATTTTACGAAGTCGCGACGATTTGGCATTGTCAGAGCGATAGAGAGGTTGAGCGATTGAGCGACGGAGCGATAGAGCGATAGAGCAATAGAGCGATTGCCGATATCCGAAATCGATAACCGATCACCGGTGGTGTCAATCGCTTGTCGCTCTGTCGCACTATCGCTCGACCGCTCTATGGCTCAACGTTCCCTCGCTCAATCGCTCTATCACTTCGGAGATCCACAATGAACTTCAGCATTCGCAGCAAGCTTACATTCGCCGTTGCTTGCCTATCCGTAGGAGCTTGCGTCGAAAAGAATCCCGGGACGACTGACACAACCGCCGCGAAAGATTCCACAGCTGCAACTCAGTCAGTTCCTGACCGAATGGCGAAGTACACGACGGTCGCACTCGTTGCCGACACAACGAATCTCACTCCGAAGGAGCGACAGATGATTCCGCTCCTCGTTGCGGCCGCTCGACAGATGGATCCTATCTATTGGATGCAGTCGTACGGCAATCGCGATTCACTGATGGCTTCAGTGAGCGACTCCGCCACAAAAAACTTTCTCGATGTGAACTATGGCCCGTGGGACAGGCTCGACAACAACGCTCCGTTCATTAGCAGTGTCGGAGCCCGTCCACCCGGGGCGAATCTTTACCCGCACGACATCACCAAATCAGAATTCGACTCCGCAGTTGCGAAGGGACCAGCCGCGCACGCGGATTCTCTGAAGAGTCTTTACACGCTCGTCCGCCGCGCGGCCGGCGGCGGCCTCGAAGCGATTCCATACAAGGTCGCATTCAAGGTGCAGAATGACAGCGCCGCAGCAAAACTGCGCGAAGCCGCGGCGCTCGCCGAAGACGGATCGCTCAGGCGGTATCTCACATTACGCGCAGCGGCACTCACGACAGATGACTATCAGCCGAGTGATCTCGCCTGGATGGACATGAAGAACAACACGATCGATGTCGTCATCGGCCCGATCGAGACGTACGAGGACGAGCTTTACGGATACAAAGCGGCCAATGAAGCCTATGTGCTCATCAAGGACAAAACATGGAGTCAACGCCTCGCGAAATACGCCGCGATGCTGCCTGCTCTGCAAAAAGGATTGCCAGTCGCCGATGCGTACAAGAAAGAAACGCCGGGCACCGACTCGGATCTAAACGCGTACGATGCGATCTACTACGCTGGTCAGGCCAACGCCGGCGCGAAGACGATTGCGATCAACCTTCCGAACGATGAGCAAGTGCAGCTCAAGAAGGGAACCCGGCGGCTGCAGCTCAAGAATGTCATGCAAGCAAAGTTCGACAAGATCATGATGCCGATCGCGCAGGAATTGATTGCCGACGATCAGCTGTCATTACTCAACTTCAATGCATTCTTCGAGAACACGATGTTTCACGAAGTCGCACATGGACTCGGCATCAAGAACACGATCAACGGGAAGGGAACAGTTCGCTCTGCGCTGAAGGAGCGCTTCGGCGCAGTCGAAGAAGGAAAGGCCGACATACTCGGCCTTCACATGGTGCAGGTCCTGAATACGCGTGGCGATCTTCCCGGCGAAGACGTTCGGGGAAATTACGTGAGCTTTTTGGCGGGTCTAATGCGCTCGACGCGTTTTGGCGGAGCAGATGCGCATGGTCGCGCGAATATTGCCGCGTTCAATTTCCTCCAGCAGCTCGGCGCATTCACGAGGGATTCTGCGACCGCGAAGTATCGAGTGGATTTTCCGAAATTCCAGGCCGGAGTGGATTCACTCTCTAATAAAATCCTCACGATTCAGGGGAACGGGGACTACGACGCGCTCGGAAAATTTCAGGATCAATACGGCAAGATCTCGCCCGAGCTGCAGCGAGATCTTGACCGACTGAAGGCGAAGAAAATTCCTGTGGACGTCGTATTTCAACAGCCATAGAGCGGTAGAGCGATTGAGCGGTAGAGCGATTGAGCGATTGAGCGGTAGAGCGATAGAGCGGTAGAGCGATTGAGCGACTTCCGAATCGGATTTCGCTCATCTGTCATCGCTCAATCGCTTTTTCGCTCTACCGCTCAATCGCTCAATCGCATTTCATCTCTTGTTGCGGTTAAGCTTTTCTCTCTCGCGTCTCCCACGATTGTGTGACGTCGTTTCTCTGAAGAAGAACGAACCCCGACATCTTTCTGAACTCCTCTCGAACCTTCTTCGGGTAGAAGCGCATCAGGAATCTCCAGATTGGCATTCCCTTCATTTCCCTGTGCATTCGAGCAGCTTCTTCCATGGCGGCGCGGAACTCGATCTCCTTCCAGCCAAACTCGCGATAAAACTCAGTGCCCTCAGCTGGAGCGAATTTGAATTGCGCGTTGCCCTGTTTGACCTGTTTTCCCCACGAGCGCTCCATGATCTTCATCAAACGCGGATTCGCGATGTCGATCAGCCACCAATAAAAAGTCGGTTGATGCGAGAGGTCGTGTGCTAATGCGCCGGCTTGTTCTCGCGTGAGGTAAATCATCAACCCCTCGGTTACGACGAGAACTTTCTTTCCTATCGCTCCAACTTTCGTGAATACGTCTCGCCTTGCTTCCGGGTCAGTCATGTCGGCTGCAATGGCCTCGTATTCGCAAACCGGCGTCTCGTTCTTCAGGGTCTCTGTTTTGTAATTCAGAATGTCCGGAAGATCGACGTCGAACCATTTGAGTGACGCCGGCAAATTCATTCTCCACGGTCGCGCATCCAATCCCGCCGCCACGTTGAGAACAACGTCAGCGCCTCTCTCGTCGATGCACTGGAGTATTATCTCGTCGAACGCCTGGGTCCGCACGATCATCGCCCACGCCATGCTGCGACCGCGCTTGATCTGATCGACTATCTCCTCTCCGCGCATTCCAGCAAGACGAAGCGCGAACGGATCGTGGAAGATCGCATCCGGACGCTCGGTTTCCATCGCGCGGTAATACGCGACCCACTTCGCCGTATCGGAGATGTGTTCGATTGGCATTTTACAGCCGCATCTTCTCGACGAGGGCCTTGAATCGTGGCTCATCGCGTACGGGGTCCAGAATCGGATGAACGTTGAGATAGGCCATCCAACCGCGACGCTCGTCATAAGAACGCTCCATCCAATCCAACGCCTGCTGATTATTTCCAAGACCCAAATGCAGCGTTGCCAACTCCACCGGCGAGACGTAGTCGTGCTCGAGTTTTTCTTCGAGCTCTTTGAGAAGCGACTCGGAGTACTCGCGATCGCCACTGCGCGCCAACGCATACGCGAGCGTCACACGCGTGTAGCTACCGGCTGTCGGCAATCCAGTTGCCTCGCGAAGAACTTGCGCCGCCTCCTCGAACTTCCCGCCGAGAGCCAAAGTCAGACCAAGCACGCGATAGCTCTCCTCGGCAGTTGGATTCATCGCGATCGCGCGAGTGAGATGATACCGAGCCTGATCATATCGCCGAGCGTACACGTAGACGTAGCCGAGGGCGCGTCGTATCGACACTGAGGCGGGATCGAGCTCTTGCGATGTGTGCGCTTCGACCAGCGCCTCATCCAGTCGGCGCTGGGAAGCGAGCATGAACGCGTACCACTGGTGCGCGGTCGCATAGCGTGCGTCGAGCTCGATCGAGCGGAGAAATTCGCGCGCTGCACCCGTCCAATCCCAATCGTAGATGAAGAGTGTCCATGCCAGCGACGCATGCGCTTCGGCGAGCGAATCGTCGAGCGCGAGTGCTTTGAGAGCGTATTCCTTGGCGCGCTGGAATCCGTTCGCAACGGCAACGTTGCGATAGTCGATCTGCAGCGCGTAGGAATCGGCCAGTCCAGTGTACGCGAGCGCGTATCCCGGATCTTCAGCGATTGCCTGCTCGAAAAACTGAATGCCCTCGGTGACGCCTTCCTGCGTGCGCTTGTTCCAGGCATAGCGACCCTGAAGGTAGAGACCGTAAGCGCGAATGCTTTTCGTGTACCGTTTTGGCACGGGCTGATCGAGATCGGCAAACCATGTTGCGCGCAAAGTTGTGACAATCGTATTTGCGATCTCATCCTGAATTGCGAAGACGTCGCTCTCGGTTCGATCGTATCGTTGCGACCAGAGCAACCGGCCTTCGTCGCTCGACGTGAGCTGTGCTGTTATGCGAAGATGGTCGCCAGACTTTCGTACCGTACCTTCGAGAACAACCGACGCGCCGAGCAGCGCACCGATCGCGCGTATGTCCTGCGCCTTTCCCTTGAGAGCGAACACCGATGTACGCGACGACACGCGAAGTCCTTCGACTTTCGCCAGTCTGTCGATCAGCTCATCTGTAATTCCGTCGCTGAGATACTCGGCAGCCGGATCTGCACTTGCATTGACGAATGGAAGAACCGCAACCGTTCGAGTCGCCGAGGAGAAATGCGTCGATTCATCGCCGCCTTGCGCCTGCAATGCGACGGCGAATTCAACGACGCTGCCGAATCTCTCGTTCGGTCGTTTCGCTAATGCTTTTGCAAGGGCGCGCTCAACAACCGGAGGTGTGTCGGGCCGAAGTGCGCGAACCGGACGCGGAGTCTCCATCACATGTCGCACCATCGTCGCACGCGCGCTGTCGCCGAGAAATGGCGGCTCGCCTGCGAGCATTTCGAAGACGACACACGCGAGACTGTAAATGTCCGATGCACCGTCGACATTTTGATCTGCGGTTGCCTGCTCGGGACTCATGTACGCCGGGGTGCCGACTGCCAGACCACTTTCGGTTATCGCCTCGAGCGCGTCAACTCCAGGTGCCGAGAATGCGTGCGCGATTCCGAAATCGGCGAGGAGCGCGTGTCCGTCCGCGAAGAGAATGTTTTCCGGCTTGACGTCGCGGTGGACAAAGCCGTTACGGTGCGCATAATCGAGGGCAGCCGCTATGTCGCGAGCAATTCGCTGTACATCTGCAAGCGGTAGTTTCTTCTCGAAGATGATGCGATCGCGCAGTGATCCTCCGGGAATAAACGGCGAGACGTAATACAGCTGGCCATCCGATTCACCGGAATCGATGAGTGGAACGATGTGGGGATGAGACAATCGCGCGGCGATTCCAATCTCACGTAGAAAACGCTCGGCGCCCAGCGACGCGGTAAACTCACGCTTGAGAATCTTGATCGCGACCTTTCGCGCGTGCTTTTTCTCTTCCGCGAGATGCACGACTGCCATTCCGCCGCGTCCGATCTCCCGCTCGATGGCGTAGCGGTCGTGGAGAGACGTTTCGACGGCAGGTATCGTTCCGGTCATTTCAGCTCGCCGATCATCCGCTCAAAATAGTGCTTTTGGCGAGCGGTGTTGTTCCGAGCGCTAACGCCTGTGTGAAGCCACTCGCTCCTCGAAGCCGCCGACGTCGGCGTAGTAAACCCGCGCGAGCTCTGACGAGGCCGGATTCGTGTAGATCTCCGGAACAGGATGGCTTATCAGCTCCGCGATTGTCTCAGCGACTTCGTCCGCAGTTTGTACCGCCCCTGCGGCTGTTCGGCCCGGTCGATCGGGACGAATTGCTTCAGGCGTCTTCGCGTTGTCAGCAAAATCGGTTGCGACCACACCGGGCATGACGAGCGAAACCTGGATGTTCGGATATTTTGCGTGAACGTCCATGCGCAAATTTGCGGTGAGCGAATTCAGTGCGGCTTTCGCCGCGCTGTATGCGGAGCGGTATGGCGCGAGCGGGACGCGTGCGAGGAATGTCGACACATTGATCAAATGTCCCTTACCGCGCTCGATGAAGAGCGGAATCGCAGCCTGCATTCCATAAAGCGCGGACGTGAGGTTGATCGCGATCATGTCGTCCAGATCTGCATCGGTAAGATCGAGAACCGGCTTAGTGATTCCTCGGCCGGCGTTATTGATCCAAACGTCGATTTGTCCGAACGCTTTGATTGCTTCGTCACGCAGATGCATGACGTCGATACGCCTGGTGACGTCGGTGGGAACGACGAGAACCTGCGATGCGCCGAGTGATTCTGCGTCTGAAGCGACTGTGCGGAGTTTATCTTCTCGCCGCGCCGCGAGAACAAGCCGCTTTCCATCTCGGCCGAGACGTCTTGCGATTGCGGCACCGATTCCGCCGCTCGCCCCCGTGATGACTATGACGTCAGCGTTATTGGACATGCTTTCGGAAGATAACGTGGGAGACCGGTTTTTCAGTACGGATTGCCGACAATCAACGAGATCGCTCCCCATCGGTGCCAGCGCCCAGTCTCGTAATCGCGTGTCATGCTGGTTGCGCGGTACTCGATGAAATAGCCTCCGCCGCCGAGCGCCAATCCCCACACGTAATGAAACACGAATGGCTTCTTCTCGACTAATCCTCGAGTTGCATCAGAGTTACCCTCCAGGAGCGCGTCACGGAGGACCCACGATTCGTTTGCGCCAAGAATTCCGTACGCGCGAATGCGTCGCCGCTCGCGCAGGGATGTCGGCATCCAGGGATGAGGCGGATTGAGTCCCGCGTGAATCTCGAGTCCGGCATTCGCTTCCTCCTGAATCGTTGTCGCGAGAGCGGAAGCGGCCGCAACAACGGTCGCAACCCTGGGACGCTCGAGTCTTGGCGGAGTCAACAAATATTGAGCTCCGTACTTCAAACCGAGCACGGGTTGCGTTGCGATCTGATACTGCCATCCCATCGGATGCCTGAGATCAGCCCATTTATGAAACGCTTTCTGCGCAGCTTCGCCGCCTGAAATTCTTCCAGTGGTACCGAGTATGATCGCGAGTCTGCTCAATTGTCGCGGCCGATCGAACTGCGCACCGAATTCTCCCTGAAGCAATCCGGCGTACGGGCGATCGCCCGGAATGGGCGTCGGTGAATCAACGATCGGTGTGTAGATGTACTGGAAGACCCCAGCGAACGACTGCACGCAGCTGGAAAGCGCCGTCGTATCCCGCATTGCTGTTGCGCAATCCTGGCGGTCGAGTCGTGCCCATTTCGGCGCGGCATCGAACACCATGTTGAATCCCTGGCCCGCGGTATACAGCTCATCGGGGCGATCCACAGATCGCTGCCAGAAATCGAACCAATCGTTGTCGACCTGAAAACGAAAACTCGCGAGGCTTTGCCCGCGAACGTTGATTGGACCGAGACATAGTATGAGCGCGAGGGCGAGCTTTCTCATTCGCCGTACTTTAATCGCCGGTTACTCAATCTGTCTATCCGCCCATCTGTCCATCCCTCAATCCGGTGTGTATCGTCATGCCCGACGATACGAAGAGGAATCGTGAGAAAAATTCTTATCAGTTTGATCTCTATGACCTTTGCGACACCGCTCGTGGCGCAAGCACCTCCGGCAATGACAGCGGATGAAGTAATCGCCCGCTACATCAAGACCGTCGGTGGAATGGAGAAAATCCAGGCCGTGAAAACTCTCCGGAGAGTCGGCAAATACACCGGTGGCGGAGGATTCGAAGCGACTATCGTGCAGGAGAACAAGCGACCGGATTTTGTGCGCGAGGAATTCTCTCTCCAGGGCATGACCGGGATCAACGCCTGGGATGGAAAGACAGGGTGGAAGATCGATCCATTCGGCGGAAAGAAAGACGCCGAAGCGTTGAGCGAAGACGAGATGCGCGGAATCATCGAGGACGCGGATTTCGACGAGCCTCTCGTGAACTATCGTGAGAAGGGAAACAAGGTCGAGCTCGTCGGCATGGATCAGATCGAAGGCACCGACGTCTACAAGCTAAAGCTCACGCTCAAGAGCGGCGACGTTCGCACCTACTATATGGATACAGACACTTTCGTTCCGATCAGGATGGATGAAAAGCGAACCATTCGAGGCACAGAAACGGAAACCGAGACAAATCTCGGCGACTACAAAGAGGTCGCAGGCTGGTACATGCCCTTCGCTATCGAGAGCGGAACGAAAGGGCAGGACAAAGGCAAGGTCACGTTCGATCACATCGACGCGAACGTTCCGATCGACGACTCGCGTTTCTCGAAACCCGTTCTCGGCGCGCCCACGCCTCCACCGCCTCCTTCGAAGAAGGAGACCAGATGATGCGCGCCTTTTCTTTCGTAATTCGAGCGGCCGCCTGCGCCGCGATTCCGATTTTCTCTGCGACAAGCCAGGCCCCGCAGCCGACAGTCGCAGTGACACCGAAGGTCGACTCGGAAACTATCTCGGGACTTGGCGCAAGAAATATTGGATCAGCCGCGATGAGTGGACGCGTTGCCGCAATCGCCGCGGTTCACGAGGGCAATCGTCTCACCGTCTATATCGGCTCCGCGAGCGGTGGCGTTTGGAAGTCCGCGAATGGTGGCACGACATACAAGCCCGTGTTCGACAAGCAGACTTCCCAGTCGATCGGCGCGATTGCCATCGATCCGACCAATCCGAAAGTCGTTTGGGTTGGAACCGGCGAGTCGTGGACGCGCAACAGCGTTTCGATCGGCGATGGAATTTATAAATCCACTGACGGCGGTGAGAACTGGACGAACATGGGACTCAAGGATTCGGAGCGAATCGCAAAGATTCTCATCGATCCTTCGGCCCCGAACACGGTTTACACCTGCGTCCCGGGAAAACTCTGGAGTGACAGCAACGACAGGGGAGTCTACAAGACCACCGACGGCGGCAAAACCTGGACGAAGGTTCTCAAGGGAACGAACGCATCCACCGGTTGCTCGATGATGTCGATGGATCCGTCGAATCCGAAGACGGTTTACGCAGGCATGTGGGACTTCCGCCGGAAAGGATGGACGTTCCGCTCGGGCGGCGAAGGCGAGACGGCGCCGAGCGGAAGTGGATTTTTCAAGAGCACAGACGGCGGAACGACGTGGAGTGATCTCAATGCGACGACGGCGAAAGGTCTTCCACCGAAACCCTGGGGAAGAATTGCGGTAACTGTTGCGCCGTCGAAACCAAATGTCGTTTACGCCTTCATTGAAGCTGCGCCTCCATCGAACGCGCTCTATCGCTCCGACGATGGAGGACGCACCTGGGAAGCGCGAGATCGAAGTCTGAACATGATCTTCCGCCCGTTCTATTTCGCAAATCTGATAGTCGACCCGAAGAACGAGGACCGCATCTACAAGCCGGATGGCCCGCTCATCTTCAGCAGAGATGGCGGACAAAGTTTCAGCAACATCTCAGGTGGTGCGCACGGAGATTTTCACGACGTATGGATCGATCCGCAAAACAGTGAGCACGTAATCACCGGCGACGACGGCGGAGTCTGGTATTCGTATGACGGCGGCAACAAGTGGTGGAAGGCCGACAACCTTCCGATCTCGCAGTTCTATCACGTGAGCCTGGACATGGACCGTCCGTATCACGTGTACGGTGGACTGCAGGACAATAGCTCGTGGGTTGGCTCCTCGGATTATCCCGGCGGAATCGCAAACAGCCAGTGGGAGAACATGTACGGGGGTGACGGGTTCTGGATGTTCGTCGATCCGACTGACCCGACTTATCTCTACGCTGAGGCGCAGGGTGGTTACATCGGGCGTGTGAATCGCAAAACGCACGAGACGCGTCCGATTTATCCGCTGCCTCGATACAAAGAGAAGAAACTTCGGTTCAACTGGAATACGCCGATTCACATGAGCCCGACGAACAACGGTACGATTTACATCGGTTCGGAATTTCTTTTTCGCTCGCGCGATTTCGGACAGACATGGGATCGTATCTCGCCTGATCTCACTACGAACGATCCATCAAAGCAATTGCAGGAGCAATCGGGCGGCGTGACCGTCGACAACTCGGCGGCAGAGATGCATACGACGATTTATGCAATCGCCGAGTCGCCGAAGAATTCGAATATGATCTGGGTCGGCACTGATGATGGAAACGTTCAGGTGACGCGCGACGCAGGAAAAACGTGGACCAACGTCGTCGCCAACATTCATGGACTCCCGAAGAACGCGTGGGTGTCATCGGTCGAGCCCGGACACTTCGATGAGGGCACGATCTACGCGACCTTCGACGTGCACACGTTTGGCGACATGAAGCCGTACGCGTACAAGTCCGCGGATTATGGGAAGACATGGACGCCGCTCGTCGCGCCTGACAGTCCGGTGCGAGGGTATGCGCATGTCATCAAGGAAGATCTCGTCAACAAGAACCTTCTTTTCCTCGGAACAGAATTCGGGTTGTGGATTTCGCTCGATGGAGGAGGGAAGTGGGCGCGGTACAAGGGTGGAGAAATGCCGAGTGTCGCTGTGCGCGACCTCGCGATTCATCCGCGCGACAATGATTTGGTTATTGCGACGCACGGCAGAGGAATCTGGATAATCGACGACATCACCCCGTTGCGAGCGCTCACGCCAGCGATGCTCGCGAAGAACGCGGTGTTCATGCCGCAGCGTCCAACCATCCAGCGTCCGAGTGTAGGCGGAGGATGGGCGTATGGTGATGCAGCCTTCATCGGTCAAAATCCTCCGGACGATGCGGTGATCACCTATTACCTGCAAAAGCGTCACATCTTCGGCGACATGAAAATCGAAGTGCTCGACTCGACCGGAAAAGTCGTCAGCACGTTGCCGACGACGAAGCGTCGCGGCTTGAGCAGAATAACGTGGTCGATGAGGCTTCCGGCTCCGACTGTGCCGAGCGCGGCAAGCATCGCTGGTGGTGCGACGATTGGACCTCGACTGTTGCCTGGGACGTACACGGTGAGAATGACGAAGGACAAAGACGTTCTAACGACACCGCTCGTTGTTGTTCCGGACCCCAGGCTTCCGCACACGCCGGCGGATCGCGCAGCTCAATTCGCGCTATCCATGAAATTGGCCGGAATGCTCGGCGACATGTCGAGTCTCGTCGATCGAATGAATGCAGTGAGGTTGGGACTGGAAGATCGCGCGTCGAAGTTACCGACGGGTGATCCGCTTGTCGCGCGTCTTCGCACGGGGTCCAGCGCTGTCGATCTGATGAGAAAGAAAATTGTCGCGACCAAGGAAGGCGGCATGATTACGGGTGAGGAAAGATTCCGCGAAAATCTCGCCGACCTCTACGGATCAGTTAACGGTTACGATGGTCGTCCGACGCAGATGGAGATCGATCGCACCGAAGCGATTGCGAAGGAATTGTCAGATATCAAGCGAGACTTCGACGCATGGGTTTCGGGACAACTTGGTCCGCTCAACACTGACATCGTGTCGAAGAAGCTGGACGCAATCAAATAACACTGCGGACCGCGGACCGCGGACCGCGGAAGAACCGCGGACTTCCGAAGTCCGCGGTCCGCAGTGTTTTATTGCTGCTTCGATCCGGTGAACTTGTACGCCATCACGACGGAGTCGGGCTTGGACGCAAGCTTCATCGCACCGGTTCCGGAGGCGTTGGTGCCGCTGAAATGCACGGTCCACGTATCGATGATCTTTGCGCCTTTCATCGCCTTGTTCGCGTACGCCGCGCTCGTACCAACCGCGCTGTCGCCGCCCAAAACGTATGTGGAATGCACCGTCACGCCCTTATCCTCGGTGCTCGTGCCCTCGCACTTTCCAGCTCCGCACTTCTGAGTCCAATGCACGACGACCGAATCAGAAGTCATCGGCGTGGATGTGCCCGTCCACGTTCCGCTGACATCGGCGTCAGTGACGGCCACCGGCGCCGCTGGCGCGGGGGCCGGGGCGGGAGCCATCGCTGCGGTTGTGTCAGCGGCCGCTGGTGCTTCTTCTTTCTTTGTGCAAGCAACTGCGACTGCAGCAATCGACATCAAAATCAACGCTCGACGCATGACATTTTCTCGCTTGGCGGCCGAAAAGGGTGAAGTGATCGCTTTGGGTTGTGACCGCCGCGGCGAAAATACTTCTCAGCGAGGGCGGCGACTAGAGGGATAATCGACGATATTCTCCCACTCTCGGGCGTCAGATCGGGCCACCACCGCAACGACCGGATCGGTGTCGCTCATGTTGCACACCTCGTGCGGCACGCCGGGCTCGATGAAAATGAAATCGCCGGCGACATTCTCGACGGTCTTCGTGAGTCCGTCGCCGTATTCGTGACGCACCGTTCCCTCGAGGATATAGAGCATCACTTCGAAGTCCACGTGAATGTGCGCGTACGCGACACCTCCAGGCGGAATCGTCGCGACATTCATCGAGAGCTCCCGCGCTCCAACGTTCCTGTCTGACAATCCGGTCTTGTAACGAATCCCATTCCACGCGCGAGTAGTCCCGCTCCCGCGAAGAACGAGAATTCCTCCGCTACCTTCGACCGGTGTGTCTTTACTCTGAGCGTCATCAGTCATCCACACGAATATCGCTACATTTGCCTCATGAGTAAGGAGCGTCTGCTCGCATTCAGTGACGGCGTCATTGCAATTCTGATCACCATCATGGTGCTCGAGCTGAGAGTCCCGCATGGTTCAGATTGGGCGGCACTCACTCCGCTCGTTCCGATATTTCTCACGTACGTTCTCAGCTTCGTGCTGCTCGGCATTTACTGGAACAATCATCACCACATGTTCCAGATCACTGAGCGCATCAACGGGCAGATTCTCTGGGCGAATCTGCATCTGCTTTTCTGGCTCTCACTCGTTCCATTCGTGACGGGCTGGATGGGAGAGAATCATTTTGCACCGGTGCCGACGGCGGCATACGGAGTCGTGCTCGTCGGAGCCGCCATTGCGTACACGATTCTTCAGAACGCGATACTCAAGGAAGAGGGTCCGAGCTCGAGGTTGGCAGAGGCGGTAAAGGCCGATGTGAAAGGAAAGATCTCGATCGTTCTCTACGTTCTCGCAGTTCCCCTCGCGTTCGTCAATCAGCTCATATCGGATGCGATTTTCGTTACGGTTGCTCTCATTTGGTTGATCCCGGATCCGCGCATAGAGCGTCGAATCAAGCATTCAGAATAAACTAGAGGTGCACCAGTTAAATCGCTGCTACAATGGATCTTGGGACGACGTACCTCAACTCGAATGTTCGAGCTTCCTACCGAGCGCCCAACCTGCTGCGGCGGCCGCCGCTGTGACAGATATTGTCGAGACAATCAACATCGTCGCGCGCCTCCCCGCATCAGGCTCACCTATCCGCCAACCAAGCGCATACATCAGAGAAGCTGCGAGTAGAAACGAGACGGCTGCTACGGGGGCCGCCGCCGATGCCAGACGAAATCCGAACTGGTTATCACGTAACCCTCGGCCGAGTCCGAAGCTTCCAAGCGCCGCGACCACAAAAGTTGCGGGAACGAATAAGCCGAGGTATGCGGCGTGAATTGGCAACCCCCATCCATTTGCAATCCGTACTGCGACTGGCTCGAGAGGAGCGAGACCGCCGCCCGCGGCTATGAGCGGGAGCGCGACAAAGAGTGCGGCCTGCCGACCGGCCCGCTCACGATTGCCGCTTGTGAGATCAGCAACGCGACGTCCCCAGGCTCGAGCAGCCGCAAAAAATATCGTCAGCGCCGCGACGCCGGCGAGTGCTCTTCCTCCGAAAAGCCAGTGGTGAGTGAGAAGCGCATCGATCGCGCTTCCAGCTACAATCGCGACGACGATACCGCCGACGAGGTAGCCCGCCGTCGCGCTCTCAATCGCTCGCGGCAAGTTAGCTTGCAAGTGTCCGATCAACCGAGCGCACAATGAAAAAATGCAGCCATCTGAATCTCATTCAAGACGTCGACCCCCGTACACCCGAGGGCTGCGAGGAATGTCTCGAGCTTGGCATGGAGTGGGTACACCTTCGTCTCTGCATGACGTGCGGACACGTTGGATGTTGTGACAACTCGATCGGGAAACACGCCACTAAACACTTCCACGCGAGCAATCATCCACTCATCCGGAGTTTCCAGCCAGGGGAAGATTGGGCATGGTGCTACATCGACGAGCTTGCTATCGAGCCGGCTCCATCGGTTCAGCGAAGGTCTTAGTGAATCGCAGGCCAGTCCATTCGTAACCGCGCTCCTGGTAGAACTTGTGCGTACGCTCACGCTGCTTTCCTGAGCTGACTGAAATCGTTGGAACATTGCGCGCGGCGGCCCAGTCTTCGACATAGGAGACGAGTTTCGAGCCAACCCCTTCGCCGCGCGCGACGTCGAACACGACAATCGTCGTGAGCCACGCGCGAAGCTCGCTCGAGTGGATCGAAGGAAATACGTGCGCCGTGACAATTCCGACGACACCCCGGTGGTCTTCCGCGACCATGGCAATCGCATCCGAAAAATTGTTCAAAGCCTCGAGTCTGCGCGGAATATCCTCGGGGCGTGCAGGATAACCAAGCTGTCCCAACAACACAGCGATTGACTCCGAGTCGCGGGGAGCTGCGGGTCGAATTCTCAAATCGGTCATTCTCTCAATCGCTCCATCGGTTTATCGCTCAATCGCTCAATCGCTCAATCGCTGAGCATCGGTCACGGAAAGGACGTTACCGTCGGGATCCTTGAACCACGCGACCTTCGCTCCGCTCGGGGCATTCCAGATTCCGAGGTTGTCCTGACCCATTCCTTCGAATTCCTCGAACACAACACCACTTGCGTCTTCGGATAAGAATGTCAACCCGAGCGTTGTCTCGTAGAACTTTGTCGCTTTCTTTGGCTGCCTAGTCGGAATAAACGCGATTATTTCCGCGGACCCAAGCATGGGATCCTCCTTCCAGAGTTGCGCGCGCGTAGCGAAGTTTTTGTCTCGACGCTTTTGAACCGATTGAATCTCCGCAACCAATGACCACAGAGAAAGAGAACAAGCCGATCGATCGACGGACATTCGTTGTCCGCAGCGGACAAGTTGGAGCTGCGCTGTCGTTACTTCCAACGCAAATCCTCGCGCGCCTGCGCGATTCCGCTCGAGTGCTCCATTCGGAAATCGCTCCTCCTCCGTCGGAGCTTGCCGCGTTCGCATCGAGTCTTCGCTGGCGCAATATCGGCCCATTTCGCGGAGGGCGGGTCGCTGCAGCGACGGGAGTGCCAGGCCGCGTCAACGAATTCTATTTCGGGGCAGTCAACGGCGGAGTCTGGAAAACTCACGACGGCGGGCGAGTCTGGCAGCCGATCTTCGATTCGCAAGCGATGGCGTCGATCGGTGCGATTGCAGTTGCTCCGTCCGCGCCCGATACAGTTTATGTCGGAAGCGGAGAATCAACGCTTCGCGATTCGGTCGGGTTTGGCGACGGCGTTTACAAATCAATCGACGCGGGACAGAGCTGGACGCACATGGGGCTCACCGATTCGCAGCACATCGGAAAAATCGCGATCGATCCCCACAATCCGGACATCGTATTTGTCGCGGTGATCGGACATCTCTATGCGGCAAACAGCGAGCGAGGTGTTTACCGCTCGACGGACGGCGGCCGCAGCTGGAAAAAAGTTCTAGGCGATGAAAACGTCGGCGCCGTTGACGTCGCGATTCATCCGACAGATCCACGAATCGTGTTCGCCAGCCTCTGGAATACGCGTCGCCCACCGTGGTTCACATACGCTCCAACCAATGGACCTGGCGGCGGAATCTTCAAATCCACCGACGGTGGATCGACGTGGAAACAATTAACGTCGGGGTTGCCGCCAACAGGAATTGGAAGAACCGGAATCGCGATCGCTGCAAGCAATCCGAATCGCGTCTATGCCGTCGTCGATTGTCTCCTTCCCGAAGCGCCTCCGACTACCGAGCCGCCACTCGGCACACCTCCGCCGGTGCCTGCACCTGCGGGCGCGCCGACGCAACCGCCACCGGGGCAGGGCGGAGTGTTTCGCTCCGACGATGGCGGCGAAACGTGGACGCGGACGAATGGCGACAATGCTCTCTGGGGTCGCGGCTGGTACTTCGAGAAAATCACGGTCGATCCGAAAGATCCCGACATCGTCTACGTTCCGAACGTTGCGGTAAACAGATCGAAGGATGGGGGAAAGACGTGGGTTGTTCTCAGAGGATCACCTGGCGGCGACGATTATCATCAGCCCTGGATCTCACCTGATGACACGAACACGATGATTGTTGCGAGCGATCAAGGTGCGGTCGTCACGCGCAATGCGAAAGACGATCCACGAGTCGTGACGTGGAGCTCGTGGCTCAATCAATCCACGGCCCAGCTGTATCACGTCTCGGTTGACTATCGTTTTCCATATTGGGTTACTGCGGCGCAACAGGATTCAGGCGCGGTCGCCGTTCGCTCGCGCGGCAAGTTCGCCGAGGTATCGACCCACGATTGGGAGCCGATCGCTCCCGGTGGAGAGAGCGGATACACAGCGGGCGATCGACTCAATCCCGGAATTGTTTTCGGTGGATCCGGCACGCGTTACGATCTCGAGACAAATCTGCCGATCAAGGGCACGACATCGCCCAAAGCTCCAGAGACTGCACGGGGTGATTGGACGCAGCCACTCGTATTCTCGCAGGCAGATCCACATTCGCTTTACTACGCGAATCAATTCCTGTTCAAGACAACCGATGGCGCGAAGACGTGGACGCAGATCAGTCCCGATCTGACGCGCGCCGATCCGGGAACTCCGCCGAATCTCGATGCGACGGCGGCAGCGTCGACGGATCGCAATGGAAAACGCGGAGTCATTTATACAATCGCTCCGTCACCGCTACGCGCACCGCTCATATGGATCGGCACTGATGACGGTTTGATTCAGCTCACGACCGATGACGGCAAGACGTGGACAAACGTGACGCCGCCCGCAATCACGTCGTGGAGCAGACTCACGATGATTGAAGCGTCGCACTACGATCCATCGTCAGCTTATGCGAGTGTCGATCGTCATCAGCTTCAGGATTTCGATCCATACATTTATCGAACGCGTGACATGGGAAAGACGTGGAAGAAAATCACGAACGGTCTTCCCTCCGGAGTGTACGTGCACGTCGTGAGAGAAGATCCGGTTCGGCGAGGATTGCTTTTCGCGGGAACCGAACGTGGTGTATTCGCGTCACTCGATGACGGTGAGAACTGGCAGCCGCTCAAACTAAACATGCCCACAACGTCAATGCGCGACATCGAGATTTACGAAAACGATCTCATACTTGCGACGCACGGTCGGGGGTTCTGGCTGATAGACGACATCAGTCCGCTGCGACAGATCAACGATTCGGTTCTCAAAGCCGATGCGTATTTGTTCAAGCCTGCTGATGCCATCGACGTCAGTCCCACCGATGACAATGGAACGCCGTTGCAGAAGGACGAGCCGGAGGCGCCAAACCCGCCCGACGGGGTTCCAATCGATTTCTATGTCAAAGGAAATCCGACAGGCGACGTGACACTCGACATCATCGATTCAACTGGAGCGGTGATTCACACCTTCACGACAAAGCCACCTGATCCGAACTCAGCATCAACGCGCCGAGGCGGTCGCAGAGGCGGAATTCCAAGCGTGTCACCTCTTTGGCAAACGACACCCGAGCCATTCTCGGGCGGGGCAGGAATGCATCGCGTATTCTGGGCACCGATCATTCCTCCACCACCGCCTCCGCCCGGAACGCCCGGCGGATTCGGCCGCGGAGAAGGGACGCGCGTTGCGGGCACCTTCACAGCAAAGCTTACTGTGAACGGAAAGAGCTACACGCAAACATTCACGCTCAAGCCGGATCCCAGGTTATCCCGGCCCGTCGTCTGATTGTTCCGTTGTCACTAAGCGCCGGGGTTATCCTCGGCGCTTTTTTTCATTGGGCCTCGGTGCGCGACTTGGTTACGGGCGCGACTCCTCCGGCGGTGCAACTCGTGCTTCCTCCGGGTTACGTGGCGTTGTCTCCACTCTCACGGACGCTTGACGCAATCGGGTTGTTGTCGGTGGGCGAACACATCGCTGTAGGTCTCACAGCGATAGCTCTCGGATTGATCATCCTCGGCTTGCGCCCGCGCGCCGCGGCGCCATTGATCGTCGTCGCAGTTCTTTATGTGTGCGCTGCCGCACTTCCGCGCCCGATGGCGAAGATTGCAGTCGCTGATCAGAATGTAGTTGTCGCCGATTTTCATTCGCACACGAATTTTTCGGGAGATGCGCGAAAGGGATTTACACCCGAGGAAAATCGTACGTGGCACCGAGGCGCCGGATTCAACGTCGCGTACGTCTCGGATCATCGGTCCTTCGGAGGTGCAGCTTCGGGACTCCACGGGAATCCTGCGCGAGCCGGCGAGGGGACCGTGCTGCTGAGCGCGTATGAAGGACGCTACCTCGGTACTTTCGAAATTTTCCTGAGTCTCACGCGCGCGGATAGCGCGATTCTTTTAACGCGGCAGCGTTGGCTTGGCGAAGGGAATCTTCGGTCGGGGCGCACTCCTGTCAGTGTAGTCGCGATGCCGGGTCCTCTTGGCGATGTGCAGGTGCAGGGTCGGGACAATCCCCCGCACTTCGTAGCGATCGAATTGAGTGACGGAGGGCCAAGGGGATTCGCTCAGATCGATCGTGACTGGTCGAAGATCATCAGGCGCGCTGACACTCTCGGCCTCGCGCTTGTGTCGGGGAGCAACGATCACGGATGGGGCCGCGTCAGTCCTGCCTGGACTTTGCTGCAAATTCCGAATTGGCGATTGATGACGCCGGACTCGCTCGGCGCGGCGATCGAATCGACGTTGAGGACTCCTAGCGCAGTTGAGGTTATAGCGCGACGGCGACCGGCTCTCGCATCCCGCTTAGCGATGAGCATGACCGCACCGGTCGTTGTCGGTCAGATGCTAGCGATGCTCACCCTGCCCGAGCGACTCGTTTGGCTGGTTTGGATTTGGGGTGTTACGCTCGCGGTTTCCCTGCGCCGTTGGCAGGGCTCTCGTCATCTCAGCTCACCAGAATAACCGCGAATCCGTCATAGCCTTTCGTTCCGACTGTCTGAATCACAGTCGCGCTGACGCGCGGCTCTGCACGGAGCATGTCATTTAATTTCCGCACTCCCTGCACGCTCGCGTCTTCGCTCGCCGCGTCCGTCACAGCCCCTTCACGCACGACGTTGTCAACGACGATCACCGAGCCTGGTCGCGACATCTTCAGCGCCCACGCGAAATAATCGGGAATGCTCGGCTTGTCGGCGTCGATGAAAACAAGATCGAATGCTCCACGATTTTCGTCGGCAATCCTCGGAAGCTCTTCGATCGCGGGGGCGTTGCGAACTTCGACTCGATCCGATAACCCGGCGTGCGCGAGGTTTTGACGAGCGACTTCGGCATGCTTCTGGTCGATCTCGATCGTGACGAGGTTGCCACCTTTCGCGAGACCGCGCGCCATCCATATCGTGCTGTATCCGCCGAGTGTTCCGATTTCGAGAATTCGCCGCGCGTGAAGGATTTGCGCGAGCTGATTGAGAAATTTTCCCTGCGGAACAGAAACGGCGATTGCCGGCAATCCCGCCGCGTCGCTCTCTCTCAGGGCCGATTCGAGGGCCTCGTCTGTCAGGCCAAGTACGTCTGTGACGTAGTGATCGACCTCCGACCATTTCTCTTGATTCATGGCACCAATTCTAGCCGAAATTGCGCGCCTCGGCACCATGATTGCTTTATCAGGAGGTGTCAACAGAGCGGAGAAATTATGACAGGAATTCAGCGCGCAGCGCGAATCGGCGCCGCAGCGATTTTTCTTGCGGCAACCGGCGCGTGCGCCAACAACGGCCTCGGCAACGTTCTGGGTGGTGTGCTGGGGGGCGGATCGCAGGAGATCAGCGGCTCGGTGCAGGGAGTCGACACGCGATCGCAACAGGTCTTCATTCAGCAGTCGAATGGCCAGACGATGGGAGTCACGTACGACAGCCGGACACAGGTCGTCTACGGCAATCAGAATTACTCGGTGAATTCTCTTGAGCGCGGCGATCAGGTGACAGTGAGGATCGCGAGCAGCGACGGAAGCGGACCATACACCGATTATATCCGCGTCGATCAGTCAGTGAGCTCGACAAACGGGAGTGGCGTATCCGGCAACGTGCAAACGATTCAGGGAAACGTTCGTTCGATCAATTATCAGCAGGGATGGTTCACGCTGAACTCCAACAACGGAGTTCTCACCGTGACGCTTCCATACAATCCGAATCAAACGGACGCGAACAAATTCCAGAATCTTCGAACTGGACAGTATGTCCGATTATACGGAGTCTATCTCAACAATTCGCGCGTTGAGCTGAGACAGTTTTACTAAGAACGGCTACCGGCCGCCGGCAGCACCTTATCCTTGAGGCGCAACCTGGAGCTGCTCGAGCTTCCCATCGGGCAGCTCGAAGGTCCACACTCTGAGATTGCGATTCGGAAAGCTCGCGCGATAAACTCGCAACGTCATTCCGCCGCGCTTCTGCTGACCAGTCTGCACGAATCCGGTAGGGGTTCCAAGTGGCGCGAGACTCGACGCAAAATCCTTTAGCGCCTGATCACTGAAGTACGCGTTGGCGTTCGACGTGAACAGCGATCGATCGATTTTCCCCTGCTGTAGCCCCTCGAAGATTGCGCGCGCCTGGGCCGTTGTCCTCTGCACGAGCGCATCGTCAGTCGCAAACAGCAAGCTCGAAATCTGTCGCGCAATTGCACCCGATGCGGGCGCAGCATCCTGATTCGTCAGCACAACAATGGCGACGCTGTCGTCGGGGTAGACCATGTTCTCGGCGGTGAATCCGGAAACCTCTCCGTTGTGCTCGATCATCAAGCGCCCGCCTTGCATCGCAACACCAACGCCGAGTCCGTACGCCGTTCCTGACCCGTTCTTCAAACGAACTTCCGTTTCGAGCTCGCTATAGGAGCGCGGTGCGAGAAGGCTTCTGCGGATCATGGAGATGTCCCACTTCGCGAGATCGCTCGCACTCATCGCAAGCTCCCCGGCCGCAAACATCCAACCCGATCCGGCATCCGGGGCCGCGCGCAGCGGTCCCAGTGCGTAACGCAAATATCCTGTTGGGTTCGCAGCCGACGGGGACGCATCGAAATCACTCGCGCTCTGAAGTCCGAGCGGCCCGAGAATACGCGTGCGAACGAATTGAAAGAACGGCATCCCACTCGCCTTCTCGAGGATCATTCCAGCGATTGTGTAGTTCGTGTTGCTGTACTGCCAGCGTGTGCCCGGATCGAAATCGAGCGGCTGCTTTCCCCAACGATCGACGATGCTCTGCGGTGTTGCAGGCTTGAGCATCATCGGCATCACGTAATCCTGCGGCCAGAAATCCTGATACCCCGATGTGTGTGATAACAATTCCCGAATCGTCACTTCGTTTCCGCGGGTGAGGCCGGGGACAAATTTCGAAACCGGATCGTCGAGAGAAAGTTTGCCGGCCTGCTGAAGGAGCAAGAGCGCCGAGGCAGTGAATTGTTTGCTGATCGATCCGATTGCGTAGCGCATGTCGGACGTCGCGGGAACCAAGGGCTCGAGCTTCGCCGACCCGTACGCTTTAGCGTACGCCAACTGACCGTGATTCACGACCGCGACCGAAGCGCTCGGCACACCAGTCGTGCGAAGTACCTGGTTAGCGATCGAATCGACCTTCGCCGCGGTCGCTGCATCGAGAGCTTGCGATTGCGCTCGTGGGAAGGCGATGAACGAAACTCCGAGCGCCAAACCAACAAAGTATTTGCGAATCAATGTGTCATCTCCAGTAGCTGGTAGCCGTCTGCCGTTGGCCGTTAGCGCAGTTTATGGGGCGCGCTGACGCTCACGCCGGAGCCATCAGCAAGAAACACGGAAGCCGGCTCGTCGTCGAGGACGCGCGCGAATTTCTCTCCGTACAACTCTACAAAATTGCCTTTCAGAACGTGACTTACTTCAGGGAAAATCTGCCAGTCGGGATGTTCGACATGATATTCGGTCGTGCTCCCGTCGCGCTGGCGTGTGTATCCCCAGTGGCGAATGGCAAGAAACTCCTCGAGCGATCCAGAGTCAGGATAATGTGACGACTCCGTCGTGGTGATGCCCAACTTGCCCCATCCTCGATTTTCCTTCCATGAGTACTCGACCTCAGTCGGGCTTGTTTCCGAGTGCTTGTCGATCCTGTGTTGCATCTGGCGCGTTTCGTATGGCTCGTTGTAAGTCAGTCGAGCGGTCGCTGCTACTGCGGGAAGCGGTACGATTTCCTTGATGAACGTGACGCCGTGTCGAACCTCGCCGCCGGCAATTCGCCTCACGTAGAAACGAAGATTGACTTCCTCGAATGTGTCATGAAGAGGAACAGGTAACGCGAGAATCCGCGTTTTGCGAAAATGAAATCCAACAAGACTCACGTAAGCGTGGCCACCCCAGCGATCGAGCTCCGTTCCAGCAGGAACGTGCGCGCCGAGTGACTCGGGATCGATCCGATAATTGAACATCACGAGGTAACGCCACTCGGCCGTGAGAAATGCTTTGCGCGGCTTTGCCATTCCTTAGCGGGCCCGCACAACCGCTCGCGCGCGCGGGAGAAGGAGTCCCCAGCCACTATCGAGATCGAGCTCCAGGTCGCCGGAGGGATTTCGTCGCGTGTTGTGGACTCTCGATCCGATTACGCGACACAAGGCATCACGCGAGCCGGCTTCGGGATATGCGATTCGCGTTGCGCCAGCGACGATTGACGCATCACCCGAAACGCCAATGATGATGCCGGCAAATTCAAATTCGACTGTGTGAGCAAAGAACCTCACCGAATCGAGTCGACGGCCAACGAGGTCGGGCCCTTGTTTACGCTCGCCGCCCACGAGTTGAAGTCGCGGGGGCTCACTCGATGGGACGATACTCGAAATGACCTCCGGCGCGCGCGGATTCCTACGCGAGCGTCGTGCACGACGGTATCTATGGTAGCGCTCCCAGAGGGAGCCGATCACGAATCCCACGCCAAGTCCGACGACGCCGGTGCATATCGCCGCTATCGCCACGATTCCAAAGAAATACCATAGGCCGAGAACAAAATTCCCGCGATCGATTTCCGCGGTGAGGCGTGGCCATGCGAGCGGTGCTGAGCCGAGAAAACCGACGAGAAACCCGCAGTACGCCGCGAGGTCCTTGATGCTCGTGCGTCGAAGCGAGTAATACTCGGAAATCATGCCCAAAATTAAATGATTCTCTCAAACGACGCAGACGGAGTCGACGGAGGTCATCCTTCGATCTCTGCACCCAGTCGCAAGATCTCCTCGCGAATCTCGCCGCGTTCAGCGACGAGTCGCAAGTATCCCCACCGCCGAAATCGGGCAAGCACGACCGCTCGAGCGCCCGCCCTGACTCCGTCGAGACGTTCGAAGAAAAGAAGCGCGATGTAGCCTGTGAGCGGAGCAAGAAGAAGCGTTGCAATCCCGAACAGCAATCCGAAACGGATACCGATCGCAACGGAAAGAGCAATCCATGTGACAGGGAAGAGCAACGCTCCCGAAATCATTTTGATCGTCGCGATGATCCCGTCGTCCTCGCGCGAGAGACGCGTTGTTATGAACCCGACAAGGCGATAGACGGGATAGTTCACGATCGTCCCTATCGCCGCGACTGGAAGCAGGATCAACAATCCGAGCGCATCGAGAATCGCCGCTACACGGCGAGACGAAGACGGGGATCGCGGTTGCAGCGTCTTTGGATCAACTCCGGCATCGCGCACCTCTGCTTCGAATCGATCGATTCTCGCTGAAATTGCGGCCAAACGTTGAGGCTCTTTGTCGCGGAGCGTCGAGTAACCAGCCATGAAGCGACGACGGAGCTCGAACTTCTCGACGAGACTTTCGTCCGAAACAGCATCTTCCGACGAAAAAACTTCTTCGGCGCGAGTCACGAGCGCCAACGCTTCGTGCTCGTCCGCCTGAAGCGTGACGTCGCTCAATGCGCGCTCGAGGTGATCGGTTAGCGCATGAACCGCGTTCGCCGGCGGCTCGCCGCTTGGCTCCAACTCAATCGCGTCCACGAAAATTGGCTGACCGAAATAAAGCAGGGCAGAGCTGCGAAAAATTCCCTTCGCCGTGTAATAAATTCCTAGCGGGACGATCTGTAACGGATGCTCGTTGCCCTTCATAGAGTTTGCGCCGAGCGCAATCCGGGCCGCGCCGGTTTTCAAGGGACGTAGTTTCGGATCTCCGTGGGACGCGCCTTCGGGAAAGATTGCAATCGCACCACCGGTCGCGAGAATCGCGCGCGCACGCTCGAACGTCGCGCGGTTCTTCGCCGGATCGAATCCGCCGTCCTGTCTTCGATAAACGGGGATCGATCCCATCGCTTTCACGAACCAGCGGATAACCGGCATGTGAAATAGCGGGGCCTTCGCGAGAAACGAAACGGGTCTCGGCGAGAGACAAAGAAGGAACAGCGGATCGATGAGCCCGTTCGGGTGGTTCACCGCCAGCATGAGGGGTCCCTGCGCAGGAACGCGCTCGAGTCCCGCGATTTCAATTCGTGAAAAAAAGACTCGAAGGATTACTCGCAGAACGGAGCCGATGACGCGTCTCATTCCATTACGATACGACTATCGGCTATGGCCCGCATACGTAGCACGACGTAGAACGAGCTGGTGAGAAATTCAGGGGGTTGGTTGGGGAAGTTTTTCAGGAGCTCCTTGCCAGTTTTGGCAAGCGCCCTTGGATGTCTGGTCAAGGGTCGGTGGACTTCTCTTGCCAAAACTGGCAAGAGGCTCTGAAAAACTTCCCCAACCAACCCCCTGAATTTCTCTCGCGGACGCTACTCGGGTTGATCTAGGTATTGTCCGATTTCCTGGGTTGGAGATGCTTTTGCTCGCCCACGGCGTACGCTTCCGCGAGCCATTCGCGAAATTCCTCGTCGACGTCGGCGGGACGCATGAGTCTGAAATTGTGAACGTGATTTCTCGCCGAGAATGTTTGAATCGATAGAAATCGCAGATTGTCGATCCGGCGAGCCAGTACAAGGTGGCCATCGAGCCAATTCTGCCGAGGGGTGACTTGCGCGAAAGACATTCTGACATGAAATGCGATTCGCGTTTTTTCCGGAAGCACTACAACGGGTCCAAGATTGTTCACCGCCTCGAGTACTACGTCGAACAACGTTCGAATTTTCGGAGACTTACCAGCGAAGTGACTTTCGAGCGTGTAAAGCCCGCATGTATGAGTCTGATTCCGATTGGCGAATGTCCTGTGACATTGCGGGCATTCCCACAGCGGGCCCTGGTTGCGCATCACCTAACGTAACCAAAAAACGAGACTTGACGTGCGTGTCACAAGTCCCAACCAGGCCGAGCTGCCACGCTGGTCGGAAGAAAATGATTGACGGAGGTGGCGCTTACAAAGTTTTGTGTAGTTGAATACAATTCGCTTACATAGATGACGTGCCTCAGAACAAGCAGCACCGCTGCAATCGTCGTATTCGCATCGATCTCGGGATGCAGTACCGCAACGCATCAATCCGCCGCTAGCGTTCCCGTAGAATCGCCCGCCGCAAGAGTCCAAGCCGACGCGGGGGTGCAGGCTTTTACTCCGGCAGACGTCAAGTTCATGCAGGGCATGATTCACCATCACGCTCAAGCGGTCGTGATGGCGGGCTGGGCAGCGACTCACGGGGCGAGCGAGAGCGTGAAAACCCTCGCGGGACGAATCGACGTCGGACAGCGCGACGAGATTGCGTTCATGCAACGCTGGCTTCGTGAACGTCATCTGGCCGCGCCCGATCCATCCAATCATCAAATGTCGATGCAGGGGATGCCTGGCATGTCGATGCCTGACACGCTCATGCCCGGCATGCTCACGCCCCAGCAGATGCAGCAGCTCGACGCAGCACGCGGCGCCGAGTTCGATCGATTGTTTCTCACGGGCATGATTCAGCACCATCAAGGCGCGCTGACGATGGTGGACAAATTGTTTTCTTCGCAGGGAGCGGGGCAGGAGGAGTACGTGTTCCGCTTTGCGTCCGACGTAAGCACCGATCAAACGACTGAGATCGACCGCATGCGTCTCATGCTCGACGCGCTCTCACCCAAACCGAATCGTCCATGAAATCCGGATTACTGATTTGTGCTTCGCTTTCACTGGTCGCAGTTGGATGCACTCCGTCAAGCGCCGGCATCGCTCCAGCGCCCGCCGTCGACATGTCGACCTCACCGCCGAGTCCCGATCCGCGATTGAACCTTCGCGCGGGCTGGTTCGATGCGGGCGAAGCGAGTTGGAATCTTCGATTAGTATCGCACACGAAACCCTCCGCGAATTTCCTCAATCCGACTACACCCGGCGATCCGCGCCTTTGGAATTCGGATATCGCGATGACCGGTCCCTACGTTTTTCAGGGAAATTGGAGCGGTTATCAGGTCTGGGACATTTCAAATCCCGCGAAGGTTACTCTCCGCAGCGAATACGTTTGTCCGGGGTCGCAAAGCGACGTGACAGTCTATCGCAATCTGCTTTTTGTTTCGTCTGAAGCGACCAATGCGCGAGTCGATTGCGGAATGCAGGGAGTCACGGACACGGTCAGCAAGGAAAGGGCGCGTGGCATTCGCATTTTCGACATTGCGGATATTGGTCATCCAAAGCTGCTCACCACGGTGCAGACTTGCCGGGGATCGCACACGAACACGCTCGTCACTGATCCCAATGACAACGCGAACGTCTACATCTACGTGTCGGGGAGAGCCGGGATCAGATCGCCCAACGAGCTAGCTGGATGTTCGAGTGCGCTTCCGGAACAGGATCCCAACTCCTCGCAATTTCGCATCGAGGTAATTCAGGTACCGGTGGCGCATCCCGAACAAGCGAAGATCGTGAGCTCGCCGCGCATCTTTCAGAATCTCACCGCGCCGGCCAAACATGCGGAGCTCGTAGCCGACAGTATCGCTGCGGCTGCGGCAAGAAAGAGGTTTAACGATTCATTGGTGGCGGCCGGTAAACCGCGGCCCGAAGCGCCGCCGCGTCAACCGCCGGGCGGCCCCACGCAATGTCACGACATTACAGCGTATCCCGCGATTGGATTGGCCGGTGGAGCGTGCGCAGGCTATGGGCTGCTGCTCGACATCAAAAACCCTGCGAATCCAATTCGCATCGCTGCGGCAGCCGACTCGAATATGTCGTTCTGGCATTCGGCGACGTTCAACAATGATGGATCGAAGATTCTCTTCAGCGACGAGTGGGGCGGTGGAACTCAGCCGCGATGCCGTTCCACGGATAAACCAGAATGGGGAGCCGACGCGATCTTCACACTCGTGAACGGCGTGATGACGTTCAAGAGCTACTACAAATTGCCGGTCGCGCAGAAGTCGGTCGAGAATTGCGTCGCGCACAATGGAACTCTGATTCCAATTCCCGGTCGCGACATCATGACGCAGGCATGGTATCAGGGCGGCGTGTCAGTTTTTGACTGGACAGATCCTGCGCATCCAAAGGAGATCGCGTACTTCGATCGAGGTCCGATGGATTCGACGAAGATGATCACCGGCGGATACTGGTCGACCTATTGGTACAACGGCTATATCATCGGCTCGGAGATCGATCGCGGCCTCGACATATTCGAGCTGAGGCCGAGTGCGTTCATCTCACAGAATGAGATAGATGCGGCAAAGCTCGTACACTTCGATTATCTCAACGCGCAGGATCAGCCGAAGATTGTCTGGCCGCCGAGTTTCGTGGTCGCGCGTGCGTATCTGGATCAGCTCGCGAGAGGGAATTCCGTTTCACGCGAGCGGGTGACGGCGATAGCGAATGAGCTGAGCCGTGATGAGAAATTATCAGGAACGGCTCGTCATGATGCATTGATGCAGCTGACGAGTCAGCTGCAAACTGAAGCGCGCGCGAGTAATGACCCCGCGCGCGTGACAATGTTAGCGGAAGAGCTGGAGGAAATAGCGTCGCATTAAGGCGGCGGCGGAGGGGCGTGACCCTCGATGTGAGCCTTGAGGAGTTGAAGCTCGCGATGCGCCTGCATTCGAAGCGACGACATCATCAGCTTGGTGGCGCCGGAAATGAACGCATCGCTCGCTTTGATCGTGTCACTGCGGTGAGCGATCATTGAATCGAGCCCGGGAGTCGAAACGGCGGTCGTGATCAACGTCGAGTCACCCTTCGCAGTGAGATTGTACTGCCGCTCTGCTACGAGGCGTTTGCTGCTGTCGCTTCGCAGCTCGAGCGCGAGCATCTGATCGGGTTTGACGTCGCTGACAATCCACCTGCTCGCTTCGCCGCCCTTTCCGATATTGAATCGCAGCTTCGCGTCCATCCGGATGGTGTCCCCGGCTACGAGCATTCCGTGACGACTCGCGCGGACTCCCATCCGCTCCGACATCCACGTCGAGAGGGAATCGCCATTCGCGATTGAAGCGAACACGCGAGGTACAGGCGCGGCGATCGCGATTGTTTCCGGCTTATTCGGGCCGCTGAATTGCGACAGCTTCCGATAACCTGTCCAGACACCGATCGCGATTACAACCACTACAACTACCAAACACCCGCCTAACCACTTCCACATTATCGTGCTCGGCAGCGAAGAGAGGAGAAAATGTGTTCCTGAACCGAACTGTGACACAAGGGCGCCTCTTCGAACGTTTTTGTTTCTAACGCTGTCGAACCTCAGGAAATTCATGAATCGACCTTTCGCTTTCCTTATATGGTTGACCCCTTCAATTCTGGCGGGTCAGGCGCCTTCCCACGCGGACGCACCTGTAGCGGTAGCTTCGCGACGCAACGGACCAATCAACATCGACGGAAGGATGGACGAGGCGGCATGGCAATCCGCCAAAGCAGTTACCGAGTTCCGTCAGCTCGATCCGAATGAAGGGCAGCCCGCTTCTGAAAAAACCGATGCGAGAATTCTCATCGACGACGACGCAGTCTATGTCGGAATTCGTCTGTATGATTCGCACCCGGCGCTGATCCAGTCGCAGCTCGCGCGACGGGACGAAAACATCGACGGTGATCTCGTCGAGGTATCGTTCGACAGCTATCACGATCATCTGAGCGCTGTGATCTTCCGACTCTCTGCTGGCGGTGCCAAACGCGATGCAACTGTCAGTGCCAGCGGCAACCAGGACAACACATGGGACGCGGTTTGGGATGGCGCTACAACCATCGATTCCCTTGGCTGGACTGCTGAATTTCGCATCCCACTCTCGCAGCTGCGATACAATCGCAACGTCGCCGAACAGGTCTGGGGACTTCAGATCGACAGAAAAATCGCGCGCAAAGCGGAGGTAGTGTTCTTTGCATTCACCCCCAAGGCGCAGCAGCAGGGAATCAATCGTTACGGACATCTCACCGGACTGGGCAATCTTCCTTCGATTCGAAAAGTCGAGCTCGTTCCGTACGCGCTCGCGAAGAACGAGAACCCTGGCATCGCGTCGAACGATCCATTCCGCAAGAGAAACAACATCGCGCCCGGAGTCGGTCTCGATGCGAAGATCGGACTCACCAGCAACATGACTCTCAACGCAACGTTGAATCCGGACTTTGGCCAGGTCGAAGTCGATCCTGCGGTCGTGAATCTTTCGGCGTTCGAGACGTTCTTCCCGGAGCGCCGCCCGTTCTTTGTCGAGGGATCAAACACCTTCAGCTTCGGCCGCATGCGAAGCGATAATACGTCTAACGGTTACACCTTCTTCCACACACGCCGCATCGGGCGGGAGCCACAGCGTTTCATCGGCGGGCCGAACGTTGCGTTCGTAGACGCTCCTCTCGAGACGACGATCGCGGGTGCCGCAAAGCTTACGGGTCGCACTGCAAGTGGCTTGAGTATCGGAGTACTCGATGCATTGACGACGAAAGAAGAGGCGCGCATCAGGGATACCAATGGACTCGATCGTCGAGAGACTGTCGAGCCGCTTGCCAATTATTTCATTGGACGATTGAAGCGCGACATGCGCGGCGGAAACACAACTATTGGAGCTGGCTTCACTGCGGTGAATCGCGATCTCGGCGGCGATCCAGCGCTCGCCCCAATCTTTCGTCGAGCCGCCTACGCTGGTGGGATCGATTGGAATCATGCGTGGTCAAACCAGGCATGGGCATTCGACGGAGCCGTTGTCGTCAGCGAAAACCTTGGCAGTGCGGAGGCGATCGACGCATTGCAGACGTCCCCCGCGCGGTACTTTCAGCGACCCGACAAGCGAAACTTCCGTCGCGATCCGACGAAGACTTCACTCACGGGACACGTTGCCGAGATGACGCTTGCAAAACTTTCCGGTGTGCATTGGACCGGAAGTGTGAGCTACCAGGAGTACAATCCCGCCTTCGACATAAACGAATCCGGATTCCTCGGATCCACTGACATGCGCTCGGTTACGCCAATCATCGAATACCACCAGCGAACGCCGGTCAAGCATCTGCGAAGCTGGGGAGATTTTCTTTTCTGGAATCCATCGTGGGACTTCGATGGCAACATCACCTTCAACGGCGTCGGCGACATTATCGTCGCGGAAGCGCCGAACTTCTGGAATTATTTTTTGAGGTTAGACTGGCGGCCGCCGGTTCTCGATCCGACGTTGACGCGTGGCGGACCCATTGCCGGTCTTGTAACCGGCTCGAGCGCTCAGGCCGAAATCACAACAGACCGGCGCAAGCGCTATCAATACGATTTGTTCATGTCGTACTCGATGAACGTCGCGGGCGGCCGAGGAGTGAACATCAATCCCAGCGTCACGTTCCGACCGTCGACTTCGCTCAGGCTCTCGTTACAGCCAGCGTTCAACCGAACTCACGCGATGGGCCAATTCGTCACCAGCTCGGTCGACGCAAACGCGACCGAGACCTATGGTAAGAGGTACGTCTTTGCGACACTCGATCAGAAGCAGCTCGCGATGGTGACGCGTGTTGACTGGACGTTCACGCCGACGCTCTCGCTCCAGCTCTTCGCGCAGCCGCTACTCGCTTCCGGCGATTTCAAGGATTACAAGGAATTCGCGCGCCCGCGGAATTTCAAGTTCAAGATTTACGGAAAGGATGCAGGCACAATCACTCGGGACAATTCAACCGGAGTGTACACGGTAGATCCCGACGGTCCCGGTATCGCACCCTCATTTACCTTTGGCGATCGTGACTTCAATCAGAGATCACTGCGCGGCAACGCGGTACTCAGATGGGAGTACCGGCCAGGATCAGCACTGTTCTTCGTTTGGCAGCAAAGCCGATTCAATTCGCTTAACACCGGCGAATTCGATTTTTCTCGGGATTTCGATGGATTGTGGAGCGCGCAACCTCAGAATGTATTCGTCGTCAAGGGGACCTGGTGGATTGGCCGATAGCTACTCAGAGCTCAGACAACAGAAAACTTAGAACGACGAAGACAACAGAGATCAGAATTTGAGAGATCAGTTTCTAGGGTGAACCTGCACCGCACCTCCTGCCCGATTTGAAAGCCAGACGTCAGACTTGGCGCTGCGATATTTTGAGCCAACGCGTCGCCGTGCGATGATGCACTGACGTCACACATGCTTCACTCTGAAGCATGTCTGATTTCAAAAAACTTCTCGTCTGGCATAAAGCTCACGCGATGGCAATGGATGTCGATCGCGTTGTAGGCGGGATTCGCGGTAGTCGCCATTCAAGTCTTCGACATCAAACCTGTCGAGCGGCGGACTCAGTGGCCACAAACATCGTCGAGGGAGCGGGCGAGCAAACTAACGCCAACTTCAGTCGTTTCGTTCGAATCTCGATCAATTCCACCAATGAGCTCGAATACCATTTGATCGTGGCGACCGACCGCAAGGCTATTTCGCCCGCTGAATCATTGACCCTAAAGAGCCAAGTCGTGGAGGTAAGAATGATGTTGTACGGGCTGCGTCGTTATCTGGACTCTCACCCTGACTCCAATGAGGAGGCTGGCTGAAGGTTCACCCTAGACACTGGTCTCTGCGCCGTCTGATCTCTGTTGTCTGCGTCGTTCTAAGTTTTCTGTTCGTCTGAACTTCTGAGTAGTTACGGGTTGAGCCAGTAGCTGACCTTGATCAGGAAGATGTTGTCCGGCTTGGCGCCAAACAGATTGTCGATGTCATGCCCAAATGCAAAATCGCCAATGGGCTGGAAGCTGTTTCGAGTCTGCTGCCATGCGAGGTACATCGTCGACCCCGGTCTCCAATCCCATTTCATTACCGCGTTTCCCCTCAGCGATCCAATATCGAAATCGGGTTGAGGAACGGCGAACGACAACGCTCCCGTACCCTGTCCATTCGGATAAATCCGGCCGTTCGAAATTATTCCGATGTCCCGGCCGTACGTGAGAAAATCGTACGTACCCGGCTCGGCAAATTCTTTGGTCGCTCCGAATTTTCCGCTCGCGAGGAATGGCTGGGCGAAAACCTGGAGCGATAGCGTCGGGCTGAACGTGTAATTCACCCGCGTGTCGAGCGAGACGGTCGTTTGATCCACGCTCGCGAAGATGTACCGCGCACCGTACGTGCGCGTCGCTGCTGGATCGGTGACGCGTCCAAGGAATTGCGCCTTTGACTTGTCCCAGCTCAGCGAGGGCCCGAGCTGAAACTCGAGACTTGGCCTCGGCTTGATCTGAACGTTGGCGAACCAATCCGAATTCGATCCCGCGCGGCCGGACTGAATGAAGCTGCCGAAATTGTACACCACAGATTTTCGCGGATCCGACGAGATGCTTGGATTGACGGAGACGAACGACGGGCGACTCGCGCGCGGACCGCCGCGAGTGAGCCGGTCGTCGGTCGTTCCGGGGAAGCTCAGGGTGACATTGAGGTTCGCACGCCAGTAATTCAGGAATTGAATAAAGTTGCCATGGAACAGTCGACTCGAGATTGCGTCCCACGCATAATTGTGCTCGAAGAGCAGAGTCTCAAAAACGCCGTACTGACGAAAGCGACCGGGGTGTGTCTCGACATAGCTGCCGTTCGCCTGCAAATCGATTCGGTCAGCGCGGCGCTGGAATCCGAGATCGCTGATCTCGTAGTTCGGGCTGATGGTGTTGAAGCCGCCGCCGTAGTTCCAGTGACGTCCAACCTGCCGATTCAGATTCACTGATCCCGCAAACCCCGTGAGCGCAGTTGCGGAGCTGTCGAGGTCGAGATGTGTTGCGTCGGGTCGCTGGAAGTAATGATATGGAAGCTGCTGAGTGGCGATGATCGCCGCATTCGAACCGGTCACATGACTTGCCGCGACAAAGCCGTTTAACGACCACGTGCGCTGCGCCCAGTCGTGGAAGAAATCAATTCCTCCCGTGTACGCGGATTTGCGCAAAACGTCTGCGAGCACCCCGTCAAGACTCGATCGATTCACTCCGCCGAGGAATCCGCCTATCGCGGTGAGGCCGCCGCGGGCTTCGCGTCGTAGGCGCCCAGCGAAATAATTCGTGAGCGGCTCGACGACAAAATTCCCGTCGGTTCCATCGGGCGCGCGGAATCTCGCGGTCTCGCGTTGTGTCACTGCATCGAGAACTCCCATTGCCCAACCGCCACCGGTTCGTCCGGTGAGCTTCGTCGCGCCGATAATGCTCGTGGCATCGGGAACGTCGGTCTCCGCATATGGAGGCGAAAGCGAAGGCTGCTTTCCGATCCGCCGGGAATAGAAAACGCTGTTCGTTCCGTCCGTTCCGAAATTGAACAACTCCGAGCCTTCCACGAAAAACGGTCGCTTCTCCGGAAAAAACGTCTCGAACGCCGTGAGATTGATTACCGCCGGATCGACTTCGACTTGTCCGAAATCGGGATTCACAGTCGCGTCGAGAGTCATGTTGCTGGTCACGCGATACTTGAGATCGAGCCCCGCGTCGCCGTTGATTTCGTGATTGTCGCGGAATGGATTGCCGGAGCGATCGATGTTCTCACTTCGCGTCACGACGTACGGCATGATCTCGAGTTTCTTGCCCGTTGCGATGTTGGTGATTCCGGTGAGGTGACCGAATCGCGGAATTCCACCAGGCTGGTCGCGCGGCGTGAACGACCACTGAGACAATTCCTGATCGCGGTCGATGCGGCGCTCGATCTGTAAACCCCAAATGAGATTTGAACGACCCGCGAATCTCAGCTGGCTGAACGGAATTCTCATTTCCGCGACCCACCCCGAGTCGACGATCGCAGTAGCAACTTCCCACACCGGTTCCCAGCTGTCGTCGTTCCCCGTCGGGGCCTGCGTCTGATCGCGCTTGACGCCGAGCGGATTTACTTCGAAGCCGACGGCAGTGCGGTGATCGTGATTTGTGTCGATAATGACGCTTAACCAATCCGACCCTGTTCGATCCATATCCCGGCGACCGAGTCTGCCGCGCGGCGGAAATCGATCGTACATCATCGCGCCGATGTAAAGTGCGTCGTCGTCGTACATGAATCTGATATCGCTTCGCTCCGTCGCCGGCTTGCCCTCTGATGGGTCGAGCTGAGTGAGCTCACCGACCGGAGTCGCAGTTTTCCACTGCGGCTCGCTGAGTGTGCCGTCTATGTGAATAGTCCCGGTGAGTCGAGTCGCACCCGCGCGCGGCGCGTCGCGGTTGTGATCACTCGCGGGTCGCGGCGTGGGCTGCTGCGCGCCGAGGAGAGTTGCGCAAGACAGAGCGAAGGGAACTACCGAAAGAAATTTCATTTGCGAAATGTTTCGGGAGGTGAGGGAGTTCCGGCGCAAAATTTGACAGTTCACGAACATAAAAGGTTCGTTTCGTGCCGAATTTCAATTCTAACGCGGGCCGAATCACGACGATGTAAGAACTCTGTACGAAGGAGCGGTGTTATGGTTTCGAAGGAGATGGCAGATGCCGGGAAATCAACGGGCGCGATCGTTCGCTCTACGTTCGAGCGAATCTTCGCTGGAGACATGTCGGTAATCGTGGAGCATCCGGGGCTCGCGAGTCTTCAAAAAGCGTTTCCGAGCATGCTCGCGGCGTTTCCGGATTTCAGCGCTGAATTCAAACAGCAGCTGATCGATGGTGATCGCGTCGCGATGCACTGGATTTTCCGCGGCACTCATAAGGGTGAGCTCTATGGAGTTCCTCCAACGGGTAAATCAGTTCAATTTCAGAATCTCAGCATCTCTCGCGTCGAAAACGGTCGAATCGTCGCGTACAATAGTGAGGTAGGATGGCTCGCGGTATTTAGAGAGATCGGAGTGCTCCCGTTCCATTCATCGCGCGAGCTCAAGTGAACTATTTGTCCTGGCCGGCTGTCAAACTGTCGTAACCAGCAACGAGGCCGGATCGTGAACAAGCTGAGCACAGTTGGATTGACTGCGGTCATCGCGGTCGGCGTCATGAACGCCGGAAATGCTCTCGCGCAGACGAACGCGCAACGAACGAATGCAATCGTCGCATCATTCAACAAGAAGAAGCACGTGGTGCGAGAGAAGAAGGGTATTCGGGTCGAGAAGTACAAGGAGATTCGAAGCGAGCCGGCGGTTCTGAAGAACATTCGCGACTATTCGGGCTCCTACGAAGCGGAGGGACTCGGACTCTCCCTCGATCTCCAGGTCGATTCGCAGGGAAACGTCACGGGGAAGGGGAATGAGGCAGTCGATCAGGATCAACGAGTGTTTCGCGCATTCTCGTTGAGAAATGCGCGCATAGACCGAGCGCTGTTAACCGCGACGAAAGTCTACGAGCGCGGCGGGACCGAGCCCTTCGAGGGAGTGTTCATCAACGAGACCTCATTCGAGAGTCCGACGGATAAAGGGGTGACGACTTTCGGGCTCGGGGTCATCGGACACAGTGTGGTGCTCGATGGCGGCGTGTACATCGATAGGGTTTTCTACCAGCGAAAATAGCGGGTGTTACGCGGTTTTCGGAAATCTCAGAGCAGACTTCGCTCTCAGTTTTGCAATCTCCTCTTCCCGGTTTCGCGGCGGTGCCTTGGTCTCCAGCGAATGAAACAGCGTGTGAATTGATTCCCTCACCTCCTCGACTGCGCGATTGAACGCGGCTTCGTTCGCCTTCGATGGTTTGTTCATCCCGCTCACTTTGCGAATGAACTGAAGCGCTGCATCGTGCATTTCCGCGTGCGACGTGTGTGGCTCGAAGTTGTAGAGAGTCCTGATATTTCGGCACATCGGTGATTACCTCTTTGTCTCGGTGTTCTGGTTTGGCGTGAGCGACGCCGGAATTATTCCTTTGGCTCCGAATTTGTCTCTCACCTTGTCGATTGTCCTCGCAATGACGCGATCGCGTTCGGTTTCGCCGGATGCTTCGCCTCGCGCTCTGAATAGCTTGAGCTGATCGGCTTCCGGATCCTCCGATAGAGAAGATAGCGCGACGCCAAGCAGTCGTGCAGGGATGCGTCGGGCGGCGCGGAGTTTTGCGAGGAGCTCGCGAGCAACTCTGAGAATCACGCGATCCGAAACCACGGGCTCCATCAGAGTGCGTCGCGCAGAGCGCGTTCGAAAATCGCGGTCGCGAATTTTTACAGTGATTGTCCGCGCCGCGAGCCCGTCCTGTCTAAGATCGAACGCAGCGCGCGTCACCAGCGCAACCAATTCATGATCGAGATCCGCGTCATCATGAAGATCCTCGGCAAAAGTCTCATCACGGCTCATGCTCTTTTGCTCGCCGTGCGACTCGACTTCGGAATCACTGATTCCGTGCACGCGTCCCCAAAGCCATTCAGCTTCGCGGTCGCCAAGCCATTGTTTGAGCGCTGGGACGTCATAGCGAAGGACGTCGGGGACCGTTCGCAATCCCAGGTTGGCGAGCCGCACCTGTGATTTCGGTCCGATCATTGGAATGTCAGCCAGAGCGAAGGTTCGCAAAAAATCCTCTTCCGACCCCGGCGCGACGATATGAACTCCGTCTGCACCTGTTCCAGGTTTCGGTTTTGCGCGCTCGACCGCGAGCTTTGCGATAAGCTTGTTCGTTCCGCCGCCGATTGAAACCGAGAGTCCTGTTCCTTTGCGCACTGCATCCCGGATTCGATGAGCAGTCGTGCGCAATGGCTCGTGATGATAAACGCCTTCGGTGCCGCTCATGTCGAGATACCATTCGTCGATGCTCGCACCGGAAACGATCGGCGAGAATCGCTCCAACACCGCGCGGATTTCGTGATGTTTTTCCGAGCACGCCTTGCGGGGGATCGGGACGCACAGAGCGTCGGGACAAAGTCGCACCGCGCGAGAAATCGGCATTGCCGATCTCACTCCGAACTTGCGCGCCTCCCATGAGGCGGAGCAGACAACTCCGCGACTTTCGCGAGTGCCCCCTACTATTAGAAGCGCAGCTTTCCCGGCTCCGTCCGGATCGACCATCCGCGCGACGGCGACGTAAAACGCGTCGGCGTCGGCGAGCAGGATTCGTCGCGCAATCTCAGCCATCGGTAACGATCATGATACGAAAGATGGCGGCTAGCCAATCGATGTGCACGCGGATAAACCTATGTTCGCTCGTCCAATTCCGAGACGACAAGCAAACCTCAAATCGAAGCAGGATTCACTAAATGCGTCTACACATCTGGCGTGGTACGATTGCGCTAACGGCCGCACAGGCGAGCGCTGGCGTCGATGGCCTCACGAATCATTACGGCTATCGGGGGGTGAACGGGTAGCACAGATTATCGGTTACCTCATGAGACGTAACGTCGATGCCGATACCCACTGAACCGATCGGAAGTATTCCGAGACCACGCGACCTTCTCCAGGGAATGAAGGACTTCGGAGAAGGTCGTATCTCTGAGCAGGAATTGGACGCGCTGTACAACGCGGCCGTCATGGACACCATCGGGCGATTCGAAGCAACCGGGTCGCCCGTTATATCGGATGGTGAGCAGCGCAAGTCGAGCTTTGCGACTTATCCTTTGAGCGGCCTCGAGAACCTCGCATCCGACGGCGCCGTGATTCCTTTTGCGGATTGAAAGACTCTTTCTGGTTTTTGATTACGGGTCTCGCGGCCGCACTTTGCGTTTGGGCGTTTACAATCGCATGACGCACGCCGTCTCCGTGACGCAGGCCGAGTTGGGCTCGGTTGTATCGCTTTGGCGATATCCCGTGAAGTCGATGATGGGAGAAGAGCTCAACGCAACTGAAGTCACCGATCGCGGGCTACTCGGCGATCGGGCATTCGCTGTCGTGGATTCTGAGGACGGAAAAGTTGTGACAGCGAAGAATCCGCGAAAATGGCCGAACTTTTTCGATTTCCGCGCTGAATTAGCTGGGTCGAACGTCAATATCGCGCTGCCCGATGGCGAAGTCGTCAACAGCGCAGCCGGAAATGTGAATCACTTTCTCTCGAAGGCACTGGGTCGCGACGTGACGCTTCGCTCGGCGCCGCTCTCCGCTCTCGATGTCGAGGAATACTGGCCCGATATCGCAGGTCTCAGTCATCGCGACACCTTCACCGACTTCACTCTCGCTGAGGGAACGTTCTTCGACGCCGCGGTGGTGCATGTGTTGACCACTTCGACCATCGATCGTTTGCGCGAGCTGTATCCGCAAGGTCGCTTCGAGGCTCGGCGATTTCGGCCGAACATTGTCGTGCAACTCACATCAGGCGAGAAAGGATTTGCAGAAGACGGCTGGGTCGGCCACACCGTCGCGATAGGAGCGGACGTCAAACTGAGTATCACACGGCAGTGCGGTCGTTGTGTGATGACCACTCTCGCGCAGGGTGATCTGCCGAAGGATACGGGAATTCTCCGCACCGCGGCGGAACATAACCGCGCAAAGGTCGGAGTCTATGCCGCCGTGGTGCGCGGCGGAAAAATTCGGCGCGGGGATCGAGTCGGGCTTATCGAATGAACCGACGAGGCCTGCTGGCGATTTTCGGTCTATTTCTTCTTGCGTGCGGTGCCCGGAGTAATGATGCGAGAGTGCGAGGCGCGTGGCAGTACCACGAAGATTCGGTGATATACAACATTACGTTCGCCGATAATCACGCGTACGTGGAGACAATGTCGCACACAGATGCGCCGGTAACGGGGAATTGGAGGATCGAGGGGAAATACCTGATCATTACAACCGGCCTGAAGAACGATTCCGAAAATCTCAGCGCGGACACAAGCGAAATCGTCAAGCTGGATGACGAATCGATGATCCTCAAGTCGCCACCCGACAGTCTCAACAGAAAGCTGAAAACAGTGTTCAGGGTGAAATGAGGTCTTGGCTGTGATTACGCGGGCTGACTTATTGGCTTTCTTGCGAGGTCACCGTTACGCGGTGCAGAGCTCTGTGCATCCTGAGGGAGGACCACAAAGCGCGGTTGTCGGAATCGCCGTCTCGGATGATTTCGAAATTATATTCGATACACTCGAGAACTCACGCAAAGCGCAGAGCCTTCGCGAGCGGCCAGAGATTGCGTTTGTCTTCGCGGACCTGACCGGCAAAGACGAGCGCACAGTTCAATGCGAGGGCGTGGTTGATGAATCGGGCGCAGCTGATCTGGACCGACTCATCGATCTTTATATCGAAGTGTTTCCAGCCGGGCGCGAGCGTCAAAAGTGGCCCGGTCTGATTTATGTCACGACCACGCCGACGTGGTTGAGGTACTGCGATTACAATCAGGATCCGCCGGCGATAATAGAATTCGACGGCAAGGGATTAAGCGATCTGAAGTGAGCGTTCTTGCCGCATTGAGTTGTAAACCTCGGGGAAGGTCAACGCCGCCAGACGCTGGGGCGCGAAACATTGTCGTGCACGATCATCAATTTGCACGATGGCACATTGGCTCCCGCGAAGGAGTTCGTTGGGGGCGCAAATATAGGAGTCCAAGCATTCTGCGGCGACACGATTCATTTCGCTTCGATGCGGAACTCGATTGCGGGTGTTTCGAGCGGCTCGCCCTCTACTGGCAACAGACCGCGCGCGAGATAGGTGCCCACCTCGGCGTACTCCTCTTGACGTGTGTGTTGATTCCAGGAGGCCTTTAGCTCGAATCTCTCTGCGGGCGCAATTCTGCGCACAAGAAGTATGGCGGGAATGATTTCACCTTCGAGTCTCCGCCAGACGATTTCGCCGTCATCTCGAGTAACGATCACGTCGAAAATCGGGATGCGACCGTGAAGGATGAGATCGATCGCCTGTTCAGTCGGATTGCTGACGGAAAAAACAAACGGCACCAGCTCGCGCGCTATGACGCGAGCGGGTGCCGCCAGTCGAACTTCGATCAGAATTGCTACTGCGTTACGTTGAGCGCGCCGAGCTCTCGCTCAACCTGACTCAGTGGACTGAATACGAACATCTTGTTGTCCGAGCTTCCGCCCCAGAGAATTCCGACCATCTGCGCGTTGGATCCGCTCGTGATGTGGAACACGTCGGATCCGCTGTCACCGGCGCCCACGACGACAGCGCCGTTCTGGTTCTGAACGAACGTCTGGCAAAGCTGCGTGATGTGAGTACCCGAGACGTTGGTGTTAACGCAGGTGTTGGTCACAACACCTTGAGTCCATCCGGTTGTGCGTCCAACCTTGTTGATGCTGAAGCCAATTGGGAAACTGGTCGTGTTATCGTCCTGGCTCGTCACGGTGAAGGATCCAGTCACGGTGAGACTCGAGTTATTTGGCCCGGACGTCTGCGCGATGGCGCCGCGAGTGGATCCGACGTTCGAGCTATAGACAGCGCGCGATGCATCGCTGTAACGACAGACGCGCCCTTTTGGACATGCGCCACCCTTGAAGTAAGTCGGGTCTTCAACTTCGGTTGCGATCACTGTCCCATCGACTGAGCTGAGTGGCTGGTAATAAACTGTCCCTTCGACGCCGCCCTGGTGGTTCGTGCAGTGGGATGCCGTGATCATCGAGCGCTCGGTTCCATCGTCGCCATTCATGCCGAGTGTGCAGAGATAGTTTCCGAAGTGGATTTGAATGCCCGCCTGGGTGGGGCGGAACTCGCTTTGAAGCGTGGCGACTTGATGAATCGGAGCGGTTTCTACAATCGCGTACGCGTTCGCGGGAATTCCAAGCGCTTCGAGAGCCGCGCGAACTCCGTGGATTGCATTAGCGTTCTCCACTCCGAACAGCAGTCTGTGATTGGCCTCGTCGTTGTCTGCGAACACAGTGCCGGGCAGGGCGAGCACCACGGGTGAGGACAGCTCGAACCAATCGGGCAGGTGACTCTGCGCAACTGAGTTCATGTCGTTTTGAATGTTACTCGGCGGCGCGACTGCTTTCGGTGCATCTGTGCACGCGCTGAGTGCGGCTGCGGCGACGGCAAGCGCGGTCCAACGGGGGAGCTTGTTTCTCATTGCTGACCTCACACGCATAAAGAATAGGTGCCGAGGGGCGTTGGCCTGGGTCGGGGCGCCTTTCGGAGATGCATCGAGTATTGCGCGCGTAGCTCGATTAGTCAATAAAGGACGGGGGAGGGATTACCCCATCCGCCTCGGGGGGTTTGGAATGACCGCGTTTTTTCCCCGGTTGCATCGCTCGGAACTCTTGCGAGGGCGCGCGGACACCAGAAGGTTTGCAGTACCAAAAACGGGATAAGGATTCACCACATGAAACAGCGTCTCCGGTCGATTGCCGCGATTGCCGCGATCGCATCGGCTGCAGGTCTGATTGGGATGTCCTCCGCAGCTACGGCTCAAGCGCCCGCTGGGGGTCTATCGAAGCAGGTCGAGATTATTCGAACTGCCCATGGAGTTCCACACATTCGCGCGGAAAATCTGCGCGCAGCGGGATACGCGCTCGGTTGGCTTCAGCTCGAGGATTACGGAGCGCGGGCCGCGATGATGACACTGCGCTCTCGCGGTGGCATGGGAAACCTCTATGGCCACGACAGCATTGAAGGAGATTTCGCGAATCGAGCGAGGCATAGTCGAGCCGCGGCGACGTACAATCAGTTAGAGCAGCCGACGCGCGATGTGTACGAGGGCTTCGCTGCGGGAATGAATCGTTACATCGAGCTGCATCCGGAGGAATTTCCGGCGAACATGCCGAAGGATTTTGTGGGAGTCGACATCGCGACGCGCGACATCGGCGGCGATGATGTGAGATTGAACAGGATCATGTCGCGCCTCGATCCCCATGCGCCGAGGGATACGACAGCGCAGCAGACTGGCGAGAGCGAAGATGGCTCGAACGCTTGGGCGTTCGCGCCGTCGCGCACGAAATCGGGGCACGCGATTTTACTTCGCAATCCACATCTCGCATGGACCGCGGGTTATTACGAAGCGCAGATGACCGTTCCTGGTGTGATCGATTTCTATGGCGATTTCCGCATCGGTGGCCCCTTCAATCAAGTCGGCGGATTCAATCGCTACCTGGGCTTTTCGACGACGAACAATTCACCCGAGCTCGGCGAAGTTTACGCACTCGATGTCGATACGTCTGCGACCGATCATTATTTGTTCGACGGCAAATCAATCGCGCTCACCCGCGAGCCGGTGACAGTCGAGTTTAAAAATGGAAACGGATTCTCGAGCGAGACGCGTGAGTTCTGGTCGACGCCGCTCGGTCCGGTGATCTATCGCGGGAACGGAAAGATTTATGTCGTTAAGGAAGGTTCGGCGGGACAATTCCGCGGTGGTGAGCAGATGCTGCATATGATGCGAGCGAAGTCGCTTGCCGAGTGGAGGAACGCGATGAGAATGCGTGCGCGTTCGACGTCGAACTTCACGTACGCAGATCACGCCGGAAATATTTTCTATCAATACAACGCGTCGCTGCCAGACCTTCCGCATCCAAAGGGCGGCGACAGCACTGTGTTCGAAGCGCATGGGATGCGTGATGTGTGGACGCGGTTGGTTCCCTACGATTCGCTGCCACACGTTCTCAATCCGAAGGGCGGGTACATCCACAACGAGAACGGCTCGCCGCATTTCACGAATGTTCGCGAGAAAATCGATACAACGAATGCGTATTCGAGTTTCGAGAAGCCGCGGCTTTCTCTTCGCGGTCAGCTCGCAATCGAGACGATCGACAACGACAAGAAGCTATCGCTCGAAGACGTCATTCGGATGAAGCACACGTACAAGATGTTGCTAGCCGATCGTGTGAAGCCGGATCTCCTTAAGGTTCTCAAGCCGGTGTTAGCGACTGACGATTTTGCGGAGGCCGCTGCGCTCCTCGAGAAATGGGATAACAACGCGCGAGCTGACAGTAAAGGTGCAATTCTTTTTGAAAGGTGGTGGCAAATCTATTCGCAGCGAGCTGGTCGAAGTGGGCGACTCCAGCGTTATCCCGATTCGCTCCTCTATGCGAAGGTTTGGAGTGCGGCAGAACCGACGACCACCCCTCGCGGGCTCGCGGACCCCGCGCGTGCGAAGGCGGCCTTCGATTCCCTCATCAAAGAATCCCCCTTCACAGGCTTGAGTTGGGGCGCGGCTTGGGGCGACGTCCATCGCGTTCGACAGGGAACTGTCGACGTGCCGGTGGGTGGTTGCTCTAATGACATGGGTTGCTTTCGCGTTTTGAATTTCGCGAAAGCTGCCGATGGAAAACTCGCAGCAAGCGGCGGTGATGGTTGGATTCTCGCCGTCGAGTTCGATGATGTTCCGCGCGCGTACTCGCTTCTCGCCTACGGCGAAAGCGCGAAGCCCGACTCACCGTGGCATTCAGATCAGGCAGAGATGTTTGCGAATGGGCAGATGAAGAGGGTTGCGTTTAGGCCACGCGAGGTCGATGCAAACCCGGTGGTGCGATACCGACCAGGTGAACACCGCTGAGATATCTAACGGACTTTTCTGGCTGTGACGATAGCAGATGCCTGAAAAGCAAGAGACTCCGCATTGATATTGGAAAACTCGTTTTCTCTAAGAATTCCAGTCAACTCATTGACCCAATTTGTTTCCTCGAGGACAGCCGGCAGCTCGCGAAAAGGTGTCTCCCACTCGGGGTACTTCCAGGCGCCATAGCTCTGTAGAAATCTGAAGTTCAGCTTCCAAAGGCGAGCCAGAACCGGGTTCGCAGGACAAGTAAGCTCGTGCATGATGAGAATGCCGCCCGCACGCAGCATTTCTCTCGCGTTTTCGATCAAACGATCGAGATCAGCGTACTTGGCCAGGTAAGAGGAGGTTATGCAGTCAAAACCTCCCTCCAGAATTACATCCTCCGCCCGACCGGAAATAAACTCGACGTTAGTCAGCTCGAGGTCTTTAGCTTTTTTTCTGGCTATGCTTACGTACTCGTCCTGTAGATCGACGCCGATGACGCGGCAGTGGGGGAATCTTCGAGCGATTTTGAAAGTTAGAATGCCCGTCCCGCATGCTTGATCCAGGATTTGCCTGGAACCTTTGGGGACTTTGTTGAGAATTTGCTTTTTCCACCATATATCAAGTCCCAAGGTGCTCAGATTCGCGATCTGATCATATGTGGTACCGTTGCTCGAAAAGAATCTCTTCGCTAAATCAGTTCCTGTCATCATGACTTTTCTCGATGCATTTCAACGGATCTATATCATGAGCAAATTCCGGCTCGTTGTCTCCCTCCTTGCGGTGACGATCAGCTCCGCGGCGGCGACCGCTCAGCAGTCGCCGGACAGCTTCAAGGTTGTGCTCCTTGGCACGGGAGTGGGACCAGCGGTCAACCTCCAGAAATTCGGAGCCAGCACACTGATCGAGGCCGGAGGCGTGAGGCTGCTCTTTGACTGTGGCCGTGGCGCAACCATTCGCTTGGCCCAGGTTGGAATCCCGATCGGTACTATCAGCCGGTTGTTCCTGACACACCTGCATTCCGACCACGTGATCCAGATTTCGGACCTGCTCTTGACGGGTTGGGTTGGCGGTGGGCGCAAGCTCCCGCTCGAGGTCTGGGGGCCAGATGGCACGCGGGACATGATGGATCACCTGCAGCAGGCGTTCGCCTTTGACATTCACATGCGCCGAGACGTCGACGAAAAAGTCTCCGGTGAAGGCATCAAAGTGGTGAGCCATGACATCAAGGAAGGCGTTGTCTTTGACGAGGATGGTGTGAAGGTCACCGCCTTTCTCGTTGACCATGGTCCTGTAAAGCCTGCGTTCGGGTACAGGGTCGATTACCGAGGCCATTCAGTAGCATTGTCGGGAGATACACGATTCTCCGAGAACTTGATCCGACACGTGCAAGGTGTTGATGTGCTCATTCATGAAGTCGTAGATGCAGATGCAATGCGGGCTCGCCCGACCTACTCGGCCAATCGTGAATTGCTGGAAACGATCATTGCGCACCACACGACGCCTGAGCAGGCAGCTGAAGTGTTCAACCGTGTGAAGCCTCGACTCGCTGTCTATTCACATGCGCCAAGCTCCGAAAGTGTGATCACTGAAACGCGGAAGACATACGCGGGTCCGCTTCAAGGGGCGGAAGACATGCTGACGATCGACATTGGGGACAAGATCGAGGTTCACCACTTTGCGCACTAAGACTTTTCGTTCAGCACGCTAACTTTTCTCTCCCGTTGGAGTGCAGCCATGATCAAGTGCCGCCTCGTTGTTTCGACGCTCGTGCTCGTCATCCACTCGGCGGCAAATGCGCAGCAACGTTCGGTCGAATCGCGCCTTCAGGGATTCGACGCGTACATGGCGCAAGTCCTCAAGGATTGGAACGTTCCCGGCATTGGAGTCGGTATTGTCATAAAAGACAAGCTCGTTTTCGCGAAAGGTTACGGCTATCGCGACTACGGCAAAAAGCTTCCATTCACGCAGAACACTGTTCAACCGATCGCGTCGAACACGAAACTCTTCACGGCAATTTCGGCTGGACTCCTGGTCGACGAAGGCAAGCTCGACTGGGACAAACCAATTCGGCAGTACGTGCCGAGCATCAAGTTCTACAACGATGATCTCGATCGCACGATTACTGCGCGCGATATGCTTTCACACCGCGCTGGAATCACACGCCACGATCTGATCTGGTACAAATCCGACTTTACACAAAAAGATCTGTTCGAGCGGCTGAAATATCTCGAACCCACCGAGCCGCCGCGGACGACGTTCTTATACAACAACATGATGTACTCGGGCGCCGGCTACTCAATCGAGCTGCTATCCGGCAAGCCGTGGCAAAACTTCGTCACCGAGCATCTGCTGCAGCCACTCGGCATGACGAGCACCACGTTCACAATCGAAGACATGGTAAAACTTCCCGAGCCGGGTGTTCCATACACCGAGCGGCGCGACAATACGGAGCTCTATCGAATTCCTTATTACAGCGACGCGATAGGCGTCGCACCGGCGGGCGCGATCAATTCGAATATCGTCGACATGTCGCACTGGCTCATCGCGCTAATGAACGACGGCATGTACAACGGCAAGCAGGTAATTCCAAAATCGGTAATACGTCAGACGATGGCTCCGTCGATTGCGCTCCCGAATACCTCGCTCGACGTGCGCGGTTGGGGCGAGCTGCTCAACTCATACTATGGTATGGGACGGTGGGTCGGGTCGTATCGCGGTCACGTTCTCGCGTACCATGGCGGCGATCTTCCCGGATTTCACTCGCAGGTCTCGACGATGCCGTACGACTCCATCGGCGTAATCGTTCTCGTCATTGGTGACCACGCCGCGCCGCTCTACAACATCGTCTCGTACAATGTTTACGAGCGGCTCCTCGGCATGTCACTCACGCCGTGGAGCCAGAGACAAAACACCATTCGTCTCAAGAACAAGGAAGACAACAAGACAGCGCGTACGAAAGCAGGCGGGGGACGCGTCGCAAATACAAAACCGTCGCATCCGATTGCCGATTACATCGGCGAATACGAGCATCCCGCGTATGGAGTTCTGACAGTGTCGCAGGGCGACACCTCTCTCATGTTCGATTTTCACAAGATCAAGATGCCGCTGTCGCACTTTCACTACGATCGTTTCGATACGCCTGACGATGAACAGGATGGAAAGTGGTCGGTGAACTTTCTCACGAATCCCCAGGGCGAGATCGACAGAGCCGAGATGTCACTGGACGAAGCGGCCGTGCAGTTCACTCGCCGAATACCTGCCGCGCTTTCGAGCGCAGCCACGCTCCGGCAATATCTCGGCACCTATGTTACGGCGAGCGGTGGGAAGTTCGATGTCGTTCTGAGACCTGACGGAACACTCGCGATTCAATACGCGAACGGGACGTTTCAGAATCTCATTCCGTGGCAGCCGGCAAAGTTCCGCATCAAGGAATTCGCCGACGTGATCTTCGAGTTCGTCTCCGTGAATGGAAGAGTCACCGAGCTCAAACAGTCCGATCCGTCGGGCGAATTCAGGTTTACCCGAAAATAAAACTTTACGGGCCGGTCGCTGGACCAGTCGCGATTTCGTTGCGCACTAGACCATATCGCACTGGATCCTTCGATATGCGACTTGCAGCAATTATCATCGGCACGTAGTCCTGCGTTTCCTTGGGCAGAAGAGATGAGATGCGATAGTAGTCGCCGTCGGTGCCTCGCTCACTTCCGGTCACTTCGCGCATGATTCGGCCGACGCGATTCTCACCGGTATTGTACGCAGCCGCCGCGAGATACCACGATCCAAAACGATCGTACAGATCTGACAGGTACGACAATGCTGCGTCCGTCGCTTTATCCGGCGCGTTGCGCTCGTCGACTTTCTTGTTGACGGTCAGGCCGTACCGCTTTCCGGTCTCACTGACGAACTGCCACAACCCGCCGGCCTTTGCAGGAGACTTTGCCTTCGGATTGAATCCTGATTCGATCATCGCGAGATAAATGAGATCCTGCGGCATCGCACGCTCCTCGAGCTTTGCCGAGATCATAGGCTCGTATGTTGACTTTCGATCGAGCCACATCTCGAAGCGCGATTTCACTTTTGGATTCGTGGTAAAGATTCTGACCCACGAGTCCACGCGCGCGTTGTCGATGTTCGCGAGATCCCATCCAGGCATGTTGTCGGGTTGCGACACAACGGCTGGGATAAGCCTTGGGAACAACTTTGCCTGAAGCGACTTCGTATCCGAGCCCACACGTGGAACGGTGTAGACGGCGGCGAGGATCGTCATGCTCGCCAGACCGAGATTCCGTCTCAGGGTGGGATTTACGAACCTCTTGATGCGGTCCACAAATCCTCCTTTTTGGAATCGGAGCTTTGTGTGGACTGCGTAGTGTTCACACGCAATCCATCAGCTTGGTCCGACTAAAAACGTACTCTTGAAAGTTAGTGGATTTGGGCCGGATTTGTAGGGGCTTCGGCTGCGTTTCGGCGCTCGTAATTGATTGCTAGAAAGGAAGTTACGGCGTCCACATAAAGCAATTTAGCCAAAGATTTGTGACGCTTTTTTGGAGGTGAGAAAAATGGCCTCAACGCCCGACAACGAAATCGCCGGTGGGTTCATCCAATCGGCATCTTCTTCGGATTTCCTACCCGCCGCTTATTGCGGTGAGAATAAGAATTCTGCTTCCATCAGGCGCTGAAGTCTGCAAACCGTCGAGGAAGCGAATGCTTTCTCCATCTCGAAAGACATTTACATGCGGGCGAATATCGCCGCGTTCGTCGACGACTCGATCGAGCACGCCCGGCGAGCGTTTGCCGAGTGCGGCGAGTGCGTCGCGAATGGTACCACAATCTTCATCGATTACGACCGTCGATTTTCCATCGACCGTCAAGCCGAGCGACTTCGGTAATTCGATTGTGATCACACTCAACTCATAACTGCGGTCTTCACGCAAACGACCGGGGGCAAGCTGTCCGCGATTTCTCGCCAAGTCGCGCCGTCGTCCGTCGAGCCATACACCTTTCCGCTCCGCGTTCCGAAATAGATGCCCGATTGCTCCATGGAATCCGCAGTCATGGCATCACGCAACACGGTCTCGTAAGCATTCTTCTGCGGCAATCCTTCCGTCATCGGTTCCCAGCTCGCGCCCGCATCGCTCGTGCGATAGACTCGCAATTTCGCTTCCGGGGTGCACCGAAACATGTCTGATTCGAGAGGAACGATGTAAACCGTGTCTGGATCGTTGGGATGCATCTGCATTGCAAATCCAAAATCCGATGGAACTCCGTTCGCGATGTCGGTCCAGCTGTCACCCCAGTCGTCGCTTCGATAAAGTCCCCAATGATTCTGGAGGAACAATCGCTCCGGCTTCGACGGATGCTGCACGACCTTGTGAACGCACTGCCCGAATTCCGGATATTTGTCCGGCAAGAATTCCGCGCGCACACCCACGTTGCGCGCCTTCCACGTCTTGCCGCCGTCGTCCGTGCGATACACGCCCGCAGCCGAAATCGCGATTAACATCCGCTTCGGGTCCTTCGGGTCCAATACTATAGTATGTAGGCAGAGCCCGCCCGCGCCCGGCTGCCACCTCGGTTGATGCTCATGATTCAGTAGTCCGCGATTCGGCTTCCACGTCTCACCGCCATCACGCGATTCGAACAAAGCCGCGGGCTCGACACCGCAATACAACACATCCGGCTCACTCGCTCGGCCACGAATTACCTGCCAGATCTGCTTCAACGCGCGGCCGGAATTTTCTGGAAATTTTATCGTGTAACGTTCGGGCTCCGTCCACGTGCGGCCGAAATCGTCGCTCGTCCTTAGCGCGCTTCCTATGAATGTGTTGTTTGCGCCAACGAAAGTTCGATTGCGACCATTTCGTTTGTCATGCAGCATCGCGTAAATCGCAAAGCCGCGAAAATATGGTCCCTCGACTTTCCATTTCTTTCGCGATTCATCTGATCGCAGGACGAATGCCCCCTTCATCGTTCCAACAAGGAGAAGGATGTCGCTGCCGCTCGCTGATTTCATTTCGATTTCTTCCTTTTCGCGCTCGGCTTTGGCTTGAGTGAGCTCACGTATGAGTAACTGACTTCGAAATACTTTTTGATTTCCGACGTTTTTCGCAGCAAGGCGTCCGGTACATCCACGTACTCTTTCATTACAGCCCCATACAATATCGGCACAGTCGTCTTGTACTTCTTCAAAAAAGATTCCCGCTCACCAGCCGGCAATCGCAAAATTACGCCATCATTCTTCGTCAACAAACTGAACATATGACCGTTCACCGA
>JBHELX010000004.1:108037-134694 GCA_046262875.1 Gemmatimonadaceae bacterium | reverse complement strand
ATCGGTGCCCCGAAAAACAACGGAATCACGATGACCGGAAATGCAAGCTGGTAAAAGTCCAGCATGTTCAAGTCAACGAGATACGCGAACTGCGCAAAGAACCAGGGGCTTCCCCAGTGCCATGGAACGTAATTCAGTCCGTCGATTCCGGTCGTCGCGACTCCATAGGTGCGCAGCATGTTGGCGATCGCCGCAACATAGAGCGTGTCGTGATGTACTCTTCCGTTGAGAATAAAATTCTCGAGGTAGAGTGGATTCTTGTAAATCCGTCCCCACACTACTCCTGACGCCCAGAACGAAAAGCAGGCGCATCCAATTATCAGCACAACGCTACGCCACAGCGGCGCTCTCACAATCCAACGCGAAAATGTCCACGCAAACGATGCCGCCCCGATGATCGCGAGGAATGGCAACGGCGAGTACCCCGTAACCGGGACGAGACGGCCAAGTATCGCTGTGATTATCAGCGCGACAATCCACAGGAAGCCGTACGACGACCACCATCGGCTTGATTGCGCCGAATTGGGTCTCGTGATCAACGAGCTCGCGACGAAAGGAAAGCTGTGAACGAAAAGTGCGAGACCCACTACGCGCGCGGGCGTCGAGACTGGATCGTCGAATCCAATTCGCAGCATCCAGTAAACCGCGGCAATGGCTATCGATGCCAGACAGGTGACGACAACGACAGTGTCGTAACCTCCAAGCCACCTTTCCGATCCGAAGTTGTCAGCGCGGGACGCCATGAGTTTGCGATTACATCGCCTGATTTTCTGTCAATCAGAATCCCGTGCTACGCGAGACAATGTAAAGCGGTCTCTGCTTCACTTCGTCGTAAATGCGACCGATGAATTCTCCAATCACACCGATGCAAATCAGCTGTACGCCGCCGAGGAACAACACGACGACGATCGTCGATGCCCATCCGCGTGCCGCATGAGCAGTTCCCGTCAACTGTTGAATCGCAAAGAAAACCCCTAGCAGAAAGCTCGCGAGTGACACGAAAAATCCCATGTACATGGCGAGTCTAAGAGGGGCCTTCGACAGAGCGAGAATTCCGTCGACCGCAAGACCGATCATCGCGCTGAACGGATACTTTGTTTCCCCCGCGTAACGAGGCGGACGATCGAACAGGATTGCCGTTTGCCGGAATCCGAGCCAGGCTCGCAGTCCGCGAACATACCGGTTTCTCTCCGGCATCTCGTTGAGCAAGTCGACGATCTTTCGATCCATCAGACAGAAATCGCCTGTATCCGGGGGAACTTCCACCTTGGTGAGCTTTCCGAGAATTCGATAGTAAAGCTTGTAAACGTTTCTGCGAACCGCTGAATCGCCCATGCGACTTCGCTTCTGCGCATACACGACTTCGTAACCTTCACGCCATTTCTTCATCATCTCGATAATCATTTCTGGCGGATCCTGCAGATCTGCATCGATCACTGCCACACAGTCGCCAGTGGATGAGTGAAGCCCGGCGGTAACCGCCGCCTGATGGCCGAAGTTTCGAGAGAAATGAATCGCCTTGAATCGCGGATCACTCCTGCAGATTGAATCGATCATCTCAGGAGATCGATCGGTGCTGCCGTCATTTACGAAAATGACCTCGAAGGATTCTCCCGCTGCGCCCAGCACCTGAAGCAGACGCGAGTGAAGCGGCTCGATCACCGCTTCTTCATTGAAGGTGGGTACTACTACCGACAGCGTGTCAGGCATCGGGGAAACTTAGACGCTCCTCGGTGATTATCGCAAAACCGTCCACGAGAGAATCCAATCCTTGTTTTCGAAGTGCCGCGTTTCTTTCCGGACTCGACCGATTTGCGCCCGGTGCTCCGAATAACGCTGAATCGTGTCGCGTTTACTATGAATCAGCCAGCCAGCTTCGGGGAAACGTTGCGCGCTCCTGTCGATGTAGACCTGTCGCCTTTCGGAGTCGAGACTTCCGATGATCTCGTAGGGCTTGGGAAGCCACGATCTGTCGCTCGTCACTGTCGCGCCTGCGCCTTCAGTCGGCCACGCGGGCAGCATCAATCTTCCATCGCCAATGAGTACATACGAATCAGCTGGTCTAGCACCCGCGTTACGAAGGAGCGAGAAGAGCGAAGGGGACATCAACGGGAGCTGCTCGGTGAATCGCGATAACGGCAGCTGCGTCTCTTTGACTTCAGCTGCAAAGTTCGCGTGGCCAAGCGTGAGCGCTATGGGCATGGCAAAGCCCGGGACGAGCGCAGCGAAAACAAGCCGCTGCCACCGATGTGAGCGATCGCTGCGCACAATGCGAATTGCAATCGCAACAGCGAAAAGAAGAATCGGAAGGAGGCTCAACGCGTTCACGGGGTGACTGCGGCCCACGAAGTAACTCTCGACTGACCAGGCGCAGCCCCAAAGCGCGGCCAGTGGCACGAGTCGTGGATCGCGCGCGTCCTCCACGAGAAACATCCCGGCGATCGTCGAAATCACGAAGAAGATCAGAAGCAGAAACCACACAGGTCCGGATGGATCGACAGGCAACGCCCCGAATCCCCCTCGACTGTAAAGAAGCACATACTCGATGTAGCCTCGCCAATCCGGAGTGACTTGAAAGAACAGGAGATAAACAAAAGCAAGCGCCGCGACAGTGAGGCTTAGCCCAACGGCGGGAACAGCGATGAACTGCATTACCCGCCTCGCTACATCGCGTGAGCTCAAGCCGAGCTCACGCCATTGCGCGACACGCTGAAGGAGAAAAACAGCGAACGCGAGAAACCAGATCGCCGAGCAATAAACCGCTCCCTCTGCAGACCAGAGGATGGATGCGAGCCATATCAGCGTCCCGCCAACAACGAAGTCGCGAGGTCTCTGTCGCTCGGAGCTGCGAAAGAAAAAACCCGCAATGAACGCGAGGAGGACGAAAGACCAGAAAAATCGAACAGGACCGCCGGATGGCGTCATCTGCGCGGGGAGAATCAGAGTTTCGTCGCGAGGTCGAAAGAAAAGAGTCGTCAAGGTGACCGCAAAAGCAAAGGCTGCGCCGATCCATCGCGATGTGATTTTTCGAAGCGCGTTGTACATGAGTCCCGCAACGACCGCGAATACAACCGATTGATAAAACCAGAAGGCAACCCACGCGCTACCAGGAAGAACGGTCGGAATGAGGATGCTGAGGAAGCCATATTGCGAAGGAGTGTCCCACAACAAGCGTCCGCCTTGTCTCAGCTGCTCGATCGGCCCGACGTAAAACCCCCAATGGTAGAACTCGACCATCGGAAACGTTCGAAAGCTGAATACGGCGAGCAGCGCAATTGCAACAACATCCAGCCAATCGAATCGCTCCTTGCGTGGCGCCAGCTCCGGAAGCTCACGCAATGCAAACGCGGAGAGGGCGATTGAAGCGATGAGTACGAGCGCCGTCCGCGGAGACGTCGCTATCCAGCTGAGCGCGTCACCCCACGAAACGAGAGAGCCGGCGCACATCCACGCAAACGCTGCCGCAAGCAGCACTGGCAGCATCCTCGCCAAGCCTCTGCCCCGCGAGCTTTGAGACGCGCTGGAGCGGACATAATCGAGCGCCACGACGGTAACAATCGAGCCCATCACTGCGCTGAGGAGAAATATCCAGTTAGCATAGAGCGCGTAATACCCGAGCTCGAGAACTGCGAGAATTACGGTGAGAAGGCGAATTGAAGACGCAACTCTGCCTGACGTTGCACGCGGTAACCACCAGGCGATTACCAGGACAAGCGGGAGATAAGCAACCAGGAGTGACATGTAGATCGCCCACTCCACGGTTTCGACCTGACCACCTCGCCCGACGAGATGGATTACGGCGGGGATTAGTCGCTTTCCGAGAACGACGAACTGAACTGCCAGCGCGGCAATCCACAGAGGCTCGCAGCGATGGCGAAGCGATTCGAAGATTCCCCGCGAGCGATGCCCGGTCACGTTTTACTCGCTCGCTTCAAACAAGCTGAATTCAAACGCGTGGACTCATCAACTTCGCCCCCGCCGGATTGAACAGACGGTCGCGTCGGATCCCCGCTTTGTGTAATCGAAAGCGCGCCGACGTTCCCAGAACCCCCAATCCGTAAACGACAGAACGCCGGAAATTGATCGATGATGCCTCGGCGAAATAGCGCGTCGGACACGAGATCTCACCGATTCGAAAACCGAACAGCGCCGCCTGGGCGATCATCTGATTGTCAAAAACGAAATCGTCGGAGCACTCGCCGAGCGGAAGTGTCTCGATCACTTTGCGCGTGAACGTTCTGTAACCCGTGTGATACTCGGAAAGCTTGATGCCGAGCATGACGTTTTCCACCAGAGTCAGAAGACGATTGAAGTAGTACTTGTAGCGCGGCATTCCCCCCTTGATCGCGCCTCGACCGAGTATGCGCGACCCGAGTATGACATCGAATTCGTCCGACGCCGCGAGCCAGGCCATCGCGCCGATGAGCTTGGGCGAATACTGGTAATCGGGATGCAGCATGATGACGATGTCAGCTCCGCGCACCAGCGCTTCAGCGTAACACGTCTTCTGATTTCCGCCGTATCCGCGGTTTTCAGGATGAACGACATGAGGTATGCCGAGGCGTTTTGCAACGTCCACTGTGTCATCGCCCGATGCGTCATCGACCAGCAGCAGATCGTCGACGACTCCGTGAGGAATATCTGCGATCGTCCGCTCGAGAGTTCGGCCTGCGTTGTAGGCGGGCAACACGACCATGACTCGCTTTCCGTTGATCACGACTCTCTTATGCGCGAGAGAGTAAGCCTTTCTCAGCGAGCTGCTCGGCGATTGCAATCGCTTCCGTAGGACTCAGATCGATGTGCTGAGCGATATCCGCGAGATCGCGCGTGCCGTCGGAATATGCGAGCACGTTCATCATCGCCCTCACGGCCGCGGCGGATCCTTTCGTGCTAAGGGTCGGATATAGACCGCGCTTACCAAGCTGAGGCTCACACAAAGTCGTGGTCTTGTACGTGTAATTGTGCTCGATGAGCTCGATCGATTTACGAATTGCGTCGTATCCGCCCTGTAATCCGGCAGGAGTAATGAGCGTGAGATCGTCAAGCGACGTGTGATACTCGGGATAGCTGTTGTACTTGCTGCGCATGATCGAAACAACGGGCAGATCGACTCCAGGGCTGCCATACTGTCGCTCGTCGCTGCCACGTTCGAGATAAGAGTAGTCGACGTAATCCGGCGCGTGATGCTTCATCACAACGGACGCGACGCGATCGGCAAGTGTGGTTCCCGAGCGGGAGTGCAACAGCGAATACGCGCGGTCGTCACCAACGCACGACACGACGAACCCGGCAATCGTGTTGCGTTTCATCTCGTCGAGATGAGTGCTGAGATACACGATCGAGCCAATCGTCTCCGGTATGAAAATAATTCGATAGGTGAATCGCCTGTCGTCGAGCGATGAGATCCAGCGAGCAAGCGCACTGGTTACTACCGGACCCGACAGCTCGTTGTTGGCCATCGACGGATGGCAGATGTAAGTGGAGAGCAGAATCTCTTTTTCTTCTTTGCCAGGGATGATCAGCTCGCCGTACGTGAGAGAACCGGGGGCAAGGGTCGAATCGACAACCGCGTGATAGCGTCCAGGGGAAAGCTGATCACGTTGCTCCTGACTGAGGCAGAATCCCCAACGTCCATTATAGTAGGAAGTGACGTACGGAATTGCGTACGGCTGCTCCGGCAGCGAATGAAGGTGCGGTTGCAGCTCATCGAGAGTGAGCCAGCGATCGACCGGCTCCGAATAACCAACCAGATGAAGATTGTTGCGCGCGAAGTCGACGATGCGCCGGCCGGCTTCGTCTTCGATGTACGCACCTTTCACATTCCATTCTTTGGGAACAGTCCAGTCGAACGCTTGCGTTCCAGTCGGCACTTCGTGAATCGTAAGACCAGGCATGAGCTTCGATAAATACGCCAGTGTCTGCCTCACGCCGTTTCCAGTAATGCTCCGACAGATGGGAAAGAGATCGGTTGCCCACCGATACATCTCAGGTCCAACGGGACTGGTCATCTGCCAATCTCGCTGTGTTGTTCGTGCCGCCGGCTGTGAATCGCTCCTTCGTCCACCATTTGAAGAAATTTCGCGAGTGTCGCGCGATCGCCCTCGAAGAGCTGCGGCTGCGCCTCGAGGAATTGCTCGCGAACTCCGTTCGGATTGAAATTGTCCCTCGCTGCTCGCAAGCTCTTCACGAGTGGCTCGACGTCGTTCTCGTACACAACGAAGTTTCCCGAGTGAGCGCCAGGTCCGGCGACGTGAAGATCCGGCTTGATCCAATGCGCACCCGCCCATTCCGAACGCGGCGTGAATACCAAACTCCCGCACGCCTGGAGCTCGCAGATCGGTAACCCGAAACTCTCCCTGTGTGCCATCATGAACGCCCCGGTTTTTCGATAAACTGCGCGAATCTCGTCACGCGACAGCGGCCTATCCAGAACGTGATAAGGAATCTCCGAACGGTCGAGTGCGGCAAGCTGCACTTCGCGGAAGGAAAGGTAGTCCTTTCGCGTCTGCTCGAAGTCCACGAGAACTCGAAATTCTCCGGCCTGCTCAGGGTAGAGATTGCCATCATCCAGATTCACACCGATGACGGAACAGGGTTGCGGGTCAGTGGGCATCGCAATCTCACTCGTCGCGGACGCTACGAGATACCAATCATAACGTTCCAGCCCGAAAGAGCCGCTCTTGAAGGCCCGTCTGTCCGCCTCCGTCAGGCCGGTATCTTCTCCGCGAAGCATCGCTCCGCTCCACTTCACTACGGTGGGCAGATAAACGAGATCGTAATTGACAATCGGGCAATCAGGAATTGCCGAGCGAAGCGTTTCGATATTCTGGAGACTGTTGCGCGCGAGACTCGCCGGGACATGTGCGACAACAACGATGAGATCGGCGCCTCTGACCCGCTCCACGAAATCGCGAAAAAGTTTTCGATGCCGTCGCAGACGAATCGCGTGCCCCGCGGCTGAGCGCGGCGAAGCCCAGCTCATTTTGAGAGGGAGCGACAACATGGCGATGCCGTCGTAATGAATCTCAGGCTCGGCTCCGCATGCAGTCGCCATTCGACTCAATCCCTCTGCAAGCGGTTTCACGAAGCTGTTTTTGTCGTTTGCGAGAACAGCTATTCTCATCGGATCACGACCATTAACCTTGCGTCCGTCTTGTATCGCCGGCCTCGAAGTCTTGGATCACGAATCGGCGGCCGAGTTTCTGGAGGGCCGGTGCTACCCACTGGCGGGTTGGAGCGTCGAGTAACGCCAGGTAATCCTCTCGCATCTCAGCAACAAGAAAGTCAGTGAGCGACGATGCTGACGAGGCGAGAATTTGCGGATGATCCTCCGACCGCACACATGCGCCGGCAGCTATAGCTCTCGTCAGAATACCAGCCCAATCGTATTCGAGGCCCATGCCCAGCGGGCGCACATGGTAAATGAGATTTCCCTTTGATCGAATGCCGTCTGCACGAATGACATCGCCCGGGAAAACCTTGTCGTAGCGATACGGCGGTCCGCAAGAACGTTCAGCGTAGTGAACAATCGTATTGAAGTGAAACGTGTCGCCGTAATAGAGAATCACACCGTCGGCCTCGACGAGGCGTGCAAAAAGCGAGTCGTCGCCAAATGGATCCGTTGAATCCTTCCATTCGATTTCTGGTCGCGGACCCGTGCCAGTCGCCGAGAAAATCGGAATCGGCGTGCGCCATTCCGCGTTGGTTGCTCTGAATCGTTCAGTGATCGGCCCGAGCTGAGACGGATCGCGTTTGACGTCGAACGAATGTGTTCGGGGAAAATCGTAGTTGAACGCAGGCATCCACAGCGCGCGCTCGCCCGCGCTTTCGCTGAGTAACACCAGCTGCGAGTCAATGAACGCTTCGCGATCCTTGGTTTTTGGAACGAGACTCGCTGCACGAAACGGATCCGAGTGAACAAAGACAGGCCCGCTTCCCAGTCGCGACAGCAATCTGGCTAAATCGTCGGCGACCGTCACTTTTGCTTGAACCTGTGACTGACTTCGACCGGACCGATGGTGATTCGGTGGGGGCAAAGCTGCTTTTGCAGCTGACTCCTGAAATGCGCCATCAGCGCTCTGCGATCGAGTGAGACTCCAGGCTCGGGCTCAGCGGTAAGCTCGATGTGCTGACCAGTGATCGGATTGGAAACTCCATGCGCCTTCGCGCGAAGCACGCCTGGATAAAGCAGCGCGATTCGCTCCACTTCGCCGGGCAGAATCTTTAGACCACCGACGTTTATTACTTCCTTCGCGCGGCCGACAACCTTGATCCAGCCGTCCTGCTCCTCTACGAGGTCGCCTGTGTCGTACCACCCATCGACAAAAGGAGACGGCGCGTTCAGGTAACCAAGCATTCTGTTCGCTGAACGTATGTGGAGCACACCGTCTTCGATTTTCGTCTCGAGCCCTTCCCCACCGACCTTCATCCAGAGACTATCGCGCGCGCGGGATTTCACCTGAAATACTCCGAGCTCTGAAAGACCATATGTCTGTCGGAAGTCAACGCCAGGCAACTTTGCGCAGAGAGTGTCGAGGGTTCCCTGATCCATTCTTTCGGTGCCATACGTGACAACACGAAGCGCCGGATAGCGATCTTCCTCGAACACTCCGGCCAGAAGCATCATCCGAAGAAAAGTCGGAGTAGCGGGCAAAAGCTCGACCGAGTGCCGCACCATGTCAGACGCAATTGCTTCCGGTGACCGTTCTGAGGGAACGATGGTAACGCCGCTGTTGAAGAGCGTATGAAGAAGCGTGTTGATGCCACCTGCGTGATCGAAAAGAAGAAAATTCAGTGTGCGGAGCGCGGGACGCGCCGTCGCATAGCGGGCGAGAAAATTCTGAAAATCGTGAAGGATTGCTTTTGGTCGACCGGTAGTCCCCGATGAGAAAAAAATTATTCCAGGATGTTCTCGAAAACGGATCTCACGGATCAATGGGTTTGTTTCGGTATGGTGCGCGCGAGATTCGATTGTATCACCTCGAATTACCCACTGAGCAAAGCCTGATTCAAAGAAGTACTCGTGATCCGCGCTCGTGCCTTCCGTGAGCGGCATGAGGATCGCGCCCATGTCCAGGAGACGAAAAGCGAGTGCGATGCTGTCGGCATCGAAGTCACCGACTACGGCGACGACGTCTCCTTTTCGAATTTGCTCGAGTCGCGGGTCGGATTTGCGCGCTGAATCCTCGACCTGCGCGAAGCTCAGCGATTCCGATGGCCCAATTAGAAACGGTCGCTGCCGATCAGTCTGACGGCTCGCGAGCTGATCCAGCAGCGGCACTATGCGCCGCCGACGTTGATCGTCTGCCCGGTGATCATCGCGCTCTGCGGCAACAGCAGCAGCGAAACGATGTTCCAGACATCCTCCGGCTCTCCTTGCCGGGTTATCAGCTGCCGCGCAACGACGTCGTCGATTTTGTCGCGCGGGACTTTCTCGAGGAGTCCCGTATCGATGGGACCGGGAGCAATTGTGTTGACTGTCACTCCATGCGGAGCCATCTCGCGCGCGAAAACGCGAGAGAATCCTTCTACGCCCGCTTTCGACGCGACGTACACGGCCTCGCCCTTGATTGCGAGTGGAACACCGAGCGTCGAAAAATTGATGATGCGCCCGCCACCACGTTTCACTAGCGCCGGCGCAATTGCCTGACAGCAGTAGATGGTTCCGAGAAGATTCGTCTCGACAATTTTCTTGACAGTCTCCGCCGGCATCGTGATCACGAGATTCATCGACGCAATTCCGGCAGCATTTATCAGAGCGTACACGGACGCATCACGCATCAGCTCGCCGAGTGCAGACTTGATCGACGAAGCATCTGCCACATCGGCGGCGCGAATGTCGAATGGAGAATCCTTGGGAGGTTTTCTGCCGAGTCCGATGACTTTGTATCCCGCCTCGTGCAGCCGCATTGCGCAATGCGCGCCGAGTCCGCGGGATGCGCCGGTTACAATGACTGTGTCAGTCTTGCTCGGGGTCAAGCTGGTTGCAGCTCGGAGAGATGCTTTGCCAGCGATCCGACGTTTCGAAGAACGCTTCTCGCTTCGGACATTGCGCTGTCGCTCGTCCAATCCCATTCGACGTTGAGTTTTTCTTTGGCGAAATCCTCGACGGCGAGGAGAAGAATCACGAGATCGGCCGAATCGAGGATCCGATTCTGGCCAACCAGAACTGTATCGCGAGTCACCGATGATTTATCGACGAAAGTGAGCGATGCGAGCTCAGTGCGAATGAAATCCTCGATCTCGTTATATGAAAGCGTCATCGCGTAAATGAAAGGCTGAGGACGGCGAACCAACTGCTATTCCGAACTGCTGACTAATTGCGAATTGGGAAACCTACTGCGGGATGCGGAGTTAGTCAGCAATTCGGAGTTAGTTCCCCAATCCGGATTTAGTCAGCAGATCGGAATAGCAGTTGGTTCGCGGTCCGAAGACGAACGTGCAGCGGAGTGTCTCACTTCGAGAGCACGACGATAGTCCGACTTCCGGGATGCGACGGTCGTATTTCAACGGACGGAAAATATTTTCTTGACGCCGCAATGAAGTTGTCGAGTGAGTACCACCCGAAACTTGCAGGTGAGGAGTTGTATGAGGGAAAGAATGATCGATCACTCGTAATCATGGGATCGTCGATCGCGACGAACTCCGCACAAACGCACTTCTTCGCGAGACCGGCGAACACCTCGGCTATACGCTTGAACGTCAGCCCCTGCCCGAGTGCGAGATGATGCACAATCGCGAGAGCGAGCACCATCTCGCATTGCAACCGCGCGTTGGGTGCCGGATAGAGAGGCGCATCACCGCCGATGCGTGAGCGTGACGGCTCATCCGGGAATTCCAACGCGTGACGGTCGGGTAGCGGCGCAGTGAGATTAGTAACCAGCGGAAGAATCGGAAGCCCCTTTTCCCTGGCAGTCACGTAGAGCGAATCAATCGACGCTTCGTCGAGATCCACTGCAACAACGCGTGAGCCGAGTCGCGCGGCAAGTATCGAGAACCAACCTGTGTTGCTGCCGAGGTCGAGCAAGGTATGAGGGCGACGCTCTGTAATCGTGTTGCGGACGGAATGCTGCTTCGCGGTCCATTCCGGTGATGGCTCCGTCGAGAACGCTTCGTTCTTGTCATCGTAATACGAACTGTAAGCGCTTCGCTTCACCGCCACGGTGGAGCGCAAAAGCTTTGTCTCGAGCAGATTGAAGAAACGCGGTTTCTCGGGACCATGCGCGATAAGGGCGAGACGCAATCGTCGATCAAACAACTCATACGCGAGTCTGCCTGCAGTGTCATCGGCGAATGCCTCGCGACGGGTTATAACATTGTCGGCTGAGTTAAGCGCTGTCTCGTAGAGTCGCCGGCGGACATCCGGGTAACGGCCTCGCTTCATCATCGCGAGTGGCAAGCCGAAATACGGCTCGTACATCAACCGATAACTCTCGTAGAGCGCCACAGCGTAATCGTCCCACAGCCTGGCAATTCCTTTTTTTTGGGGGGGATGCGAAAGGTGCTCCTGCAAAGCAAGGTTCGCGGTCGGAATTATCGACGTGAAGTCAACGAACCTCGGTGTTGTCCCCTCGAACAACACGTTGTACGGATGCCAGTCCTTGAGTGTGAGTCCGCGCGGCGCGAGCTCCTTGAACAGCGCAACGTGGAATAACGCAGCGTCGCGCAACATCGAGGCCGGCCATTCATGAGGATAGCTGACGAACGGAACGCGCTCGTGCTCGAGGACAATCTCATACCCGAGCTCGGGATGCGGATTCTCGGCCAGCTCGCGGGTCGAGACGATACCGCGAGAGAAAAGGTCTGCCTCCTCGCACCGCCGAAGAATGTCGCGAACGGCCTCAGCATCGCCCGGGTAAATGCCGCGGAGAACGCGGTCGCCACTTATAAAAGCCTCGCCAGCCGTATCGAATCCAACCAGCCGGCTCACGCTGGGAGAAGTCAGTCCTGTCCCCACTTGTCCGAATCCGCGAGCTCAACCAACCCGCGATCCATCACGAAGTCCTCGCCGCGCACGAGGCGGTCGCAAATGAAATCGACAAACGGATCCATCCCGGGAACGAGAAGGCCTCGACGCTCGTGCTGGAGGTTCCACCAGATCGATGCAGGATCACGAACAATCGGCAGAGGCACCTGTCGCTGTATGAAATACGAATAGGCATACGCCCGGGCGAGCTTCGTTTGCTCTTCACTCAATGGGTGCAGATCGTGAACTCGCGAGAGCAAACCGCGATACGTCTCGATGTCGAGACCTTCGCAGGTGAACCCCTTTCCACCGTAGTGAGCTTCGCCCGCGAGAACCACCGGCTTCCCCTGAAGCGCGAGCTCGAGACCTGCCGTTCCATAAACGGTGATTCCGCCATCGAGGAGCTGAAAGAATTCCAGAGGACTGATCTCCTCTTCCGCGGGAATCATCCGCACGTGGGGAGGCAGCTTCGGGAAATGAGTCTCGATGAGCCGCTGCACTCCAGCGGCCGGATTATCGTAGGCCTCGATTGGATGAACCTTCACCAGCCACTGAACGTCGGTCACCTGGGAGATGTGTTTTATCGTATCAACTATCCATTCATCAAATGACGGGTAAGCCATTGGTGAGTAATCGGATACACTATCCCAGTTAATGTGGGCCATCACGCCCCACACGGGCTTCCCTTCCTGTAGCTGATACTTTTCCCTGAAGCGTTGAACATCGCCGGTATACTTCTGCATCTTTTTCATGTCGAAGCTGACATGATGGTGATATCGGCGCTCCAAAAACCCGCGAAGACTTTCCTCTTCACCGGCCGTGAGCGGAGTGGTACGACGCTTTTCCCAGGCGCGATCGCTCAGCTTATGAAAATCGATTCGCTTTCGTTCCTCGACATGACGAAAGAAAAATCGGGACGTGAGATACGAAGCTTTCCAACCGGTGACGGGAATTCCACGATCGAGTGCGGTGTGCAGCGCAGGCCCCCAATCGACGTAGGTGCCGTGCGACATGAAGACTCTCATCGGCTCGAACTTGTCGAACACTTTGCGGGCAGCTTCGGCGGTGACAAGTGCGCTGAACGCATATTCGCGCACGATCTCCTCGCCGTCGCCGAGTCGGGCGCCCTGCAGGTACCGTGTGATCGTCGAGAGAACATTTTGCCCGACCAGAAGATCGTCATGCTGTAACGCGCCCACATTGGTGCGATCGCATTTCCACGCCTTCGCGCGAAGCTCTTCTCTTTTTTCCGGCGGCACGTAATCGCCGATGTGGGAGTACGATATTCCGAGAATGTCCAGCACGCTGCGAGTTGACGCGACGCATTTTGCGCAGCTCTTCGCCCAGTCTTCCACCGGAACGCCGCTCGTGATCTCGCGATTGACGCATGCTTTATACGGCGCATCACAGATGATTGCGTGGACGTTGTATCCGCGGAGCCGCAGCGCGGCTGCGATGACCCCCTCTACGTGAAGGAGAAGCGGCATTCCGCCGGGAACCCAGAACAAAACCGTAGGCGCATTCGCCGGTGGCGGCGCATGATCCGCGTACAGCCTCTGCATCTTCCACCGCCGATGCTCGGCAGTGTGCTTGAAGAGTCTTTGTGCTCCGGGCGGCATGCGGTCGATGGCGCGCCACGCAGCAGCTCTGATCCTCGTGGGAACTCGATGTATGACTTTCGGCACTGTCTAAAGGTCGGTGCTTACGGCCGGCCTGCGGTCATCCTCGACGCAGGGGCCTCCACACGATCACCGAAGCAGCCAGCAGCGGATTCGATCCGAATACCGCGGGCCGTTCTTCGACGATGTCGATCGCGCCCCGCTCGCGCTGCTCGTGCAATATGGTGACCAGGTTTGTGTTGTAATCGTTGACCTCAATATAGCGACGCCGTAGAAGGCCAAGTAAGGTTTTTGGGTCACAGTGCTCGAAGCACGGCTCGATGTGAATCACCGCGACTGGAGCGAGCGCTATCAGCGATTCAACGAAGGCTTGCGACAGCCGGGGAACGTACTGCGCGGCGTATGAGGTGTAGATCAACGACCCGACGGGCAGATCGATCTCCGTAATCGGTGATCGGGTGAGATCGCATCGGTCCGCCGTAACCATAACGCCTTCAGCGGCCGCGAGCATGTCGATCAGGAGGCTGCCGCTTTCAGTCAATTCCGCGGCGTACATCGGGACGCCTTTGAATGCCGAGCGCTTCGCAATATGGATAAGGATACTTCCATATCCCGCTCCGAGCTCGGCGATTGCAGTCGCGGGGAAATATCGCTCGACTACTCCTGCGACGAGGTCGCGGTATTTGCGATGCGCAACTGATGGAGTGGATTCAACGAGCTGATCGGATTCCCACGACAGGATTGGAATGTCGGCGCCCTGGGCCCATGCGTCAGCCGCCTCGAGAGTGAGTGGTGGTCCAGGTCTCAATCCGAATCTGAGGAGCCCTCCCCACTTCTCTTTCTCGAATTCGCGATCTATCTCGTCACGAGTTCGGGTTCGACGCGTCCACGCTTCGAGGCCGAGCAAGCGAGCGGGCCACGGCGAGAAAAGTGGAAGATCGTTGAGATTTCGCGGCGGCAGCTGCGCCTACCTGAGCTCGGCTACGTTCCCGGCAACCTTTTCGAAGGCGAGAACGACATCCATCAAATCCTGCTGACTTACGCCGGCCCGACAGACATTGGTGACCATCAATTCCTTCTCCCACATTCTCTCCGCTACGGGACAAATGCCCCGCTCGTAGCTCACGCTACCCTTGTAGCCCTCGTAGGTGAACGGAAAGCCGTTCTGCCCGAAGGCGATTTTATGCTGGTACAAGGGAGCGAGATAAAGAGGCTCCGTGTATCCGGGAATCATTGGAATTCCTTCGGCATTGAGCGCCTCGACGAATCGATTACGTGGAAGCCCGACCTTCTGCTCGTCGTAGCGAATCCCGTAGAGGTAATAACCATGGCGAACACCATCGCGCACGACAGGAGTGGTGATGCCGGGAATCTTCGATAGATGAACGTTGAGATACTCGGCCGCCTCGATTCGCGGAACGAGAAGCGATTCGAGTTTCTTCAGCTGTTCGGCGCCGATCGCGGCTTCCACTTCAGTCATTCGATAGTTGTACCCGATCATGTTGGCGAGATCGGTAACACCCTTACCCGACACAACCATCTCGCCGTGGTTTCGAATGAGCTGGATTCTTTCCGCGAACCGATCGTCGTTCGTGACGACAACGCCACCTTCGCCGGTGTTAATTGTCTTGTGATAGTTGAGACTGAAGACGCCAATGTCTGCGAGCGTGCCCACCATTTTGCCATTGTACGTAGCGCCGGGCGCCTGCGCCGCGTCTTCAATGACTGTGAGCGAGTGACGTCTCGCGAGCTCCATCACGGCGTCCATCTCGACTGGATGACCGAGGATATCAACCGCGATGATCGCGCGCGTGTGAGGTGTGATGCATTTCTCGATTGTCTTCGCGCTGATGCAAAACGTTTCCGGATCGATGTCCGCGAAAACGGGAATCGCTCCATACACGAGCGCGGCTGATGCCGATGCGGTCATCGTGATCGGAGAAACGATGACTTCGTCACCGGGTCCAACGCCAGCTGCGCCCACTGCAGCATACAACCCCGACGTGGCGGAATTCACCGTAACGGCGTGCTTGACCTCAAAATATTTTTCCCACTCGCGCTCGAGATTCTGGACGCGTGGTCCACCGTAGAACTGAGGCGACCACGTCCCGAGAAAATCAGAGAGGACGCCCGAATCGAGTACGTCCATTACAGCCGCCTTTTCTTCCTCGCCGATTGCGACGTGACGAGGAAAAGGCGCAGTGCGGAGAGGACGACCGCCGAGAATCGCCAGACGACTCAAATCGCTAACCGCTTTTGGAGTGGGCTCATTGCTCGTTCTCAACTTTGACGACGCCGCCACTGAATTCCCGCGCTGATATCGAAGCGGCATCGGCAATCCTCATTGCAGCAATTCCGTCTGCGCCGGTGCATGCCGGTTCGCGACCAAAGGTAACAGCGGTGACGGCATCCTCGACAGCATGAAGCATCAGATTGCGACGATCGCCGAGGTCGCGGTCGAATCGCTCGAGCTCGGTGTATCCCGTGTAGCGCGGACTTGGAGCGGCGCGAGAAAGTGAAATCGTGTGGCCGGAATCCGCGATTTGCGCCCTGCCCTTTTCGAGCATGATGTCCATCTCGAATACCGAGTATCTCGCCGCATCACCCGCCCTCAGCGTCGCAAGAACGCGCTTCGTCATGAAGAGCGTGACGTCGAACGTCGGGTCATCTCCGCCCTCGCGACGTATGTCGAGACCGGAAACCATCTCCACTTCTCCCGCAAAATAGCGAAGCATGTCGAACCAGTGCGTGCCGTTGTGAAACGTGCCGCCGACGTACCAGCCGGAGATTGCCCGAATCTCGCCAAGCTCTCCCGATTCAATGAGTGATTTGAGCGCGATGAAGTTTTTCGCGAAGCGCCGCATGTAGATCGTCGAAAGACTTACATCGCGCGCCGCCGCAATGCTTACAATTTCCTCAGCGTCATGGACGGTTTTGCCGAGCGGCTTCTCGCAAAGAATTGCGCGGGGTGGCTTGTCGCTCGTGAGAACCGCGCGCGCAACATCGAGATGAGATGCCGTCGGAGTACAAATGCTGACGATTTCCGGAGAGACGGCGGCGATCATCTCGCGGGCATCTGCGAACAGCGTCCCGACATTCCAACGCTTGCCAGCGGCTGCCAGCTTTCGGCTATCCGTGTCGCAGAGCGCAACGAGCTCTGTTTGCGAGCTCTTCGTGTAGGCTTCGGCATGCGTGAAAATGTCGCCCCGCAGTAGCGGGTCGTCTGCGAGAGTGCTCCCGATTCTTCCGCAACCGATCACCGCCGCGCGCATTTTCACCTTACAGCCTTCTGCTCGACATTTGCGTTTATCGCTGCGAGATCCGGTCGTTGTTCCAGCAGCGACATCACTTCTTCGATCGTGAATTCGTGATTTCGCGGATATAGCTCCTCATAGATCGCCGTCACGAGCTCGAGATCCTTTGCCGTATCGACAGTGAGCCGCAGCTGGGCAGCTCGCGGAGAAAAATCGAATGCAACATTTCTGAGGCGATACTTTTCTGGATGCTCCCAGAAATGAAGCGAGACGTGCTCGCGATCAGCGGGATCATTCGAAGCTCTCTCGATTTCAGCAAGCGCATCGGCTGAGAAAACGCGCACATCTGTTCCGCGCGGCGTCGTGTAAGGATGAATGTTCGATACGAAGTCCGCGCCGCCGTTTAGATAATCGCGGACTACGGCATCAACGATTTTCGGATCGTGCAGCGGACAATCGCCCGTTACCTCGGCGATAATGTCGGCGTTATTCGTGCGAGCCGCACCCACCACGCGCGCGAGCACGTCTTCTTCACTGCCGCGAAACGTTTCCGCTCCCACACGTGCGGCAGTTTCTGCAACGGCATCGTCTGCCGGTGATGTTGACGTGGCGACAACCAGAGCGTCGATCGTTGTTGCGCGGCGCAATCGCTCGATCATCCGGGCCAACATCGGCTCCCCGAGGATGGGCATGAGCACCTTGCCCGGCAATCGCGTTGAAGCAAAGCGGGCTTCGATGATGCTAACGACTCGTTTAGCCCTCGTCGACATCTTTCTGCCGAACGTGTGAGTTGATCCACATCAGTGAAGGCTCGTCCTCGATCAGTCGCACGATATCGTGCCAGCTGAATTCTCCACGTTCATCCATCCGCCGGTAAATCTCGCGCACAAACTCGAGGTCCTCAGTTGTATCGACGGTCCATCGCCAATCCGCTCGGTCGACGTCGCTTGTCACGCTCATGAGAGAAAAGATTTCAGGATGACGATACATGTAAGCCGTCACGTGCACGCGCTCGTATGTCTCGCGAGCTTTTCTCGCAGCGCGGTCGAGAGCGTCGATGGAAAACACCTCGGTGTCGAGCCCACGCGGAAAAGATTGCGGAATCTTGTTGCTCGCATAATCAGCCGCGCCGTTTGCCTCGATGAAAAGCGAAATGATGCTGTCGCTGACTGACGGATCGAGCAGCGGACAGTCCGCCGTCAATCGAACGCAGATGTCGGCCCCCGTTTGCTTTGCTGCCCCGAGAAAACGCGCGAGCACGTCGGATTCGCTTCCCCGAAAAGATGGGACGCCGATTCGTTCGCACTCCCGAACGATTGCGTCGTCATCAGCTTGATCCGAGGTCGCGATAATCATCTCATCGATCATCGTGAAACGCCCCACTCGCTCGATCACCCGCTCGAGGATGGAGCGACCACCGACGTCGAGAAGGACTTTTCCAGGCAAGCGCGTCGAACCCACGCGCGCCTGGATAATTGCTACCGTCTTCACCCCGACGCGAGCGATTCCACTTTCTTCGCGAGCAGTGGAAAATTCCGCGTCCAATCCGCGCGAGAACGAGCGGCAGCGATGTTCGCCGCTCGCATTCGCGCCACACCCATCGGATCACTCGCTACAGCGAGCATCGCGTCCGCAAGCGATTCCGGGTCACCCGGCCGAGCGAGCTCTCCATTTGTGCCTGGCTCTACCCACTCGAGATTCCCGTAGCTGTCGCTCACGACAACAGGAAGCCCAGTCGCCATCGCCTCGAGCAGTGACACCGATGTTCCATCGCTTAACGCCGAGCTCACATAGACATTCGCCGTGCGAAAATAATCCGGCAGCAGTGCGTGGCTCACGCGCCCAGGAGCGTGCACCGCGGATTCGAGACCGCGTTCCTTGATCAGCGTTCGAATCGCATCTTCCTGCGATCCATCGCCAAGCAGCACGAGCCGCGCCTCAGGATTCTCTTCATGAACGAGAGCGAACGCCTCGACAAGCACGTCGATAGCGTACACAGGCTCCCATGTACGCGTCGAGATATAAATCTCGTTTCCATTCCAACCCAATCGCTGCCGAAGATCGAGCGATGACTCGCCGGGCGTGAATCGATCGAGATCGATTCCCCATGGAAACGTGACGATGTCCTGATCCTTGAGCGCAGAGTGTCGCTTGATCGCTTCACGAACAGATCGGCAATCGCCAAACGCAGCTGCGGATCTCGACAGTGTTTCCGCTGTGACCGTCTGCATCTCGGGCGTTCGGTCGGCGTCGACAAGCATGTCGGTGCCCCACGACACAGCAACGAGTGAATGCGCACCGGCGAGCGCCGCGAGATATGCTCCCGATTGAATCGGCCCCGCAATTACAACGTCTGGCGCGACCTCGCCCAACAATCGTCGAAGATTCTGTTCTCGACTTTTCCAGTCAGAAGCGCTGAGCGGCCCGTGGGCTTCGGTATCCCAATCGAGCTTCGTGATGCCGTCAGGAAGCGGAGAGTAATCGAGGCGCTCATCGAGCAGGGGCAGATAACTGGTATTCCAGCCACGCCCGGCGAACGACGCTAGAAATCGGCGATCGTGGACGGTATAGCCTCTCGATATATAGAGAACCTTCAGCCGAGATCGGTCCACTTCGGGTAGTCGCCCTGTTTCAGATCACGCAGGAGCTTGCGACCGATTGCAAGGTTTTCCTGGTATGGAAAAATCCCGTCTCGCGGCGCGGGCCTGAGCGCCTCGAGGTCTCCCTTTTTAATCACCGTGCCCGCACTCAGGTCTCGCGCGGCGCGAAGACTACGGCGCTGAATCACTACGGTGTCTTTCTCGTTCGGCTCGATGATCTTGTTACCGTCACCCATCGCGTACTCGAGCTCTCGCGTACGATCGACCATCTCCCGCCATGCAGCGGGATCGAGAGAGAATGGATGATCGGGACCTTCACGACCGCGATCGTCGGTGAAATGTTTTTCGATCGCTCGAGCACCAAGTGCGACTGCGCCGAGCACTGCGGCGTGCCCCGGAGTGTGATCGCTCAAACCGAGAACCTGCTGCGGATACATCGAAGCGAACGTCTCGAGAACTTTGAGCTTTACATAGCGAAAGTTCTCAATGCTGCCCGTGTAGTTGGTGTTGCACTGCATCAGGAGCAAATCCTGATTGATCGAAAGGATCGCGTCCACCGCGCGCTGAACGTCCCCGAGATCCGATGCTCCGGTTGCGAGCAGCACCGGCTTTCCTTTTCGCGCCATGTGCTCGAGAGCTTCGATCCAGGTGATGTCACCCGAGCCAATCTTGAATGCAGGCACGTACTCGTCGAGCATGTCGACGGCTTCCATGTCATACGGCGAAGAAAAGAAATGAATTTTCGCCGTGTCGCACGCCTTCTTGAGATTAGCGGTCCATTCCCACGGAACTGATGCCGATTGATAAACCTCGTACACCGAGCGTTTCCACTTGCTTTGATGCGAAAGCTGAGGCCCAGTCTCGAACCCGAGTTTGCTGACGATCTTAGGCGCGCGGAAATGTTGGAACTTCGCCGCATCAGCGCCTGACTCCGCCGCAAGATGAATCAACGCAACGGCACGATCGAGCTCACCATCATGATTGGCCGCAATGTCAGCGATGAAGTAAGTCGGGTTGGATTCGCCGATGGTTCTTTCGCTGATCGTTAGAGTTGGCATCGTTTATCCAATAAGCGCTGCGACTTGCTGCGAGTAACCGGACTGCCTGATTTCACCGAGAAGCGCGATCGATTCTTCGATCGATGTCATTCGCCGTCCGAGTGCAGCTTCCGCTCGTCTCGAGCTGAGCGCCGTGTTTCTTGGCCGTCGGGCTTCGAGATGTGCGTCAGCGAGGCGCGCAGGCTGAATCAGTTTTTCATCGAGATCCAATTCTCGCGCGAGCATGTGCGCAAACTCGAGCTTGCTCACCGCACTCGAACCTGCGACGTGATACAAACCCGACAGGTTGTGATCCATCATCTCGAAAAGAATGCGCGCAAAATCGTTGGCGACGAGGGGGCTGAATATGACATCCGCGAATCCCGGAATTCTTTTGCCTTGAGAGAGGTCTCGAATAATCCAATCGGCGAGCCCTGTTTTTCCTTCCGCGGAGAATCCGACAAAATTGGTCCGCACAACAAGGGCATCGGGTAACTGCTCCAGGACTTCGTGCTCACCCTCGAGCTTGGTTTGCGCATAGACATTTACAGGGCCCGGCATGTCAGCCTCGGTGTATCCGCCTCGCTCTCCGTCAAACACAGAATCTGTCGAGATGTGAAGCAGGTGCGCGTTCCACTCCTTGCACGCCGCGGCCAGCGCGCGGGGAAGATCGACGTTGAGCTCGCGAGCGAGTGCCGGGTGTTTCTCACACGCGTCGACATTCGCCAGGCCTGCGCAATTGATCACCCAGGCAGGCCGGAGAGAAACCAGCAGCTCATACGCAGCACCCGGCCGACTAAGATCGGCAGCCTTTGCGCGCAGTCCCTCGCCGCGAACCGGTTTTTCATGATAAGACGCGGTGACCTCGCGCCCCGCCGCCCGTCCCTCGAACAGAACGGTTGCGCCGAGGAAGCCGCCGGCTCCGGTGATGAGGAAGCGGCTCACTCCGCGGAAAGCTTCTCCAGGCCGATCATCTGCTGGAGCTCGGAGACAGTCAGCCACCTGGTGTTCGTTTCGCTGCTGTATCGGAATCCCTCCGGGCAAGGATGCCCGCCGTTCTTCTCGGCGTAGTGATCTTTGCTCCGGCTCCGCAGCGCCGGAAGAATCGCGTAATAGTCCTCGTATTCGAGTGTGTTGTGCGCGTCGTCTTCGCCGACCATCAGCTCGTGCGTTTTTTCGCCCGGCCTCTTTCCGATAATCTCCATCTCGCAATTCGGTCCAATCACTCGCGCGAGATCGGTGAGCTTCATGCTCGGAATCTTCGGAACGAAGATTTCTCCTCCCGTCATCCTGTCGAGACAGGCAAGCACGAACTCCACGCCCTGATCGAGCGTAATCCAGAAGCGGGTCATTTTCGGATCAGTGATCGGAAGCTTTCCCGTCGAGCGCTTGTTCAGGAAAAATGGAATCACGCTGCCTCGACTCCCGACCACGTTTCCGTAACGCACGACGCTGAATCGTGTGGCGTGCATTCCCGAATAGCTGTTCGCCGCCACAAACAATTTGTCAGAGCATAGCTTGGTCGCGCCGTAAAGATTGATTGGGCTGGCCGCCTTGTCTGTGCTCAGCGCGATTACTTTTTCGACGCCGCGATCGATCGCTGCGTCGATGACGTTCGCCGCGCCGAGGACGTTGGTTTTCACCGCTTCGATCGGATTGTACTCGGCGGCCGGTACCTGCTTGAGCGCGGCAGCGTGTATCACTACGTCGACACCATCGAACGCGCGGTACAATCGATCGCGATCCCGAACGTCTCCGATGAAATAGCGAATGTTCGGATAGCGATCTTCGCCGAGGTGCGCATGCATCTCGAATTGTTTCAGCTCGTCTCGGCTGAATACGATGAGCTTCTTCAGCTTGTACCGCTCCAGAACGATCTCGGTGAAGCGGCGGCCGAAGGACCCGGTACCTCCAGTTACGAGAACTGACTTTCCATTGAGCATTCTTATGCGTTCACTGTTTCAGTGTGATTGTCCTGGCGGATCGGCTCTTCGATTGTCATCACCGATGGAAGAGAAAATACTCCGAGCGGCTGTGCCGGGTCGAAATTCTGATGCATTCGCGGGCCGCCCGGTGCGATTACCAGCGGGGGAGTTAGATCGTCGAGCACGTCGTAATTCGTTTTCGTAGGCACTGCTTCGCTGATGTGAAGATAAAGGGGATACTCGCCCGGTCTGATGTAAATATTCGGAAAATCGATGATGACGCTTCCAGTTGCTCCTGCGGGTAGTGAATCAGTCGTTACAACGTGACGGGCCGAGGTGACGATCTCTCTCGAGATTCCCGAGCGAAGCGCGATCCAGATTGTTACGCCGCGCATTGGCTCATTCAGCGTGTACGACAGCCGGAAACGAACCGTCTCGCCCATCTTGAATCCATAGCGCTCCTCACCCTCGAGGTCCTCGACCGACACACCTGTGAAGCGGATGGCTCCTGACCCGCGCCGGTTCTCGGGATTGTTGATTCCCGTTTCCGCATCGACGCGCATTTCGCGTAATCGCTGATTGTAAACGGCCAGCGTCGCATCGGTTGCACCGTCGGCGACAACGCGGCCGTGCTCGAGCAAAATGCAACGCGTGCACAGCTGTCGCACCGCCTGCGTGTTATGGCTGACGAAGAAAACGGTGCGACCCTGTCCTGCGACATCTTCCATTTTGCCGAGACACTTTTTTTGAAACGCGGAGTCTCCAACAGCGAGGACTTCGTCGACAAGCAGTATCTCGGGCTCGAGATGCGCTGCCACCGCGAATGCAAGTCGCGTGTACATGCCACTGCTGTAACGTTTTGTCGGAGTATCGATGAACTGCTCGACCTCGGCGAAGCTCACGATCTGGTCGAAGCGTCGAGCTATCTCCATGCGCCGCATTCCGAGAATCGCTCCGCTCAGGAAAATATTTTCTCTTCCCGTGAGCTCCGGATGGAACCCGGTTCCTACTTCGAGAAGCGCTCCAACTCGTCCGTAGATTTCAGCGCGGCCGTAGGTCGGCTCAGTGATTCTCGAGAGAATCTTGAGAAGAGTGCTCTTCCCGGCACCGTTACGTCCAACGATTCCGACGACTTCCCCTTCTGAGACGTCGAAGGTCACGTCGTTCAACGCCCAGAACGTCTCGAGTTGTTCCGCTCTCCCCCGCGCCCGCTTCCACAAAGTTCTGGGAAGCGCGATGACTTCCTCTTGAAGCGTTCGATATGGTTGACGCTTGAGCGCACGCGCGATCTGGTAGGATTTTGAGATTCCCTCTGCGCGGATCGCCGTCTGTTTCATACGGTGTCCGCGAAACTGCGTTCTACGCGCCGGAAGAAGAACGCGCCGCCGATGAAGATCACGATCGAGAGTGTCACCGCTATCGCAACCATCGAGTACGTAACCGCGCTGCTTCCGAGGACCGCCCAGCGGGTTCCCTCGATGAAAGCGACCGCTGGATTGAGTCCGTAGAGAAGACGCCATTTCGCGGGAACGATCGAGGTGCCATAAGCGACTGGACTCGCCAGCATCCACACCTGAAGAAGGAATGGCATCGCGTGAACGAAATCGCGGTAGCGTACGTTCAGAGCGGATAACCACAGACTCACACCTGTCGCGGTAAGGGCAGCAAGCCCAATCCAAAGAGGAAGAGTGAGAATTCTCCAGCTCGGCGATGCGTCGTACACCGCCATCAGAACGCCGAGCACGCAAAGCGAGACTGCGAGATCCAGCAGCGCTGAGAACGTGCTGGCGAGCGGAATTGCCAGACGGGGGAAATAAACCTTGGTGATGAGCCGCGAATCGGTGATCAGACTATTGCCGGCCCGCTGTAGAACAGCTGCGAAATAATTCCAGACGGCGACTGCCGCGAAGACGTACAAAATGTAGGGATGGCCCTCGCTTGGCAGTTTTGCGAAGCGGCCGAACATCACCGTGAAAATCGCTGCGGCAATGAGCGGCTGCATCACTACCCACGTGACGCCGAGTGCCGTCTGCTTGTAGCGAAGCTTCACATCGCGCGCGGCAAGAATCATCAGCAAGTCGCGATACTTCCAAAGCTCGCGAAGATTCAGCGCCGACCAGCCGCGAGTGGGCTGGATTACGACGGTGGGACGGCGGGTTGTAGTGGATTGGCCCCCAGGTGCGGCCGCGGTCGCGGACACCGTCAGGTTCGTGCTCTCGATGCGAAAAGTCTCGAGACCCGCCGCCACGGATGCCTGATGTCGCTTACCGCGCTCTGCTTGAGCGCGCCGAACTCGGCGTATTCGTCGGAATGTACGTTTCGATTGACCGCCAGACGGTCGCGCCCAAACGCCACCATCGTTCCAAGAAGAAGCCCCGCAATCACGCCAATGAGAATTCGGCGCTTCCCGCCACGCGGATCAGGTAGGATGGGAAGCTCGGGCGGCTCGAGCACTGTGATTACGGGCAGATCGCGAACTTCTTCGATCTTCGCCTGCTCATACGCGGTCGCCAGCGAATTGTAGACTGTCTGTCGTTCATTGACCTTGCGATTGAGTCGATCGTACTCGAGCATGAGCGTCGGAGAGCTGCGAAAATCGCGGTTCTCGGTGAGAAAAGCCTCCTGATTATTCTCTGCCTGAGATAGCTGGGCCTGCGCATCGGCGAGGCGCCCCTCGATGAATTGCCGCTCAGCCGCCGCTTGCTCCTGACGCCGATTGAGATTGAAGATGTTGACCTGGTCGAGCACGGCACGCGCGATCTGCACGGCGAGCTCGGGATACTTGGCATGCACCGTCACCGTGATCACACCGGTGCGGACAGAACTTGTTTGATCCACTTGACCTTTGAGCCGATTGACCACTGAGGATTTTACCACATCGGGATTCTTGTTTTTTATCCCGTATATCGTGGCAAGATTTCCAACGATCAGGCCGCTGTCGGTGCGAACGCGAAATTGCTGGTCAGCCACGGAAGCCAATAACGGCCGCGAATCCAGAAGGTCGACATAAAACGCGGGTGATTGAGTCGCGTCGCCACCGCCTACAGCGAGACCGAATTGCGCGGCGATACCTTGAAGCTGCGACTGGCCACGGCTGCCTTTTGGTATGAACTGAGCTTCTGTCGTGTACAGCCGGGGCATAAGCGACGTTTTGTACGCCATGTACGCGGCGCCGAGTAATCCAAATAGAAGGATCCACCAGCGGTGACGAAGGACAGTGTTGATGAGCGATATGACGGAAAACTCATCGCTGTCCAGGCTCGGTTCCGGACGGATGGCCTCGGGTCGAATCGGCTCGACCGGTGCAGAAACCGTAAGTGGCTCAGTGGAGCGTGGACGCGGAGTAGTCATTGTCCGATCCTCGTCATCATTGATTCGCTCGCTTCCTTGTACCAATCGTACACCGAGCGAACTCCTTCCTCGAGTGAAATGCGCGGCTCCCATCCCGTCGCACGAATCCGTGACGAGTCGAGAAGCTTGCGGGGCGTGCCGTCAGGCTTGGAGCTGTCCCAGTTCACCGGACCATCGTAACCCACGACTCCGGCAACGAGTGCGGCAAGTTCGCGGACGGGCAGATCTTCTCCCCACCCCACGTTATACAATTCCGTCGCGCCCGATTCCATCAATTGAAGAGCAGCGCGCGCTGCATCGTCAGCGTGAAGGAATTCCCGGCGTACGCTGCCGGTTCCCCATAGCGTGACGGTCGCATCTTTGCCCGAGTCGCGCGCTTCTTTCGCTTCATGGAATTTCCGAATCAGCGCCGGAAGCACGTGCGACGTCTCGAGGTCGAAGTTGTCATTTGGCCCATAGAGATTCGTCGGCATCACCGAAACCCAGGCGCGTCCGCGCTGCGTGTTCGCGGCTTCGACCAGCTTGAGGCCGGCGATCTTGGCGATTGCGTAGGGCTCGTTGGTTTCCTCGAGCGAGCCGGTGAGCAAGTACTCTTCGCGAATTGGCTGCGGCGCATTTCTCGGATAGATGCACGAGCTGCCAAAGAAGACCAGTCTTTCGACCCCGTACTCGAGCGCCGCTCCGAGCACGTTCGCTTCGAGAACGAGATTCTGGTAAAGAAAATCCCAGCGCTGCGTATTGTTCGCCTGAATGCCACCGACTTTGGCCGCCGCCAGAAAAACAATCTGAGGTCTCGTCTTCGAAAAGAATTCTCGAACCGCGATCTGGTCGAGCAGATCGAGCTCATCACGAGTCCGAACGATAGGCGGTGGGTATCGAGCAGCGTCTAGCGCGCGCACGACCGCG
>JBHELX010000004.1:0-108027 GCA_046262875.1 Gemmatimonadaceae bacterium | reverse complement strand
CTCTATGACCGGCGACGAAACAGCGCATGCCCGGCCCAGCGCTCACTTAAGCAGCGCCTGCAGTGCTGAGCTCGATGACTCGACCGTAAACGGAATTCCTGATTGCACCGCCGCGAGGTCGGCGTCTACCATCATCTCGACGAGCTCACTGAACGTGACAGTGGGCGTCCACCCGAGCTGAGTGCGCGCCTTTGTGGCATCCCCGAGCAGGAGATCCACCTCGGTGGGCCGGAAGTATCTCGGGTCGATACCGATGACCTCATTACCAGTGCCGGTGTCGATGGCTGTCTCATTTTCTCCTTCGCCGCGGAATTCGAGCTCGATTCCCGCGCGACCAAATGCAAGCTGACACATTTCACGCACCGTGTGCGCTTCACCGGTAGCGAGGACGTAATCATCGGGAGCGTCTGCCTGCACCATCCGCCACATCCCTTCGACGTAGTCGCCCGCAAATCCCCAGTCTCGGCGTGCGTCGAGATTTCCAAGGTACAATTTGTCCTGCTGCCCCTCGCGGATGCGCGCCGCCGCCATCGTGATCTTTCGCGTTACGAATGTCTCTCCGCGGATCGGCGATTCATGATTGAACAGAATCCCCGACGACGCATGCATTCCGTACGCTTCACGATAATTGATCGTTATCCAGTGCGCGTACAGCTTGGCGACCCCGTAGGGAGACCGGGGATAGAAAGGCGTCGCTTCATTTTGAGGAACGGTCTGGACCTTTCCAAACATTTCCGAAGTCGACGCCTGATAAAATCTCACCTTGCCGAGCATCCCGAGGATTCGGAGTGACTCGAGGAGCCGGAGGGTTCCGATGCCATCCGCATTTCCTGTGTATTCGGGCGTCTCGAACGAAACTTGCACGTGACTTTGCGCCGCGAGGTTGTAAATCTCGTCCGGCTGCGTTTCCTGGACTATTCGAATGAGATTGGTGGAATCGGTGAGATCACCGTAGTGCATCACGAACCGGGAGTGAACGTCCTGGGGCTCGGAATAGATTCCATCCACTCGCTGAGTGTTGAACTGGGACGACCGGCGCTTGACGCCGTGTACCGTGTAACCTTTTGCGAGGAGCAGCCGGGCAAGGTATGCGCCGTCCTGCCCCGTAACACCGGTGATGAGCGCAGTCTTCATGTAATTGGCTTGCACGTTTGGCCGACGGCGGTCCATTGATATTTCGGCGCCGGGCGAGCGAACAGCATGATTATTGAACGGTAATGGGGAAGCCCGCGAAATGTCACATCGGCGTTGCCTCAGGTCAATCGCTAAATAAAGTCTTGCCGATTGCGTAAGTCGCAGCCAATGTGTGACATCCGGGTTGTGCGCCAGTCAAGTCTGCATAGATTGCTCGCGGCATGTCCCTTGCCTTGCCGGATGACGGTTGGGCGTGGTGCAGATATTTCATCGACAATGACCTTCGCCGGCACGTACAGCTTTTGACCCTGAAGTCACTTCGTAACAGGCACCTCTTCGTCGCCGACACGCTGGCGGTCATACTGGCCCCGCTCGCGGCATTCCTCGTCAGGTTCGAGGAACCGCGATGGATAACCGACAATCTCCGGCTCGTAGGTCTCTACCTACTTCTCTCTGTACCCCTCCGCCTGCTGATCTTCTACGCAGCGGGCATGTACCGCAGGTTGTGGCGTCACGCCAGCGTCGGTGAGCTCAAGCCGATCGCGCTCGCAGCACTGGGAGGAGGAATCATTGCGGGGCTCGTTGGACTAATTGTATTGCCGGTGTTCCACCTCACCGCCACACGCGTTCCCTTCTCCGTCGTATTCATAGATACACTGCTGTCGGGCGCGCTCATCGCGCTGCCTCGCCTGATGGTGCGGGTGACTCGTCAGGGATCTCTTCGACGACGTCGCTACGAGAGCGGCAAGCGAGTATTGATCGCGGGCGCGGGCGACGCCGGCAAACTGGTGGTCAAGGAGTTGTTCGCCACATCGCAGCTCGGCCTCGAGCCGATCGGCTTTGTAGACAGCGACGCCTCGAAGCACGGCCATATGCTCGCCGGACTGCCGGTATTTGGTCCGCTCGCGCACATCCCGGAAATCGTCGAGCGCTTTGGAGTCGCTGAAATCATCATCGCGATGCCGTCGGCTCCTGGAACGGTGATTCGTCAGGTTGTGCGTGCGGCTCTCTCGTGCGGAATTCCAACCCGGACGGTTCCGAGTCTTCCTGAAATTATCTCGCGCCAGGGAAATGCGACCGGACTTCGCGAGGTAGAGATTCAGGATCTGCTTCGACGAGACGCAGTCGAGACGGATCTCGCTGCAGTCGCCGAGCTCGCGACGAGTGAGACTGTTCTAATAACTGGAGCAGGCGGATCGATTGGTGCGGAGCTCTGCCGACAGCTGGCGCGGCTCGCTCCTGCGCGACTCGTTCTGCTCGGACACGGCGAAAACTCGATCTTCGACATCTTCCAGGAACTGACGCTCAGCTTCCCGGATGTCGACATCATGCCGGTGATTGCCGACATCCGCGACCGCAATCGAATCTTCCACATTTTCCAGCAGCATCGCCCCCACGCGGTCTTCCACGCGGCGGCGCACAAGCACGTTCCATTGATGGAAGACAACGTTCTCGAAGCAGTCACCAACAACGTTGCGGGAACGCGCAATGTCGTTGACGCAGCAATCGAGACCAATGTCCAGCATTTTGTTTTAGTCTCCACCGATAAGGCGGTTCGCCCGACAAGCGTGATGGGCGCCACGAAGAGAATCGCCGAGCAGCTCGTGCAGCACGCGGCGACAAAGCATCATCGCAATTTTGTGTCAGTGAGGTTCGGCAACGTACTTGGCAGTCGCGGCAGCGTTGTACCGACATTCCTTCGTCAGATTCGCGCCGGTGGACCGGTAACCGTCACTCATCCGGAAATGCGCCGCTACTTCATGACGATACCTGAAGCCGTGCAGCTGGTGCTTCAGGCGGGTGCGCTTGGCCGAGGCGGAGAAGTCTTCGTTCTCGACATGGGCGAGCAGATCAGAGTTGTAGACATCGCGTCGGATCTCATTCGTCTTTCCGGGCTGGAAGTCGGCGCGGATATCGAGATCAAATTCACGGGCGTCCGCCCTGGCGAAAAGTTGTACGAGGAAATGTTCTTCACTGCGGAAAACGTTCTGCCGACCGATCACCCGAAAGTTCTGCGCGCGAGAAATGGGCTGCTCGCCGACGGAACGATTCGGCGCATCGAAGCGCTCACACGCTCGACTGATACTGGTCGTCCGGAGGATGAAATCAGAAAGCTGCTCCAGACACTCGTCCCCGACTTCCACCCGCACGGGGCGAAGGAGCACGAAGAAGAGCGAGTCGCCGAGAGCATCCGCCGCGCCTAGCATTCGTTCGGCCCTCGCGGTTTCCGCGACTGATCTACAATGAAAACTCCGACGACGTTCCAGTATTCCGGTACTGAGCTCGAGGCAGTAGCGGGCGGAAAGAACTATTACCGGTGGATTGTCGATCGTTTCGCGCCGTTTTTCGGGCGCCAGGTCGTCGAGGTCGGCGCAGGAATCGGAACGTTCTCTGAATTCGTAATCGACTCTCCCGGTGTAGAAAGCCTGCTCAGTGTCGAGCCCGCTGGAAATGTCTTTCCCACTCTCGAACGCAAATTCAAAAGCAGCGACCGAGTGCGTACGGTACGGGCGAACATCGACGAGGTAGTAACGGCGACGGAAGCTGATTCGATCGTTGCGGTGAACGTGCTCGAGCACGTCGAAGACGATGAAGCGTTTCTCCGGGCAGCGGCGAAAATCGTGCGACCGGACGGACATGTGCTGCTGTTCGTGCCCGCGCACCAATTTCTGTTTGGATCGCTCGATAAAGCGTTCGACCACTACCGGCGTTACTCCAAAGCCGGGCTTTCGTCGTTACTTTCGCGTGCGGGTTGGGAACCGATTCAGATTTCGAACGTGAATATCGCGGGCGTTCTACCCTGGCTGGTTGCAGGAAAAATCCTTCGCAACACCACCATCGGACATCGACAGATGCGGCTATTCGACAGTCTCGTAATACCTGTGATGCGAAAGATCGAATCGATTCGCGAGCCATTCATTGGCCAGAGTCTTCTCGCAATTGCGCGGAATCGATCGCGATGAAGCTTTCAGTGCTGATGCCGGTCTACAACGAGGAGGCGACGGTCGAGCGCGCCGTGGAGGGCGTGCGTGCCCTCGGCGGACCGCTCGAGATTATATGTCTCGACGATGCATCGACAGATGGAACTCGCGTGATTCTAGAGCGCCTGCTCGCCGAGAAAAAGATCGACGTGCTCGTGTGTCAGGAGAGAAATCGGGGGAAAGGCTTTGCCGTTCGAACCGGGATTCAGCGCGCGACAGGCGATGTCGTGGTTTGTCAGGACGCAGATCTCGAATACGATCCCCATGATTTGCCCCGACTCATGGCACCCATAATCGACGGGCGGGCGGATGCAGTAATTGGGACGCGCTTTCGCGGCGAGACCGTTCGCGTCCTGTACTACTGGCACAGCCTCGGCAATCATCTGCTGACAGTGTGCTCGAACATGTTGACGAATCTTAACATCACAGACATGGAGGTCTGCTACAAGGTGATTCGCGCCGATCTCGCGAAGAGCTTGCCTCTCGTTTCGGAGCGCTTCGGCATCGAGCCGGAGCTCATCGCGCGACTGTCACAGTCACGCGCCCGGATTTATGAAGTGCCCATCGGTTACAGTGGGCGTACGTACGCGGAGGGGAAAAAAATCGGATGGCAGGACGGAGTCGCGGCGTTCTGGCACATCATTCGATTCAACCTTCTTCCCCCCAAGGCTGCACCATATCTAAGAAACAAAAGCGGAACTTAGAGAGACGTAGACAACAGACGTCTGCGCCTTTCCAAGTTCCGCAGTTACCAGTGGTCGGTGGCGCGCGCTTTCTCGAGTATTTCGATCATCTTGACCGTGCGCGGCCCACGGCCGAGCTCGTTGAGATGAAACCGGGTATCGAAAAACCAGTTCTTCGGAAATACAAAATCCTCGGCGGTACCAAGGATGGGGATGCGCATGTCTCGCGAAAGCCTCTCACGCAGCCACGCGATCGCGCCCGTGTTGATGACATAGGAACGATCGATGTACGAAGGAAAGAGAAAGTAGACGCGCGCTCCCCGTTCGCGTGCCTTGTCGCCGATGTCGTTTAGCTCGCTGATTGTCTTGCGATTGAAATCCTTCGGCGGTGGGAGCGCGCTCACGTATATCGAATCGGGATTCATGCTTTTCTTCCCGAGATGGCTGATGACGTCACCGTACTGATTGAACGAATGGCGATTGTAAACGGGATTCGTGTCGGGCGGAAAGTATTTGTTCTTCATGCCGAACAAATCCGCCGTTCCCTGGAGAAACGATCGGCGCGCGTTCTCCACTCGCGGCCTGAGCACGACGTCGACGACTGAATACGATTTGATGAAATCCGGAATTCTGTCGGGCGGCGCATAAAGCAGCGCCGTGTTGAGCGTGTTGTCACCCTCGGAGTAGTTGCCATAGAACTGATCGTATTCCGGAACGATAATGACGACGTCGCCGGGGCGAATGTATGGCTTCACCTGTGCGAGCATGTATCTCAGGCCTAGCTTCGCGTAAAGACCCATATTGACGACGTTGACGTGAAGCGAGTCCTCCATCATGCGACTGTCGATTCCGAAAGCGAGGTTCGAGCCACCGACAAGAATGATCTTGGGCGACGGAGTCGTCCGGATGAGACGATCTTTCTCGAGTACGGCGGCGAGGTAGTTATTGTCCGAGGCTTTTGTGTCGTACAGGCTGATGAGAATGCCGCTACCAACTACTGCGAGGGCGAGCCCGCCCGCCTTGAGGAGAAACCGCGAAGCAGTCGTCAACCAGCGGTCCCGGCCAACTCGGCGGCGGTCATCATTGCGACGACATCCGGCATTGCGGCTTTCGCTCTCCACCCGAGCCGCTCATTCGCGCGCGCGGGGTTCGCATTTGCATAGGTGATGTCGGACGGACGATAAAGTCGTTTATCAATGTCCACGTGATCGCGCCACACCAAGCCGACTGCTGCAAACGCGCAGTCCACGAATTCCTCGAGTGTGTGCGAGCGTCCGGTCGCGATCACGTAGCTCTCTGGTTTCTCTTGCTGAAGCATCGTCCACATTGCCTCGACATACTCCGGCGCCCAGCCCCAATCCCGCTGCACGCTGAGATTGCCAAGGCGCAGCCGCTCTCCGCTTCCGCGTGAGATGCGGACCGCGGCGGCTACGATCTTTCTAGTCACGAACCGTTCCGCGCGAAGCGGAGATTCATGATTGAAAAGAATTCCGGTACATGCAAAAAGGCCGTACGCATCAGCGTAATTCGCAACTTCCCAATGCGCGGCTGACTTCGCGACGGCGTACGGACTTCGCGGCCGAAACGCAGTGGTCTCGTCGGCCGGCTCCTTCGTGTCTCCGAAACACTCGCCTGAGCCGGCATTGTAAAAACGAATGGGCTGCTCAGTGAATCGAATAGCCTCGAGCAAATTCAGTGTGCCGAGGCTCACGCTCTCGAGCGTCTCGACCGGCTGGTCGAAAGACAATGCAACCGAGCTCTGGCCAGCGAGGTTGTACACCTCATTCGGATTGACTCGACGGAGCGCCTGCAGGACGCTCCGGAAATCGGTGATGTTGATCGACTCGAGGCGGACCGAATCGATGAGACCGAGACGTCGGAGATTGTCAAAATTCGATGCCTGTGCGTCGCGTGATGCGCCGTAAACAGTGTACCCGCGCTGCAACAACAGTCGCGCGAGGTAAGTGCCGTCCTGGCCGGAAACGCCGCAAATGAGTGCCGTCTTTCCTGAAGCGGTCATTCGTCAGAATTGGAAGTAGATGAAAGCTTTCGCTTCATTGCTCACTCCGAGTAGCCAGATGGACATGCAAAGCACGTAGTAAGCGGGCCACCGGATCCAGGCCGGTTGCATAACGAAGCGATGCACGATGTCGATCTTCGTGCTCACGACCTCGACAATCGCCAAGCTCAGAATCAGCAACCCCGAGAAAAGTACTTCCAGTTTGGTGATTCCCTCAGCGCGCAGCGCATCCGGTAATACCTGATGGGGCGTTGGCCTTACGAGCATGTGCGATATGATGTGACCCGCATCGTGAAGCGAACCGGCGCGGAAGAAAATCCAGGCGAAGCACGTTAGCGCAAATGTCGCGGCGACCCGCCACACGGCGTAGGCGCGCGGGCGAGACACGAGCCCTGCCATCGCACCGATACGGGACCGCAGATTCCTCGTCGCGATGGAGGAGATCAGATAAAAACCGTTGAGTGCGCCCCAGATAACGAATGTCCAGTTCGCGCCATGCCACAGGCCGCTCAGGAGAAACGTCACGAAAAGATTGAAGTACCAGCGCGGCTTCGGAACGCGATTACCGCCAAGCGGAATGTAGAGGTAATCGCGAAACCATGTCGACAGGGAAATGTGCCATCGCGACCAGAACTCGCTGATGGATCGGGAAAGATATGGGCGATTGAAGTTCTGCATCAGGCGAAAGCCCATGACTTCTGCGGTGCCGATCGCAATGTGGGAATAGCCTGCAAAGTCGCAGTAAATCTGAAGCGCAAAAAAAATCGTGGCGACGACGAACGTCAGTCCCTCGTAGCTGTAGGGAGAGTTGTAGACAGGATTGACGTAATCGGCCAGGCGGTCCGCGATTACCACTTTCATGAAAAGTCCCCAGGCCATTCGTCTCAAGCCATCTGCGACGCGATCGTATTCGAACTCGTGCCGCTCGTAAAATTGGTGAAGAAGATTCTGGGGCCGCTCGATGGGACCAGCGACGAGCTGCGGAAAAAACATCACATAGAGCGCGAAGATTCCAGGATTTCGCTCGGCGGCATGTCGTCCGCGATACACTTCGATCGTGTAGCTCATCGCCTGGAAGGTGTGAAACGAAAGTCCGATCGGGAGAATGACGCTCAGCGCGGGGACTCCGTACGGCCAGTGGAAAACCTCCGCGATGGCGCGTGCATTCGCGTTGAGGAAGTTGAAGTACTTGAAGATTGCGAGCACGCCGACGTTGGCGACGATGCTCATCAGCAGAAAAAGACGACGGCGTCTCCCTTCTGCATTCTCGATCAGGATTCCCGCGGCGTAATCGACGGCGATCGTGAAGAAAAGAATGAGGATGTAGACGGGAATGAACGCCATGTAGAAGTAGCAGCTCGCCGCGAGCAGCCACGCCCATCGAAACCGATGCGGAATGGCGAAGTAAATCGCCACGACGATCGGGAAGAAGATCAGGAAAGTGAACGAGTTGAAAAGCATTCAATCGGATTGGATGGGCGGGAATATACGCTTTGAGTTGAAGCGTCTCGCGCACTTTACGAGGCGGATACAGCCCTCATCAACGCATTCGCCGCGATCCGCGCAGGTCGGAGGAGATTTTCGAACACCCCCGCCGGTCGGTCCGAGGCCGCCGGCTCAAAAAAGAATCGAGCGGCGCAGACGAGCTTGTCCCGCTGTCGCTCACGCGACGCCATCCAGAATGCGAGCGGCTCTACGTACGGGTGAAGCGCTGCAATTCGTCGGGGGACTATCTGCGCATCCCGTCCGCGATCTCCGTGGATGCGAGACTTCGCGACCGCCGTTAAGGCGTCGAGTTTGGGGCCGTCTGAGAACGGGTCGCCTGGAAATGGTGATTCCAACTCACCGAAAATCTCTCGCACGAGTCTGAGAGCCAGCGCGACGATCCGCTTCGAGTGCGTTCGCGAGGCGAGATCTATCACCCGCTCCCGTTCCGCGGCCGTGAGCCGACTGCCCACCTGTGCAACGTCGCATACCCACCTGAATTTCATCCACTCGTGTTTCGCACCGTGGGCGCACAAGTAAATGAAAAGATGATGCGCCGACAACGCGTCGATCTCTCCGCCGGCGCATTCAAGCCTGCATGCGTCTCTCCATAATTCGTCAGGACCAAGATCGAAACGGAGATGTCTCGAGAGCAGCGACCAATGAACTTCGATATTCGGACCGGGCCCGGAAAACTCGAGTGCATGCTGCCCGGTCACTAATCGGCCGGTCATTTGCTCGCTGAACTTCGGGGTGTAGCCTCGCTCGACAATAAGTCTCGCAGCCCTTGGCAGGTCGTTTCGCGAAACGAGCAAGTCGATGTCGACGAAGGTCCGTCGCGAATAATCGCCGTAAGCCTGAATTGCGAGAGCCGGACCCTTGAGAACCATGGCGGGAATTCCTGCGCCTGCGAAGGCCCGAGAAAGATCTACAACCTGGAGCGTACGCGAGAGAGCGAACGCACGTGCCACCCTTTCACGCTCCGTGATCACAGCGAACGTCTCCGGTGTAACCGCCTGCGGAAAATGACCGCGCAGATTTCCGAAGACTGCCGGCTCGACTTCCCAACGCGTGGCTTGCTCGATCAGGGCATCCCAGTCGATTCCTTCACCGATGCCCTGGCCCACGCGCTCGAGCGCTCCCGGTTCAACCGGAAGCCGACTCAGGGCGGCGACAATCTCTTTTTCACGCGGCGAGACGTGCACTCAATTCACCGAGCTCGTGTTGGTAGATTTCTGCGATGATTTGATGAAAGCTCACCGCCTCAACGCAACGATGTCAATTTCGAATTTTAATCCGCTCGTCATTTTGGTCTCTGCCGGTCCCTGGCTCGTCGGCGCGACGTTTCTCTGGGCAGGATTTGTCAAAGCAATCTCGCCTCATGTTTTCGAGCAGCATTTGTACAAGCTCGGATCGATCCCTCGGCGGCATGTTCCGAATTTCGTCACACTAGCCGCTGCACTCGAAGCGGGCTGGGGCGCGGGGCTCATTCTCGGAGTAGCGCCAACTCTGCTTCTCCCCATAACCGCATTTGCACTTGTCGCGCTCACGGCGATCAGCTGGTGGGGCGTGCGCAGCGGCCGCACGACTGACTGCGGCTGTTACGGAGGTTATGTCGTTCCGTCGCTCGCGCAGAGCATCGCGCTGAACACCGCGTTCGTTGCCCTCATCATTATTGCGTGGATCACTCAGCCGGAGAAAGCGGGTTCTCAGTGGAAGCTCGTTGCCGCTCTCGCCATCGCCCTCATCGCGGGTACATTGGCCGCCGCCTCTGCTCGATTCCTGAAAAAGAATGGGCGATTCATGATAGACCTGAGCCCGCTCAAGATTGGCCGAGCGTGGCGCGGGCGATGGGGTGCGAAAATTCCCGACGATAACGGCGAGCGCCTCGTTTCTTTTCTCGGCCCGGAGTGTCCGCATTGCAAGCAATGGGTGAGAGTTCTCAACGTCATCGACAAGGCCCCCGGACTTCCGCGAGTGATGGGAGTTGTCGCCGCATCCGGTGAAAAGCTGGACGAATTCGTGACGACGTCAGGTATTCAATTTCCGATGCACACGATTCCGCAGACTCTCATGAGTCGTCTCGTTTGGGGAGTTCCAACAACAGTACTGGTCGCGAACGGCAAAATTCAGAAGCAGTGGTCGGGACAAATGTCGCCGGAATTCTTTCAGCGTTTCAGGGACGCGTTCTTCCCTACAGCGGGTCCAGCAGCGACGCAGCCGCCGACCCTTCTGAGTACCTGAGAGAGTAACAGGGGATGCGGCGAGCGATTGCCGCCGCTTCCGCGACTGCAATTGCTTTCAAATCGGCGAAGTTGACGATGTTTCGAATTGTCTCTACAGCTCCATCTCCGGGTGTGAGCCGCGTCAATATCCCTGGCGAGTGCATCTCGAAAGAGGGAAAAACGATGGCGCGGATTTCGGCATCCTCCCTCGAAACATCTCCTGCAGCGATCTCGATCTCCTCGAATTGCAGTGAGCCAACCTCGTGCTCCCTCAGCTCGCGCCCGGGATAAACGCGCCGCCTCGGCATTTGTGGAAAGGGGAGAACTTGATTCGTGCCCCTGCGTATTGGCGCCGCTTCATCAGAGAGCAGCTTCCATCCTCGCGCGCAAAGCTGTGTAACAATCGTGCTCTTCCCCCTACCCGACATTCCCGATATCAGGATCGCTCCACGATCGTTTCGTACCGCGCCTGAGTGAAGCCAGAGCAGATCGGGCCGCGACTTGACAAAAAACAAGAGCACCTCTCTGCGGAGATAAGGAAAGACTGACTCCGTGGGTGCGTTGTGCTCGATGTGGACAATTCCGTCCACGCTTACACCTTCGGCATTTCGCAAGATCTTCAGATCGCCGATACTATGTGTGACTTCATCGACGAGCATTCTGAAGTAGTTCCTGGTGACATACTCCACTACTGACGGGTCGTCAGTCGTCACCGTGAGTTGATGACCATCGAACTCGATAAAGAGCTGACTAACCCCGATCAATCCGACGAGCGTCACGCGTGTGGCACCACTCGAAAAACGTAGACGTTCGTATCCACGAACTCGCGCTTGACCCTACTCGTGTAAAGACGTTCCCGTGTTTGATGTACGGGAACGAGAAGGCCCTGCTTGACTGCAGACTTTACCGCGGATTCCATCTCCGTCCCCCCTGGAAAGCTTCCCCACTGACGATCATCGTAGATCACGTAGCTGTATCCCTGCTTGTCGAGCATCGTAACCATGTCGTCGGCCGAGGCGATTTGGGGCCAGTCCACTACACCGCTCAACCATGGATCGGCGCGTCGGTATGGACGGTCGAGATAGTAGCTGTGCCCTGAATACGTGACCACGAGAACACGCGCATTAGTTGGTATCGACCGATTCACCCAATCGTAGACGTCGTAGTACCATGTGAATCGATGGAATGCTGCCTTGTCCCCAGTAACGGCATAGCGTGCATAATCCAGCGACAGCACCGCCGATGCGATGATCAACAGAACGACAGCTGCGCCAAGTAGCTGCTCGACGCCACGACCGATTCTCTCGCGCAAAAGAGGGCCACCCATGGCGGGAACAAAAAGAATTGCCCCGAGCGGAAGCAGGAGAAGCACGTGCCGCGGGAAAAGCTTCGGCTCCATCAAAATCCATAGCAACAGAAAAAACAAACCTAATGCACTGACTCTCCGGAACCGCTGATCGCTCGCTCGAATCGACAGCAAAATGATCAAAGGGAGTATGATCGCGAGCGGCGCGATAGGGACAGAGGTAACCAGATCCCACAACTGCCCGAGCATGTACGATGGATCATGTGAGCCAATCATCGCGGCTGAGTACGATGCCGCGACGCGGTCCGGGTAAGTGGCGGTGCCGTTGAGGGAAGGAACGAGCAATGGCCAGAACGGATTACGAAAGTCTTGCCAGTTCGCGATGTAAAACGGCGCCCCTAGAACGAGTGCCGCCGCAGCGCCGAGGCCAAACCGTTTCAAATTCCTTCCTGAGCCCTGCCGCGAAAAATGGAAGACGGCAATCGCGGTTCCCGCCATTCCCCACGCCACGAGCTGGTAGCGACTCTGCGCTCCAATCCAGCAGACGAAACCGAGAAGCATTGCATTGGCCGCGTTGTCTTCGACGCGGAAAAAGAAAAGCGCGATCGCGAACACTACGAGAATCGCGTAAGCATCTGCCATTGCGCTCGCAAACGTTCGCATCACGAATGGGTGGACGAAAAAGAGAACGGTTGCTAGCTGAGCGGCGCGGGGCACGCGAGTGTGACGTGCCAGTCGCAGGAGGCCGGCAACTATCACGAGCCACAAGCCAACGTTCACGAGCGCGGCTGACTGCGGTAAATGAAGCCGCTCGAACGGGAGGTAGTTGAGAGTAGATCCGAACGGAAACGCGTAATGGTAGTCGGGGATTCCTTCCCACCTTCCATCCGCGATGATCTGGCGGATGTGCGCGAGATGGTACCGCATCACGTCGCCGTCGCGAGGGGGAGCAATTGCGTAAATCCAGAGAAGCGCAGCTACTGGGAGCGCTGCAACTCGCAGCATGCGGCTTGAGTTGAGAGCTTCGCGATACGACGCATCGATTTGCGCAACGATCCGACGTGTGTCAACGACCTTTAAGAAAAGCGCGGCGAGCGAAAGCAGCGCGACAATCAATATTCCCGCGTCGACAAAGCCTGCGCGCGTCGAGAGAGCGAACAAGAACGCGGTGAATCCGCTTCCGACGAGGAGCGAAGACGGGGCGGCGAGCTCGCCATGCTGCAGAATCGAAGACGGCAGGAAAAAAGAGCCGATCGCAATCCATGCGAGTACTGCAAACGCCGCCAGGAGTGTTGCGGCGATGCCGATGAAAAGGGGTTGGAACGCGATTAGTCGCCCGACCAGGGAAGAAGTTTTTTCCAGACGGGGACAGATTCATCATCGAGTGGCTCGACGGGAATTGGCATTTCGTTGCGGAGAAGGCGTTCCGGATTTTCAGTCATCAATGCGTGGAGCTGCGAGCTACCACCCCGCTTTTCGAGCGCAGCTGACGCGTCCGTCAACAGAAGCTTGCCGCGCGAGTGATAGTCGCTCGACATGTAATCGACACATCCACGACGCAGCAGCTCCCATGCAATGGTCCGCGCCGCTGTTCCATACTGACCGACCAATGACCCCGAATTCACCTGAATTCGGGCACCCGCGTCGCGCCAGTGCTCCACCAGGTCGTGATTCGCCGTCATGTTTCGATATCGCTCGGGATGAGCGACCACTGGAATCCATCCGCGCTCGACAACATTGCGCAGCGCGGGTACGCTGTGGGGTGGAATGCTCATGAATGGAAACTCGATCAGAACGAACGATGTTCCGGCCAACCGCACTCTCGGATCCGACAGATCGGGCGCGGGAATGTCGAGCATTACTTCCATACCTCGCTCGAGGCTCATCTCCGGAAATTCCTCGGTGGCAAGTCCCTTGAGAGCAGTCCAGGACTCTTCCATTGCAGCGAGAAATGGATCGAGCTCATGAGGGTGATCGATCATCGAAGCCCGAAGATGCGGCGTCGTAATAACATCGACGACACGCTCAGCCCGAAACGCCGCCAGCCCGAGCCTCGACTCCTCGAGGGTAGCTGCGCCGTCGTCGATGCCGGGCATCAGATGATTGTGAAAATCAAGCATGCGGGCGGAATTTACAGTGGAAGCTGATGACCGGCGTAAGGAGTACCAAACAAAAAGGCTTGCGTCTTGAGCCTTCGGTGCGGATAATGCATGCTGTTGGCACGCACCACGTTGGGTGGTGCCGCCCGCCTTGCGCTTTTCCCGACGACTCGTATCTTGGGCAAGCGCAAGATTCAGCAGCCACAATACAACTTAGATGGAGAAGACGAGCATGAGTTCTATTCCTCGCGTCCGGCCTGGGCTACTTCGCCACAGCATGGATGACCAGATCCTCGTTTACGATCCGCGCGAGGATAAAGTTCACCTTCTCAATCCGACGACAGCCTGCGTGCTGGACCTTCTACAGGAAGGGGGCTGGTCCGAAGAGAGAATGCGAGACGAAGTCGCACGCCGCATGAACATCGAGCCAAGCGCCGAGCTCGTCTCTCTGTCCTTCGATGAGCTGCGTAAAGCTGATGTGCTCGACACGAGTTCGGCACCGGTCGCGCCGGTTTCGGATTTGGCACGGCGTGAGATGCTGCGCAAGATCGGACTCGCGGGAGCCGCGGCGCTGCTCATTCCAGTGATCACGACTATCACGGCAACGCCTGCCTCCGCGGTGTGTACGGGATTGCTCACCGCTGGCCAGGCATGCAGCCTGGGGTCGCAATGCTGCAGCACGATCTGCACGCGTGGCGGAACTTGCTCAGCGTGATCAGCTGACCGCGGGCGTTTCTGCAACAGAAAAGACTCCCTCTCGGGAGTCTTTTCGCGTCTGGGCAGTTTTCATTTCTGCGATCGCCGCTTTGGGGGCGGTCTACCTCGCTCAAGTAGCGACTCCTCTGCGGCTTGACGACGACGCCCTCGACTACCTGAGAACGGCAGCCGCGATGTCTGATGGGATCGCAATACCGACGCTTCCCATCCCGAAGGGTTATCCGCACATGCTGTCGCTCCTCGAGCGCGGAGGGCTCGCGACGTCATTTGGCTTCGTCATCGTGAATTGCGCTTTTCTTTTCATCGGGCTGTACAGCGCGTGGAGACTGCGACACTACAGTGTCCGCACACGACAACTTGCAATCCTCGGGACGCTACTGGCGATACCCGTCATCAAAAGCGTGACGATCGCACTTCCCGACGCTGTTTTTTTCGGGATGTCGATGCTCGCTGTTTCATGTCTCACGTCCGCGGTCGATGGCAAAGGTTCGAATCGAGTCGTTTTGCTGGTGACCGCCGGAGCGTTGACTATCATCGCGATCAATCTGCGTTACGCAGGCATTGCCCTGATTCCCGCGCTCGCGTGGAGCTTTTTTCAAAGACGTGATATCAGCGATCGATCAACCGCCGGAAGAAGTTTCGAGGTGGCTATTTTCGGTCTGCTTGCGATTTTTTTCGTCACAATTGCCGTTACGTCGCGGGTCTTTTCAAACTACGTGGGTCAGGCACGCGGATATTACGTCGACGGTCCCATTGCCGATCGTCTTCTGGATCGGGCAATGGTCATCGTCAGAAGCCTTGGGGAAGTCCTCATCAACCTGCCCTTCTCCCGGCTCAAAATGTTCGGCGCGATGTTCGTCTTAGCTGGAATTGTCTTGGGCTCGCTCGTCCTGCTGCTTGTCTGGCGGCGAAGTCCCATGACGCCGGCACGCGTTTATCTGATCGGATACTTGCTGTTGCTCATCCTCTGGCCGCTGCCGGCCCCCCGGCTCTGGATACCGATCATCCCACTCATATTCGCGGAGGCCACTCAGGGATTCATGAGCGCTCCGCGCAACCGATGGACGCTTGTCGTCGCCGGCGCGTACGGATGTTGGCTCACATTGACCGGAGTCGCGGCCCTCACCTACACGACTAGAATCAGTTTATCTGGGAATCGATTCACTCAGCTGTATGGAAACAGCGGAGGTATGGCCGATCCGACTATCAAGGAAGGAAATCCCAGCTGGCCCCGCGTGCAGTTTTACAACGCTGAAGCCAAGAGAATGCTGGCGCGTTATGGGCGCCGGTGATTAAGGGCTACCGTAAGAGACCCGATCGAAGCGATTGTCATCAGGGACCGCAGTAGACCGCGTATCTTTAGCGGGGCTGGTGATCGAAGAGCTGCAGAGGATTGAGTTTGAAAATACTCGTGCTTGTCACAGACGCATTCGGCGGAACAGGCGGCATTGCACAGTATACTCGTGATTTTATCGCTGCTGTTGCGAGCTATCACAATACAGAAAGTGTCACAGTCATACCCCGTTTGATCACACGTGAGCCTCAACCACTCCCCCCTCGAGTCAACCAGCTATCAGAAGCCGCGACAGGCAAAATCAATTTTGGTTTCACAGCCGTTCGCGCTGCCCAGCGTGAATCATTCGACTGGATAGTCTGCGCTCACATCAACCTTCTTCCTGCCGCCATCATTGCGGCGACGATCTCTCGAGGAAGAATAATTCTGCTAACATATGGCATTGAAGTCTGGTCACCACGAAATTTTTTTTCGCGGTGGCTTCTCCGCCGGGTGTTCGGTTTTGTCGCAATCAGCCAAATCACCATTGATCGAATGAGAGCGTGGGCGGAAATCCCGCCGCGCCGCTCATTTCTGATTCCGAATGCAATCGACTTGTCCAGGTATACCCCAGGCCCGAGGAATGACGCGCTCATGTCTCGATGGTCACTGGCCAACCGCCGTGTTCTCCTCACGGTAGGACGAATGGACGCGGCGGAGCAAGCCAAGGGATTCGACGAGATTCTCGAGATCCTGCCTTCGCTCAGGAAAGAAATGCCCGACATCGCATATCTGGCGGTCGGCGACGGATCGGATCGTGCGCGACTTCAGGAAAAGGCGCTGAGGCTCGGCTTGAAGGACAATGTTTTTTTCCCCGGCTACGTCGATGAAGGGGAAAAGCTCGACTACTATCGCCTGGCAAACGTGTTCGTTATGCCGAGCAGACTCGAGGGATTCGGATATGTATTTCTCGAGGCGCTTGCCGTGGGAAAACCAGTAATCGCAAGCAAGGTGGACGGGAGTCGCGAGGCAGTAAGGATGGGCGCGTGGGGAGCGCTCGTGGATCCGACGTCGTCCGGAGAGATCGTTGCTGCCATTCGAGAGGCGCTCCTCCATCCAAGAGTTCCGCCGAAAAGCGAGCTCGAGTTTTTCTCGATATCGAAGTTCGAGAGACGTTGCCACGAAGCACTCGAAACACTCAGCCGCGGCACGGAAGCACAAACGAATTCGACCGCGGCCCTCCCTATCCCTACGAAGACTTGACGGCTCGGCGCTCAGGAGCGGGCTAAAGCGGCTCGGGTGCCGCGACTAGGCGCCATTCTTCGCCGTGTGGATTTGCGCAGGAATCGGTCGAGCAAAACCGCACCGCCCCCGAGAATCCCGAACACCGTCAGTCCCGGACCAATGATCATCACCCACGATGCCTCGTAAAGTCCGAGAGTCGACCAGAAGATGACGATGATCACTCCAATGCGCAGCTCATCGTACGAGATGTGCGCGCTCAGCCAGCGATATCCAAATCCGAGAATTGCTCCCAGAATGAAAATCGGAACGAACATGTACGGAAGACCAAAATCCACGTATGACTCGCCGGCGTAGCCAAAAGCGAAGCTGGTGTTCGTTTCACGGCCCAATACCCAGACGCCTGCGTATTTTCGGACTTCGTCGCTCTGCGAAGCGATTTCCGGTTTGTTCGGGAAAAAAAGACGTGGTTTGAGAACGTTGTCGACTGCTTCCCGCAAAATCGCGCCGTTCTCATACGGAACGATTGAGGGAACTCGCTTGTACGCCAATCCTGCGAAATACACGACCCAGATTCGGGAGATCAGATGGTCCGTCTCTCCTTTCCATCGCTCGATTCCCGAGGATAAAGTTGAGCTTGTGAGCGTGACCACACTGTTGAGTCGCTGTCCCGCGGAAACGGAAGCGAGGTATTGCTCGCGAATGATAGGCTTTACCGACGTCCAGATTAACGCCGACCCGATCGCCAACCCCGCAATCGATGCGATGGTGACCCAGGTTGCGGCTTTCTTGCGGTCCATCGTTCCGAAAATGGCGACGCCGATAATCACAAGCGGTTCGCGGAAGTCGGCAAAAAATCCGGTGAACCCGAGTATGATCTCGGCGGCGAGAATCGCAATTAGCAATTGCCATCGCGGCTGCGGTTTGGCAAGCCGGGTAACGAGCAGAAAAAGAAATACGTAACGGATCCGGCTCAGCACGAGAATGACCTGGGTCAGTCCGCTAGTCGACCATGCAATTTCCTGGAGGAGGCCGGCAATTGCGACGGTGATGCCGTAGCACACGCCGATTCTGTAGGTGGACCATGGCAGTTGGCGTGCCGGGCCGACGCTAGCTTTTCTTGCACGACCCAATCCTGCCGCCAGATAAAAACCAGCGAACAACGTGATGATGGTTGCGAGGCCGATCAATACCATTGGCCGGTATTCGTCGGTCTGCATCTCGATTACACGGCGTCCCGTAAACGCGAAATAGAGAATTCCCACGGTTACCTGGAGCCACTGATTGCTGAACGCCGCCGCGACGATGGGCGGCCCCTTCTCTCGCAGGAGATACCGCCATCCGAGAAACAAAACTAGCAACGCAACACTCGCGATCCAGTCGTCCGCGAGGAGTCCCACAACGACGACTGCGCCGATACCCGCGATCGCGATAAGCTGCCGAGGCACCGCGGCCCTCGGGCTCACCAGCCGAGGCCGGTAGGCCGGTGTCACGCGGATTGGTCCGCTGACCGGAGGACGGGCGAAGGGTGGCGAAACCATGTTTGTTCTGCTCGACGTCAAGTCAACCGCCATAGGCGCGCAAGATAAGACGTTACCCCACCCGAGCCAAGAGAGCTCTCTCGACACCGGACACCACCACTGCCGCTGAACGCTCCCACGAGAAAATGCTTCTTGCGGCTTCCAGTGCTCGATCGCGCGCGCGTGCCCGAAGCGCTGGCTCGCTCAACAAATTACTCAGAACGCTCGCACATTCGGCCGCATTGGTGCCGGAATAAAGGCACACCGCCTCCCCTGCCAGCGCGGCCGCCTCACGTTGGCCATCGGTGTCGCTCGCTGCAACAGGAACACCCGCTAACAAGTACAAGAGGAGTTTGTTCGTGATCGTGAGCGCTCTGCTTCTCGTATGAGGAATGTCCGACGCGAGTCCAATATCGTGTTCCGCTACACGAGACAGCAGCTCCTCGTGAGGCACTTGCGCGTGAAAATAAATTCTGCCTCGCCACGACTCCGGAGCCCGTGCCAACATCTCGCGCTTGAACGATTGATTCACGCTGCCGCGCAAATGCACTTCGCCTCGCACATCGACCATGTGGAGCGCGTCCATAAGTAATTCGAGACCGCGACGCGGACCAATAACCTGAGAGAACCAGCAGATCGAAGGAATCGTCGCGTCAACGCGGTCACGATTGACTCCGTCGATCGTGTCGCGATCATTCCACGGAAAAGCATTGTAGACCACGGCCGGCGCTTCACACTCATACGCCTGAGCAAGCGCATCGCTCAGACACCGCGACGTGGTAGCCGAGAACACGGCGCCGCGTAGTGCCTCAGCTTCGTAAACCTTCTGCGCATCGACGGGAAAATGTTTTTTTTCCTCGGGCGTGAGATCTTCGGAGTACCAGTCTTCCATGTCCACTGCGACGCGCTTGCCGCGGCGAATCAGCTGCGTGCCAACCCAGAGTGCCGCCGCATTGTGCACGATGGTGAGATCAGCATCGCGCTCAAGGGCGTAGGCGAGCATCTCCGGTGCCAGGTAGCCCAGCTGTCGAGAACTCTCGATCTTTAGTCGCGCATAAGCTTCGCGTGAGAGCCGACGTCGCGCGCGGAGCCAGAACCATTTTACCCGATCGCTGCTGACGTGTGAGCTCGCGTCAACAAGTCTCTTGTACCCCCACGGCCTGTTTTCATGGATCGATCTCTCCCGCTCGGCGAGGCTGCTATCGAATAAGCCGCCCGCTACCTCGACGGAGTGACCCGCCTCGGTCAGAGCGTTGGCTTCCTTTACGACGCGTGGATTTACGGAAAGCTGCGTTCCGGAAAGAATGAGAACGCGACGTTTCACTTCTCGAGTCTCGACTCGATGCGATCGAGCTGCTTTGCGTACGTATTGTCGAGCGCAAAAGTACGACGAAGCGATTGGAGTCTCTCGGAATTGAATTCCGGAAGGCGAGCGAGGGTGTCTTGAAGGAGAGCGGGCAGCGTGGAGTCGTCGTCGCTGACCGGCATCCGAAGGAGCTCTGGTTGTTTTTCGTACGTCGATATCCTACTCGACACCACTGCTTTCCCTGTGCTCAGATACTCGAGAATCTTGTGAGAATTCGATCGGTCGGATTCGCGTGGATTTTCGGAATACGCGAGAACCATGCAGTCCATCGCCTGAAGTTGAATGGCAAGCTCTTCCGGCGTGACCGCGCCGTGAAGAATGACGTTCTGCGCGCCGCGAAGGAAATCGACGAAGTGGATCGCCTCTGCATCTACCTTAACGGTCCCTTCGGACGTACCCCAGAAATGAAACGCGACGCCGGGATTCGTTTCGACCATTGCGCGAAGTACAGTCCGATTGACTGGCTTCCGCATCAGATTTCCTGCATAGCCTACCGTAGGTTGCCGTCCATTGCGTGTATCAACTGGGTTGCGGGCGATTTCCTCGAATGGACGAGAGAGACCGTGATTGATGAACCATCGCGGAACGTCCACGTTCCGAAAATTCGCCAAAATTTTTTCCGATACGCTGAACACGGCGTCTGCTGATCGAGCGACGTTCACCTGATGCTGCTCCGAAAGTGGATCGACCGGGTGAAAGATGCTGAGCTCGGGCCCGAACGCTTTGAGATTCGAAAAAAGATTGAAATCAAACGACCACACGACATCGATCGGCCGTGAAATGGCCGCCTTCAACGAGCGGATCTGCCAAAGAATCATCCGGTCGTAAATGGGACGCGCATGAAACCGAATCGCGAAGGGAAACGCAGGTCGGTAGCTGATTATTCGAACGAGCGGATTTTGTGGAGCTTCGCGCAGTTCGACCGGCGAAGAGATTTGCGCTAGAGGAGGCTCGAGGAAAAACACGCGATTGCCGCGCTCAGCGAGCTCCAGTGCGTAATGATGTTTCGAGATGAGCAAATGGTCCCACGGTTGGGGACTGATGATGAGTACCGTCCGATTCTCGAATCGGAACATGATCAGCGCATTGCCGCTTCTGCGACACCCCCTCTGTTGGCCGAGTGCTCCCTGATTGCATCGGCGACTGTCTCCTGATCGTCGCTGCTCATTTCAGGATAAATCGGGATCGAAAGAATTTCCGATTGATTTCGGTAAGCAATTGGAAAATCGGAAGGCGAATAGCCGAGATACTTATACGCCGGATATAAGGGGAGCGCTTTCGGATAATTGATGACAGTCGGGATTCCCTTCTCCGCCAGGTACGCCCGGAGCGAGTCACGATTGCTCGAGCGGATCATGTACAGGTGATACACGTGCTCGGAATCCTTCCTCCGTCGAGGAGTGACCACTCCCTCGATGCCGGCGAGCAGATCGTCGTAGCGAGCAGCAAGCTGCTGGCGCGCCTCGGTCCAGCCACGCAGATGTCGCAGCTTCACGTTGAGAATCGCTGCCTGGAGTCCATCGAGCCTGCTGTTGATTCCTTCGATCAAGTGGTCGCCTTTACCGCCATGCCTCGCAAACAGGGACGAAAATTCTGCGACATCCTTTCGATTGGTGACGACACATCCCGCGTCACCCATCGCGCCAAGATTTTTTCCCGGATAAAAGGAAAAAGTACCGACGTCGCCGATCGTCCCTACCATTCGACCCTTGTATCGGGAGAGGTGCGCCTGCGCGCAATCCTCGATGACCCAGAGGCCGTGCCTCTTCGCAATCCCCATGATCGAATCCATGTCTGCGGGCTGACCGCAGAGATGCACCGCAATTATTCCCTTCGTGCGCGGCGTGATGCTCTGCTCGATCCCCCGCGGACTGATCGTGAAATAATCCTCTTCGGTATCGCAGAACACGACATGTCCGCCCGCTTGCGTCACAGTCTCTGCGCTCGCAATCCATGTGTGCGCACTGGTGATTACTTCGTCGCCGGCTTTCACACCGAGCGCACGTAGTGCGATATAGATCGCGTCCGTTCCGTCGCCGCACGAGATGCAGTGCTCAACGCCGATCATCTCGCCGTACCTCTTCTCGAATTCTTCAACGTGGCGGCCACGGATGAAAGCAGATTCGCGAATGACTGAAGCAATCGCGGCATCCATTTCTTCGCGGATTGTGAGATACTGCGCGTACAGGTCTACGAATTCCATTTTCCGCTCAGTAAGGTTTACAGTGGCTTGATGAGACGCGCCGGATTTCCCGCGTAGATGCCCGGCTCGGCAAGATCGTGCGTTACGACTGATCCCGCACCGACGACGACGCGATCTCCGATGGTTACCGGTAAAACCGTCGCATTCGTTCCGATCGAGACGTGATTCCCAAGTCGAGTCGCTTTCCATTTCGAGCGATCACCGCCGGCGGGCCCTCCATCGGCGAACAGGTCATTAATGAACATCGCTCCATGCGATATGAAACAATTATCCCCGATTGTCACCAGCTCGCAGATAAATGCGTGAGATTGAATCCGACAGCTTTTTCCGATAACCGCGCCGCGCTGTATCTCCACAAAAGGACCAACAAACGAGTCGTCTCCAATTTCGCACTCGTAAATATTGACCGGCTCGACCACAGTTACGTTGGAGCCGAATTTTACGTCGCGGACTCCAGCAGTTTTAGTAAGCGGCCGCACGTCTCGCCGCCGTGTAGATCTTGTCGATAATCTCGACCGTCTTGAGTCCTTCGTAGCCATTCGTTGCGATAACGCCGCTCTTAGTGAGCACGTCGACGACGTTTCGGTACACGTGATCGTGGTTCGACATCGAGCCCTGATAGTGCCCGTAACTGTTTGCGGGATTTCCCGCGGGAAGATCGGTGATCTCGGGGCCGTCGATGCGCTGATACTCCAGCTCATTCAAATATTGCCCACCGATCTTTACAGTTCCCCGCTCGGCAAAGATAGTCAACGAGCCTTCCATGTTTCGCTCGTACGCGTTCGTGGTGAAGTTGATCGCGCCGAGGACGCCATTGTGAAACCTGAGAGCGACGACGCCTGTGTCCTCGAACTCGACGATTCCCCGGTGCGCAAAGTTGTCGACCATTGCACACGCATCCTTCACATCTCCGATCATCCAGTACAAGAGGTCGATGAAATGACTGAACTGAGTGTACAGCGAGCCGCCGTCGAGGGCGGCAGTCCCTTTCCAGCTGTCCTGATAGTACGCGGCGTCGCGATTCCAGAAGCAGTTGAGCTGCACACTGAAGACTTTTCCGAGCCGTCCTTCATCGAGGAGTTTTTTGACCGCGGCGACTGGCGGGTTGAACCGGTTCTGCTTGACGATGAAAAGCCGCCGATTCGCCATCTCCGCGGCTTGAATCATTGCGCCGCAGTCGGCTACTGAAATAGCCATCGGCTTTTCGCAAAGGACGTTGGAACCAGCGCGAAGAGCGGCGATCGCGTGTTTCGCGTGCAATCCGTTGGGTGTGCAGACCGAGACGACATCGATGTTCGACTCGGAGCGAAGCATTTCCTCGATGCAACCGTACGAATGAGCATCGTACTCGCCGGCCAGCGCGCTCGCGCGTTCGGGAATCACGTCGCACGTCGCCAACAGTCGGCCGACGTTGCTGATGTGCTGCGCGTGACGCGCGGCGATTCTGCCGCAGCCCACGATCGCAAATCCAAGAGGACGTTCGCTCATTGGGTGAATATACGATACTGTATAACTGCAACTACAAAAACAGGTCCCGGGTCACAGGAAGCGAGGTGGCAAGGCCCCGGGTGAGGCGCCAGATACTGCGTCGCTGCCGCCTCGCCGGGCGCGTGGCCGCCTCGGTTCCTCACACCCGAGACCTGTAATTCCGTTGTACAAACCCTTTCACGAACGAAATGGATCCGGTAGCCGAACGTCTCTTGCGCACTCGCAAAGTCGTAGACAACGACGGAAACGAGTTTCCCCTGCATTCATTTACGCCGAAGGAGCAAGGCGAGTATTTGCAGAGCCTCGTGGCAGCAACGTCGGCTCGAGTGACGCTCGAGGTGGGGTTGGCCTATGGAATCTCGACGCTATTCATATGCGAAGCTCTGCAACATCTGGCAGGAAACCGTCATTACGTTATCGATCCCTATCAACATCAGTGGAAGAACATCGGAATCAAGAACGTCGAGGAGGCAGGATACGCGAGCCTCGTCGAGTTTTTTCCCGAGCAGTCGTACGAAGTTTTGCCGAGGCTGCTGCGCGATGGGGTGAAAATCGATTTTGCGTACATCGACACGACGAAAGTTTTCGATCACGTGCTCGTCGATTGTTTCTTTGTATTTCGCCTGCTGCGTGTCGGAGGGCTGTTCGTGATGGATGACTGCACGTTCCCGGGTCTTCGCAAGCTGGCTCGCATGCTGTCGCGGGATCCCGGAGTACGAGTGCACAGCAGTTTTGGTCAATCGCCCAACCGGCGACGAGTCCGCATGGCGGGAGAATTTCTGCGGCGCCTGCCAATGTCAAAGCAGGTATTCTCCTCGCGCCTCATTTCAACGGACGGCGAGCTCGGAGTAAATGCTCATTGCATCGCGTTCGAAAAAATCTCGGAAGACAACCGAAACTGGGACTGGTTCCGCGACTTCTAGCTAGCGCCACGAAAGCCGGCGCGTGATGAATCTCAGCGGGCGTCGCAGCGGACTGAGCAGAGGGAACCGATCATAGAGCGGTCGCTCGTAATCAAAATCAGTGTGAGCTCGCGGCGGCTCAGTCATAATCTTCTCGAATTCCCGGGCTGAGAGTCCGAGCTTTTTCAAAACAAACTCGTAGTCCGCCTTCAGCTGATCGGCATCGTAAATCGGGCGTGAGAGCTCTTCAAGGGCGGCCTGCTTCGTGATCTGCCCCGCAAAAATAAGATTCGACAGGTGCGCTTTTCGTTTGTCGATCCCGAATTTGCGCGGAAGTATGTAGCCCTGATAAAAGCGCGTGAAGATCGACTCGTAGTGCTTTCCGCCGTAATCTCTCCAGCCGAGCTCCCGAGTGATCAGGTTTTTCACAGCCTCCTTGTCGTAGTCGACGTAGTCGAGCACCGAGTGGATCTTCGTCCGATTCACGATCTGGTGGAATTTCTTTGCTCGAAGATCCATGAACGGGTACGTCTTGAGCGGAGTTTTTCCGAATTGCTTGTGGATCGCCTTGATGTTGACGTGATCTGTCTTGGCGTAAATCCAGTGAGATGGAAGTACCTGCTCCGTAACGACGTTGGTCCCACTCAGGATGTGACGAATCCCATGTTTCTCCGCCAACCTGTACATGGTGGCGAATATCGCGTGATCACTTACGACTTCGATATCGACAACTGACGCCCGCAGATACGCGAGTTGCAGATCGCGAAATTCTTCCCAGTTTACAACGTACGTCTCGAGATCGAGTCCCAGCTTGCTGACGATGTTCTCGATGTTCTGTACGGCGAGCTCTGAGTTCCAGCCGTTGTCGAAATGCACGGCGAGAGGTCGCAGCCCGAGCTGCTTTGCGATATATGCGACGTATGTGCTGTCCACGCCGCCGCTGAGCCCCATGATGCTGTCGTACTGCTTCCCTTTCCCCGCAGTCCGAATTTCATCGGCAATCTTTTCCAGCTCACGCTGACCCTCCCCACCGTGACGTACGTGCGCGTGTTCGGCCGCGAGATACTCGGCGTAGTAATGAGAGCGACCTTCTGAATCGAAGCGCATGTTTGGATCATCGCGCGTGTCGAGCACAGACAACGTGCACTGCCGATAGTGCTCAGACATTTGCTGCGATCGCGTTGTCATATAGTTGCGTGAGATTCTCGACGAGCGCTTCAGGGCCGAATCGTGCTAACGCGCTACTACGAAGTCGGGCGGGGTCGTAGCTCGCTGCGCGATCTCTCATCATCGACAACGCCAGAGAGAGCTCAAGCTTGTCATCAGCGGCGACGACGAGGCCGTCGTCTTCCCCTATGAACGCTTCCGGCCCACCGCATCGCGTCGCAACCACTGGTTTTCCTCGAACGAGTGCTTCGATCAAGACTACGCCAAAAGTCTCGATGCTGCTCGGCAGCACGAGCGCGTCGCATTTGTCGAGCTCTTCGATAACCTGCTCGCGCGATAATCGCCCAAGAAACTCCACCTGCTTCTCCACGCCGAGCTGACTGGAGAGCGCTTTCAACTCTGCTTCGAGAGGACCGTCGCCTCCGATGCGCAGCGTGACACGAGAGTCTCCTTTGAAAGCATCATGAAATGCATGGAGCAGGACCGCGTGATTCTTTATTGGAATCAGGTTTCCGACGCAAAGGAATTCGAAGCCGGCAGGAGCCGAAGGGCGCGTAGCTTTAGGAGCAGTGACGACAAGTGGATCGATAACGTTTGGGACCCAGCGAATGTGGCTTGCATCGAGCTTCAGCTGATCTTCGACAAGTTTTCCAAGCTGCGGACTGACGGCTGCTATTGTATCCGCCTCTACGGCGGCCTGACGAAGGCGACCAAAGAGCGCTTGTGGCACTAATCCCCGCGCGTAAAAAGTGCTGTGTTCGGTAACCAGGTATGGAATTTCGCTTTCCTTCGAGAGGCGCTGCGCGAGCAAACCCGCTGGATTCAGGTTGTGTGCGTGAATTACGTCGGGCCGGCCGAAGCGCTCGCAATATGCCTTGAACGCGGCGACTCCTGACCGAATCCATCCGATGTGATCAGTCGAGGGAGAAGGCGGAAAGAAATAAAACGCTTCCGCGCGAACTACGGGAATCGTCCCGACCTGGTCGAAGGTAATGAACGATTCCGGGTCCATCATTTTTCTCTTCAGCAGAGTCGCAAGCTCTGGAATGGAGCGACCATCGAGCGAGTTCCCTGGAGAGCGACCCGCCAGACGATAAAATCCTGAACGAAAAATCATGGGCACAGACAGAGCCAGCCGCAGCGATATGACTCCGACCCTGAAGCCAGCGGCAACGAGAGCGTTCGCCTGATGCAGCTGAAATATTCCCGCGAGATGGCTTTCCGGCGGAAGAAATTCTTCCGACGGAATTATCAGGACGTGCGCCGGCACACGAGTATCTCGGTTCCTGGTCCATGCTTCACGATGCGCGTGGCGGCGAGCTCGATCGGATAAAGCGCCGCACCCAAGAGTCCGCCGATGACTTCGCCGGCGCCGGCGACTCGGTGGAGAAGCGAATACCATCGTCGCATTACTCGCATCCGCGTGCGAACCGGATCGTTCATAAGAACGAACACTGGAGCTCGCGAGATAACCTCGAATCCATTTTGGCGAAGCGAATCCATAATGGTCTTTTCGCTACGCGAGACGTAGTGCGTCAATCGCGATTCGTGCGGTACGAGATTCTCCGAGTACAAGAACCATCCGCGGGGGCTTAGCGCGTTGAAAATGTTTTGCAGCGCCTGATGATATTGTACGTCATCAACGATGTGAAACAGAACGTCGAAGGCCGAGACGACGTCGTAGCCGCTACTGATTTCAGTTGGCTGCGAGGCTTCCCCGATGTCGGACTGAATGAATTTGAATTGGGGAAACGCTACTCTAAGCCTTTCGACTGCCGTCGGAGTAATATCTACGCCCGTGACCTTTGCCGCTCCCCACCTCCTCCACTCATCGACGTACACACCAGTGCCCGATCCAATATCGAGTACGCGACTAGTCGAGGGATTGACTGGCAGACGACTGACGCACCTTCTGAACACTCGTCGTCGAATCGAATAGAGGTACGAATTGTACGCGCGCGACATTCCAATGTCGCCGACACCTCTCTCATCGTAGCTCGCACGTAACCTGTTTTCCCAGTACGCGTTCGCATCGAAAGGCGACATCGCGCGCTCGCGGATCAGTTTCGGAAGGCGAGGCGCAGGGAAGCCGTCAGCATCGTGCGCAGTGGAACCGCCGCCTTGTGACGATACTCCTCCGCAGCCGACAATCCGCCACCGTGCCGGAGAAAATGCCAATAGCTGCGCATTCTCCTTCGCTCGATTCGAGCGAGCGCTGCGTTACGCTCGAAGGGTGTAAGGGGGCAGTCATCCGCGCGCAGTGCCATGACCTCGACTTCCTCGTGCATCACGGTCCAATCGACGGCGCTGTCGAGATTCTTCTGTTGATCCGGGTGATCCCCATCCCAAACGAGGTCAGCCGGCATTTTCACGATGGGAAAACGCCGAGCCATTTTCATCCAGAGCTCGTGATCACCGACTTGTCTCGCGCCTGAGAATCCCCCGACTTCTTCGAAGGCAGAGCGCTTCATGATCGTGGATCCCGGAGCGCGGCCGAGCAGATCACGCTGAAAAAAATGGGCGCGATAAGCGTCCGCGGACGAAAGCACGCATGGGTAAGGCGTGGTCGCATCAGGCACCGCAGAAAGGCCAAGTCCAGCTGCTGGAAATGCTTCCATGCACCCAGCCATTACCTCGAGCCCGTGCGGATAAATGAAATCATCAGAGTCCACATACTTGAGATACTTTCCGGTTGCGTGGGTAGCGGCGCGGTTTCGATTCGGATAATCGCCGAGGTTCCTTTCGTTTACAAACACCTTTACCCGCGAATCGCCAGCTGCGTGACTGCGCGCAACCTCTGCCGTTCGATCGCGTGAGGCGTCATCAACAACGATCAGCTCGAAGTCCTTGAAGGTCGAAGCGAGAACACTGTCGATTGCTCGCGCGATAAGCGCTTCCCGGTTGTACGCCGTCATGAGAACGCTTACCGCAGGCGACTGCTCGGTCACTTCGACCTAGATGGAAAGGGAGTCTGATTTTGCAGCGATGATCGCTGAGCCACAATGAAGCTCGTGAAGAGACTGTATTGCGGCATCGCCCTTCGCAGCTGCGCTCTGAAAAAGCTTGATCGCCCTGCGCACAGCACGCTGATTTCGCCAGTTGTACCGAAGCCACCTCTCTCTCTCGGCGAACGTCAGAGTGGATTCGCTGAATAGGCATTTGGCCACACGCGCCATCCCCAGGGCAGTCGATGGTGCATTTGGTACATCGCCAGTCGAGAGATACCGATAATACATCGACGCAATCGCTCGCTTGAACGCGAACTCTTCCGTTTCGTCGTGATAGTGGAAGACGCGAGCCTTTGGATTGTACGCGAGAGCCCAGCCGGCAATGATGGCATCGCGGGACCAAAGAATGTCTTCAGCGAACGTCGTTTTCTGGAATGGAATTTCGAGAAGCACCTCACGCCGATAGAGGGCCGTCACGTTGTCCCACGAGCATACTCGCCGTTTCTCCTCTGCCGGAAGCTCGAGAAAATCCGCAGGGTTCTCGAACTGATAACGCGAGATCTCAGGACGCGATTGCGGCCGGAACCATTCGACCGGGTTTTTGTCTCGCTCGTGCGGCACCACCTGTGCGCCGCAGACTCCGGCAACCTTGTCGTCTGTGACGCCTGACATCAGTGCAGCGATCCACGTGTTCGTCACAGGGCGTGCATCCTGCACTGTCATCGCAACGAAGGTACTGGATGAGAGGCGCGCGCCGAGATTTCGTGTCTCCCCGTGATTGAATTCTTCCTGAGGGATCTTCACGAAAGTCACCCGGGGATATTCGCCGATGATGTCGGGAGTCTCGTCCGTCGACCCCGAGTCGATGGCGATGATCTCTCTTGGAGGGGCCGCTTGCGCGAGAATCGCCTCGATGCACGCACGAATCTCGGGTGCACCATTCCTCACGGGAATCACAACTGATACGTCTGCGCTTTTCATCGTGCCGGAACCACTCCCAGCGTTCCGCTCGCAACGAATTGGGATGTGAGTTTCTCGCGAAGCCTGCGAATTAATCCGAGCCGATCGATGCGCCAGCGACGGAACGCCACTGCGAATCTCAAGTTTCTGCTTTCCTCACTCGAGAGAACACCTTCACTCTCTCCCCAACTAATCATCTCGCGAGCGAGTGAAAAATTGCCGCTTGCAGCGGCGCCGAGTGCAACGCTCGAGCAGAAATAGCGAACGTGGGGAATCAGGTCGGCGCGGCCGGCGTTACGGAGAACCGCGACTGCCTCTCTTGTAACTCGGGATCTGCTCTCGAGTTTCTCCGGAGACTGATAATCACCGCGACTCAAGCTCGAAGTCGTCTCTCTGAGAAATGCGTCGGCCGGGAGGTCGAGTCGTTTTTCGTACTTGAACGCCCCAGAAAACGCTCGCAGGTGCAAGTCGACGTCCTGCCATACTCTCAGTTTTTCATTCCACATGCCGGCTCGGATAAAAGACTCACGTCGCCAGAGTGTACCGGTTCCCTGACACACCGGATCGAGCTTGAGCAGGCGAAGCAGGTCATCATCCGCTGAATCGATGTTCCAGAATCTGTCCGCGGTCGAGGGTGAGCCAGTGAACAAAAGCATCGAGAATACTGCGAAATCGAGATCGGGTTGAGACTCGAGCACCGCTACACGTTGCGCTAAGCAAAACGGTGCGAGGAGATCATCGGTATCGAGGAAGAGAACGTAACGGCCGCCCCCCTTCTCGACGGCGATGTTGCGACAAGTGCAGGCTCCCTTTGGCTCGCGGTCGCGTGTGAGAAGGCGGATGCGCGGGTCACGTGTGCTGTATTCGCGAACGATCTCGGTGGAGTTGTCGGTAGATCCATCATCGACAACGATTATCTCCCAGTTGGGAAATGTCTGCGCAATAAGAGAGTCGAGCGTTTCTCGGATAAGGTCCGCGCGATTGAACGACGGAGTGCAAATGGTCACAACGGGTCTTGCCATCTTATCCGGCGGTCCCGACGAGAAGGAAGTGGGCCATAACCATCTGCCAATTGCATTCTCCGGTGTTCACCCATGACGGTTCGACGATTCCTTCCCGCACGAGGTAAGCGTGCGCGTCTCGTACATGCGCCTTCATTGCAGGTGAACCGAGCCAGTGTACATGGGGAGTCGCGAACCCGATTTTCTTCCTCCGCCACAATACGCGATCCGGGATGCGACCCTCGAAAGCTTTTCGGACGAGAAACTTCATCCATCCATCCTGAATCTTGTACGTCGCAGGCAGCGAGAACATGAATTCGACAAGCCGATGCGAGAGGAACGGCAGGCGCACCTCCCGCGAGTGCGCCATCGAGTTCCTGTCGGCATACCTCAGATAGTTCTCTAGTCGTCCATCGATGAGGTCGTCTGCGAGCGCGTCATTCAGGGTCTCAGGGGGTTCCCTCTCGAGGAGCGCCACGTCAAAGCCGTGCTCCCACGTGTACCCGCGAGTGAGGAATGTATCGTTCGGCCGACGGCGGGCGAATTCCGTGTGAGCAAGGCGGCGACGCGCGACACCCTTCAGCTTCAGCGCCGACTTACGGATCGCTTCGGCGAAGGCAGTGCGCTTCGCATGGCGTGGTGTTGCGGATAACTCGGCGAGATACGCGGGTCTATGTTCGGCGTAACCAGCCGCGATTTCGTCTCCGCCCAGACCGTCGAGAAGCACCACGACTCCGGCCTGCGCCGCGCGTCGCATCACTGACCATTGCGCGAACGCGCTCGACGACTCAACTGGCTCGTCCTGGAAATAACAGAAGTCGACGAGATCGCGCGCCAGATCAGTCTCCGTTGGAAACACGGGATGCGGAATCGTCTTCGCCCGCGCGCTCGCCAAATCGACGTATGGTCCTTCGTCGCCGTCAAACCCTTCGAATCTCGCGGAGAACGTGTTGTACGTTGCGCACGGCTGAAGTTCTCTGACAACGGACGCAATAGCGGAGCTGTCCACACCGCCCGATAAATTGGAGCCGACGGGAACGTCCGACCTCAGTCGTCGGGAGACTGACTCGCTGAACAGACGGTTGAACTCTTCAATTGCGTGCGTGAGGCCGAACTCACTTCCAAGGCTCTTGGATATTCGCCAATAGCGGTTTTTCGATCTGACAGAGCCGTCCTGTCGCACGACCATACACATTGCCGACTCGAGCTTGTAGATGCCCTCAAAAAAAGTTTGATCGTCGCGCCCAATGACAACTGGATTCGCGGGATTGCGGAAGTATCCGAATAGCTTGAGATGATTGACTGAACGCGGCGCGCCAGCAGCGAGGAGTGCCTTGATCTCCGAGCCGAAGAGAAACTCCGCGTTAGCCGTGTGAGCATAGTAAAACGGCTTTTCTCCAAACCGGTCGCGAGCGCAAAACAGCTCGCGTTCGGCGGAATCCCAGATAGAGAGAGCGAACATCCCATCGAAATCCTCGAGCGCCCGTTTGCCAAAAATGCTGAAGTGATTCAAGACAACTTCTGTGTCCGAGTGGCCGCGGTACTCTATGCGTTTGTGCGCGTTACTCGCGCGTATCTCTTCGTAGTTATAGATCTCTCCGTTATAGACAATGCGATAACGTCCATCGGCGGACATCATCGGCTGATGGCCCTGCGATGAAAGATCGAGAATTGCAAGGCGGCGGCTGCCAAGTCCGACTGTTGCATCGTCGCTGCACCACCACCCTTCTGCGTCCGGGCCGCGATGGCGAAGGCTGTCGGTCATCGACTTCAGTCGTGACGGAGTAACCTGCTTGCGTGGACTGATAATACCCGCAATTCCACACATCAGAACACCAACCCGTTGCGCATATGACCGGCTATGTTCGAGCGATACCAGGCTTCCTCCGACACAAATGCGTTTGCCTCGTTGAGGGTCCGAACTTCATCCTCATTTGTGGGAATGTATTGGTCTCGAAGAAAAGTCGGCACGTAGTCGACAGGTCCCGCGTTCCCCAGCTCGACCTTATCGAGTAGCGTTGTGACAACGTGATCGACGCTGTTGTTCTCTTCGACATAGCGGCGCCCCTCGTTGGCCAGACGAACGCGAAGGGCTCGATCGTTGAGAAGCCTGCGAAGCTCTTCGACGAGGTTGTTCTCGTCGATCGCGACGACTGGGGGGCGAAAGATGGCCGGAGATTCCCGGAGGTATCGCGTAGCAACGGCGCACCCACTCGCCATCGCTTCGAACGAAAGCCATCCGGGACCATGCGTTATCAATTCGTCCACCAGAAGATCCGCGTCCGACAAGGCGGACAGCACGTCTGAATGTGTGGAGTTCCTCAGCGACACGAATTCAAATTCGGAGCCCTCCTCGCGCAAGCGGTTCAGAGCCGCCTCGATTCTGTCAGTTCCCTTGACCAAAGGCGCACTTGGCGCGTGAACTACTTTCGGAACCTCTCGCCCGGGCACCTTGAATTGGAACTCGCTCAGCTTCAGGGGAACCTGAAGGTGATGGTAAGGTCGCAGGGCGAGGCCCATCTGGTCGGGCACCGAGAATATTGCATCGGCGTACCGCTCATGGGTACGAAGGGCGTCGAGTTTTTGCGCAAGCGACTGTGACTCGTGTTGGGGCGGCAGCTCCATGGACGTAACACCATACTGCTGTGCGAACACTTGATAATCGCGAACATCAGAGCCCATCAGAAGAGACGCCACTCGAGTTCCGCGTTTTTCAATCACGGAAAGAACTTTTCTGTCGAACGGGATGAGGCCCCAGACTCTGATGTAGAGATCGGTATCCCGCAACAGACTTAGCCTCAATCGCGTTTCGATAGACTTGTGCAAGCCTGAATTCAGCTCCCAGAGAACTTTGAATGCAGCCCGCCAAACTTCGCGGTCCCCGTACCGTTTGCTGAGGAACGACACAGGTAAATCGTATTGATCGTAATCGTAAGAATACGGGAAAAAGGGATGAGCCAGCGCAATGGTAGTGACTGAGTTTCCTCTCAGCCGTAACTCCTCAGCCAGATCGTGGATCAGCCCGCAGATTTCGTGTCCGCTAATGACGATTTTCAATTTCTTCGCCAGAGGCGCAGTCACGCAGCTGCGGTTTCTCCCTTAGCGGCGAAACTCGCCTTTTCGGCAAACACAGATGGGCGCAGAGGAACAACCGCTTCTTTCATCACGCAGTACTTCTCGTAAAAGCTGCGCGTGACGTAACCCATCTTGTAAAGCGAAAAGAAGAACGGGCGCAATCGCTCGAATGTCTGTTTGTACGTGCGGTGCTGCGTGTAGTGCGAGAGCGGCGCTTTCATTACCGCATCCCATTCTGCGTCGGAAAAACCAACGCGTTGTTTGACCTCGGCGAGAATCGCTTCGTCGAACGGCTTCGGCTCAGCCAGTTGGGCGAGCGCGTCATCACGGGTTAGCTGCCCGGCACGGATCAGCGCCGAGAACTCCACATACCTGAGATCGATGCCGAATTTCCGCGGCAGATAATAGTTGTTCACGAAGTACGCGGTACGATTTTCCATGTGATGGCCGCCGTACCACTGCCATCCATATTCTGCCGCTAGAAATCGCTTTGTGTCTTCCTTGTTGTAATCCAGATAATACAAAGGGCGGAATTTTCGGATCTTGTCCAGCAACATCCACTTCATCCATCGAGCGAAATTCAGCTGGGGAAGAGACTTTATCCGTCCGTCTCCGTAACGCGCGTGGATCGAGCGAACGTACTGAGAATCCATGTAAAACCAGCCCGGCGGAGAAATTCCCTCGGTGCGGAAGGAATGGCCTTCCCAGATCCATTTCACGCGGTGCCTGGCCGCTGCACGATAATGCACGGCTGCAAGCGCGATGTCGGAAGGAGTGTCGATTTCCGGAACCGAGCTGATCAGGAACGAGCGAAACACCCTCTGGAATTCCGCGTTATCCGCGACATCCGTATAGAGATCGATGTCGAGCGCCTCGAGCATTCGCTGAATGTTCTCTACTGCAATTCGTGAGTTGTAAGTGTTGTCGAAGTGGGCGGCCAGCACGCGCAGACCTAATTCCTTCCGCGCGAAATGAAGCATGTATGACGAATCGCATCCGCCGCTGACGCCGATGACCACATCGTATGCACGGCCTTGGCCATCATTCTTCATGCGATCGACGGTCGCCTGGAGAATTGCGCGGCCTTCGGCCCCAGTCGGATAATCGTGAATGAGGATGTTGTGCTGACGGCAATAACTGCAAATGCCTTCGGAATCGAAAGAGATTCCGGGAATCGTCGAGTTGAAGACACATCGTGCACATGTTCGCGATTCCTGCATTTCAATCCTCGCCAATAACGAGCTGACGTCGTGGGAAGTTGATCAAGACTCCCATCCCTTTTTTCTGATACACCGCCATGCTTCCTAGAGCCGCGGCATTGGCGGGAGTATGTTCCAGCACTTCCCGCAAATGAGCAACGCTCCCAGCTCCGCCGCACGCGATCAGCGGCACTCCGATCGCGGCTCCCACCTCGCGGATAGTCTCCAGATCGAAACCGGTCCACGTCCCATCGCGATCGACTGAATATAGGAGCAGCTCTCCAACTCCTACATCATTCGCGAGAAATCGACAGTGATCGACGACACTCCGCTTCGTCGAAGCACCGCTTGCTGAATATACGCGCTTTCCGCCGAGCAAAGCCTTTTTATAGTCCACCGATCCCACCACACTCGTGGAACCGTATTGCCGTACCGCCTCTCGCACGATTTCAGGATTGGTGAGCGAAAGCGTGTTCACGAGGACTTTTTCAACACCGATTCGGTAGAGCCGGGCGAAATCGTCGACTGAACGGACGCCACCACCATACGAAAAGGGCATGAAGCACTCAGACGCACATTCGCGGACGAAATCGAATCGCGGCGAACGCTTTTCGCGCGATGCATTGATATCGAGAAAGACAAGCTCGTCGACTTCCTTCTCATTGTAAATCTTTATCGCGTTGATTGGGTCGCCGATGTAGCCGGGATTCCTGAAGCGAACCGTTTTTACGAGAGCGCGCCCGTCGAATAGAAGACAGGGCATGATTCGCTTGAGCGCCATCAGCTAATGCGCAGAAAACCTTCCAGCAGGCTCATCCCGAAGCGATGACTCTTCTCGGGATGGAACTGCACTCCGAAAATATTGTCGCGGCCTACCGCACAGCTGAACTCGGATCCATACGTCGCGGTCGCCAGCACATCTTCTTCTCGCTGGCACTCGACGTAGTAGCCGTGCACGAAATAGAATCGGCTTCGCTCTTCATCGGATACCAGAGGATTGGACTTCACCGGCCGCACGTAATTCCATCCCATGTGCGGGATCTTCAGCGGCGACTGCGGGGGGAAGCGAAACCGCACTGTCTTTGCCTCGATCCATCCAAGGCCGGCCTCATTCCCTTCCTCGCTCCACTCGGTCAGTAGCTGCATGCCGAGGCAAATTCCCAGAATTGGAACGCGTCGTTCGAGCGCAGCGTCGTCGAGTGCGGCTCTCAACCCAAACTCGGTGAGATTCTTCATTCCTTTGTCGAAAGCGCCGACGCCAGGCAAAATGATTTTCTCCGCGGTGGCAAGCACTCGAGGATCACGCGTAAGAACGGATTGGGCGCCGATTCGCTTGAGCATGTTGGCAACCGACGCGACGTTGCCCATGTCGTAATCGACGATCGCAATCAACCTGACCCGTCCTTCCTGCTGCGAATGACCCTCGCAGGCACTCCGGCAGCGACAGAGAACGACGCAATATTCCTCGACACCACAGCGCCGGCACCGATCTGCGATCCACGTCCAATTCGAACGCCCGGTAGCAGAATCGCGCCTGTTCCAATGTCGCAATCGTCATCTATCGCGACTTCGCCAAAAACGAGATCTCCCAAAAGAACCGGAACGTTGGATCCTTCGTCGGCGTGCGCGGAAGAAATAATTCGAACCCCAGGGCCGATCCCAACTGTGCGTCCAATCGACACTCCGCCGGCAGCATGAATGAAACACTGCTGGCCGATCCATGAATTGTCGCCGATTGTGAGACTGTTGCGATGGTAAGCCTTGAGAATTGTCTGGTGTCCAACATAGACGTTGTTCCCAAGCGTTATGTGCTCGGGGTGGAATACCATCACGCCCGCTTCGAGAATGACGTTCTCTCCGATTGCGGCAAAATCGGCGCGGTCGAACGAGCCGTCGCCGTGACTGCGGTACTCGGACAATTTCCTCGGCAACTTATGTCACGAGGGCGAGAGTCACTTCGACGACCTCTTGCTGCTGCTCGGCAGTTATCGACTCGTAGATCGGAAGCGCCAGCGTCCGTGCCGCTACAGAATCCGTTACCGGGAACTCGCCTACGCGGTGGTTGTACCGGCCTCGGTAGTAAGTGGTCAACGGCATGTGAATGGTTCCGATCTGAAGCTCGACTCCCTGCTCACGCGCGGCCCGAATAATCTCGGGGCGACGTTTAGCAACCTCCGGTGGCAGCAACGTCACATACGCCTGATACACGTGCTCCGCCTTCGCTGCAACAGCTGGAGGCGTGAGTGGAGAATTCGTTAGAAGTTTATCGTAGCGAGCTGCTGCTTCACGTCGGCGCGCGACAATTCGTTCGACCTTCGACATCTGTACGACTCCGAAGGCGCCCTGGAATTCGGTGAGGCGGTAGTTATAACCCGCGCAAATAAAATCCTGCGTCGAAGAGTCAGGATCGGCTCCGTGATTGCGCAGAGCGCGCAGTCGCCTTGCTAATGAAGCGTCACCGGTAATAACCATTCCGCCCTCGCCAGTCGTTACAGCCTTCCGCGGGTGAAAGCTGAAGCAGCCCATTTGGCTCCAGGTGCCCGCGTTCCGGCCATCGAGCTTTGCGCCGAGCGCGCAGGCGGCGTCTTCGATTACGGGAATACTCAGCGCGTCACAGATCTCAGTGATCTCGCGCATGCTCGCCATTTGACCAAAGGCATGCACCGGCATGACAGCTTTCACCTTCTGGTCACCCAGCTTCGAAAGCGTTTGCTCCAGCTTGCCCGTATCGATGTTGAACGTTTGAGCATCGATGTCGACGAACACCGGGCGACCACCGCATAGCTCCACGACGTTTGCAGTAGCGACCCACGAGTACGCGGGCATCACGCAGATATCACCGGGGCCGAAATCGAGCGCCCCCAGCGCGAGCTGCAGTGCGCAAGTGCCGTTGGCAACTGCGACCGCGTGCGACGCCCCAGTCATCGTTGCGACTGCTTTTTCAAAATCGGCGACGTGGGGTCCCTGAATCAGGAATCCGGATGCAACAACGTCTCGAATCGCGTCGAGATCCTCGTCATCGATCGAAGGAACCGTGAGCCTGATCATACGCTCGCGGGGACGCGCTCGCGTTTCCGGAAATATTCCGCGGTGCGCAGAATGCCTTCCTCGAGATCGACCTTCGCCTTGAAGCCTAAAACGTTGAACGCCTTGTCAACGCTCGGAATACGAATCGCAATGTCAGCCGACAATGGCGGATCGAATACGATCTCCGACTTGGAATTCATCACCCTCAAAATTGTCTCGGCCAATCCGAGAATCGTGATCACCGCCCGGGCATTTCCGATGTTGAAGCTCTGTCCAACTGCAGCGGGATCTTCGAGGCAACGCATCAGGCAATCGACGAAATCATCGATGTAGCACCACGCACGGATCTGTGCGCCGTCGCCGTCGATGTGAATCGTCTCGTCGTTCAGAGCTCTCTTGATGAAGATCTGAATCGCTCCCTCTCCCGTCTGGCCGGGGCCGTAAACGTTGAATGGTCTGACGGTGACGATCGGCAAGCCGTACTGCGCGTGATAGGCAAGCGCGAGATGTTCTCCGGCGAGTTTGCTCACCGCATAGGTCCAGCGTGCCTCACCTGCTGAGCCCGCGACTGTCACGTCCGCTTCCGTCGATCGGAATGCCATCGAGCCGAACACTTCCGACGTCGAAAAGTCGATCACGCGATCGCGCACTCCATTTACATGCGCGGCCTCGAGCATGTTGGCAGTGCCGACCATGTTCACCTGCATCGTCTTTACCGGGTTCTTGATGACGGTATCGATTCCCGCGATGCCGGCCGCATGCACGACGATGTCCGCGCCCTTCATCGATTGAGTGAGTGCTTCGCTGTCGAGCACATCACCTTTGATCAAAGTCAGATTGGGATGATTCAGAAGCTTCGGCAGGCCTTGGAGTGTATTGCGCGTGAGATTGTCGAATGCGACGATCTCGTTTTTGTCGATGAGTTTCTTGATGACGGTCGAGCCGATGAATCCTGCGCCGCCGGTTACAAAGACTTTCCTGTTCTCGATCACGTTGAATTGGTCCGGTCGTTGTCAGGGATAGTTGGACCTGCGATCACGGACACAGCGCTCCAACGCTGAGCGGGGCGGAGAAATCCGCGCACGCTCCAGGGATAATGATTTGGACTGCCGCGCTTCGCGTTCAGAATCTCGAAGTCAAAGGCGCGTTCCACAAAGTCTATCGTTGCGCCATCACTCTTGTGAATCCCGGCGAGCAACGAATACCGCCCGGGAAACAACGTATGGTCGATCGTCAGCCTGATCTCGTGCAATCCCGTATTCATCTTCATTGCTCTCATGCCGGGAACGCTCGAAAACGATTGGGTGAGCTGGAGTCCGTCCGCATTCGTGATTCCAATTTCAATCATCGCTTCGAGTCCGGGCGTGAGTACTTCCCATCTTACCAGAACCTCCAGTCGATCCCCCGTTACGACGGCCTGGACGTTAGCGCCCTCTGGATCGACCAGATGAACGGTGCGAAGCATCGCCTCTCCGGTGGAATATTCCCGAGGCAAGTCGGACGGTATAGTTCCGTTGTAAAGGCCGGAACCGCCGCCACTCATGTACGCCGCGACAGCTTCGTCGATCGTTCCGGCAACTCGCACTTCTCCCTTCTCGAGATAGAGACCTCGACGGCAGAGCGCTTTCACCGCGGCGACATTGTGGCTCACGAACAATACGGTACGCCCATCGTGTTGAGAGACGTCTTTCATCTTTCCCAGACATTTTCTTTGAAACTCGACGTCGCCAACGGCGAGCACCTCATCGACGATCAATATTTCGGGCTCGAGGTGAGCAGCAACTGCAAACGCAAGGCGCACATACATCCCCGAGCTGTAGCGCTTGACGGGTGTGTCGAGAAATCGCTCGATCTCTGCAAAGCTCACGATCTCATCGAACTTCTTCGTTATCTCAGCGCGCGTCATTCCCAGAATTGCGCCGTTGAGATAAATATTTTCGCGCCCCGTGAGCTCGGGATGAAAACCCGTTCCTACCTCGAGCAGGCTCGCCACGCGACCTTTAATCCTTACTCTGCCAACAGTTGGCTCGGTTATTCTCGATAGAATTTTCAGCAGTGTCGATTTCCCTGCCCCGTTCCTGCCTACGATTCCGAGCACGTCGCCGCGATCGACCTCGAACGAGACGTCACGCAATGCCCAGAATTCCTCGACTTCGTCTCCCTGGACGATCTCGCGCCCGCGAATCATGTCGCGTGTCTTTCGCGCAAGACCGCGTGCTTGTCTCGACAGGATATCCCGTAACGACTGATAACGCTCGCGTGTGTTCTCGTGGCCGACGAGATACCGTTTGCCGAGTTTCTCGACGGAAATAACGCGATTACCGGTGCTCGCCTTCGCGGCCACGCTCGATCGCGTAAGGGTTTCGGGTTCCACGGTTGTCTGCATTCAGATCAGGTCAGCGAAAGTTCTTTCCATCTTCCGGAATCTGCGAATGCCAATCCAGAGAAAGAATGCAACCATGAGGAGACTCAAGGAAAAACCCGGCCAATAAATCCGACTTTGTCCGCCGAGGATCGCCCACCGAAATCCGTCGATCACTCCAACCATTGGATTGAGTGAATAAAGGAGTCTCCACTTCTCTGGAATGACGCTCGAGCTGAATCCAACTGGCGAGATGTACAGTCCGAATTGAACGACAAACGGAATGACGTATCTGAAATCACGATACTTCACGTTGAGCGCGGTGGTCCAGAGCCCCGGACCAACCGCAGCGAGAAATGCAACGACAATGAAGATCGGAAGAAAAAGGATGTGCCAGCTCGGTGCAAAGCGATACCAGATCATCAACAGAATGAGTATGCCGAAACTCACGGCAAAGTCGATGAGCGCCACCAGTATCGTTGCGGTAGGAACGATGAGGCGCGGAAAATAGACCTTGCTGATGAGATTGGAGCTCGACACTAGACTGCTCGATGCTTCTGAGAGCGCGGTCGAAAAAAACGTCCAGGGCAACATCCCGGCGAAAACCATCAATGGGTACGGCGCGGAGCCTTCCGTCGGAAGTTTCGCAATCCGCCCGAAGATGACGGTGAATACCGCCATCGTGAGAACTGGTCTGATGACCGCCCACAATGTTCCGATGACGGTCTGCTTGTACCTTACGGACACATCTCGCCACGCGAGCACCTGGAACAGCTCGCGGTAACGCCAGAGATCCCGCCAGTAGTTTTTCTCCGAGCGACCGGCCTCGAGGACGATTTCCATTTCGCTCGCGGTCAATGGGCGCTCCGGCTCGAGTCCAACAACCACGCGCGTCGCGACTTATGGACGAACAAGGTGTTTTGAGGAAGTGAGGGGAACTTGCATGGGATAAATGCAAAATCGGGATGGTAGGCCCGCAGGTCTCGCTCTCTGATATCGATCTCCCACAACTCGTAACCGAGAGAAGAAAGCATTGCCAACATCGTCTCGATTTTGGTGTCGTGCTCTGGTCGCCCGCTAAGAAGTGTCTCTATCAGCATCGACGGGTGATGCCGCTCGATTGTACCCATGGCACCGGTAATGACCTCGAGCTCCATTCCTTCGACGTCGATTTTGATAAAATCGATTCGCGGCAGCTTCTTTATGGCGTCACACGCATCGAGTCTCATCACCTTCACTACCATCTGGCCATCAAGGGGAGAGAGAGATCCGTTTCCGGAGTTCTCGCCTTCTTCGAGAGCCCAGAACATTTCACCCGGCTTCTCGGCAAGTCCAAGTTCGTGCGGCTCGACGTTATGCGCGCCTGAGAGCTCGACATTTTGTTTGAGTCGCTCGAATGGCACCCGCCCGGGTTCGAAAGCGACGACTTTGCCGCGGGCACCAACGCGATGCGCCATACTCAGCGAAAGCGCACCGATGTTTGCGCCGACATCGAGGCAGATGTCGCCGTCGCGCAAAAGTCGCATGAAGTAGAGAAGACTCTTCTCATCGAACGCCCCGCGATAAAGGAGCTCCCTTTCAACACGATATTTTCTGCTTACGCGAAAACGCGCATGACCGTAGTATGGGTTATCGATCGAAATGATGACGTCGCGGTCGTCCAGATACGGAACGAATCGTGGAAACCGCCGGACGAAATTCCCTGCATACACTCTTGGAATCGTGTTGAGACCAAGTCGCATGATCCCCTTGAGCGCTTTTCTCATTTCCGCGTCAGATCGAAGCTTCAGGCAATCAATGACCCGTCAATTGCCGCAATACTGTTGCGGCCCGTGAGTATCATCGCCATTTCCAGCTCAGTGCGAAGGATCTCGATAGTCCGCTGAACACCTGTTGCTCCCCGAAGAGCAAGCGCATAACAGTAGGGGCGGCCGATCAACACCGCAGTCGCGCCTCTCGCCAAAGATTTGAGGATGTCGGTTCCGCGGCGGATTCCTCCGTCCATAAGAACAGGCACACGAGAATCCACTGCTCCGACAATGTCGGGAAGCAAGTCGAAGCTCGCTTGCAGCGTGTCGAGATTGCGACCTCCATGATTCGACACGATGAGACCGTCGGCGCCGCACGCAACTGCGCGCGTCGCGTCATCGGGATTCAGAACCCCTTTCAGGACGAGGGGGAGTTTTGTCATCGAGCGGATCCACTCGACGTCCTTCCAGCTCGGAACAAAGCGAGTAGGATCGAGAATGGATCGGCCTGGCTTTCGTATGTCGGACAGATGCGGCGTATCGACGCCGTGTGGAAGCTGAAATCGCGAGCGCGTTTGGCGGTTGCGCGCGCCAAGCACCGGTGTATCGACCGTGAGACAGAGCGCTCGATACCCCGCAGCCCCAGCGCGGTCGACCACGTCTTTCGTGAACTCGCGATCGCTCTGGAGATAGAGCTGAAACCATAGCGGCGCCGATGCAGCTTCGGCGATTTCTTCGAGCGACGTATTCGATGCGGAGCTGACGACCCACGCAGCGCCGGCAGCGCCTGCGCCTTTCGCAGTCGCGATCTCACCGTCGGGATGAAGAACTTTTTGATAGCCAACCGGCGCAAGAAGAAATGGAAATGGCAGCGTCGCACCAAATAATGTCAGTGCAGTCAACGGCTGCTCGACTCCGACGAGCACGCGCTGTCGCAACGAAATCCGATCGTAGGCTTCCCTGTTCCATTTGATCGTAATCTCATCGGCGGCGCCCGATGCTACATATTCGTACGCCATCGCCGGCATGCATTCGCGCGCCAGCTCTTCGAGCTCTGGCAGGCTCAAAAATTCTGCTGATCGCGCCTCACGGTCGGACATTGAGTCGAATATACAAGCTGCTCGTCTTCGCGTAGCGTAAAATCGGGCACGCGACCCCCTATAAAGCTTAATTTTCGTCTCACGTGAGCCTTCTATCGACGCTTCGCTTCATCTTGGGACATCCGCTGAACTCCGGATCGAGGGCGCAAGCTCTTCGCAGGTTTGTCGCGTGGCAGCTCGGCAGCCGTTTAGTGCCAGGGCCAGTCGTGATGGAATTCGTGAACGGATCCCGGCTCGTCGTGAGCCGAGGAACCGCGGCCGTCACCGGCAATCTTTACACGCGATTGCATGAATTTGCGGAGATGGCGTTCGTGCTACACGCGATCCGCGCAGGCGATCTCTTCGTGGACGTCGGTGCGAACATCGGCGCGTATACTGTGCTCGCCGCTTCGATTCCCGGGGCACGGTGCGCGGCCTTTGAACCGGCGCCCGAAACGTTCGAGCGATTGACCGAAAATATTCGGCTCAATGATTTCGGATCGCGCGTTCAGGCGAATCAAATGGCAGCCGGATCCGAGGACGGCGAGCTCGTTTTTACGAAAGGACTTGATTCGGTTAATCACGTCGTCGGTCCGGATGACCACACCAAGGGTGGTACGACTGTACGCGTGAGGCGACTCGACACAGTTCTCCACGCTGAAAATCCTGTCGTCATGAAAATCGACGTCGAAGGTTATGAGATGCTGGTATTACGAGGCGCGGAGGCCCTACTGAATAACGATACGTTGCTCGCGGTCGTACTAGAGATGAACGGAAGCGGCGCGCGTTATGGAATTGACGAGAAAGAGATCGATGAGCTGATGGTGCGTCACGGATTCGTGGCGCGATCGTATGATCCGCGCGAGCGAAAACTCACTCCCGTGCCGAACCCGAATCCTTCAGGCAATCGGATTTACGTCAGAAACCCCGCTGACGTCGAGCAAAGACTGCGCAGCGCGCCCCGCTTCTCTCTCGCCGGTGGTACGAGTCTGTGAGCAGAGTCGATTTCGTAACCGACGAGTGAAGCCTCGAATCTGCGTTCTCACTGCTCGCCACCTGGCGACAACGCCTCGCATGGTGAAGGTGGCCGACGCGCTCGCGGAAGAAGGTTATGACGTGAGCGTCGTGAGCGCGCAGTTCATGACGTGGGGCGATGAAGGAGATCGGTCGATACTCGCGTCGCGATGGTCGAGATGGCGATGGGAGACCGTGGATTATCGCAAGCGCGACGCTTTTCCGCGCCACGCATGGAGCGTCTTGAGACGCAAGGCTGCGCGGCAAATCATGCGCGTGAGTGGCGTGAAGCGCGTGGGCTTCGCAACCGCTGCTCGAATTCGTGAACGGTTTTTCCCCGAGCTAGTCTCGGCCGCAGTTCACACGCGTCCAAAATTGATTTATGGCGGGGGTAATGCGCTCGCCGCGACTGCAGAGGCAGCTCGTCGCGCGGATGTTCCGTTTGTGCTGGACCTCGAAAAGTTTCACAACCCACACAGGTCACCGAGTCGGGTTTCCGGCGTGACGGAAAAAATCGAGCGGCGCATCCTTCCGGCCGCATCTGCATTGACCGCCGGAAGTCGGGCAATCGCTGAAGCATACCATTCGTCTTTTGGTGTCGAGCCAATTCCGATTCACAACGTCTTTCCGCTGCCGGATATCGAGCCCACGGTCCGCGACTGGGATGGAAATCTTCGGTTGTATTGCTTCGGAACGACTATTCGACGAGGTCACGGGCTGGAAGATGCCATCCGCGCGGCAGGTCTTGCCGAGATAAAGTGTGAGCTCACGATTCGCGGCGTGATTTCCGATAACTACCTCGAATCGTTGAGGCGACTTGCAAGCGACGCTGCGCCTCAGCTGACGCTGACTCCACTTGGGCACGCTCCGCCGGACGATATGATCGACCTCTGTCGTCCACACGATGTGGGTCTCGCGCTCAAAGACTCGGGACGCCGTCTTTCACTATCGAACAAATCTCCCACGTACATTCTCGCCGGCCTCACGGTCGCAATGACGGAGACGCCTGGCCAACGCGAGCTCGCGGATGATCTTGGTGAGGGCGTGCTTTTGTGCCAGCCGGGTGATGTCGAATCTCTGGCCCGCGGATTCAAAAAATGGAGCGACGATCCGGAACTCCTCGCGCGCGGCAAACAGGCTGCGTGGGCGGCTGCTCGCGACCGATGGCATTGGGAGCATCCCGACGAGCGAGGAAAACTGATCGAGACGATCGCAGGAATCTTTCAATGATCGCGACTCGACGTGTGCTGATGATCACTCCGCATTTTCCTCCCGACACCGGCGCGGCGACGCACCGCGTTCGGCTTCTCGCTCCATACCTTCGAGAATTCGGGTGGGAGCCGACGGTGCTGACCGTTGAAGAATCCGCCAGCGAAGGCCGACGGGATTCAGACCTCGAAGCGATGGTTCCGAAAGATTTGCGAGTCGTTCGAGCGCCGGCGTGGAATGCGAGCTGGACGCGAAAGCTAGGCATTGGGGACCTCGGCCTTCGCGCGTTCACCGGACTCCGTGGCGAAGCCTCTCGTCTGCTCTCGGCTGAAAAATTCGACGCACTCTTCATAACAATTTTTCCGAGTTATCCCGCGTTGCTTGGCCCGATGCTGAAAGCGCGCTTTCACATTCCGTTCGTTATGGACTATCAGGATCCGTGGGTGAGTGCCTGGGGAAATGAAGTGGGCGGGGGGAAGAATGGATCAGTCGATCTGAAGAGCCGCCTGACTCGTACAGCGGCTCTTCGCCTCGAGCCGATTGTTGTTCGCGCTGCTGATGCGGTGACAGCAGTATCCAGCGGGACGTACGAAATGATTCGCGAAAGAATTCCGGAGCTGAACAAGATTCCCTGCGCTGCGATTCCACTCGGCGGCGACACGGCTGATTTCGCGTACCTTCGACGCTCGGCGAGGCGCAACGAGTGGTTCGATCGAAGCGACGGCAACTTCCATATTTGCTACATCGGAACTCTTCTTCCCCTCGGCTTTGAAACGCTCCGTGCAGTTTTTCGCGGAGTCGCGATGCTGCGCGAATCCTCACGAGAAGCATACGAGCGGATGCGAATCCACTTCTTCGGAACGAGCAACCAGACGGCCGGCAATCCTCCGCAGCGCGTGATGCCGGTCGCACGGGAATTTGATCTGGAAAGCACCGTCACTGAGCATGCTTTGCGCGTGGACTACCTCGACGCGCTCACGATCCACGTCGAAGCCTCCGCAATACTTCTGATGGGCAGCAGCGAGCGTCACTACACCGCGAGTAAACTCTACCCTGCGTTGTTGTCCGGACGACCACTCCTCGCCGTATTCCACGAGGAGAGCAGCGTTGCGGAAATATTGAATAGGGTAACAGCTCCGCCTTACTCGCATCTGATTACCTATACGACGGCGGATTCCGCTGAGAATCACGCCGCGGAAATATCGGTTGCGCTGCGCGCGCTCGTTGAGAATCCTTCAGCGAAGGAAATCGAATGGCCGCAAAGCGAGCTCGAGAAATTTTCCGCGCGCTCACTTGCCGGCGAGCTCGCACACGTTTTCGATCTTGTCGCCTAAAGGAGGCCCGCTTCGAGTCACGTTCGCGATGACTCATCCCGTGCAGTACTACTCCCCGTGGTTCCGATTCATAAACCGGGAGTGTCCGGAGATTCAGCTGAAAGTGATTTACGGAACCGTTCCCACGCCGGAGCAGCAGGGCGTTGGGTTTGGAGTCAGCTTCGAATGGGACACCTCTCCGCTCGATGGATATGACTTCGTTCAGTTACGTCCGTCGCGGTCCGACGACTATCTCCATTTCGATAGGTTCTTCGGCCTCGATGTTCGCGGAATGGGACGAGCGATTCGCGATTCACGCGCTGACGCCGTGGTTGTGCCCGGATGGTACTCGTCAACGCTTGCACGCGCGCTCGTCGCGTGCCGCATTCATCGAATTCCGACAGTGTATCGCGGAGACACTCCGTTCACTGCGAAAAGCGGAATTCGCTCCATCGCATGGAGTCTCAAAACGAAAGCGATGTTGGACTTTTTCAACGCGTATCTCACCGTCGGAACGCGAAATCGGGAATACCTCGAGCATTTCGGAGTGCCAGGCTCCAAAATTCATTTCTCGCCGAGCTGCGTCGATAATGAGGTTTTCTCGAGCGTCGCGGAGCATACGCGTGCCGGAAGAGCGAGCGCTCGTGCTCGGCTGGGTATTCCTGACGAGAACTTCGCCATTCTGTTTGTTGGAAAGCTCGATGACAACAAGCGACCGTGGGACGTAATCGCCGCTGCTGCTGCACTCGGCGAAAAAACCACCGCGGTCATTGTGGGCAGCGGGCCAGAGATGGATCGCACCCGAAATGAGGCTGCGCGCCTTGACGTACACGCACTGTTCCCGGGATTCATCAACCAGTCCGCGCTCGGCGAAGTTTACGCTGCGGCCGATGTCTGCGTGTTGTCGAGCACGAGCGAGACCTGGGGACTTGTGGTGAATGAAGCGCTGGCGTCAGGGACGCCTTGCATCGCAAGTGATGGAGTGGGGTGCGCTCCAGATTTGATCGCTCGCGGCGTCACCGGGGAGATCTATCCGGTTGCCGACGTCTCCGCCCTCAGCGGCGCACTCGCTCAGATTCGGGGCGAAATCTCACGCGGACACAATTTCGCCGAGGACTGCAGGCGTGTAGCTTCACGCTACTCGTTCAGCACGGCAACCGAGGGTCTCGTCGCGGCTGTGCGCTCTCTCGTCAATCCCCGGAGCTAGTCAGCAAATGTGTGGAATTGCAGGCGCCATTTCTTCACATGACGTGCGCGGAATTGTTCAGCGAATGTCAGGTGCGATTGCCCATCGTGGCCCTGACGACGAAGGATTCGCCGAGCTCGCCGGCACGCACGGGGCAACACGCGGAGTATTCGCGAATCGCAGACTTGCGATTCTCGATTTGTCGATGGCAGGTCACCAACCAATGTGGTCCGCCGACGGGCGATTCTGCCTGAGCTACAACGGTGAGATTTACAACTTCCGCGAGCTGCGCGATGAACTTTCCCGAGAAGGCGTAAAGTTCGAGAGCACGGGCGACACCGAAGTTGTGCTCGAAGGCTGGATGAAGTGGGGATCACGAGTGTTGCCGAAGCTGCGCGGAATGTTCGTGCTTTCTCTGTGGGATCGAGACGCAGAACGCTGCTACCTCGCTCGCGACGCGTTCGGGATCAAGCCTCTTTACATCACTGAAGCTCGCGGCACCGTCCTATTCGCGAGTGAGATACGCGCGCTCCTCACGTCGGAACTCCTTCCGCGACAGATATCGCCCGCAGCGCTTCGGACCTACGTGGCCTTCGGATCAGTCGCTGAACCGTTGACGATCATCGAATCGATTCAGGCGGTTCCGGCGGGATGCTTCATCGCGATCGATTGTCGTCGTGACATGCCGAACGTTGCAGAACCGGAGCGATTCGCCGATGTGTTCAGCCCGCGAGGAAATGATAGCGCGACCGGGTCCGCTTCACCGACCACGCACCTGCGTGAAGCGCTTCGCGATTCCGTCGCGCATCATCTCCTCAGCGACGTGCCGATCGCGCTTTTTCTTTCGGGCGGACTCGACTCTTCGACAGTCGTCGGCGTTGCAAGCGAAGTTTCAGATACAAAACTCGACACGTTCACGATTACGTTCGACGAATCCGAGTATTCGGAAGCGGAGCCAGCGCGAGCGGTCGCTCTGAAATTCGGAACGAATCATCACGAGATTCCGCTCACCGGAAAGGATCTTCTTGATTCCCTCCCCGGCGCTTTCGCGGCGATGGATCAACCGTCATTGGATGGTTTGAACACCTACGCGGTTAGTCGAGCCGTGCGCGAAAATGGAATCAAGGTGGTCCTTTCAGGATTGGGCGGTGATGAGCTGTTCGGCGGATACCCGTCTTTCAGGAGAGCCGCGATCGCTGCTCGAGTTTGGCCATTTCGCGGGGCAGCGCGAGCACTACTCACGGGGGCGTCGGCTGTCACCAGAGATTCGAGACTCGAGCGACTGTGTCGCTTGTTCGCCGATGCAACGCCCGCTGAGGGAGCGTACCGCGCGTCCCGGACATTGTTCGATGAGCGCCAGACGCAGTCGCTGGTTGCGGGTGGACGTCGGACAAAGCGTTTGCGCGCTACTTCGCGCGACTTCGCGCGATTCACGCTTCTTCAACAAGTCTCGTACTACGAGACGTCGGGCTACATGCGCAACACATTGCTACGTGACAGCGATGTGTTCAGCATGGCTCACGGTCTCGAGCTTCGCGTGCCATTTGTCGATCGAGAGGTCGCGAAAGCAGCGATGGAGTTTCCCGATTCGGAAAAGCTTTCGCGGCACATGTCGAAGCCGATTCTCGTAAGAACAATGCACGACATTCTCCCGCCGACATTACTCGGGCGACCGAAGCAGGGATTCACGCTCCCCTTCGAGCGCTGGATGCGAAAGGAATTGTTTGACGAGATTAATCGAGTGTTGACCTCGACGGACGTCGCACGGGCGGGATTATCTCCGAACGCCGTTCGCGGCGCATGGACTGACTTCCAGAATCGCAGGACCGGAATGACGTGGAGCCGACCGTGGGCATTGTACACGCTCAAGCGATGGGCCGATCAAAACGACGTAGTGTTCGAGAATGCGGCCGCGCCTGTTACGCCGGCACCAATATCCTTCGCCGGCTCTTGGTGAAAGTTCTGCATGTGGCGCCAAGTATCGCCCAATCGTACGGCGGTCCCACTTCCTCTCTTGCAGGGTACGTCGCCGCGGCGAGGCTCGCTGGAATCGACGTGACAGTAACCGCCCCGCGCTGTGCGCCCGAGGATATCGAGGCGTTCGTTTCACGAGCAGGCAAAACTGAGCTGCACCTCTTTCGGTCGGTTGGAGGCGGCGGCTTCGCTGTGTCACCCACACTTGTACGCTGGGTGAACGGCGCAGCCAAATCTTTTGACGTGGTGCACGTTCACGGTCTGTTCAATTCCATCAGCTCGCTTTCGGCCAGAGCGGCGAGCGACGCGGCGGCCGTGGTACTGCGACCTTTCGGAACTCTGTCCAGATACACGTTCCGGCACCGCCGTACGGCACTCAAGCGAGCGTACTTCGCGCTCCTCGAGAAAAGGAATCTTCGCGCCGCGGCAGCGCTGCATTTTACGAGCGACGCAGAGCGCAGCGAAGCCGACTGGCATGGCGTCGATTTCACAGGGCGCGCGTATGTCATTCCCCCTCCCTCTCTTGTCGAAAAGCCCCGAGAGGTGACTCACGACAACGATGATAATGCAAGCTCGGTTCTGTTTTTGGGACGTATCGATCCGATCAAGAATCTCGAATCTCTTCTCGATGCCTGGTTGCTCGTGCGCCGCGCAAATCCAAGCGTGATACTCGAGCTCGCGGGCGAAGGTGATCCCGATTACGTCGCGACGCTTCAGCGTAGAGCAAACATGAATGGCGTCGGCAGTAGCGTCGTGTTTCGGGGGTTTGCATCCGCGGAGAAAAAAGAAAGGCTGTGGAGATCCGCGGCCGTGTTGGTTCTACCCTCTCACCACGAGAACTTCGGTGTCGTGGTGCTGGAAGCGCTCGAAGCCGGAATCCCGGTCGTGGTGTCGCCCGACGTTCATCTCGCGGAGTTCGTAAAGAGCGAAGGAGTCGGTAAGGTCGCAGTAGCGAACCCGCCAATCCTCGCCGACGCAATTCTGTCTGTACTCGGCGACGATGCCATGAGGAATCACGCCAGGAATTTCGGTCCATCGATTGTCGAGCGAAATTTTTCGCCGCTCGCGATCGGGAAATTACTTTCGGAGATGTACGGCGCGGCCGTCGCCCGAAGGCGCGCGTTAACAGTCACGTAGCAGCAATGTACATCCTCGGAATCAATGCCTATCACGCCGACGGCTCGGCGGTGCTCCTCCGGGACGGTGAGCTCGTTGTCGCTCTTGAAGAAGAGCGCTTCCGGCGCATCAAGCACTGGGCAGGCTTCCCGACCGAGACAATCACGAGATGTCTCGAGATCGGCGGAATTTCCGGACGCGACGTAGAACACGTTGCAATAAGTCGCGATCCCCGCGCGAACCTGATTCGGAAAGCCGCGTTTGCAGTGCGCAACAAGATGAAGGTCTCGAACATTGTGAATCGCACGCGCAACCTGAAAAAAGTTCACGAAGTCCGAACGCCGCTCGCAGCGGCACTCGGAGTGACTGAGTCGGAGCTGCCGCGCATTCATTTCGTGGAACATCATCCCGCACATCTCGCAAGCGCGTTCTTCGTCTCTCCATTCGAAGATGCAGCTGTTTGCGCGATTGACGGCTTCGGCGATTTCATCAGCACATCTGCTGCAATCGGACGCGGAAATCAGATCCGCATGCTGCACAAGGTCTCGTACCCGCACTCACTCGGCGTGCTTTACACGGCCGTGACGCAGCACATCGGATTCCCGAACTACGGTGATGAGTTCAAGGTGATGGGACTCGCGCCGTACGGCGCACCCGAGTTTGTCGACGAGATTCGAAAACTGGTGACGCTGAAGCCTGGTGGAGATTTCGAGCTGACGCGAAAATATTTCCGTCACTGGGACGAGGGCGTAGAGATGGAATGGGAGGGCGGCTCGCCGACGATGGGCCCGCTCTACACTGCCGAGCTGAATCGATTGCTCGGACCGGCGCGGGTGACTGGTGAGCCGCTCGAATCCCGACACGAGAATCTTGCTCGATCCCTTCAAGCGGTATACGAAGAATGCGCGTTCCACGTGCTGAATGCGCTCTGGTCTCGCACCAGGAACCCGCGCCTCTGTCTTGCGGGCGGTTGCGCGATGAACAGCGTGGCAAATGGAAAGGTTCGCGAGAACACTCCGTTTCAGGACGTCTACATTCAACCGGCCGCAGCCGACAGTGGAACTGCGCTCGGCGCAGCGTATCAGGCGTGGAATCAGATTTTGAAAAAGCCGCGCGGTTTCGTGATGACGCACGGCTACTGGGGAACGACTTATGACGACGCGGATGCGCGTGTGGTACTCGACGGTCGTAACGATTCCGAATGGCGATACACGTGCGAGCGACTATCAGACGATTCGTTATTTGAGGTTACGGCGCGACTGATCGCCGACGGGAACGTCGTCGGCTGGTATCAGGGAAAGATGGAATGGGGTGCGCGCGCACTCGGCAATCGAAGCATTCTCGCGGACGCACGACGCGGTGACATGCGAGAGCTGATCAATACAAAAATCAAATTTCGAGAGAAGTTCCGCCCTTTCGCGCCCTCGATTCTCGAGGAGGCGATGGACGAATACTTCGTGGGCGCGGCGCCTGATCCATTCATGCAGCAGGTATATCCCGTGCGTGAGGACAAGCGTGGCGTGCTCCCTGCGATCACGCACGTCGACGGAAGCGGCAGACTTCAAACTGTGAGTCGCGAATCAAATCCGCGCTACTACTCGCTCATCGAAGCGTTCGCTCGAATAACCGGAGTTCCGGTTTTGCTGAATACGAGCTTCAACGAAAACGAGCCGATTGTCGACACTCCTGAGCAGGCTCTCGATTGCTTCCTGAGGACCCGGATGGACGCCATCGTCGTGAACAACACCCTGGTTCGACGCCTCCCCACGGGGGAATAAGGAATGGCTTCTCAGGCGCTCACGTTATAGTTTGCATCTTCGACTATCTGAACATCTGTCTGTACCCCAGCCGCTCGTCAAGACAAGCGGCTCCAAAATACACATGTCACGAATTCTCAAATCGTTATTGCTGCTTGCAGGTCTGATCACCGCCGGCACCGCGCGCGCTCAAACTGCCGCGAGCTCTGAGGGTCTGAACCCGGGGGATCAGGTTCGCATTCTTGTGTGGGGTCAGAACGCCGTGCAGCCGGGATTCAGCGGCGACTTCATGGTTGCGCCAAATGGCACGCTTGTACATCCGCTGTACCGCGATGTACAGGTGACCGGCATTCCGCTGGCCGCCGTCGAGGATCGAGTGCGTACGTTTCTTACTCGGTATCTCACCAATCCTCAGTTCGTAGTAATGCCACTCCTGAAGGTGGTCGTCAGCGGCGAGGTCAGAGCGCCAAACGTGTTGAGTGTCCCGTCGGAGACTACCATCGCGCAGGCGGTAGTTCTTGCCGGCGGCCCAACCGCGACCGCCAATACCCAGCATGTGAAGCTGCTTCGCGACCGGCAGGAGATTGCAGTTGATCTAAGCAGAGCCGATTCGCAGGCAGCGACGCTGCAGGTTCGCTCGGGCGATCAGATCCTCGTTCCATCGAAGACCAATGCGTTTCGTGATTATATCGGACCCGTCACCAGCACAATCGCTGCAATTGCCGCGATCACCAGCATCATTCTGAGATAGTATAAGTGTCTGACATCGTTCCTTACCGTTCTGGCGGGTACACTCCGCCACCTCGCGAGATTATTCCGCCTGGTTATCCAGAAGGTTACGCCGAGCCACAATCCGACACCGCAGGAGTTCGGGAGTACTTCGCGATTGTCCGGAGGCAGATCTGGCTGGTCCTCGCGGTCGTCATCATCGTCGTCGGCCCCACCGTCTATTCGGTGATGCAGATCGCGCCGCGATATCGCGCCGTCTCGACGATCCGCCTCGCAGACGACGCTCGGCGCCAGCTTGCCGGGGATCAGCAGAGTCCTTTCGACGTCATCGGCCGAGAGACCGATCTGCTGCAATCACAGATTCAGATTCTTACCAGCGAAGCAGTCGCCGATGAAGCGGTCGATCAGAGCGGACTGCGTCTTCGGCCTGCGCCGACCATGCCCTTCGTCGATGAGATGACGAACATCACCGTCTCCGACAGCGCGACGACTGACTCAATCTCGATATCGTTTGGTCCTACTTCCGTAATTGCGACAACCCGGCGCACACAGGCCAGTGCATCGTACGGTCAGCCTCTGCATATCGAAGGTGTTTCTTTCACGGTTACAAATCGGCCGCCAGTCGGCGCGACGGTGATGCAGGTTGTCACAAAGGAGGATGCAGCCGGCGAAGCACTGGGTGGCTTCTCGGCCACTCCGCGTCCAAAGACCGACATCATCGATCTCTCTTACGTCGGGCTCGAGCCCCATCAGGCGCGTCGCATGACGAACGCGATGGCGCTCGCATTCCAGGCCCACAACGCGGTCACCTCACAGCTCCAATCAAAGAGACGACGAATCTTTCTCGAGGGACAGCTGAAGCAAACCGACTCGATGCTGGCCGCAGCAACGGCGGCGTCCAGCAATTTCCGCAGTCGCCGCCAGATTTTCTCGTCGAAGGAAAAAGCGAGCGCTCAGGAACACGCTCTTGTTGACATCGACATGAAGCGCGCCGATCTCGATGCAGAGAGGCGGACCTACCAATCGCTGCTCGCGCAGGCAGCACGATCGGGCGAATCGAATGACGCCAGCCTTAGGGCGCTCGTTTCATCACCCGGAATTGCCGCCAATCCAGTCATTCAGCAGCTCTACTCGCAGCTATCGAACTATGAGGCGATCCGCGACAGCCTGACCACCGCAGGTGCTGCGCCAAGCAACCCCGAAGTCGTTGCCGCGTCGTCGCGGATCAGCTCGACGCAGGATCGATTGATGGGCGCGGTGCGGAGTCAGATCAATTCCCTCAATGCGCGCATCGCATCGATGGACAATCTGCGCGCATCGAGCTCTTCGGAGATTGCTGCGGCGCCTGCGACGGAGACCGAAGAGGGTCAGCTCAGCGAAAATGTCTTGACGATTCAGAAAATGTCTGAAGAGCTGCAGGGCGAGCTTCAGAAGGCAAAGATGGCCGAAGCTGTCGAAGCAGGTCAGGTGGAGATCGTTGATCTCGCGAAGGTCCCTTACGGCGCTATTCCATCCGGAGGCACGAGAAAGGTTGCGCTCGGTGTAATCGTCGCGTTGCTACTCGGTATCGGCTTGGCTGTCGTAGTCGATGGAATGAACACGTCGATTCGGCGTCGCACGGACATCGAGCGGATGCTTCAAGTTCCAGGACTCGCGGTTATACCTCGACTTGTCCGCAATACATCGGTCGATCGCGGGTTGCAGCGCGCATTGCCCAAAAAGACAGGCAATGGGGCAGCACGTCCGCCGAAGAGAAAGGCGATCGAAGAGCTCGTAACTGTTACGGACATGCGATCCGCAAGCGCCGAGGCATATAGAACTCTACGTACCAACCTCATTTTCTCGCAGGCAGTTCAGACTTTGCGGACGGTGCTTGTCACGAGTGCATCGCCGGGTGAAGGAAAGACGACCACTGCAGCGAATCTCGCCGTTTCATTCGCGCATCACGGAATGCGAGTTTTGCTGGTCGACTGCGATTTGCGACGCGGCCGCCTTCACAAGATTTTCCAGATTCCCCGCGAGCCAGGCATGACGGAACTCGTGATTGGCCAGGAAGAAGCGGAAGCCGTGATTCGACAGACGGACATCACCGGACTTTACGTGATTTCATCGGGCAATCTGCCGCCGAACCCGTCTGAGCTTCTTGGTGGAGAGAGAATGCGCAAGACGCTCGCATCGCTGTCGGAGGCATTCGATCTCATTGTCATCGACACACCGCCTCTTCTCGCTGCGTCGGATGGTGCAATACTCGCGACGCTTTCAGACGGTGTGGTGCTCGTGCTGCGCGCCGGCTCGACCGAAGGCGAGGCTGCACAGCAGGCGATTCAGCAGCTTGCGGGTGTCGGAGCGCGAGTTGTTGGTGCGGTGCTCAACGATCCTGATGCGAAAGTGCCGACTTATGGTGGGTACTACCACTATGAGTATGCTGGTTCGGGCGCTTCTGACTGAGGACAACTGCGTAACTTAGAAAAACGCAGACAACAGAGATCAGAAGAATCAGAGATCACTGCCTAGGGTGAACCTTCAGGCCCTTCCTCTTGGAAGTCATAAGCAGATTTCAGAAAAACTGGACCTCTGACTTTCAATTCGGGCAGGAGGTGAGGTGCAGGTTCAACCTGGAAACTGATCTCTCCGATTCTGACCTCTGTTGTCTGCGTCTCTCTAAGTGACGCAGTTTTTTTAGTGGGCCCGCGTTCTCCAGAGTCCGCCGCGCCGCCCTGAAAAACGCGCAGCTTCCTCGATCGGAAAATTGTCGCGTGGCGTCTTCAGATCGGCTGACCTCCCGCTAAGCCAGTGGGTGAGTCCAGGCGCGATGATCTTCGCAGCGCGCTCCGCTCCGTACGGACGCACGTTGTCTCCGGCGCTGCACCAGATTGCGAGCTTGTAGGTTGGGCCGCCTACGGTATCAGAGCGCAGCAACGGGTACTCGAGCTTCCACGCCCAGCTCGTCGACACTTCATCGTCTGCACTCAGGATTGCGCCTGGCTCGCTCACCAATTCCATTTTCAGAAATCCGAAGCTCGATGCGGTCGACGATAGCAGAGTAGAGATTTCCTCGGGTGCTCGGGCGCTCTGAATTCGCGCAGTGAGGTCATGCGCGAGAATCTGATCGCTGATTACGCGGCGAAATCGGGACGGCGCCGTAATCAGGACTTCACCGGCGACAATCAATTCATCGTACGACAAGAGATTCGTCCCATAAATCACCAGAACGCTGAGCAATACCAGCGCGGCGATGGCGATCGAGGTGGCGACATAGGGCGCGCTGAGGGCAATCACACCGCCGAATGCAGCCATTGCCGCGGCGAGGAACCAGAGGACGATTGCTGTGCGCCGATTCGACAGGCCCAGCGCCATCAACCTGTGATGAATGTGACGCGCGTCAGCGCCGGAGAGCGGCACACCGCGCAGCCACCGCCTGATAATCGCGAGCGCGGTATCGAGCAGCGGCACGAGCATCGCGAGAATCGGTACCGCAATCCTTACGGAGGGTCCCGGCACTTCGGCAGCCTTGAGCAACAGCACAGCGAGAATGAATCCGACGCTCATACTGCCGGCGTCCCCGAGGAAGATTCTCGCTTTGGGGAAATTGAATCGCAGGAAGCCAAACAGTGCTCCAGCGAGCGCAACAACGGGGATCAGCACAACCACATTCCCCAGTTTCGCGGCAACTACAACCATCGTTGCGCACGCGACGACCGCTATTCCGCCCGCGAGACCGTTCAGGCCATCGATGAAATTATAGGCGTTTGTAACTCCGATGATCCACAACAGCACGAGCGGCAGCGAAAGAATTCCGAGCGACAAGCCATCGCCGTGAGCCAGCTTGAGATTGTATACGCGAGCGCCGTAGTAATAAGCAACGAGCGCAGCGGCAACCTGCGCCACGAACTTCACGCTCGGCGGTAACGGTCGAATGTCATCGATGAGACCGATTGCAAAAAGAATTGCCGATCCCACAAGCAAACCCATGAGCGTGTTCGACGCGGAGTTGGTGATCACTCCGTTTTCCCAGAACACACGAGCACTGAGAACAATTGCGGCGAAGCTCACTGCGGCAGCAGAGACATAAACGGCAACTCCGCCCAGGCGAGGAACGGGCAAAGAGTGCAGTCGCCTCACACCGTCCGGGGCATCGTATAGTCGCAGCGCCGACGCCGCTCGTATCAAGAGGGGTGTCAGGAGGAGACTGAGTGAGCCGGCGCCTATGAACGCTGCGCTAAGCCAGGCGAGCTGCAGGAGAGTCAACTATCTACCGGAAAACATGGGAATTCATAATAAGCCTCCCTCCCGTTAACCGCCACCAAACATGGGCTGCCGGGGATCGGCTACCGGCTACCGGCTACCGGCTACGAGCTTGCTCGAACTGAAAGTTTTGCCCCCGCGCTCTTGAGCCGGCCCGCGAGGGCGGCGTCGACTCTTGCGCGCATGATCAGTTCCTCCCCCTCGTGTCGCTGTTCGAGGACCTCGGCTTCGCGATGAATCTCGGCGATGAGTTTTCCATTCGTAACCGGGACACGAACCTCTGTGACAGGCCGTCGCGTGCGAACAGCGGAAAGAAGTGCTCTCTGCAATGGATCGAGCGCGCCAGGGGTTACCGCCGAGACGAAGACTGAATGCGGAATCTGATCGCGAATGGCTGTTTCGATGGGCAGGCGGTCTTCTTCATCAAGCCGATCGATCTTGTTGAAGACATGCAAACGCGGCTTGTCACCGACGCCAAGCTCGCTGAGAACGCCGTCAACAATCGTGCGCTGCTCGTCCCACGCCGGGTGTGATACGTCGATTACGTGAAGAAGAAGATCCGCCTCCACTACTTCCTCCAACGTTGCCCGGAATGACGCCACGAGATGGTGCGGCAGCTTGCGTATGAATCCGACGGTGTCAGTGAGCAATATCGAAGTGTTTTCCGAGAGCTGCACTTCCCTCGTGAGCGGATCCAGTGTCGCGAACAATCGATCTTCCACAAAGACCGCTGATCCCGACATCGCTCTCAAGATCGAGGATTTTCCAGAGTTTGTGTATCCGACGAGGCTTGCCTTGAACTCACCTTTTCTCGACACGCGTTGTACGCCCCGCGACTTCTGAACATCCTCGAGTCGTTGGCGCAGAAGCTTGATACGACTGTTGATGAGTCTGCGGTCAGTCTCCAGCTGAGTTTCACCTGGTCCGCGTACGCCTATGCCTCCGCGGAATTTCTCGAGGTGCGTCCACATGCGTGTAAGACGAGGAAGCATGTACTGCAGCTGCGCGAGCTCGACTTGCATTCGCGCCTCGCTCGATCGGGCGCGTGTCGCAAAGATGTCGAGGATGAGCTCCGCGCGGTCGATCACGCGCTGCCCGGTTGCGTCCTCGATATTTTTTCCCTGCGCGGGTGTGAGCTCGTCGTCGAAGATCGTGAGAGTCGCTCGATTGTCGCTGATCGCGCGAGCGAGCTCATCTATCTTCCCTTTCCCGAGGTAAGTCGCGGGATTCGGTCGATCGAGTTGTTGCGTTAGCTCTCCCACGACGACCGCGCCGGCCGTATCCGCCAGCTGCTCGAGCTCGCTCAGATGCTCATCCATCACCTGCGAACGAGTCGGGGCCGCCGGACCCGACGAACCATTTCCATTCGCGCGCCCGTGCGGCCCCTTTATTTGTGCTCCGACGAGTATCGCTCGCTCGACAGGAGATTCCAGCTCGATCAATTCTCTTTTGATATCTATGCCTTCTTGGCTACCGGGTCGTGCCGAAACTCGAGAACCGTCCGGTCCGATCATAGGGCACCGTGAAATTCCCGAGCTGCGTATCGACTGTAATATCGCCAATCACTCGATAATTCACAGAGCCCCTTTCGAGGAGCTGCCGTCCGGCTGCGCCGAGAGCCGCGTACGTGAAATCCACGGGAATGGTAACGAACGTCGAGTCCCTGTCCTTCACGCGGAACGCGTGATCGAGTACACCACTCGCCATGTCCTTGTCTTCTGCCATCAATTTGTATGTCAATCGCGACGCGTTGAGATTGAACCCATTCGGATTGTATACACTCAACACGATATCGAGCGATCCTCCGCTCAAACCAAGCCCGCGGATTTTCACATCGCTGAAATTCACGAGTGGCTGCTTGAATCCGCCGCCTACGCCGAGCGTCGCGCAACCTCCAACCGCCAGCGCCGCCATCGCTGCAACCAGAATCTTCCTTCGCATCACTTACTCCCCCCCTGCTCGCCATTGCCGTCGGGCGGGCTCTTGTCGTTAGTATCGTTTGCTGCCCGGCTCTTCAGCTCGTTCCACCAGGCAAGTCGTTTCGCGATGTCCTTCTCGAAGCCGAATGGGCCCGGCTCATAGAACACGGTTCCCCGAAGAGCCTCCGGCAGGTACTCCTGCGGGATGTATGCCTCGGGGACGCCATGCGCGTATTGGTACCCCTCCCCATAACCCAGTTCCTTCATTAGCGACGTCGGTGCATTTCGAATGTGAAACGGAACGGGCGCGCCCGGTGTCTCCCGCGCAGCCTCGAACGCAGCGTTTAGAGCTCTCAGACCTGAATTGGATTTTGGCGCCGTCGAGAGATAGATGATCATCTCCGCGAGGGGGAGATAACCCTCCGGTGGACCGAGCATGTGATACGCGTCGCGTGCAGCCACGGCGATTTGCAGTGCATTTGGATCGGCGAGGCCGATGTCTTCCGCCGACATCGCGATTGCTCTGCGAAAAATCGTCATCGGATCTTCTCCGCCTTCGATCATCCGCGCCATCCAGTAGAGCGCGCCATTCGGATCGCTTCCCCGCAGCGATTTGTGAAGTGCGGACAGCATGTTGAAATGCGTTTCGCCCGCTTTGTCGTGAAGCGCGTATCGCCGCTGCATTGCATCGCGCGCGGCTTCCACGGTGATGTGACGCTCTTCTCCGACGAGAAGCGCCGCGGCTTCCAGCACGCTGAGGGCTCGCCGAGCGTCACCGTCCGCTTCGTGCGCGATGAGCTGCATCGCGTCATCATCGACGTCGAGATTGAATGCGCCGAGCCCTCGCTCGGAATCGGTGAGGGCGCGCTGCATCAGGACGAGAATGTCGTCCGCAGAAATCGGCTCGAGCACGAACACGCGCATGCGCGAGAGAAGCGCGCTGTTCATCTCGAACGACGGGTTTTCCGTGGTCGCTCCGATAAGAGTGATCGTGCCACTTTCAACGTGCGGGAGAAACGCGTCCTGCTGCGCCTTGTTGAATCGATGAATCTCGTCGACAAACAGAATCGTCTGACGCCCGAGCTCGAGCCGTTCCTCAGCCGCACCTATGATCTCGCGCACTCGGCCGACTCCCTCAGTCACGGCGGAGAAAGGAACGAACTCGCGATCCGTGTAATGAGCGATGAGGCGACCGATCGTCGTCTTGCCGGAGCCAGGCGGGCCCCAGAACACCATCGACGTTATTGCGCCACGCTCGATTGCTTCGCGTAATGGTTTGCCGGGATCGAGCAGGTGATGCTGTCCGACGAGCTCGTCCAGAGTGTTCGGACGAATCCGAGCAGCGAGTGGTTGAGCCGACACCGGAGGCGTGAAGAGCGATTGCTCTCTTTTGGCGGGCGAGCCACGAAATTTTTTCGGCATTACAAGGACACTGCGGACCGCGGACCGCGGGAGAATCGCGGAGTCCGGAAAAACTTCTGCCACAGAAACACAGAAGCACAGAACCTTCTTTGATTTGAACTCATCTTGGATAACGAATGCTCAGCGGCAAGCGTTGTTCCTGAAAAGAAAAATTTCTGTGTTTCTGTGTTTCAGTGGCGCAGCTAAGCATTTATCAGATTTCGCGCCAGCAGGAACAATCCGCACCCGGCGAAGAAGCTGACGGGAAGCCCCCACCCTTTTTTCCCCTGAAATTCGGGAACGAGGTTCGAGGCCCCGACGTATAGCGCAACACCTGCAGCCAGTGGCAATCCGTAAGTGCGAAGAGGCGCGAAGTATTGAGTCGTCAGCCCGCCGACCACGGTCGCGACGGCGAGAGCTGCACCAGCCGCGAGTGCGCGCGCGCGCGACGCGCCTGATGCGAGGAACATGCTCGAGATCGCCAGTCCCTCCGGAAACTTGTGCAGAAGAATCGCGACAAAAACGAGAAGCCCCAGTGATTGGCTCACCTGAAATCCACTTGCAATCGCAACACCATCTATGAACGTGTGCAGCAAAAGTCCGATCAACGCAGCGATGCTCACAGCGTGCGTTACGCTATGAACTTCCTCACCGAAATGGAAATGCGGAGCGAGCGTATGCTGCGTGAGATGGACGAGCAGATATCCCGCAAGAATGATGACTCCGCCGGCCGCGCCATGCTGCGCGATTGCTTCCGGAACGAGATCAGCGAGTGCGACCGAAATGAGGAAGCCCGCAGAAAAAGCGATGAGCCTGTCGAGGGCTGAAATGCTGAGACGCGAATGCGACGTCACCGCAGCTGCGCCGACTACATTTGCGCTGGCCGCGATAAAAGTGTACGCGACCGCGGGGAGTATCACGCTTGAGTCAATGCAAGCCGTTCCGCGGCGGCGCTGATCGCGGCTGACAGTGAAGGCGCAAGCGCACGATCCCACGACTGCGAGCGCCACGTCCGATCCGCAAGCGACGCGCGCTCCTCGAGTCCCTTTCCCTGAAGCAGGTATATCCAGCGATCGGAGCGAGCGTAGATGTACAGCTCGAGCTGGGGCGTGAGAGTGAGCTGGTCGTCGCCGGTATAGAGCGATATCTCAACGCCACCATAAGTGGCAAGCGGCACCTTGAGTCGAGCAATCGCGTCGCGCACATCAGGCAACGCGAGCGACTCGCCTTTCCACGTCGTTTCCGATCGGAGATCCTGAATCTCGACGTCGACCGCAGGCGCAAGCTGTTCACTCAGCGTGTAGAAAAGATCGACGACTCTCTCCGCATTTGCGGAGACAAACGCTTCGTAATAGTCGCCACCCTGCGGACGCGTGTGCTTGACGAACGTGAATCCGTCGGCGCCCGACCTGAAACGCTTCCAGACGGTTACGTCGGGATCTCTGCCGCGAAAGAGCATGGCCTTACGCCTTTGCCAACGCCAGCAGCTGCTCGCGCGTGTTCATTGAGGGATCATTAATAACGTTCTGAAGCAAGTTGCGTAACGTGCGACCCACCTCGGGCCCGGTGATTCCGATTTCTTCCAGATCAGTTCCTCCGATGGCGAGGTCTGCAATTTCGATTGGATCGCGGTACGCTACGCGAAGCGCTTGTCGATAAGCTGACGCGACTTTTTCCTTTGACGGAGCTACTCCCCCCGCATCGCGCTCAGCCCACCAGATCGAATCAGCCAGCCGCAACAGTGAGGCAAGACGCGTGCGACCAGCAACCGCAGCCCATCGGCGAAGTACGGGATCACCTACCGGCTCCCCCTTGTTCAAGGTGCTGGTCATTTCCGCGGACAGCGAGTGCCAGGATGCAACCAGGGAACCGATCCATTTCACATCTGAATTGGAGAAGCGAAGCTGCTTCAGCGCAGGAATTACCGCCCGCGAATCCGCGGCTGCGAATAAACCGGTCAACCGCGCAATCTTGCGAGCAGATTGTTTTTCCGGCCTACCCGCGAGGGACGGTACGCAGAAATGATCCAGCGCGGCGATTTGCGTATCGGTGATCCCATCAAGCGCCGGCACAAGAACCGCGAGCGCGCCACTGTCACGCCACATCCGAAACGCGCGACTCGGCAGGCGAACCTGCTCCATGGTTTTCTCGATTTCCTGCTTTACGCGCTCGGCAGAGAGTCGCGTTAGGTGCGGCGCGCTCGCGACGATCGCGTCCCACGTTTTTGGATCGATCTCGAAATCAAAGCGCGCGGCAAAACGAATCGCGCGGAGTGCACGCAGGCGATCTTCGCGCATGCGCTCTGACGGATCACCAACAGCCCGGACGATTCCCTTCTCGAGATCCACCTGACCATCGAACGGATCATGAAGCGTCTTGCTCGTCGGTGAAAACGCAATTGCATTGATCGTGTAATCACGACGCGCGAGATCCTCATCGAGCGTCGCGCCAAACTCGACAATAGCATGACGACCGTCGGTGTTTACATCCCGCCGAAATGTTGTCACTTCGTGCATCACGTCATTGGCATCGAGGACGCCGACAGTGCCGAACTCGATTCCGACTGGAACCGTACGCGAAAAAAGATTTCGCACGTCATTCGGACGCGCTGCCGTCGCAAGATCCCAGTCGAGGTGCGCGTGACCGAGCAGAGCGTCCCGAACCGCGCCTCCGACGCACCATGTCTCGAAACCCGCCTTCTCCAAACGGCGAGCGATCCGCAGCACCTCGGCCGGCGGGTCGAGTTTAGTCATCAGCTGTCGCTGAACATCGTGCGAACGGCTTGCATCGACATCCCCGCGCCGAGTGCAAGCATCAAATCGATTCGTGCCTGCTGAGCGCGGCGAGAGCCGCCGAATATCACTCCCATTTCTTCGAGTCGTCGGCCGCCACCTGCATATCCGTACGTGTGTCCCACGCGCCCACCCTGCGTTCTGGACGTGAGCACAACTGGTTTGTCTTCCGCGATCCACCGTTGAATTGCGGGAACCACCGCCGGTGGAACATTGCCGCGTCCCATTGCGGCGATTACTACCGCGCGCGCAACAGTTCGCGACGCGTCGAGTAATCGTTCATCGGCACCGGCCGCAACGAAGATGATATCCACGGGCGTAGCGAGCGATGACGGTTGAATGATCGGCGGTGAGGACGGAAGCTCGCGATGCATTATCAGCTCACCTTCATCGAGAACACCAAGCGGTCCGAGCCCAGGGCTCTCGAATGCGTCGAGAAGATGCGTGTTCGTTTTGGTTGCATCGAGGGCCGCGAAAATTTGTCCGCTGATCACAACCATCGCTCCGTAACCGCGCACCTCCGAGCTTGCTGCAACTCTCACTGCTTCAAGAAGATTCGCGGGGCCGTCCCAACCGAGGTCGCTCACGGTTCGCATCGCACCGGTGAAGACTACCGGTTTGTCCGAGGGCAGCGATCGCGCGACGAGATATGCCGATTCCTCCAGCGTGTCCGTCCCATGGGCAACGACGACTCCAGTTACCTCAGGGCGCAGCAGATGCTCGGCGATTCTGTTTCGAAGCGCCCACATTCGCTCGACAGTCATGTGCGGACCAGGAAATGCGCCCCAATCTTCAGTCTCGACGCCGGTCACCGCCTCGATTCCTCGCGTCGCCTCGAGAATCTCCGCCGACGTGAGCGATGGCACCGCACCCGTCCCACCGGGATCGTTGCGCATCGCAATCGTGCCGCCGGTAAAGAGAATCACGATCATGTGGCGACTCAGTCGACGAGGACAGCCAGTCGCGCGATTACTGCATCTGTTCGCTCGGCGAATGTCTCGCATTCGTCCGCTGCGGCCTCGATTGCATACGTCACGAGCGCGTCTGCCGCGAGCAAATCGATCGCCTCGTCCCGGCGCGACGAGGGTTTTGATTCTGCTCTCATCAAGCGACGGAGGAGGCCCGCAGCCGCAACGGCAAAAGCGTCAGAAGGCGTCACATCAGGCGCACTCAGGAACTCAGAAAGGGCAGATTCCAGGCGCTGCGCGAGTTTCTCTGGCGGCGCCGGACGCCGCGACGCAAGCCAGTCGCTAGCGTTCACGCGCCTCGAGCATTTTCCGGACTGTGGGCGCGACTGCGGCCAACGCGATCTGAACTTTCGAGCCGTCGGGAATTCCCGCTTGTGCGAGATGCGCTTTCCCTCCGCCCCGTCCTCCGGCAATTGCTGCGACCTCCTTGAGGATCGCATCGGCGCGTAGTCCGCGGTTCTCTCGAACGCTGTCGGTAACAACCGCGAGCAGCGTGTGTTTTCCACTCAAGTCGGCAGCGAGGACGGCGACGCCGTGGCCGAGGCGATCTCTAACAGCATCGGCGAGCGCAGTCAGCTCCTTCATGTCGGCAACCGTGACGGTCGTCGCAATGATGCTTACCGCTTCGACTCGCTGCACCATGTTCAGAACGCGCTCGAGCTCGTCATTCGTCGCGCCGCGTGTTGCGTCGTCGACTTTTTTCTCGAGTGATTTTTTTTCGTCGATCATCGACTGGATTTTCTGGACAACCGTGTCGGGAGTCGCACGCACGAGGTTGTCGATCTCATCGACAGTGTTGGCAAGATCATTCAGCTGTTCGTACGCCCTCGGACCGGTGGTCGCCTCGATACGACGCACGCCAGCCGCGATTCCCGACTCGGCCACAATGCGAAACAGGCCGATCTCTGAAGTGTTTCGCACGTGTGTGCCTCCGCACAGCTCCGCGGAAACTCCCGGAACACTGACAACGCGCACCACGTCTCCATACTTCTCGCCGAACAAATGCATCGCTCCGCCGGCAACGGCATCCGCGTATTTTTTCTCGCGAATGTCGAGTGGGATCGCCTCAAAGATCTCGCGATTCACTTTTTGCTGAACGCGCGACAGCTCATCGTCAGTCAGTGGACCATGATGAGTGAAATCGAATCGAAGGCGATCGGGCGCGACCAGTGAGCCCGCTTGGTGCACATGGTCGCCGAGTATCTCGCGCAACGCAGCGTGGAGAAGATGAGTCGCCGTGTGATTGCGCTCGGTGTCGAGGCGCGTCCCACGAGGCACCGTCGCATGCGCCGGGCCGAGTCGCACTTCTCCTTCAGCTTCGCCGATTGCCGTCGGATTGCCGTCGATCTTCCGCACCTCCTCGACTTTTACTTTCCATCCCTCACCGGTGATGAGCCCAATGTCGGAGATTTGTCCGCCTGACTCCGCATAAAACGGAGTCTCGCGCAACATCACCGCGACGCGGCCGTCGGCGAGAGTGGCGTAGTCGACAACCGCCGTGTCCGCCTCAGTTCTATCGTAGCCGACAAAAGAAACATCGCGGTTCGCGGGTGCGGCACGATCGCCGTTGGATTGCCACGACGCATTCGCGAGCTGATCAGCAGACACCGCGATCTTTTTCGACTTGCGCTCCTGCTGCGATTGCTCTCGCTGCGCATTCAACGCCTGCTCGAATCCAGGTATATCCACGGTGTAGCCGCGTTCTCTCGCCATCAGCTCAGTGAGGTCGATTGGAAATCCGAACGTGTCGTAAAGTCGGAATGCGTCTTCGCCCGAGATCGTCCCTCGAACCGCGTCTGAGCCCTGAGTCGTTTCTGCCGGCGCAATCTCGTCGAATCGCCGCATGCCGCCATCGATTGTCGCAAGGAATCTCTGCTCTTCGGCGAGAGTTGTCTCGATGATATGCTTGCGCCGGTGCATCAGCTCCGGATAAACGTCCCCCATGAGATCGATTACGCGCTCGACTACCTGCGACAGCATTGGAGTTGCTCGACCGAGAAGCCAGGCGTGCCGAACAGCGCGGCGCAGAATTCTGCGCAGCACGTAACCTCGGCCTTCATTCGACGGAAAGACGCCGTCAGCGAGAAGAAATGCGACGGATCGCGAGTGATCAGCGATAACGCGAAACGCTGCGGGATCGACAAGAATTTCATGAGCATGTTTCAGCGCCGGCGACCATCTGCCGCCGAGGCCAACTCGCTTCGCATCGATGTCGACCCACTTCGGTTCGTTTGATTCGCGGCCCGAGTATTCAATTCCAGTCTCAGTTTCGATCGCGCTGATCAGTGGTGCAAAAAGGTCGATGTGGTAGTTGTTCTCGACGCGAGACATCACACCCGTAATTCTCTCGAGACCCATGCCAGTATCGACCGAGGGCTTTGGCAAAGGGACGAGCGTGCCGTCCGACTGTCGATCGAACTGCATGAAAACGAGGTTCCAGAATTCGAGGAAGCGACCAGCTTCGGTGCCTTCGACGAAAGCCTCGAGCGAAAACTCTTTGCGATCCGCTTCGGTCCACTCTCCGGTCGCCCCAGCCGGCAGGCGATAGTCGTCCGTGACGTGCAGAAGATCCGTAAAGATTTCCGAGCAGGGACCACACGGACCCGTGTCCGCCATCTGCCAGAAATTGTCGTGAGCGCCCAATCCGTAAATCCGCGAATCGGGAAGGCCGGCAATTTCTTTCCACAGCCGTCGCGCTTCGTCGTCTTCGTGAAAGATGCTCACTCGCAAATGCGCGGGATCGAGCTTCAGATCTTCAGTGAGGAACTCCCATGCAAATCGAATCGCATCGCGCTTGAAGTAATCTCCAAATGAGAAATTGCCGAGCATCTCGAAGAAAGTCTGATGACGGGCGGTGTGACCGACCTGTTCGAGATCGTTGTGTTTTCCTCCCGCACGGACGCATTTCTGCGAAGTTGTCGCACGGCGCCCGAATGAAGGATTCTCCTGGCCAAGAAAAACTTTCTTGAACTGAACCATTCCCGCGTTCGCGAACAGCAATGTCGGATCATCCGGCGGCACAAGCGGTCCGCTCGGACGGACTGCGTGATCGTTTCGTGCGAAGTAGTCGAGAAACCGGCGCCTGATTTCAGCTGCGTGCATGGAACGAAATATATGCGGCAAGCTAGGAGCCTTTGAGCACCTTCTTCATCAGGCGGTTGATTTCGTCGACGTTGTAACCGCGTCGCGCGAGATGTGCGTACAATCGGCGCTTCACGACAAGTGGCTCGAGTGCGCCGAGTGACGCGAGCTTCTTGCGCGCATCTTTCTCGACGACGGCGTCGAGATCGATCGCTTCGTCTTCGATGACAGCGTCGATTGCATGGTCCGCAACCTCGCCGCCGATTCCTCGCTGATAGAGCTGTTGCCGAATGCGACGCTTAGAGGCGCCGGGGCCAAGCAGCTTTCCGCGAGCGAACTGCGCCGCATATCGTGAATCATCGAGAATCCCATTCGCGACCAGGCGATCGATCGTCTCATCCGCATCCGTCGCCGGATATCCCTTCTGGATGAGTTTGCGCTTGAGATTGCGCGAGGTGTACTGACGAGCTGTCAGCAGATTCAACGCATATTCGTAGGCGGAGGCTGCCATGATTTATCAGGTCGCCGATGCCCGCTGGCCGGTGCCCGATCCCGGAAGTCCGAGAACTACCCAGTTATGAGTTTGCAGTTTCGGGCCTCGGAGGTCGGCCATCGGCCAGCGGATATCGGCGACCTGAACGCAGCGAGCCGAACGATGAGTTTTGACACCGGGTCCCATCCTTCGGCTCACTGCGTTCAGTTATTCTTCCGTGGCGTCAGCCTCGCTTTCCGACGAAACTGCCGGACGAATACCGAGCACCGTCTTCACTTTTTCTTCGACCTCAGCGAGCAGAGCAGGATTGTCCTTGAGGTACATCTTCGCATTCTCTCGACCCTGACCGATGCGCTGCGATCCGTAACTGTACCACGCTCCCGACTTGTCGATTATTCCCGACTCGGCAGCAATATCCAGCACCAGCGATGCGTGACTGATCCCCTCCGCGTACATGATGTCGAACTCCGCCTGCTTGAACGGCGGCGCAACCTTGTTCTTCACCACCTTCACTCGAACGTGCGAGCCGATGACGTCTTCCTTTTCCTTCACGGCAGCGATGCGGCGAATATCGAGACGAACCGAAGCGTAAAACTTCAAAGCCTTACCACCGGTTGTTGTTTCGGGATTGCCGAACATCACGCCGATTTTTTCGCGGAGCTGATTGATGAAAATCACCGACGTTTTCGAGCGAGCGATTGCTCCGGTGAGCTTGCGCAGCGCCTGACTCATCAAGCGCGCCTGAAGTCCCATGTGTGAGTCGCCCATGTCGCCTTCGATTTCCGCGCGGGGAACCAACGCGGCGACGGAATCGATCACCACAACGTCAACAGCTCCCGATCGCACGAGGATCTCGCAAATCTCCATCGCCTGCTCGCCCGTATCCGGCTGAGACACGAGGAGATTGTCGACGTCAACGCCAAGCTTCTGCGCATAGTCGGTATCGAGCGCATGCTCCGCATCGATGTATGCAGCCACACCACCCGCTCGCTGTGCGTTTGCGACGACGTGCAGGCACAACGTCGTTTTGCCGCTCGACTCGGGACCGTAAATCTCGGTAACGCGTCCCCGCGGAATTCCGCCGACACCAATCGCGGCATCGAGGTTGATCGCGCCTGTGGGAATTGCGTCCACCCGCACGCGCGAATCAGAGCCCATCTTCATGATCGAACCCTTGCCGCAGTTCTTCTCGATCTGCGCTATCGCCAGGTTCAACGCCTTCTTTTTGTCTTCGCCCATCACCGATACTGCCATCGCACGCTTCCTCTGGTTGACGTTGAATTTCCCCTGGCACGCCGACTCGGTATGGGCTGCAGGACCTCAAAATCTCGCCCAAAAACCGCCTCCGACGTTACCCGAATAAACTACGAAAGTCCTACTCTTTTCTCAAGACTCATCTCACCACAAACGCGTTCTCGATGTGAATGACCTCCGGACCCGTCACACCAAACAGAACTCCGACGACATCGAACCGGTACACATCGCCCGAGCGGTGAAAGCGACCCATCCAGTCCCTCGCTGCCTTCACCAGCTCTCGCTGTTTCCGCCAGTGAACGGCTCCCAACGGCCCGCCGTAATCCGCCGACACGCGAGTCTTCACCTCTACGAATGCCACCGTTCGATCACCCCGGCCTGTGTGAGTCCATTCGGCAACGAGGTCGATGTCACGGTGCCCACTTCGAAACCGCCGATCGAGTATGCGACCACCCTTCTTCACAAGAAATTGCTCGGCGATTCTTTCACCGCGCTCTCCGAGTATTTGTCGTGCGACAAGCATGACTCACTCTAGTTGCCGCTACGGTGACTGAAGCATCCTTCGCCGACACGAAGAAGCGAAATTCTGCACTGCTTACTATCTTGGACCCGTGACCAACCCACGACTCTCGAGTCTCCCGAAAGGCTTTTTTTCGGGAAGGACCGAAGAATCTCTACGCTCTGCGGGCTCCGAGTATGATTCGGGCCGTGTGTGCGTGGTCATTCCCGCGCGCGACGAGGAAAGAACTGTTGCCGAGGCGGTGAGAGCCGCGTCGCGTTACGCGCGAGAGGTCATTGTGATTGACGGACTGTCGCGCGATGGAACCGCGGACGCGGCGCGCAAAGCCGGCGCGAAAGTTTTCACCGACTCGGGACTGGGAAAGGGAGCCGGAATTCGCGAGAGCCTCGGCCACTCTCAGGCGGAAGTTCTGGTGTTCATGGATGCAGACGGGTCACACGATCCCGCCGATATTCCTCGACTTGCGGGAATGATTCTCTCCGATGAAGCCGATCTTTGCGTTGGTTGTCGCTTCAGCGGCGGAAGCGAAGAGTTGTCCATAAGCACCGGTCAACTCATTCGAACAATCGGCAACATCGCGATGAACATCGCGATCAATCGTCGATGGAACGTGCAGCTGTCCGACACGTTGAATGGATTCCGGGCGGTGCGCCGCGCGGCGGCGCTTCAAGTCGAGCTGACAGAAGATCGTCACACAATCGAGCAGGAAATGGTGATGAAATTCCTGCGTCACGGTTACCGCGTCGTGAACATCCCGACGCACGAGTACCCGAGGGAATTCGGCACGAGCCACATCCGCATCTGGCGTGAATGGCCGATGTTCGTCTGGTGCGTCTTCAAGAACGTCGCGGCGCCGGACGCGTCGCCAAAGCGTCAGGCGCTAGCGAGGCCCGCAGATACGATCGAGATCATCGAGCCCAGCGAGAACGTCGCGCGGCCTTGATCCATCCGGTGGTCCGAGGATGCCGGCCGCATGAAGCTGATCGATTATTCTCGCCGCGCGTCCATAGCCAACTTTGAGCCGCCGCTGAAGCAGTGACGTCGACCCCTGCTGATGCTGGATGACAACCTCAGCTGCATCGCGAAATAATTTGTCCCGATCTCCGTCGCTTCCGTCGTCGGCCTCGTGTCCACCGGATTCCTGTGCTTCCTTGAGACGAATCTTCGCAATGATGTCCTCTTCTGCCGGTTCCTCGGCGAACAATCCCTGAGCTTCCACCATCGCTTTGCGGCGCTCTCTGCGCTGGCCATACCACGCAGTGATTCGCTCTGTCTCTTCGCTCGAGATGAAGGCGCCTTGAAGTCTCGCCGGCTCTGACTTTCCCGGCGGGATGAACAACATGTCGCCGTTTCCGAGCAACGATTCGGCTCCCATCCCATCGAGAATCGTGCGACTGTCGATCTGCGAAGCAACGCGGAATGCAATGCGACTCGCGAAATTCGCTTTGATCAAGCCGGTGATGACGTTCACACTCGGCCGCTGGGTTGCGAGGATGATATGAATTCCGATTGCGCGCGCTTTCTGTGCGAGCACGGCGAGCGGAGTCTCTACTTCCGCCTGTACAGTCATCATGAGATCTGCCAACTCGTCGATGATCAACACGATGTACGGAAGAATGCCTCCAGTGTATTCAGTGTTCTCGAATGCGACCTCGGGATTCCTTGGCACGTTCAACTTTGCGCCATCGATGACCTTGCGATTGAAATCCTGAATGTTGCGCGCGCCGTTTGCCGCTAGCAGCTCGTATCGCTCCTGCATCTCGAGCACAGCCCACTTCAATACTGCAGCAGCATCGCGATTGTCGGTGACGACCTTGTGACGCATGTGCGGAAGAGCGTTGTACACCGACAGCTCGACCATTTTCGGATCGACCATCAGGAAGCGCAGAGTTTTCGGCGTGTGACGATAAATGAGACTCGTGATCAGCGTGTTCACGCAAACCGATTTTCCCGAGCCGGTTGCACCCGCAATCAACAAGTGCGGCATCTTCGCGAGGTCGGCGACTACCGGTCGGCCTTCCAGATCTTTTCCGAGCGCGATTGGAAGCGCGGCGCGCATCTCGCGGAATTCTTTCGACTCGATCAGCTCGCGAAACGTGACAATCTCCGGAGTCGGATTCGGAACTTCGACGCCAACTGCTCCCTTCCCCGGAATTGGCGCTACGACACGAATGCTTTGGGCGCGCATCGCCAACGCAAGATCATTTGAAAGCGATGCGAATTGCCGAACCTTCACGCCCGCAGCAGGCGCGATTTCGAATTGTGTTACAACCGGGCCCGTCGTTCTGCCGACGAGATCACCTTCAACTCGAAACGTTCTCAAGGCTTCCATCAGCTTTACGCCCATCGCATCGAGCTCGCGACTGTCGATATCCGAATTTCTCGGCGGCGTAGGGGTGAGAAGGTCAGGCGACGGCCGCTCTTCTTCGCCATTCAGCGAGCCGTTGTAAGCTGACGCGTCGATCTCCGCCGCGATTCTGTCAGCGTGTTCTGCGACGAGCTCCGCTTTCGTTTTCTTCTCCTTCTTTTTTTTCTCTTCAGCTGGAGGAGTGTCGGGGCGTTTTCCAAGAAGAGAGAGATCGAGCGCCGGCATCTCCTCCGGTGTCGGCTCGGGCGGGCGCTGCCGGTTGCGCGAGGTAGCGATCTCCGGCTCGACGGCGTCGAGTGCGTCGCCTTCGCCATTCGTAGCAGGAACGGGCGAGCTCACGATCGCACGGATTGGGTTCCATGAGAGTGTCGCCGCCATCAGCGCACTCAACGCGAGGAACAGGATGATCCACGCCCCCGCGCTTCCGGCAAATTGAAGTAGATAGAAAGCGACAAAGCTTCCCCACAATCCTGACAACGCCGTCGCATCACGCAGCCCGCCTTCCCCAAGCCCGAACACAATCGGCAGGAGAACGACGATGCCGAGCAGAAAAACCATCCACGATCTATCGGTGCGCTGATCGAGACGGCCGAAGAGACGCAACGCGTGAGCAGCAGGTGCGAGTGGCAACATCGCTGCAGCGGGCCAGCCGAGGAATCTCGCTAACGGAAGAGCGAGGAGTCCGCCCGCCCAGCCGAAATTGCTTCGCGCATCTGTGTTTCCGCCGAGCAACCGCCAGCCTTCGGTGCCTAGCGCGCCGGCGAGAAATATTGCGAAGAGCAGTAATACGATTCCGGCAAGCTCGCGTTGAAGCGCCGACGCTTGCGGAGCTTCAGCGCTCGCGATCGGGTCCGAGTCGAGTGATCTGTCGCTCTTGATAGACGGGGACCACAGGCTGCGAATCCACGCGAGCACAGGCGAGGAGGTCTTCGCCGAAGCCTGCTTCGGCGAGCGCCCGCCCGTGGGACGAGTCCTGGAAGATTTTCTCGATGTTGTCGCCATACCTTCTATCGATGAGCTCGCAGGCGCATGCTGCGTCATTGAGGATCGCCGACGACCTGACGCGCTGGGTAATGAACCGAACGTAGCGCCCTGCGCAGGCCGCATCCTCGAGACTAAAATGTCCTTCATCCCCCGCACAAACAATCGAAATATCATTGTCGCCGCGAAGTGCCGTCCGCAACATCAGGCCCGCAACGGTGAGATTGACATACGATGCAACGACGACGTCTCTCGCTCCCTGAAGGCCGAGGAGAGCGTGAGTGCCGTTAGTGGTCATGAAAAGAATCGTCTTGTCAACGACTACTTCCGGCAAGAATGATCCTGGGGAATTTCCCAGATCAAAGCTTGGGATCGGAAGCATCTTCTGCTCGCCTGCGAGGATTACGTCCGATCTCTCGAACTGTTTCGATCGAATTATCGCGATGTCGGGGCTCTCGACCGGGACGATCGTTCGCGCGCCATTGTTGAGCGCGGTCGCGATAGTAGTCGAAGCGCGAAGGACGTCGATCACGGCAACTACACGTCCAAGCACGCCGCCCGTCGACATCTCACCGGGCGACAGGAAGACGTCGATTTTCATTTACGCCGGCTCTCGCAGTAGATAAGTCTCACGCTCGAGGAATTTCGTGTCGACGTCTCCCGCCTGGAAATGAGGATCTGCCATCACGCGAGCGAGAAACGGAATCGTCGTTGTCACTCCTTCGACGATGAAGCTCTCGAGCGCGACCTGCATTCGGCGCAACGCCTCCTGCCTGTCGCGTCCCTGACAGATGAGCTTCGCCAGCAACGAATCGTAGAACGGCGGCACTGTGTAGCCCGCGTAGACGTGCGTATCGAGTCGCACGCCGGGACCTCCGGGCGGATGGAACACATCGATTTTTCCCGGCGACGGCTGAAAGTTGCGCGCCGGATCCTCTGCGTTGACTCGACATTCGATTACGTGTCCACGAAGTGGCGGCATCTCGGTGACCGAAAGCTTCTCACCCGCAGCAACCTTGATCTGCTCCTTAACAAGATCCACGCCCGTCAACATCTCGGTCACCGGATGTTCGACCTGAATGCGCGTGTTCATTTCCATGAAGTAGTAGCTGCCATCACTGTTGAGCAGCATCTCGATTGTTCCCGCTCCCACATAATCGATTGCCGCCGCCCCACGAACTGCCGCATCACCCATTGCAGCTCGGAGCTCCGGAGTGACTGCCGGACTCGGCGCTTCCTCGATCAGTTTTTGATGGCGACGCTGTACCGAGCAATCGCGCTCGCCGAGATGAATCACGTGACCGTGACGATCGCCCATTATCTGGAATTCAACGTGTCGCGGCCGCTCGAGATATTTCTCGACGTACACGTCGCCGCTTCCGAACGCAGAGAGTGCCTCTGATCTCGCGAGCTGGAACGATCGCGTGAAATCCTCAGGCTCGGCTGCGACGCGCATTCCCTTTCCACCGCCACCGGCGGCAGCCTTGATGATCACCGGGAATCCGATGTCTCGAGCAAAGCCCAGCGCCTCGTCAGGGTCTTCGACCGGCCCGGGCGTTCCAGGAATGATCGGAACACCCACTGCTGCCATCGCATTTCGCGCCGCAGCCTTGTCGCCCATCACTCGAATCTGCTGGGCGGTCGGACCGATGAACGCGATGTTGCTCGCTGCGCACGTCTCAGCGAATTCGGCATTCTCAGCGAGAAAACCGTAGCCCGGATGAATCGCATCCGCGCCGGCGATCTCAGCCGCTGCAATTATTCGTGGGATCTTGAGATATGAATCGCGTGCAAGCGAGGGTCCGATGCAAACATCGTCATCGGCAAATCGGACGTGCAGCGACTCGCGGTCGGCTTCGGAGTATACGGCGACAGTCTGAACGCCGAGCTCGCGACACGCGCGGATTACGCGAAGCGCAATCTCGCCGCGGTTCGCGATCAGGATTTTCTTGAACATCCCCCGCCGATCAGGTTGTCACTTCCTGATTCAGATTCTCCCACTTGGAATCGCTCGCACCAGCTACACCCTGGATGCGAAGCGCGAATTCACTCGGATTGGTCGCGTTGTAAAGAGCGTTCTCGTACGAGATCACTCCCTTCTGATACCAGTTCATCAATGATTGATCGAAGCTCTGCATTCCGTACTGAACGGTGCCACCGGCGATCAGCTCGGGGATGTTGAGCGACTTGCCCATGTCGCGAATGTTGTCGCGGACGGCGGCGGTATTGACGAGCACCTCGACTGCGGGCACGCGGCCGGATTTGTCGGCTCGGGGAATAAGTCGCATCGAGATGACCGCCTCGAGCGCACTCGCGAGCAGGAACCGAACCTCCGCCTGCTGGTGCGGCGGATAAAACGAGAGGATGCGGTTTATCGTCTGCGATGCATCTGTCGTGTGAAGCGTGGAGAAAACCAGGTGGCCGGTATCTGCGGCTTTCATCGCGGTATCGAGCGTCGGCAAGTCGCGAATTTCTCCGACGAGCAGCACGTCGGGATCCTGTCGAAGAACGCGGCGAAGTGCCTGCTCGAATGTCGCTGTATCGGTTCCAACTTCGCGCTGATTGATTCGCGCTTTGTTGTCGCGGTGCAGGAATTCGATCGGATCCTCGATGGTAATGATGTTCGCCGACCGATTCTGATTGATGTACTGAATCATCGCGGCGAGCGCAGTCGATTTACCTGAGCCGGTAATTCCTGTTACGAGCACGAGACCGCGTGGCTTGAGAGCAATCTGCTCGACAACCGCGGGAAGATTCAGCTCGGCTATCGTCTGCGCCTGGAATGGGACGACACGGAATGCGTACGCAATCGTCCCGCGCTGCTGAAACGCGTTCACCCTGAAGCGGCCGATCCCGGGAACGCCGAGCGCAAAGTCCGCTTCTTTCAGCTCGTCGAACTCTCGTCGGCGCTTGGGCGGCATGATTTGATCGGCAAGCGCCTTCATATCGTCTGATCGCAGCGGCGGCATGTTAACCGTTTTCAATGTGCCGTCGACGCGAAGGGTCGGTGAGCAACCAACTTTCAAATGGAGGTCGGACGCGTTCTCGTCGAGCATCTGTCGCAGCACGCCGCGATAATCGAACGTGGATTCGATCGCCCGTGTGCCGCTTTCCGGAGTGCGCTCACCCATTGGAATCAATCCGGAAAAGGACCTGACCGTATTCGACCGGATGAGAATTCTGAACGAGGATTTCCTTCACTACTCCGTCAAACTCGGATTCGATTTCATTCATGATCTTCATTGCCTCGATGATGCAGAGTATCTGGCCCTTCGAGATCCGGTCGCCCACCGCAAGGTAGGGCTTGGCACCAGGCTCGGGAGCACCGTAGTAAGTCCCAACCATGGGAGACTTCACCTCGAGGTACGTCGCCTTCGGCTTCTCGACACGCGGCGCTTCGGCTGCCGGTGCCTTGTCCACGGCGGGCTGAGGCGGCGCTGACTGCATGATCGGTGGAAGCTGCATCGGAGAGGCGAGCTGAACCGTCGCACGCTGGCTCGAGTTCTTCGAGATCCGGATTTTCATTCCCTTGTCCGATGTGATCTCGATCGAGTCCACTGTCGACGCGTCGATCATGTCCACCAGCTTCTTGACGAAGCGCAAGTCGATCATGACCCCGGCTCCCGGCTACCAGCATCCGGCCTCCTGCAGTCCGCAGTGATTCTGCCGCAGTCCGCAGACCGCGGTGCCTCTATGGCTTCTCTCATGCGACCTCTAATAGCTCCCGGGAAAAGTTCGTAAGAACCTTTGGGCCAGTCGCCGAGAGGTGAACGTCGTCCTCGATACGGACGCCTCCCCACCCCGCTCGGTAAATTCCTGGCTCGATTGTGACCACCGCGCCCTGCTTTAGCGATGCTTCAGCGGTCCGGGCCAGGCGTGGCGCTTCATGAACCTCCAGGCCGAGCCCGTGACCGAGGCCGTGACCGAAGCCTGCCCCATGACCAAGGCGCTCAATGTAGCTCCTCGCGAGCGCGTCGGCAGCCATTCCCGTCATCCCGGCCTTTACCGACGATGACGCGACCCGATTTGCTTCCTTCACAATGTCGTAAATCTCCTTCTGTTCCCCCGAGGCGGCACCCACAACGAACGTGCGCGTAACGTCCGAGCAATAGCCTCGATATTGCGCGCCGAAATCGAGCAGCACGAAATCTCCCCGCTCGATTACTCGCCTTGATGCGCGCGCGTGCGGGAGCGCCGCCCGCGGTCCCGACGCGATAATCGGGGGAAACGGCGCCTCCTCGCTTCCCTCGTCACGGAGAGCCTTCTCGAGAATTCCAGCAACCTCGAGCTCCGACAATCCCGGACGAATCATCGGCACGACACGAGCGAGAGCCGTCGTGGCAATCCGTGCTGCCTCGGCGATGAGGGCAACTTCCTCCTCGTCCTTTGATTCGCGAAGGTCCTCGACCAGTCCAATTTGCGGACGCCACTGCCAGCGGGATCCTTCGTTGAGAAGGCGCTGGAAATCCCGGTGAACGAGATGCCCCGATTCGAATCCGAGGATTTCGTTGGATTGCAGTCTCGGCAGCAAACCCCAGAGTCCGGTCCAGAGACTCGATGATTCGATGCGCACCTGCGCAAAGTCGCCGATTTCGCTCGCAACCTGAGTTTCGTAGCGAAAATCCGTGATGAAGATGACGTCGCTCGACGTGGCGAGAACGAGTGCACTCGTGCCTGAAAATCCCGTGAGGTAGCGAATGTTCGGAAGCGAAGACAGCAGAAGCCCGTCGATTTGCTGCGACCTCAGCTTCTCGCGAAGGTGTTCGAGCCTCTCGGGTCGGGGATCAGTCATTGGCCGAAAGCTTCGAGACAAGTCCGCGAAGTGCGAGCTCATATCCAATCGCGCCGAAGCCTGCAACGATTCCAACCGCCGCGTCGGCGAGCGCGGAGTGGCGCCGCTCCGGCTCGCGCGCGAAGATGTTGCTGAGGTGAACCTCGGCAAAGGGAACGCTCACGCTCGTGAGCGCGTCATGTATCGCGAGACTGGTGTGGGTGTACGCGCCTGCATTGATCAACGCGCCATCGGCGGCGCCCTTCAGCGCCTGTATCGCATCGATGATGTCGCCTTCGCCGTTGAACTGCGAAAAGCTCAGCGCAACATCGAGCTCCTGCGCCACCTCACGAAGGCGCGATTCAATCTGGGCGAGCGTGGTTTTTCCGTAGATCGCCGGCTCGCGCTGCCCAAGAAGATTGAGATTCGGGCCATTGATGACGGCGATTCTCACGAGTTCGCCAATCCCTCGAGCCACTCGCGGAATCGGCGAACGTCCTCCTCGGATTCCTGGACCGATAGGTCGCCCACCGTCGTCGAAGCATCAGTCGCCGGACGCGATTGCGACGGAGTCGTGATCATTGCTGCTGGCGCTGGATGCGCCATCGCGCCGCTCAAAGCCGCAGCTGCTCGACTATCCTCGGGATTGACCTCCGCGCCTTGGAAGAGATTGGCAAACGCATCATCGGCGTACGGATAACTCTGCTCTTCCGCGCCGGGTTCCTCAGCTGTCGACCCGGCCTCCTCGTCCGCGAGATCGGCGGCAGTCTCCTCGTCTAACCGGTCTATCTCATCGGATGGCGGTCGAGCTTTTCCAAGCGTCGCGAAGAATTCACCGATTGTCATTCCGCGAGTGGGCGCCGCTTCGGTAGCGGTCACCGGTTGGGCGACTTCATCTTCCGCTGGTACTTCAACCGCCGGAGTCTTTGCGCCCGGCGCTTCACTTTCTTCGGCTTCGATTTCGTCTTCGACTTCACTGGCCGATGAGGCAACCGGAAAGTCGTCGATCGATCCGAGGCCGAAGATTTCATCTTCCTCCTGGACGTCTTCGAACATTCCCGCGCCCCACGAATCGGCGGTGTCCCAGAGCTCGCCGGAGCCGACAAGCTCATCGACTTCCTCCGGGGTGACGTCGTCTGGCGTGACCTCATCCGGCGGGATCGCGTGCGTAATCATTTCCTCTGGCACAACCGGTTCGTCCTCGGACTCACGCAGCGACGCCGCATCGGGTTCGGCTTCCTCGACGGTGGATTCCTCCGGCATAGCGGGTCCTTTCGCCTCGACGGAAAGAAGCTCGCTGATTCGCGCCTGAAGACCGGCGTCATCCGGGTCGCGCTCCGCCAGCTGTCGATAAATCTCGAGAGCCGGCTCGATGTATCCCTGTTGCAGGTAGAGCTCGGCAAGTGTTCGCGTGACAATCGGCGTCGACTCGTAAGTGGGCGTGTGACGAGCTGGGCGATCCTCGACCGTGGGCGCAGATGTGGCCTCGGGCTCAGCGGAAGGCGCCGCTGCGGGCGCTTCAACGGCACCCTGCGGTTCCGCGGCCGCGGGAGTTGGCGTCATCTCCCATTCGGAAGTGTGGCCGCCCTCCTCCTGCATGTCGGCCGCCGCCAACTCGTCTTCACTTTCACTCGGCGCACTCGTGGTCTCGGCAGAGACCGGCTCGGTTGACTTCGGCACTGAATCCTGAAGCTCCATGGCGAGGCTATCGTCAAGATATGGACTGTCGTCGAGAGACGTTGCATGGTCACCCACAGGCCCGACGTCAAAACTTTCCGATGATGGCCAAGCCGACTCGGAGACCACGACCTCCTCGATCGACTCGATTTTCAGAGACTCAGGCTCGGCCTCTTCACCCGGCGTCTCGATAACCGGCGCAGCGGCATCAGCAGTCACGTCAGAGGTCGCTAGAGGCTCAGTCAGCTCTGCGAGATAGGCGGCAACTTCCGTGTCCTGCGGATCTCCGTCGAGCGCGCGCGAGTACCAGCTTCGCGCTTCCTCGACCTCGCCTTTTTTTCGCGCTATGTCGCCGAGGTGGCGAAGAACAATCAGGTTCTCGGGATCGAGCGCGAGCGCTTGCTGAAAAACACCGCGCGCTTCATCGATGCGGCCGGCGTCATACAGTGCCTGACCATACACGACGTGTCCGCTCATATGTCCGGGCTGCTGCGCGAGGTGAGCGCGGCAAATTGCAATCGCCTGCTCCGCGTCACCGGCCTTGCGATACTCGTTAGCAAGCGGCGCAAAGTAGCGCCGCGGATTTTCGTGGAACTTCTGCTTCAGCTCGTCAATCCGAGGTGAACTCTGCATCAATGAACCCCGCTGGAGTACTGTCCCGGCCGTCATCGGGACAGAACGGCTGAAGATATCGCGTTTAACGGAACATCGTCAATGTGAAGTTGGTGCGTGGCTTGCTTTTACGCCCGCAGAGCCGGTACTTTTTTAGGCTCTACATTTTCATAAGACGACCCGTTCAATGCCCCGCCAGGAGTAATACGAAGTGGTAATGCAACAAATGCGGAGCTCCGCAAAGTATATCTGGATTTTCATCGTCATTCTGTTTGTCGGTGGATTCCTGCTGGTGCAGACTTCCGGACTTCTCGGGCGAGCGCCCGTTACCACAACGACAGCGGTCGCAAAAGTGAATGGCGAGGAAATTCTCGCAACAACGTGGTTCAATGCGACCTCACAGCTCGAGCAACAGTCCAGTCAGCAAACAGGCCGGCCCGTTACGCTCGACGATCGTCAGCATCTTGCCGACCAGGCTTTCGAGACGCTCGTCGGGAATGTGCTTCTCAGCCAGGAGTACAAGCGCCGCGGAATTACCGTGACCGACGAAGACATCGCTGACGCAGCGCGAACCAGTCCACCGCCGCAGCTTCTGCAAAGTCCGGAGCTCCAGACCGACGGACGATTCGATCCCGAGAAATACCAGCGTTTCCTCGCGAGCCCCGCCGCGCGCCAGGAAGGAATGCTCTTCCAGCTCGAGGCCTACTATCGCGATGCGATTCCGCGCGAAAAACTTTTCGAGCAAATCGCCGGCGACGTTTACGTGAGCGACGGCCAGCTCTGGCAAATCTGGAAGGACACGCATGACACCGCTCAGGTCGCATACATCGCCCTGCGTCCGGAGCTGCTTCCCGACAGTGCTGTGACTGTGCCGCAGACGGAAATTTCAAACTATTACGACAAGAACAAGAAAGATTTCGAGCGCCCCGCTCGTGCTACTTTGTCGGTGCTCGTGATCCCCAGAACTGTGAGTGCCGCTGACAGCGCAGCAGCACGGAATCGCGCGCTTGCCCTTCGCGACAGGATTCTGAAGGGGGAGAAGTTCGAAGACGTCGCCAAGGCAGAGTCAGCCGACTCAGTCTCGGGAGCCGCCGGTGGAAATCTCGGCAAGGGAGCCAAGGGACGGTTCGTGCCGGCGTTCGAGAGCGCCGCATACGCATTGAAGGTCGGAGAGCTCTCGCAACCGGTGCTCAGTCCGTTCGGATATCACATCATCCGTGTCGACGAGCGAAAGGGCGACACCCTTTCGTTGAGACACATCCTCGTCAAGGTTCAACAAAGCGACTCGGCGGCGACCGTCACCGACAAGAAAGCCGACGATCTGGCACGCATTGCTGCATCGACTGACAAGCCCGAAAAACTCGACGAAGCTTCCCGGACACTTGGAATTCCGATACAAAAAGGAACAGTAGTCGAGACCGACGCCCTGACGATCAACGGAAAGTTCATACCGAGTGTTGGCGCATGGGCGTTCTCCGGCGCAAAGCCCGGCGAGACGAGCGATCTCTACGACGCCGATGATGGATACTATCTCGGCCGGCTGGACGCTCTCTCACCGGGTGGAATCCCGACGCTGGAGCAAGCGACTCCGGAGATTCGAGCGCTTCTCGCGAAACAAAAGAAACTCGATCAGCTCATGCCGCGCGCGCGAGCAATCGCGGCAGATGCTGCAAAGACTTCACTGGAGCAGGCGGCACAGAAAGCGGGAATCCCTGTTGTTCAGAGTCCAAGATTCACGCGTGTTGGCGGCGCAGCTGGGATGGGTCGCCTTAACGAGTCAGTGGGTGCCGCGTTCTCGCTTCCGCTGATGACGGTGAGCGCGCCGATAAAGACTCACGAGGCGATCTTCATCGAGCGCGTGAATCAGCGAATTACATCCGACAGCCTGACCTGGGAAAAGCAGAAGAGTATCCAGCGCGCGCAGGTGTCGAATCAGCTCCAGCAGGCGAGCGTGCGGGATTTCCTGCAGAACCTGCGAGAGTCAGCGACGATCGTCGATAATCGGAAGCAAGTGCAGGCAGCTAATCGCGCAGTCGCACAATAAAAAAACTGCGGACTGCGAACTTCGGACTAACTGCGCAGTTCGTTTGTAGTCCGAAGTTCGCAGTCCGCAGTCGTTGTTTAGATCAGTCGCTTGGGCTCCGGTCGCGTCTCTTCCGGTGTCGACCCCTGAGCGGCGCGCTTCTGCTCCAGCTCCGCAGCAGTCAGTCGGGGCTCGTATCGCTGAGCATCGGGATCGATCTCGCGAGTAGCGTCATTGATATTCTTCTTGAATTCCTTGATGCCCTTGCCCATCGAGCCCGCGATCTCGGGAATGCGCTTCGCTCCGAAGAGAAGCAGAACGATCACCATGATGATCAGGATCTCGGGAAAGCCGAGGTTGCCTAACATTTTCCTTCCTCCTAGAAGAGTGAGCGCGCGACGAGATACGCGATCAACACACCCACAAGACTCAACAGCGAGACATCCAAAGCTACCGGACCGAGCGCGAACTTGAGTATAACCAGATCGATCGGCAGTGGACCCACCGATGGTGTTACACCAGTCGTGAAAAATTCCTTCGCCGATCCGGGCGGAAGAAACTTGCGCGCCACCTGCGTCAGCAATCCACCTACAATGAAGCCACTCGCCAGCACCAATCCGAAGAACGCCGGACCGCGCCGACCTACGCTGCGCGGCGGCATTAAGCGTGTCGCTCCATTACATACGAAATAGACTCGATGAGCGCTGCCCGCGCTACGGTATCGGGCAAACCGGCCAACGTTTTTTCTGCGAGCGCGGCGTACCTCGACGCTGCCGCGCGCGCGTATTCGAGCCCGCCGTTCATTTTGACGATCTCTATTACCTCGCCAATCAAATTGTCGTCGGGAACGTCGGCGGCGAAGAGCGCCTCGACTCTCTTTCTTTCGGGCGCCGACATCGACCCCATCGCAGCAATCAATGGCAATGTGACTTTGTGCTCGCGAAGATCTATGCCGGTTGGCTTTCCTGTCGTCGACGCGGCTTCGGTGTAATCGATCAGGTCGTCGGTGATCTGAAACGTCATGCCCAGCCTCTCGCCAAATCTCGCGAGCGTCTCACGATGTTCTTTCGCACCGCAGAGCGAGCCGATCTCGCAGGCGGCTGAAATCAGCGACGCCGTTTTCGATCGGATGAGCGTGAAGTAATCGTCCTCGGAAAATTCGAGCGGCGAAACGACTGCCAGCTGTCTCAGCTCACCGATCGTCATGTCGGTCGACGCGCGCGTCAGCGCCTCGAGTGCCCCCAGATTCCCCACTCCGACAAGGCTTGTCAGCGCCGTCGAGTAGAGGAAATCACCCATGATCACAGAGATCTGATGGCTGAAAAGAGAATTGAGTGTCGGCATTCCGCGACGCAACACGGAATGATCGATCGCGTCATCGTGTACGAGCGTCGCCAGATGAATCAGCTCCACGGCGGCGCCGAGCGGAATTGCATCCGCCTCGGGACGATCGTTCGCTGAGCTCGCCAGCAATACGAGTGTCGGCCTGAACATCTTCCCGCGCATTGCCATGAGATGCGCACTCATTTGCGCGACCATTGGAGCATCAGTCGCAACCACGCGCCACATTTCGGCCGTCACTTCATCGAGGCGCTCGCGAACAGGCTCCTGAACGCGTTGAAGTGAAGCAGCCGAAGCCTGCATTGTCCTTCCGTCAGTGGCGCGCGACGCGCCCAATGCAGTCATTTCGCTGCTTTAGACAACAGGGCCAGCCTCCGAGCTGCATCGCGAAAGCTCATGTTCACCGCAATTACCCGCTGGTAGTAATTCGCCGCGTCATCCGGCTTGTCCAATTCCTCGGCTGTTCTTCCAAGAAGATAAAACACTCCGACCAGCGAGTCGTCATCGAGATTTTTTTCGGTGACGACACGGTCGAGGATCGTCGCCGCGACGCCGGGCTGTCCCTTTTCGAGAAAGCATTCTCCGAGAGCTTCGGATGCGCGCACCCGAAAGCCGCTCCCGCGAGTCGCTTTCTGAAAGGCGCTGATGGCCTCGTCGATGAGTCCCATCTCTCGGAACGCGATGCCCAGATCGTAGTGACTGTCGAAATCGGCATCGTCGACGCTTCGCGCCACGCCGGCTTTGAACTTATCCAGCATCTCCTCGAAATCTTTCTGCTGATTGTCTTCCGGCTCTTCATCGTGCGCCACCATTCGTGTCGACTGCGGTGTGCGCGTCTGCTCGAGCCATTGTGCGAGATCCACGAACTCTCCCGAGTCACGCCTCGGCATCTCCGCCGAAACAGCTTCCACTTCCGGCTCACTCGCAGGAATCGAAATCACATCGAGTCCCGCAAGCGGATCATTGAGTGCCGTCTCATTGAGCACGGGAACAACCGCGTCTTCAGATGGAGCTTCCATGGCCACTTCGGGAACGTCAGGCGCAGACGCTGCTTCGGGTTCCGACGCGGGTGCGTCGACGAGGGGGGCGAGCTCGAGAGGGGCGACCTCGATAGATCCGGCATCTTCAGCCTTCGGCGGAGAAGGCTCGATGAACTGGAGCGACTTCTCAGCGCGAGCGGATGACCCATCATCCGCCACCATGCTCGTGGTCTCGAGACCCGCCGGCGCGGCGGACTCGGACGTTTCATCTGATTTCGTCGCTGGCTCGGCAGGAAAATCATCGTCGTATCCCAAATCAAGAAATACGAGACTATCCTTCTTTCGCTGGCGCGGTGTGATCGATTTCTTCGGCGTGAATCCCGGATCGATGGCCTTCATTCGCTCGACCGCTGCAGCGGCCTCCGTCGACCGGCCCTCCGCCTCGAGCGTGTCGTACAAAAGCTGAAGCTGCTCGAGGGCTTCCGGCTTGCGGTCAGCGCGCGCGAGCTGCTCGGCAAGCATGAGTCGCACGTCATCCTGCCCGGGGCAAAGATCAGCGAATTCCTTCAACGCGCGGAAAGCTTCGTCGACCTTGCCGACTTTGTGCATCCGGTCCGCGTATTCGAGAAAATTCTGCTTTGCGTCGCTGTTGAACCCCTTCTTTGCGCTGATCAGTCCGAGCTTGTAATACGCGTTGCTTCTATTCGGAGAATAGCGCAGAATTTTGTTGCACAGAGCGATCGCGTTGTTGAAGAAGCCGCCCTCTGCGTAGAGGTCGACTGCTTTTTCGTAATAGCTGATTGCCTCCTCGCTGTTGCCGAGGCGGAAGTGAAGATCGCCGACGCGATTGTACAGCGGGACATCGCGCTCTTCGTCGCTCGCCCGCGAGAAATCGAGCACCTGCTGATACAGCTCGAGTGCTTTGTCGTATTGCTTTTTCTGCTCGAATTCAGCGGCTTTCTTCTTGAGCTTTGCGATATTGGACATCAGTCTCGAAAAAAAATGCGAAATGCGGACCGCGGAAGCACTACAAACTGCGGACCGCGGAAGTACTACGGGCGCTGTCCGCAATTGTTGGTTCAAGTTACCGGTTCACTCGCGAGCGAGACAAGCTTTTCCTCGCGCCCACGTCGCCATACAACGACGATCACCATACCAATACGGTATCTCACGAACATCGTCGACGTCCCATTGCGCGACGTCAGCCGAGTAGCCCGGAGCGATCTGACCGGTTATTTCGGCGAGGCCCAGGGCGGCCGCACCGTTCACTGTCGCTGCGACGATCGATTCACTCGCGCTCATTCGAAGCTGGCTGACGCCCAGCGTAAGTATCAAGGGGAAATTCACCGTCGGTGACGTGCCTGGATTGAAATCGGTCGCCAGCGCAACGGCCGCTCCCTAGGCGATCAATGCCCGCGCCGGCGCTTGTTTCGTGCGTCCGAGAAAAAACATTGTACCGGGGAGCAATGTTGCGATAGTCAGTGATGCGGCGAGAGCGCGAACTCCGTGATCCGAGATTGACGCGAGATGATCGGCGGATACTGCGCGCAGCTCAGCTGCCAGCTCGGCGCCGCCCGCAGGCTCGAGCTCGTCCGCGTGGAGCTTGATGCCAAGACCAGCTTTACGTGACTCGCCGAGAATTGTCCGAGTTTCCTCGAGTGTGAAAACGCCGGGCTCGCAGAAAACATCGGCGAACGATGCGAGCTTCTCGTTCCGAACCTGGGGAAGAATTTCTTTGATGAGGAGCTCGATGTACTCAGTGCGCCCACGAGGACGCTCGCGAAACTCCAGAGGGATTTCGTGTGCGCCCAGCCACGTTGCGATGATCCGCACTGGTGTGGCGCTCCCGACGCGGGCGATCACACGCAGGGACTTCAGCTCTTCATCGAGAGACAATCCGTAACCTGACTTCACTTCGATTGTAGTCGAGCCATAGCTCGCGAGACGCTCGATTCGTTTCAGAGTAAGCTCGAACAGCTCGTCTTCGGTTCGCTTTCTCAGATCGGCAACAGACGCGTGTATTCCGCCGCCCCGCCGCGCGATTTCCATGTACGATGCACCGCCGGCGCGAAGCTCCTGCTCTTCATACCGCGCGCGACCGAATACCGCGTGAGTGTGCGAATCGACGAGTCCGGGAGTGAGTACGGTCCCCGTGCAATCGATCTCGCGGGCATCGGGGAACTGTCGGCGAAGCTCTTCCTGCGGCCCGACGGAGGTGATGTGTTCTCCATCTATTCCGATCGCCCATCCTTTCTGGATGCCGCAGTCGGACATCTCCACACCTTTGCGCGCGCGACCCGGTCCCGCGCACGTGGCGATCTGTGATGCGTTGATGAAGAGGATCGACATCTATTCCTGACCGCGGACCGCGGACCGCGGAATAACCGCGGAAAGTGGACTACGGAATAACCGCGGAATACGAACGACTTCGGACCCGTCCGTAATGGCAGTTCGTCCGTAGATATTCCGGAGTCCGCATTCCGCGGTTCTCCCGCAGTCCGCAGTCCGTGGTCGCTTCACGCCATCACATCCCGAATTCGCGACAATCGCAATGGCGCTTGAGCCTCCCCTCGACAGGCGTAATAGCAAGCGTTGCAATCGATCGGCTCGTATTTCCGAAATTCCGACCAATGAAAATCGGTCGGAAAATCGGGACAGCGCTTCACGTGCCCCATCGGATTCACGTGAATCGTTCGAATCCCCGATTTGCACGGCTCCTTCATTTCGCCACGAACGTATCGCGGAATGTTCTCGAGATAATAATCCGAGTTCGAGATCACTCCGCGGTGGCGCCTCTTGAACTCGAGCAGCTGCGCCGTGACGGCGGCAAGGTGGTCGAAGTTATCGCCGTTGATGACTTCATCGCGGTTTCCATTCTTCGAAGCGCTGTAGGAGCTGAAATTCACCCCGCAGCCCAACTCTCGCGCTCGCTCGGCAATTGGAAGAATCTGATCCAGATTCGATTCCTTGATCACCGTATTGAACCTGATGCTGTCGATTCCAATCGCACGCATTTTTGGAATGACATCGAAGATTTTCCTCGTAAGACCGGGAATTCCGCGCGCGAGGTCGTGACGCTCATCGAGGTAATCGAGCGAGATGTTGAACTGGTCGATGCCCGCTTTCCATAGCGATCGCGCGCGCGCGACGGTCAACATTCCGCCGTGCGTGAGCAGCGAGCAGAGTTTCACGCGCACAGCTTCGTTGACGGCAGAAACAATCTCCTCGAGATCGCCTCGCATCGTAGGCTCGCCGCCGGTGTACGTGATCATCATCGGATTGAAGAATCTGGCAGCGTCTGTAAAACTCCTGAGCTCGGTTTCACGCGCGGCCTTGTCCGTCTTCCAATAGTCGCAGAACGAACAGTGCGCGTTGCAGCGAAGCGTGACCTCGAAGTGAACGAGTATCGGTTTTCGAATCGCAGAGAGGTACGCATACTTTGCGAGAAACACCGGTACGTGCCACGGGCGGAACTTGCTGGACAGCATCTACCGCCCAAGTGGAATATGAATTCCGTGTTCCTCGGCGGTCTCGACCGCAGTTTCATACCCCGCGTCGGCGTGTCGCGCAACACCGATGCCGGGATCGTTCGTCAGCACGCGCTCGAGCCGAACGCGCATTTCAGGAGTTCCATCCGCGACAATTACCTGTCCCGCGTGAAGTGAATTGCCAATTCCCACTCCGCCTCCATGATGGAACGAAACCCACGATGCACCGCTCGCAACATTCAGCATCGCGTTGAGAATCGGCCAGTCAGCGATTGCGTCGCTCCCGTCGCGCATCGCTTCGGTCTCGCGGAATGGAGATGCGACACTACCGGTGTCGAGATGATCGCGGCCAATCACGATTGGCGCTGAGATCTCGCCCGAAGCTACGAGGTCGTTGATCGCGACGCCGAATTTTGCGCGTTCACCCTGGCCGAGCCAGCAAATTCTTGCGGGTAAACCCTGGAAAGCGATTTTTTCGCGGGCAAGTGTAATCCATCGTCGCAGATGCTCATCCTCCGGAAAAAGCTCGAGCACGAGATCGTCGGTGCGCGCAATGTCGCGCGGATCGCCGGAGAGTGCAGCCCAGCGGAAGGGACCGCGCCCCTCGCAGAACAACGGTCGAATGTATTCGGGAACGAAACCGGGAATATCGAACGCGTTTTTTACGCCGGCATCGAAAGCAACGGTGCGAACATTGTTCCCATAATCGAAAGCAATCGCTCCCATCTCTTTCAGCTGGAGCATCGCTTCCACATGCACAACCGCGGAAGCAGTCGACAATTTCACGTATCGATCGGGATCGGCGGCTCGGAGCGCGAGCGCTTCGTTGAGCGGCATCCCGGCCGGCACGTACCCATTCAACATGTCGTGCGCGCTCGTCTGATCGGTCAGCACATCGGGCACAATTCCGCGCGATGCGAGCTGCGGAAGTACGTCCGCTGCATTGCCAACCAATCCAACCGACAGTGGCGTTCGGGTCACGCGAGCTTCGTCGATCCAGATAAGGGCTTCGTCTATGCTCGACGTTTTTCGATCGCAGTATCCAGTTGCAAGTCGCTTGTCGATTCGCGCTTCGTCGACTTCGACAGCGAGCATCACCGCGCCATTCATCGTTGCCGCGAGAGGCTGCGCGCCTCCCATTCCACCAAGTCCTGAAGTCAGAACGAAACGGCCGGCGAGTGACCCTCCAAAATGTTTGCGCGCGACTGCGCCGAAGGTCTCGTAAGTCCCCTGCACGATTCCCTGCGACCCTATGTAAATCCAGGAACCCGCGGTCATTTGACCATACATGATCAAGCCCATGCGCTCGAGCTCGCGGAATTTTTCCCACGTGGCCCAGCGTCCCACGAGATTGCTGTTTGCGATCAGCACTCGCGGCGCGCTCTTGTGGGTTCGAAATACGCCGACGGGTTTGCCGCTCTGAACGAGCAATGTCTCATCGTCCGCCAGCAGGCGAAGCTCGCGCACGATTGCGTCGAACGATTCCCAGTTGCGCGCCGCCTTGCCCGTTCCCCCGTAAACAACGAGATCCTCCGGCCGCTCGGCGACATCGGCATCGAGATTGTTCATCAACATTCTGAGAGCCGCTTCCTGCTGCCACCCACGGCATGTGATGGCGGTGCCACGCGGTGCGCGCACAGGCTCGCGTGTGTGACCGGCCTCCACATTTCCTGTTGCCTCGCGCATCACGTCAGTCATGTCGGGTGGGTGAGAGTGATCGGGCGATGATTTGGAGAGGGGCTGGGAAGTTTTTCAGGATTCCCTTGCCAGTTTTCGCAAGTAAAGGGCCGAGGCCATCAAGGGCAAAGATGCTCTCTTGCCAAAACTGGCAAGAGGATCCTGAAAACTTCCCAGCCCCTCTCCAAATCACCAACCCGCATCGGCGAATTTTCCGGCGGCAACCGCAGCGGCCAACGTCTCGATGTCAGGCGTCAACACGCGGTCAGCCTCGAGCGACTTGATCATCGATCGTACCAGTTGATGCGCACGAAGAACGCCACGGCCCGGCTTGAGTGGGGAGCGATAGTCGAGGCCTTGAGCAGCGCACATCAGCTCGATCGCCAAAACGCGTTGCACGTTCGCGACCACACGCCGCGCTTTCCATGCGGCGCCCATCGACATTGGCACGACGTCCTCGCGATTGCCATCGGTCGGAATCGTATCGACGCTGGCTGGATGTGACAGCAGCTTGCATTCACTCGCCAACGCCGCTGCAGTGACCTGCGCCATCATGAAGCCGGAATGAAGGCCCGGATGCGCGCTGAGAAATGCGGGCAATCCCTGATTGAAATCCGGATTCACCAGACGATCGATGCGGCGCTCCGACATCGTCGCAACATTCGTCATCACGATTGCGAGGAGATCGAGCGCATTGCCGACCGAGAGACCATGAAAATTTCCGCCGCTCACGACGTCACCGTTCTCGAACACCAGCGGATTATCCGTAGCGGCGTTGAGCTCTCGGCCAATGGTGCCTTCGATCCACTCGAGAGCGTCGAGAACAGGACCATGAACCTGCGGCATGCATCGCAGCGAATATGGATCTTGCACTCGGGAATCCCCATAACGGTGGGATTCCCTGAGCTCGCTGTCTTCGAGAAGCTTGCGAAGCAATTCTGCGGAGCGCGCCTGCCCCTTTTGTCCACGCGCTTCGTGAATGCGCGCGTCGAACGGCGTCGGCGTGCCGAGCAACGCCTCGAGCGACATCGCACCTGCAACATGCGCGGTGTGCCAAATGGTTCGCGCGTCAGTGACAGCAAGCGCGGCAATCGCGGTGTGAGCCTGCGTGCCGTTTATGAGAGTGATCCCTTCCTTCGGTCCAAGCTTAACCGGCTCGAGTCCGGCTTTGCGGAGCATGTCGAGCGCCGCGCCGGATTCATTTTCGCAATTCAGTTGTCCCTCACCAATCAAGGAAACGCCCAGCGCCGCCAGCGGAGCGAGGTCACCGCTTGCGCCAACGCTCCCCTGCTCCGGCACGGTCGGATAGAGATGAGCATTCAGCATCTTTATCAGAAGATCGACGAGATCGGGACGAGCGCCGGAGAATCCTTTCGCTAGAACGTTTGCGCGGAGGAGCATCATCGCTCTCACCTCGCGCTCGGGAAGCGGCGCCCCGACTCCGGCTGAATGACTCCGCACGAGGTTGACCTGGAGGTCCGAGAGGTGATCGTGAGGAATCGCTACCTCGGAGAGTTTTCCGAAACCTGTCGTCACTCCGTAAACTATGTCTCCTCGTTCGACAATTCCTGCAACAACCTCGCGGGTTTTGAGCATCCGCGCGCGCGCGCCTTCTGCGAGATCGACTTTCGCGTCTCCAACCGCAACCAGTCGAACGTCGTCCAGAGCCAAGGTGTTACCGTCCAGAACGACAATCTCTTTCCCGCGAACCGGATTCATTGACTTTCGAGTGCGCGACGATTCGCCGAATCCCATCGCCATCGCGCGCTCGCCCCTTCCAGATGCATTCCCCCGAGCCATCGGTCACTTCCACCGAGCGCGATCCAGTCTTTATCTCCGCGAAGCACCGCTCGCCCACTATCAGTCAGCGAAAACTTCGCATCAGAAATCGAGACAAGAGGAGTTTCTCCTCGCGATAGTCTGTCGAGATAAAGTGCCGCGCTCGAATCGCCGCAATAAATCCGTTCCTCCTGCTGTGTCGCGTACTGAAAAATCTCACCGAAACCGGATGCGCCGTTGGAGATTCCTTCCATTAATTGGCGCTCGGAGCGCGCAAGCCCGTCGCTGGTCCACGGAAGCTCCTCCAGAAATCTCTCGAGTGCATCGGCGAGAAATGGAAGAGCGGACGTGTCACTCCTGAGCAGCGCTTCGACGTTGCCGGGCTCCGAGGACGTTATAGCTCGCCAGGCTTTCTGGCCCAGCGAAAGCATCGCAACATTTACCGGCTTTCGCTTCGCGTACAGCTCGGGAAAATCTTTCGCTTGAAGAGTTCCAAGGTAGCCCGCTACCGAAACGATCTCGATCTTGAGCGGAGTTTCGCGAGCGGCCAGCTTGCCCGCAAAGAAATCAAGAAGCTGAAGTAGCTGAAGCTGATCGTAAAGATCCCACTCGAACCACAGAACGACGTTTTCATACGCGTCGTATCCCTCGACCACGTCATCGCGCGCTTTGAATGCGTGCAGCAATCGAGCTTCGTCGTCCCAGCCAACCTGCGAGAGAAAGCGCGCTCTCACGGGGCCGAGCTGCGCGAGTGAAAGTCCACCGGGAACGGGACCGTCATGAAGAACATCGCGCCACGGCAGGATGTCTCCAATCATGCGAGCTTCGTTCATCGTGCCCGCAGCAGAGTCTCCATTAGTTATGTGAAGCGTCCGCGCGGCGCTCAAGAATTATTGACCCTGGTGTCCGTACGTTGCCTTGTCGTAGTTGAACTTGATGTCGGGATCCGCGTTCAGCGCGATAAAGAAATTGAATGAGAAATTGCCGTTGGGCCCACGGGTGAATGCAAAGATCGAGCGCCAGTCGTGAAGCTCTCGCTGGAGGGTCACTGACTGCGACGCGAACTGATGCTCGTTGAAATCGTACATGGTCCCCCACTGCGCGGACCATTTTGGCGTCAGGTGGAAACTCATCTGCGAGTTGATGAATTGCCGCGGGGGCTGTCTGATAAATGGGGTACCCGCGGTAAGAATTCCGATTGGTGTCGCGCCGATAGGATTTGTGCTTTGCTGCAGGATGCATTGATCGAACAACAGCGGAATCTGCGACAGGCTCGAGCAAATCGTACGAGGATCCTGCTGAATCACCAGACCGTTGCCGGTCGGCGCCCGCTGTCGCGACTGTGAATATGTAAATGACGCCTGCCAGCCTCGCGTGTTTGGCAACGCGTATTGCTGATTGCGAACCGAAGTTCCCGCAATGGGAGTCGACGCAAATTGCGGCGCCGCAGCATCTCCCGGACTTGGCTGTAGCGTTTCTATCTGTGGCGTGCCGTTCGGCACGGCCTTGCCGAAGATTCTCGAGATTGCAGCGAAGATTCCCGATTGATTGTTGACGGAGAATGAAGCGTTGATGCCCGTCCGGAACGGTTTGAAGACCGCCGTGTCGCTCAACGGGTTCCCTTGAAACAGAGAGTACTGCACGCCCAGGCGGAAGCTTGGCAAAAGATCGGAGCTCAGATCGTAGCTGAACGCGTCCGTCGTGAATCCCGAATGCCCGGTTTTTCGCTTTCGTTCGAAATCGTAGCTCAGCGGCGAGAAGTTGACCGACAGCAGCTTGATTTTCTTCTCCTGGGCAGTGGAGCTCGTGTCGCGAGACCTCATCTTTGCCTCGAAGTTCTGCGAAAGATTCAGCGTCACCTGCTCCTGCGCCAACGAGCCGAGGTAATCGCCGGCCGAGGTATTCAATGCCTTCAGGTACTCAGGGTTTACTGTCGCGGCCGGCGAGTACGAAAATGAGATCTGTGGTGATATCGAATGACGGATCCTTGTAATAGGCCCGAATCCGGGGAAAAGTCCGAAGATAGTCGGCGACGCCGACAGCCCGTAGCTCAGACGCTTCGACTGATGTACGTACCGCCCACCTGTGAGCTGCGTTCGGACCCAATACGCGCGCGGGTCCACGTTCGAGATATTGATGGAAGGCGAAATCTTGAAGGTCTGCGGGAAAAGACTGGGCAGACTGAATCCAGTGTTCCAATCGATCTGCGTGCTGAACGTCCGCGCAAAGGTTCTTCGATTCTTTACCGTCGGGTCACTCGGATCAACGAGGTCGATGTCGACCGGCATGTCGCTTTCCTGATCATCCACGCGAATCGAGTTCGACAAGCTGAATCCGAAGAGCTTGATCGGCGTCTCGAACCCGAGCGTCGTCGATCTGGAGTCGTTGGTCCGCTGTACGCTATCGCGAACGCCGTTTCGCTCGCGGAACAGGAATGCGTAAGGTCCGATCTGATTGACCTTGAGCTGCTCGGTGTTGTGTATCTGAAGTGATGGCGTCCAATCGAGCCACTTGGTCACTCCAATCGTCGGTGTCGAGACGCTGAATGTCGGAAAATTTTGCGTGACCTCGGCTCGGCCCGGGTACTGAGTACGATCTCCGCCGACCGATACAGAAGCGGGGCCGAACTGCTCCTGATAGCTCGCGCTGCTTCGGATGGTGGCGAGAACCTGGCGCGGATCGAATGTCGTCTGCCGTTGAATCACCGTGTTCGTGACGTAATTGAGATCCATCGTTAGATGGGTGGTATTCGAGAAATCCTGTTGATGGCCCCATGAAATCGCCGTGTTTCTCGTTCCGTCACGCTGCCAGAGTTTTGACAATCCGATCCGCCCGGTAACGAATCGATCGAGCCAGCGATAGCGCCACTCTCCATTCATACGAACCCATCCCGGATCACCGAGAGACGTATTCGCCCCGCTTCGCCAATCGAGCGTGAATTGCGCATCGGTGTAATCGCTGAGCGCGAAATAATAGCCGAGGTTCTCGAGATGCCGCCGGTAGGTTGGGCTGTTGCGGAAAATTTCACTGAGCCCAAAACGTGGAGTAAGAATTCCACTTCGCCGCCCGGACCGCATGTCCTGGAAAATGAACGGCAGCCACATCACGGGAACATCACCGATGTACAGGACGGCCGGACGCGCGACCATGATGTTCTTCGAGATCATCTTGATCTCTTTCGATTGGAAGTGGTAATCGGGAATGGAGTCGTCGCAGCTGGTGATGCTTCCGTTCCTAACGTAGAACGCCGTCTGTCTGCCGCGCGAAGTGTCGGTGACAAACGCAGCATCGTGGGCGTTAACGATCCACTTCTCGCCCTGTTCCATTGTCGTGGTAATGTTTGTCACACTGCCTCGGCGAGCCTCGACGTTGTATTTCAGGATACCGTGTGCAACGATGTCCGAAGTTTGTTGCGACGGATCGCGCAGATAAAGCGTGTCGCCACGAGCGACAACCAGCTTGGTCGAGTCGTTGTAGACAATCGTGTCGCCGACGAGAAGCGTTTGCCCGCGGCCAACTCCGGCGGGTTCGCCTTCGAGGTATAGAGTACGCGTCTTTGCGTCGAATCGAACGTGCACGCCCTGATATCGCGTTGACGAATAGCCGGGCTTTGACATCAGCGCGGTCGTTATCGAATCCACGTCGGTCCACTTGATGAGCTCGCGGTTTTTCAGGGAGTCCGCTTTGGTCGAATCCCGCGGTGTTTTAGGTGCATCCGGCCGTGTCGGCCGGATTACCTGTGCGCGCGCCTCAGCTGCGGCCAGTGAGAGAGCTGCGATTGTGATCGCCGCGAAGCGAACACCGGAGATCACGCGTTCGCTCCGAGTCGCCTGGGCTCCCGCCGAATCGCTTCAGCAGCGGCGTCACTCACTTCCCTGAGTTTTTCCTCGCGCTCGGCAGCTTCATGGCGCAAGCGTCTGCGACGAGTTACTGAATAAGAGAGAAACACGCCCAGCTCGTAAAGCAGATACAGAGGGACGGAAAGCGCAAAAAGAGTTGTCGGGCTCGCGTCGGGAGTAATGAACGCCGCAACAACAACGGTGATGACGATTGCATGCCGGCGGTACTTACTAAGGAACTGCGGCTTGATGATTCCGAGCGCCGAGAGAAGCAGAATCGCGATGGGCAGCTCGAAGGCGACCCCAAACGCGAGCATCATTGTGAAGGCGAATCCAAAGTACTGGGTTGCCTCGATCATGGGTGTGAGCGCCGAGGACTCGAAGCCCATGAAGAACTTCAACGTGAACGGCATCACCACGAAATACGCGAGCGCTACGCCAGAGAGAAAAAGAAAGATCATGCCCAGCAGCACGGGCACGATGATTCTCTTTTCGTGGGGGTGAAGAGCCGGCGCAAAAAATCCCCAAAGCTGATAGCCGATCACCGGCGTCGCGAAAAGAATTCCCAGAATCAGCGACGCGTTCAACACGATCGAGAACGAAGTTCCCGGATGCGTGAATACGAGCTGGCGTCCTCGAAGGTATGGCTCGATTGGACGCGCGAGGATCGCAACGATGTCGAATCCGCCACGCGAAAGAACGACGAACGAAAGCACGACTCCAACAATGATCGCGCCGACGATCCAGAACAAACGATGCCTCAGCTCCTCGAGGTGATCGAGGAACGGCATCTCGGTGTCTGCTGCGGTTCTCGCCATTTTCACTTATCGCTTATCGCTCTATCGCTCTATCGCTCAGGACATCGCACGCAGACGCTCGCGCGCCAGTGCGGCCTCGTCAGATTCGGGGAACTGCTTGATCAATTGGTTGAATGTCCGTTTCGCGGTTGCAGTCTTACCGCTCTTCTGTTGTGCGACACCTCGTTTGTACATCGCGGTTGCCGCTCGAAGCGAAGACGGATATTTCGTTACAACAGTCGCATACGCAGTATCCGCGGCCGCCACCTTTCCCTCCCCCGCGAGGGATTCGGCGAGATAGAATTGCGCGTCGGGCGCCAAATCCGAATCCGGATAGCGGGCCAGTAAATCACTGAATGCGGATCGCGCGGCGCTGTAACCTTTTCGCGCGAGTTGATCCCTGCCGATCTGGAACAGCTCGTTCGGACCAGGAGTGTCGTTGGCCTTTGCTGTCGTATCTGCCGCTCGTGTTGTGTCGCCCGGCAGAGAGGCGGGAGGCGGGGGAGGCTGCGTTCTGTTGCGCTCCTCGAGTGACGCCCGCATTTCCTGAATTCGCTGCTGGCTCTGCGCTGCTGCTTCCTGCAGCTGGACGAGCTGGTCGCTTACGGCACGTGTGCCGCTCTGCGATTCTGCGCGAACTCGCGTAATACGAGTGCTCAGCGCCGATAGTGTATCGTTCATCTGGCGAAGAGTGCTGAGCAGCTGCACCATCTGCAGCGCCCGCACCGAATCGACAAGCAGCGTTTCGTCGTGAACAGAATTCACTTCGGCTCGCAAACGCTCGACGTCCGTCTTCGATGCGAAGCACGCTGTTCCGGACAATACGACGAATGTGAGGGCCGCCACACTTGCCGTTTTTCCTCCTCCCATCATCATCCTCCGGAGATGATCTGGAACTCGCATCGCCTGTTGAGGGCGTATGCCTCCTGCGTCTTACCCTGAACTGCGGGTTTTTCTTCGCCGAACGTCACAATCTCCATTCTGTCGTCGGCCACACCGAGGGCAACGAGATATTTCTTGGTTTCCGCCGCGCGTCGAAGCCCGAGCGCGAGGTTGTACTCGTCGGAGCCTTGAGAATCCGTATGCCCTTCGATCCGGATTCGCATATTGGGGTGCCGTAGCAGTATTGGCGCCTTCGCTTCCACCGCCGAGCGCGAATCGTCGGTCAGCGCTGATTCGTCGAGGTCGAAGTATATAGTAGCGGCAAGGGCAGTTCGTTCTCGCGGCGTCATCGGGGCATTGGTCGGCGGGCCGGCATTTGCCGCCGCCGCTGCCGCCGCTGCTGCAGCTGCACGAGCAGCGTCTGCCCTTGCGATCGAATCGAGTTTCGCCTGCTCACGCAGAAGACTGTCGGTATTGATCCGCTTTGGCGCCGGGGCCTGCGCGGTTTTTCTATGGCAGGCCGTGAGCGTGGCAGCAGAGAGTACCACGATGGTCACGATGCGGGAGAGTTTGATCATTGTCCTTGTGGATAAGTAGCGAGAGTTGCTGATCCCATTATGGGAAGCTCAGCATTGGTGACCACGCAGCGAGTCGGGCCCCTGCGTTGTACGTCAGTTGGCGGAATCGCCCCGACTCGGTATCGAGAACCCAGATCTGCTTCGAACCACCGCGCGTCGACGAGAGCGCGAGATGGCGTCCGTCGGGAGCCCAGCTTGGTCCTTCGTTTTCCCCTTCACTCGTCAATCTTTTCGGCTCCTTGTCGCGGATGTTGATCATCCATACCTGAAAATCGCCATTTTGCTGCTCATATGCGACACTTCTTCCATCAGGCGACCAATCCGGCGCTGTTCGATAGGTGCGCACGCCGGGCACGAACGGTGTCAGCAATTGAAGGTTCGACCCATCGGCGTCCATGGTGTACACCTCCGGAAACCGCGATCGACCTGAAATGAACGCGATCTGCCGACCGTCGGGACTGTAAGTAGGTGAATTGTTGTCGCTCCCCCGCCCAAACGTGAGACGCTGCGGAGCTGTGGCGCCGTCACCATCAGCGCTCACCATAACAAGGTCACTCCCCGACTCGTCGCCCGTCGAATAAAGAATGTTTCGTCCATCAACAGAAAACACGGGAGTGATATTCAGCCCGGTGCTGCTCATCGAGCGCACTCTCCCGGACTCGAGGTCCAGCTGCTCGATTTGCGTTCCGACATTCGACATTCGCGAGTAAACGAGTCGCCTCCCGTTCGGATGCCACGCCGGCGACAATGACGTTCCTTTTGTAGTTACGGCTCGATCGTTTTGTCCATCGCTGTCGACCACATGTATCAACCCGTTTTGAACATATGCGATTCGAGTCGCGGCAATTCCGCGCCGACCAGTGATCCAGCTTTCAACTTCGTCACTCGCGCGATGGAGACTCATGCGCTCGTTCGTCGCCGCGGCAGCTCGGACGCTGGAATCGTTTCGAGCGAGACGAACCACTGCGGCCTCGGAAGCCGCGGCGACAGAATCCCTTCGATCTTCGTCCCATCTCGCCAGGCCACGCCTCACATATGCGGTCGCGGCAGAATCGCGGCGCAACGAATCGCGCACGACGAATCTCCGCGGTCGCGTGTCTTTTTTTATCGGCGGCCTTCGCATGATCGCGGCGCGAGTTCGCAATGCGCGAGTCACGGAATCTCTCAACGCTTTCTCGCGCAGTGTCGTTTCTGTGAGAACCGAATCCCGAATTGCGGCGTCGCGCACCGGGGGCACCAGTATTACAGGGAGGTCACGCTGCTCGATTCTTTTTTTCGCTCCGACGTCATACAACGCCATCCGAAGACCATTTGGTGTTCGCCTGCCTTGCACGATCGCGGCTGCTCCCAATTGTGAGAACAACGCGTAGTTGGGCTCCTGCCCTGCCACCGGCACCAATCCCATCAGCGTCGATGCGTCGAGCGGAATGGGCGAGACGCGATCGCTGTAGTCGAGATCGCGTTGGATTATCGTGCGCGCTGAATCGCCGGCAGTTGTGTCGATCGGCAGTATGATGATCCGCGGTATCGACCCACGCGGATAGCTGAGTCCAAGGTGGACGCCGGGAGGCGTCTGAGTCGTGTCTTGTGCACATGCCGAGGTTGCGACTGCGAGTAACGCGGCACTCATGCACGCTGCGATGGGATAGAAGCGCGAATTCATCTTAGGAAACGTGGGTCAAAGCTGAAGACGACGGGAAGGACGTCGTCGCGAAAACCATCGGGGAGAGGACCGAAATTCGGCGCAGCGGATTCGATTGCACCCTGCGCTTCGAGGTCGAACGAGTATGAGCCGGAGCGTGTGACGAAGCGTACGATCTTCACGGATCCATTGCGGTAAATCAAAAACATCACATCCGCCTTGAGGCCTGAATTCGTGTCGCTCGGTTTGAAATTGAGCGCAATCTGTCGAACGATGTTGTTCAAGTACCCTGGGAATGGGAATTCGATTCCCTCGGTGTGCACGGTCGCAACGTCGGTTCCACTTCCGCCTTCAGGTCCGCCACCCGCGCGCGGAGCCGCAGTCTTTGGAATCGGTTTCGCGGCAGGAGGCACTGGAGTCGATCGAGCTGCAGCTTTTTTGGGCAGAGGCTTCGCGAGGGGAACTGCTTTCTCCTTCGGAGTTGGAGGCGCAACAGGTGCGGCCGCGGGTGGCGCAACTTCGGGAGTTTCTTCCGGCTTCACTTCCCCAATCGCGCGCTCGCCTGGAGGAGCAGCAACGATGTCCACTTTGTAAATCGGCGGAAGCACTTCAGGCGCACGCTGGCGGGACGCTATCAATGCAAGGGCTACAATCGACAGATGAAGCGCCAGCGAAATCCCGAGCGGACCGCGGAGATGCAGCGGTTCCCTTGCCGTGCTCACTCAGCGCTGCTCCAGCTCGGGCTCTGCCACGAGTCCGACGTCAGAAATGCCACTCGCCCTCATTACTGCAAGCACCTTCACTACCGAACCGTAAGGCACACCTTCATCGGCGCGCAAGTAAATTCCCTGCTGGCCGCGTTGCGCCGCGAGCGCCTTGAAGCTCGCGCGAAATTCAGGAAATGTCAGCGTCGCCTCTTCGACATGGATGCGACCCGCCCGATCAACCGTGACTACAAGTCCGCTCTTCGGCTCGAGCGGGCGCGCTTCCGCTTTGGGAAGCGTCACGTCCACTCCGCCTTGCATGATCGGCGCGGTGATCATGAAAATCACCATCAGGAGCATCATCACATCTATTAGACTCACGACATTGATCTCAGCGTTTAGCTGCATCCGCTCGCGCCTTCTCGCCACCTAAATTCTTCCTTCGCGAACCATCAGCGCTATGAGCTCGGATCCGAAGCGGTCGAGCTCGCCGTCGAGCCGGTTCAACCGATGAGCAAAGATGTTGTACCCGAATACCGCGGGAATGGCGACGGATAGCGCGGCCGCCGTCGCAATGAGCGCCTCAGCCACTCCCGGAGCAACAGCTCCGATATTTCCAGACCCTTTCGTCGCAATGCCAAGAAACGCATCGATCACGCCGAGCACCGTTCCGAGGAGTCCGATGAGTGGACTCGCGGATCCGATCGTCGCAAGTGAAGGAACGAAACGCCCCAGCTGATCGCGTACTGCGCCGCTTTCGGAATCGAGCACCAATCTCAATGCTTCGACCTGAGACGCGCTCAGACGTGCTCCCCGCTCAGTCGTTGCGCCGAGTGCGGGCGTCGTCTCCTGAAGAAACCTCAGCGCGCGAACAAGAACGGTCTGCTGCGGACTCGGCTGCGATCTTTTTGCTACTTCCGCGGCGACGTCGAGCGAGGGCGCGTCCTCGAAATGATCCATGAACCGGCGCCCCGCGGATTCGGCACGTTTGAATTCTATCGTCTTCGCGATCATGAGCGCCCAGCTCAGCAGCGACAACACGACGAGCACGCCGAGAACTATTTTGGTCGCGAGAGTCGAGCTGCTTACCAGTTCCACCGGCGACGATGGAACCGCCGCGCCGACCTGCATCAGGAATTCCGTCACGATCGCTGAGCCGCGTACCCCGCTTCGGCCCAGGCGAATGTCTTCGCCAGTCCATCAGCGAGAGACACCTCAGGCTCCCATCCCAGAACGGTTCGCGCTTTATCGATGTTCAGAAATGATTCCTGCAATTCGCCGGCGCGTTTCGGGGCAAATGTGATTTCGGCGTTTGTCCTCGCAGCCTGCTGAAGCAAACGCGCGAGCTCGACTACAGAAGTGCCGACGCCGGTCCCAATGTTGAAGCTGCGCGCATCGACTGTTCCCGGCGCTGGCGGATCGAACGTCGCGCCGAGATACACAGCGTTCGCGACGTCGCCGACATAGACGTAGTCGCGAGTCTGCTCGCCGTCTCCGAAAATGGTCAGCGGCTTTCCTTCGAGAAGCCGGCTGCAAAAGATCGCGACCACTCCGGCCTCACCATGCGGGTCCTGCCGCGGACCATAGACATTTCCAAAGCGCACCGACACGTGCTCGAGTCCATGCAGCCGACCGTAATACGCGAGGTAATACTCCGACGCGAGCTTCGAGATTGCGTACGGCGAGTCTGGATCCTTCGCGAATGTCTCGGAGTTGGGAGGAGCGTTGAAATCTCCGTAGATCGCACCACCGGTTGAAGTGAAAACCACCCGCGTCGCTCGACCGCTCGACCGCACCGCCTCGAGAAGATTTACGATTCCGAGAATGTTGGTCGTTGCATCGAATAGTGGATCCTCGACGCTTCGTCGTACGTCCATTTGCGCGGCAAGATGTACGAGAACGTCAAACTTCCCGTGGCGAACGATAGACGCCGCATCCGTCGACGTGACGTTCAGTTCGTGAAGCGTCGCATTCTCCGGAACGTTCTCGCGTTTTCCTTTCGAAATGTCATCGATGACCTCGACTTCGTATCGCTTCTCGAGAAACAGATCGGCGACATGCGACCCGATAAATCCTGCGCCACCTGTTACCAGCGCTCGCCGGGTCATTCGTCGGGCTCCTTCACTTTGTCAGCCTTTTCTTCCGTCGATTTCGACTCGAGGCCGAATAGATATCGAGCCGCGTCGATCACCCCCAACCCGCGACCGTTCGCCGCCGCTGTCCGCAGTCGCACACTCGGCTCATGCAGGAACTTGTTCATCAATGCCCGGGAAAAATGATCGAGTGCGGCGGTTTGCTGTGGCGACAGATTACCAAGCCGACGCAATGCGTTCGCGAGCTCGTCGGCACGCACTTGATCCATCCGCGATCTGAAATCCGCGACCACCGGTACTGCTTCGAGTCCCGCGAGCCAGTCCCAATACTTGTCGACCTCTCCGGCAATGATGGATTCGGCGGCAGGCACATCTTCCTGACGCCGGTCAATATTTGCCGCTGCCGCCGCGCGCAAATCGTCGAGATCGTAGAGAAATACATTCTCGATCGACCCGACTTCAGCATCGACGTCTCGCGGCAAAGCGATGTCGAGAATGCAAAGCGGCCGATCTCCACGCGCGGCAATCGCGGGAGCCACATGTTGGACACCGACAATCGTGTGCGGGGATGCAGTCGAGCAAATCACCACGTCCACGGTGTGAAGTCGATTCCAGCATTCGTCGTAGTGCATCGCGGTCGCACCGTGCTCTTCCGCCAATGCCTGTGCCCGCTCGTAAGATCGGTTGGCAACGATTGCTACCTTCACGCCTTCATCGCGCAGACAGTCGATTGCAATCGCCGCAACATCGCCCGCACCGAGGACCATCGCGCGACGCCCGGAGAGCGATCCGAAGATTTTCTTCGACAGCTGTACAGCCGCGGAGCTCACAGACGCCGCACCCCTTCCGATTCCGGTCTGCTCACGGACTCGTGATCCAACCATCAACCCGGTTTGATAAAGACGGTTGAGCGCAACTCCCGAATATCCTCGGCAGCTCTCCCATGCGTCGCGCACCTGCCCGTGAATCTGAGCTTCGCCGAGTATCATCGAATCGAGACCCGATGCGACGCGGAAGAGATGCGAGACCGCATCGCGATCCTGGCGGACATACATGTATGAGCTCGCGTCCGCACCGAGTCGCTCCGACATCAGCCGGCTGATGAAAGACGAAGCCGGCTGCTCTCCTTCCACAGCCCAGAATTCAGTTCGATTGCAGGTGGTGAGCACGACCGCCTCTCGCGCACCCGATTCGCTCTTCAGTTTATCCAGCGTCGGACCGATATCACTCGATGCCAATGCGAGCTTCTCGCGAATCTCGATTGGTGCCGTTTGGTGATTTACGCCGGCGACGATCAACGCCATCGCGCGGCCTTGTCGTTGAATGTCCCCTGCTCGATGCTGTTGCAGAATTCTTCGTCGATGAGATCGTTGGCAATGCGACGCCACTGTTCCGACCCTTCCGTCGCAAGCACGCGATTACGAAGCTCGCTGCATTGCTTGACGGCGTCGGAGTATTTCGAGTCGATTCGGGCGGCAATCGAATCGCGAATTCTGCCGGCTGCGTTTGGAACGCCGTCAGCAGACACTCCAATTGCGACGTCTCCAACGCGGTGCACTGCGAGAAACGCAAAACTTCCGTTCTCCGGCGCGTCCGCGACGTTGACTGCGGCGTTCGCCGCCTTTGCGTCTCGCGCGATTTGCTCGTTGACCGCGTGCGATGCGGTCGCAGCCACAACTATCGTCGCGTCGGCAATATCCTGACCGCCAATGTACTCTCGCCGCTCGAGCGAGAGCCTGTCACTGCGGCGTGATTCTGTCTCGAGCGCGTCAGATATCGCCGGCGCTATGACCCGAACGCGCGCGCCCGCGTCCAGCAACAAAAGCGCCCGCCGCGTTCCGACATTGCCAGCGCCGACGACGAGCGCGTTCACCAGCTCGCCGTTGAATCCGAGAGGAATCAAGCTCACAGAAACTGCCCGCGATTCAGTACGGCGACTCGGAAGACGATGTAGAGAACGATCACGCTCGCGAACGTCACAGCGGACATCAGCGCGGCGCGACGCGCTTGCCATCCCCGAAGCACACGACCAAGCGCGAGCGCGCTGATGCAAATCCACGCACCCATTCCCCAGACAATCTGCGGCATCACCACCCGGTGATACGCGATCGAATATGCGCCAGCCAACGCGAGACCGAGCGTCAGGCCGAGAAATCCGGCGATCGACGCCACATGATTCACGCGATCGAGCGTGTCCAACGGCGGAAAAAATCGATAGATCGCGCCGAATTTCGCCGATTTGAGCTCGCGCCTCGCAACGAGGTACATGGTTCCTGCAGCTGCTGCTGTCGCGTACGCCGCGATTCCCGCGAAGCTCAGCACGATATGAAGGACCAGCCACGACGCGCGAGATCCGGTTGGATCGAGCAGCGGCTTGAGCCCTGTGAGATTACCAGCGGTTGTCATCAACGCAGCGAGAGGCGCCGCCGCGAGCGTCAATGTGACTTCGCGCGCGAGCATCTCGACGACGATGATCATGAATGCGAGGACGAGACCGGCGAAGGAGAGTGCCGGGCCGAATCCGGTGACCGAGGCGGACCCATTTCGCGTCGCAAGCTCAGCTAGACCGAAGGAGTGTATGGCGACTCCGACTGCCAGAACCGCGATGACACTTCCGACGGGTGCTCGTACACGCCGCGCAAACGGCAGCGCGGCGAGCGCTGCGGCGGCGATGTAGCACGATATGGCGATGAAATGGGCGATCGCGATCATGATCGCCCTAATCTATAAAGAAAACGCTTTTCTAGCGCATCCTTGCTGTGAGTCTCGCGGGCATTCCAGCGCGAATCGTCGGCTGGTCGTGATCGACGACTAGTGCGGTCACCGCGTACGGTGTTACGCGAACAACCTGCGCAACAGCCGCTGGTACTGGAGGCGCGGGATGAGTCTCGTCGAGACTCGCATCGATCAGTGTGAACTGATCACCGACTCGAACGTCGTTGCCGGCTTCAGGAGTAAGCACGACATACGTCTGCAGCGAAGGAAGCACCGGATCTTCGTGCACCCAGAGCACGTGCGCAGTACGTCCATCCTGAACCGGTGCGGGATTCATCGCCGTGGCTGGAACAGCGTTCTCCAGAGGAACGAGCTTCTGGTCCAGCACGATTTCTCCGAATTGACGGACAACGCGCGCCAACACGAGTTGACCGGGCGTCACATCCTCCACGCGCACGACTGCCGTCGGAATCATCAGCTGCGCATCGTCGTTCAACACGGGACCAACCTCGAAGGCCAGGTAGCGGTCGCCGATGTGCGCCGCGCTGCCTTGGGGAAGCTCGACGAACACCGGATCGCGAAGCTGGAACCGTTGCTCGCTTGCTTTTGCCTTGATTCCGGGACGGTCGTACGCGGCTGCGAGTCGACCAGCTCCCTTGGGGCCGTCGTCTCGATCGGCAAAAGGCGCTGCTTCGACTTCGCCGAGTCGTACTGAGCCCGCGCGCGCTCGTCCAATTACCTGACCATTCGATTGAAGACGGTCACTGACAAGACCGGGCAGCGTCGTGAAAACCGTTCGGTCGAATTCGGGCGCTGGTGCGGGGGCCGGCTTTGTGCTGACGCGAGCGAGCACTTCCGGACGAACTTCACTATTCGCAATGCGAATCACCTCGCCGGGATAAATCCAATGCGGATTTTCTACGACGTCGGTGTTTCGCTGAAATACTTCAGGCCATCTGAACGGATCCTTGAGATACGCTTTTGCGATATCCCACAGTGTGTCGCCTTTCTTGACGATGTGTGAGACCTCGCCCTCTGCGGGAGGCGCTGCGGGAACGAGTGTTGGAGCGGGCTTTCGCGTCGAATCCGGACGAGCAGCTGGTTCCTGCGCGAGAAGCGATCCGCTCACAAATAGTGTGAGCGAAATGAATGACCGGACCATGATCGGCTGCATGCAAATCTCTCCGCGAAAGATCGAGGCTCGGGCGGATACCCTGCCGATAACTAGACTTTCTCCCTCCGGCAGGGGTCACAACGCGATCGAGCGATCGAGCGATCGAGCGATTGGGCGATGGAGCGATTGGGCGATGAAGCGATTGGGCGATCGGCGACTAAAAGCTGAGCGTTATCGCTCGATCTCTCTATCGCTCAATCTCTGCGTCGCTTTATCGCTCAATCGCTCTATCTCTCTATCGCTCTATCGCTCTACCGCTCTACCGCCCGATCGCGCTAGAAGGGTAGATCGTCGTCCTGATCTTCGAGTGCCGCCGGAAAATCCTCGAATGTCGAATCGTTCGCCGATTGTCGGCTAGCCGACCTCGCCGGCGCTCGACCACGAGAACCTTCCGAGTCCGAATCGAAATCCGAACCGCGTCCACCACCGCTTCCGCTTCCGAGCATGATCAGGTCGCGAACGTTGATCTCCGTCGTGTACCGAGTCTGATTTTCCTTGTCCTGCCACTGCCGGTACTCGATGCGACCTTCGACGAAAAGCCGATCTCCCTTCTTGCAATACTTCTCCACCACATCGGCGAGCCCGGTTCCACGCTGCCCGGCGTTCCATACGACGCAGCGATGCCACTCGGTCTTCTCCTGTTTCTCACCGGAAGCGCTGTTCCACTGCCGGCTCGTCGCCAGCGAAAACGTCGCAACCTTCGCTCCGCCCGTTGTCGTGCGCACTTCCGGGTCACTCCCCAGGTTTCCGATCAGACTTGCCTTGTTAAGACTCCGACTCACGTTGCCTCCCGGCGAGGGTTTCTGTTCTCGCCAACTATGGTAGAACTACAGTCGCAGCAGCACGCACTCAAAAAGCGACAGCGATCATCGTTCGACCGCTCGCCTGAGAACGAGCGCATCCTCGACCGGATTTCGATAATACCTGCTGCGCCGGGCGAGCGCGGCGAATCCGCGCGATCCATACAATCCCAGCGCTGCGTTATTCGACTCGCGAACCTCGAGAAAAATCTCGCGAGCCCCGCCCGCTTCAACCGCCGATATTCCCGCGTCCAGCAGCTCGCCGCCTACACCCTGCCGTCTGTCCGGCCGCGCTACCGCGAGATTTAAAATCTCCCCGATGTCCGCAACGGTGAGGCCGATGACATAACCTGCGATCGCCTTTGTCTCCGCCATTGTCGCGATGAGAAAGATAGTCGCGCCAGATCGCAGAATCTCTTCGAACGACTGCTGTGGCCACGGGTCGCCGAATGAATCACGCTCGATCGCCGCGACTTGCGAAAGATCGTCCATCGTTGCGGCACGAATCGCAGCGATTCTATTCGTGATCGGACTCACGCGCTCGCTCCAAGCGGACGTCCGTGCGCGGCCTCCCATCTCACCTGCGCTTCTGCAAGTCGGCCATAATCCGGCTCCCACGTCTCGATTGCGACCGATCCTCCATCGACAATAAGATTCAACAGACGCGCAACGCCTCGCGCGTGCGGGCGAAAATCCAGCTCTTGCCCCGGTCCAATCGGCCGCGCATCGACACGGCGCGCTGCCTCAGCCAGCTTCGCATCAGCAACAATGAGCGCCTCACCACGCGCAACAACTTCACCGTCGCGTGTCAACTCAACAAGCAGCGCGAACCATTCTTCACGCATTGCAGGAATGACTGAGAGATAGACCCCGGCGCCGAGCGATTCGGCTGCCGCAACGGTAAGCAACAGAGACGGCGCAGAGT